>PQXC01000009.1 GCA_003194435.1 Candidatus Methanophagaceae archaeon | reverse complement strand
AACTCGCCAGTGGGTTGGTTAATGCAACGAAGTATTGCGGAGAGGCAAAAAGGTTCGATGAGATGGAGGCTTGCCTGAAAGAACTGAGAGCTCTCCATATAAAGCATCCGGAGAAAGAAGTAAGAGAAAACCTCGCCAGTGGGTTGGTTAATGCAACGAAGTATTACGGAGAGGCAAAAAGGTTTGAAGAGATGGAGACTCGCCTGAAAGACCTGAAGGCTCTCCACATAAAGCATCCGGAAAAAGAGGTAAGAGAAAACCTCGCTATGGGGTTGTTTAATGCAACGAGTGATTACGGGAGGGCAAAAAGGCTTGAAGAGATGGAGACTCGCCTGAAAGACCTGAAGGCTCTCCACATAAAGCATCCGGAAAAAGAGGTAAGAGAAAACCTCGCCAAGGGGTTGGTTAATGCGGCGGATCATTACGGGAGGGCAAAAAGGCTTGAAGAGATGGAGGCTTGCCTGAAAGACCTGAAGGCGCTACATGAAGAGCATCCGGAGAAAGAGGTGAGAGAAAAACTCGCTATGGGGTTGTTTAATGCAATGGCATGTAAAAAACAGGATTATGAAACTCTACTTTTACTTTATAAGCTGAGATTTGATTTGCCTGACGATGTGAATAAAGAGATAAGAATAAAAGTCATAGAGGATTCTTTTATGCGTGCTACCAAAGAGCGAATAGAGGAGATATACAATGAGGATGAGGGCGAGCATTTTGAAGAATTTTTAAACTCCTTAACTGCAGAGATTGAAGATACAGAATTGGTGTTATTAATGAACGAAATAAGCGAAAGATTGGATATCAGGATTCAAAGAAAGATGAGGGAGCTATTAAGTTTATGAAACGGAGAACAAATAACCCGGTATTGCTAAATCACGCATTGATAGAATGGTTTGAAAATACCCTTAGAGAATTGATTCATGAAGTGTTAAGGGATGCGCACGGGGAAGAATGATGGTGGGAAGGCGTTCCAAGTGATGTGAGAAAGAAATACGGCGAAAGAGTTCAAGAAAGTCCGTTAAAAGAATAAAGGTAGCTGCCAGAATTGTATTTTATTGATTTTTATTTTTATAATTATGGAAAGATTATCGAGGCTAAGGCTAATAAAAGAATTTTCAGTTCTTATATGAAAAGTCCAAAGGAGTGGAAGAGGAGGTTAGACTATTTGGAACCTATCCGCAACGCGATAATGCACTGCCGGGCATGTGATCCCCCCACCATCCACCCGCTCATTTTTTCCTTGTATTTTATATATCAAGATTCATCACTTCCTTCGCATGCGTCTGTATAAATCGCTTCCTCGGTTCCACTTCCTCGCCCATCAATACCGTGAATATCCAATCTGCTTCCGCAGCATCCTCCAGTGTGACTCGCTTTATGCATCTCGTGCGGGGATTCATTGTCGTCTCCCATAACTGCTCCGGATTCATCTCACCCAGACCCTTATATCGCTGTATCTTCACTCCTGAATCGCCTTCCTTCACCTTCAACTCCGCCAGTATCCTCGCATACTCCTCATCTGAGAATGCGTATCTGGTCTCTTTGCCCTTCTTCACCATGTATAATGGCGGCAGTGCTATGTATACGCGGCTCGTCCTCACCAGCTCCTGCATGTAGCGATAGAAGAATGTGAGCAGTAGCGTCCTTATATGCGCACCATCAACATCCGCATCACTCATTATTATTATCCGGCTGTAACGTGCCTTATCCAGCTCGAAATCGTCACCTATACCCGCACCCAGTGCAGTAACGAGCGCACGAATCTCATTACTCTTCAATATCTTATCCAGACGCGCCTTCTCCACATTCAATATCTTACCGCGAATAGGTAGAATCGCCTGGAAATTCTTATCCCGTGCCTGTTTCGCTGAACCACCCGCAGAATCGCCCTCCACTATGTAGATCTCACGCTTCGTCACGTCCTTCTCTGAGCAATCAGCGAGCTTCCCGGGCAACGAATCGCTTAAGAAGTCCTTTCGTCTCACTATCTCCCTGGCATGCCTCGCCGCTTCCCGCGCATGTGCCGCCTCCAGCGCCTTTTTTATTATGCTCTCAGCATCTCTCGGATTCTCATTCAAGAAATCACACAGGTGCTCTCGCACAATTGATTCCACAATGCCTTTAACCTCACTATTACCCAATTTCGTCTTCGTCTGTCCTTCAAACTGTGGCTCCCTCAGCTTCACACTTATCACTGCCGCGAGCCCTTCACGCACATCTTCTCCATCCAGGGTTACCTTCTTCAATATATTCTGGGCTTTGCCATACTCGTTCAGTACCCTGGTCAGTGCAGCTTTGAACCCGCTAACGTGCTTACCACCCTCCACCGTCTTCACATTGTTCACGAACGAGAAAATATTCTCCGCATAGCCATCGTTATACTGTAGCCCGATCTCTACCTTCACATCATCCTTCTCATCCTTGATTATTATAGCACGGTGAAGCACCCTCTTATCCCTGTTTATATAATCCAGGAACGATGCGATACCGCCATCATATTTGAACAGCTTCTCTTTACCGTCCCGCTCATCCTGCAGCGATAGCGCCACTCCGGGATTCAGGAATGCAAGTTCTCGCAGCCTGGTGCCTAAAATGGCAGCATCAAACGTATATGTACCAAATATCTGCGTATCTGGCTTGAATGTCACCCTTGTACCTCGTAGCCAGCCATCACCATCACCATCTCCCTCCACACTTAACTCCTTTAACTCGCATATCGGCTTCCCTCTCTCGTATCTCTGATAGTAGCTCTTACCATCCCGTCTCACCTCCACCTCCAGCCATTCTGAGAGTGCATTAACAACTGAAATACCCACACCATGAAGCCCACCTGAAACTTTATATGCTTTGTTATCAAATTTGCCACCTGCATGCAACTTCGTCATCACTACTTCCACCGCTGGCAGGTTATATTCCTCATGCATGTCAACGGGAATTCCACGTCCATTGTCTCTCACTGTTATTGAGTTATCCCTATGGATTACCAGCTCGATGGTATTGCAGAACCCCATCAAAGCTTCATCTACGCTATTATCTATCACCTCATTTACAAGATGATGAAGCCCTCTGGAGGAAGTATCACCTATATACATCGCAGGGCGCTTCCTCACTGCAGTCAGATCTTTCAGTACCTGTATATCCTTAGCGCTATAACTCTCCATACTTATATTAAATTGCGATACTTTTAAATAAAACTTATTCCATTTGATTTGAACGGTGTAAAGGCAAAGGACAGGGCGCAGAGAGATGAAACACGGATATAAGATTGCGGTATTTGGTGGTGATGGCATCGGACCAGAAGTGATAAGAGAGGGAAAGAAGGTACTGGAAGCGGTATCAGAGCGTGAGAATTTCGAACTCCAATGGATTGACTATCCAAACGGTGGCGAGTACTATCTGAGAACCGGGGAGTTGCTCAGTGAAGAGACATTAAAGGAGTTAGAGCAGTGTGATGCCATATATTTTGGGAGTATAGGGGACCCCAGGGTGGAGCCCGGTATTTTAGAACGTGGCATCCTGCTTACGCTCAGGTTCTACTTCGACCAGTATGTGAACTTGAGACCGGTGAAGCTCCTGGAGGGTGTGCCTTCGCCTCTCGCTCATCATGAGCATGGGCATGATATTGACTTCATGGTTGTACGAGAGAACACGGAGGATTTCTATGTCAGTATTGGCGGTAGGGTGAAGGGCAATAAGAGCAGCAAAGAACTGGAATTGATAAGGAACCTCTATAACATCAAGTTCAAACTGGACATAGAGAGCGATGCTGATGAACTCGCATATCAGATAGGTGTAATAACCCGCGAGGGCTGTGAACGTGTGATGAGATTCGCATTTGAACTTGCGAGGAAGACCGGTAAGAAGCGAGTGACGAGTGTGGACAAGGCGAATGTACTGACAGAGGGCTATGGATTCTGGCGTGAGGTATTCAATGATGTGGCGAAGGAGTACCCGGATATAGAGACCGAGTTCAACTATGTGGATGCGATGTGCATGTGGCTGGTTAAGAATCCCGAGTGGTATAAGGTCGTTGTTGCGCCAAATATGTTCGGTGATATTATTACAGACCTCGGTGCGATGATTCAGGGTGGTCTCGGACTTGCCCCGGGTGCGAATATAAACCCGGACGGCGTATCCATGTTCGAGCCCATTCATGGTTCCGCACCAAAATACCGTGGCAAAGGCGTTAGTAATCCAATTGCCACGATATGGGCAGGTGCGATGCTACTGGATAATATAGGAGAGAGCCGTGCATCCGAAATCGTTTTACATGCGATAGAAGCGGTTCTGCGAGATGGCAAAGTAAGGACATACGATCTCGGTGGCAAATCGAAGACCAGTGAGGTTGGTGATGCTATTGTTAGCGCGATAAAGGCTATTTATATTTAGTTTTAGTTAGTTCAGATGTTCATTCAGATTCAGATGGAAAAAAATTTATAAGTTTGAATATCTTATATAAGAAAACAAAAGTGTCCAATGGGATATGGGATGGGTAATATCAGCTATTATAGCCAGTGCAATTGCCATTGTAATATACTATATCATTTACTTAACGTTTGCAAAGAGATTTGCGGTACCCATTCATATATTTCACTTCTTTAAAGGATTATATGAGCGATACAGTCGTAATAAGCGTCTAAAAGAGCGGATGTACGAGTATGAAGCCGTATCTGGCATGCATAAGCCCTCTCTCTTCGGCTCTTCCCTTGTGCTCTCCATACTCACCATCATCATCGTTATGCTCCTGTTCAAAATTGTATTCTTTGCGGTGGTGACTTCGGACAGTATGAGCCCCACTTTCGAGCGAGGCGACCTGATACTCATGCAGCGAATACACGTTGATCCCCGAGTAGGGGACATAATAATGCTGGAGAACAGCGCGAGCATGCTGCCCATCACGCACCGTGTGGTTGCGGTGACGAATGGAGGAGTAAGGACCAAGGGTGATGCACGTGCATTTGCTGACCCCTGGCTGGTACCGAAGCAAGAGATTCTGGGTGAAGCGGTACAGATACATGGAAGACCAATTGTATTGAAAGCGATTGGCAATTATTTCATTCTGGACCCGAAAGAGATGGGGGTTGGTAGGTATGGCTCCGAATATATGTTCATAAAGAATGTATTCCTGGCGATAAGGATGTATGGATACGCCCTGTGCATAATATCAATCCTTGGATATTTGTTGCTGACGGTGATAGAGGGGAGGAGCTAAGATGAAGCGAATGATCATACTGGCAATTGCACTTCTTGCAATCTCTATATTTGTACTGCCGGTTACTTTATCGCTCTTCAGCGGGCAGCATTGCTGGTATAACCTCACAGCGGGTGGTAATCAGGTGCCATGTGAGAAGTGTCATGCGGACGTTGCGGAAGAGATGAATGCTCTTGCGGGACCACACACAGGGGAGACCGGCTTCGGGCGGCTAAAATGCAGCTATTGCCACCGATTACCACCCGTTCAGCATAGGAATACGACATTTGAAAGTTACACTTACGCGTCCGGGGATGGCACAGGCTCTCAGCCGGGCGTAGAGTCGCACGCCGCTTCCACTATCCCCTGCATGTATTGCCACAGCGGAGATAAATCTGGCGTGAAGCATACTAATTTTGCGACCGGTGGCTGCTGGGGGTGGTGTCATCATGCGGACTCGCCTCCACCTCATGAGGGTAGATATACAAATGACGAGGATTGCAGGCGATGCCATGGAAATGCTCACACTGGAGATGTATATTATATTCCACCGGCAGGTGGCTTTAGCCTCACAACCAATGCAACAGACACAGGAAGCCACGCGGCGCACAAAACGTTCGTGATGAATGCTATAAGCAATCCAGACATGGAAGATGCGAATGAAGCGTGTATTGGGTGCCACACGAAGATACGGGTGGAATCGAACTTCAATGTCACTTCAAGCCTGATGATTTCTGTGAATGACTCTTATAATCTGTCTGCTTCATACTGGAATGTAGTGAACATCTCGCCAGACGGCTATATAACATATAAGGAGGTGAAAGAAGGATGAGAAAGAGGATTATGATTCTAATATTGTTCTTCGGTGTGGCATCACTCACATTCTTCGCAAGCACTGATGTCATATCGCTCTTCGCGGGGCAACACAGTTTCACAAATATCTCTGGTGAAGGAAATCAGATTGATTGTGTTGCTTGCCATCATCACATTGCGAATGAGTTGAATCACTCCATGATTCATGCAGACCTGAGCTGCGAAGCATGCCACAGGTTCAACGGTACTACGGACATCACATTTGCAAGAGGAGATGGAGGCGGAGATGGGTCAGGTCCAACACCGGGCAAAGAAGCTCATGCTGCTTATACACCCCGCTGCCTGGATTGTCACGGAGGAACTGGAGTGTGGATAGTGAACAAAACCGGGAGTTCAGTTCATGCACCCCCTGCAAGGGCATTTGGCGAGGGCGAACACTATGGAAGCAACTATTCTGCACATAAAACGCTTGTTCTAAAGGCGAATGCATCGAACACGAGCATTGGAGAGAACGAAGCATGTCTGGTATGTCATACGAACTATTCATGCAAGATATCATATTCATACTTCTATAATATTGATTATAACATTTCAAACTGGAACATCAGCAGTTTCTCTTTTAACGGTACACGAAATTATGATATCCAGTGGAACAAATCGGGTGCAAAGCATGAGTTCCTCAAACTTTCTGATATAAAATGCACGAAATGCCATAAGAACATATATGATGCGCTTGTTAATGGCACTTCCAATCCTTCAAATGAGAACTATCTGACACATGCGCCGATAGAAATTGATAGTACAGGAAGCAGCAAGAATTGGGATACTGACAATCCCTGGGGTCATTACAGGTACCATTACATTCCGGATGCGAACAGAACAGAATGGGTTAACAACAGCTATTGCTTCCGATGTCATAATGTGAACAAATATGCGAGTGAGCATTCTTCCGAAAACGCCACTTACGACCTCGGGAATGTGACAGAAGACACGAATTCTACAGAGGTTCACTGTGCTGAAGCTCTAACATGTGCATCCTGCCATGGGAGTGGAAGGACGAAGGAAGTGATTGATAACCCTGATGGCCCGGGAGGCGACGGTGGCGGTGGCGGTGACGAGAAAAAGGGGCATAGTGGAACGACACCAGATTTTGTGGACGAAGTTGCATCAAATTACGCAAGAACTTTCAACGGTGATATTTGCATGGGCTGTCATGAAGCGGCTGTGCATCCTGATGGTGGAGGAGGACAATGTTCCAGCTGTCATAAGTATGGTAATGCCGTGGTCAATATAGAGTCAGAACCTTCCGGGTATGCTACCAATACATGAGACATGGAGTGGTGAGGCATCGTAAGACACGTCACGCCGGGGAGATTAAGTGCGTGATATATAGCCCCGCTTCACCATCACTTCCGCATTCAATATAGATGCACCTGCTGCGCCCCTTATCGTATTATGACCGAGAGCGATGTATTTTATCTCGTTCTTCATCCTCCCGGGTCTTATTCGACCCACAGATACACTCATCCCCCTGCCCGCATCGCGATCTAACTTCGGTTGCGGTCTATCGCGCTCTTCACGCAGTATTATTGGCTTCTGTGGTGCAAAAGGGGTCTCTATATCTACATCTGTGTTGAAGTTCTCAAAAGCCTCTTTCACTTCCATTTCGCTTATTTCGTCCTCAAACTTCACCCAGACTGCCTCCGTGTGTCCATCCATCACAGGAACACGATGACAGGAAGCGCAAACGGTGAATGATGCATTCCTTATTCTCGAACCTTCCAGCGTACCAAGTATCTTGAGTGGTTCACTCTCCATCTTATCCTCTTCTCGCTCTATGTAAGGTATCACGTTATCCAGTATCGCCATTGAGGGCACACCAGCATAGCCGGCACCCGATACCGCCTGCATCGTGGCAACCCGCACCTCGGTGATGCCGAACTGCATCAGAGGCTTCAAACTCAATGCCAGTACGATGGTGGAGCAGTTAGGGTTGGTAACAATAAACCCTCGCCAGTTACGATTTGACCTCTGTTCATTGATTAATGCCAGATGGTCCGCATTCACTTCGGGAATGACCAGTGGCACGTCTTTCTCCATTCGATGCACCGATACATTACTCGCCACGCAATAGCCCGCCTGAGCGCATCTCCTCTCCACTTCCTTCGCTACCGAGCCGGGCAGTGCGGAGAATAGAATTGTAAGCTCTTCATCCTCCGTCCCATCCACGCCCACATCCTCTGTTGACCGAACGACCATCTCCGCAGCTTCCTCTGGCATCGGATATGGGAGGAACCACTTCGCTGCATCGCGGTATCTCTTACCCGCACTACGTTCAGAAGCAAATAGTGCACCGAGCTCGAACCAGGGATGCCCATCCAGAAGCTGGACAAACCTCTGCCCTACGCTCCCCGTAGCGCCCAATACCCCTACTTTTATCTTCTCCCCCATCTCTATATCTCTGACTGTATCCGTAGAATAGAAGATTTACAGTAACAAATAAAAGATTAATGGGTTTCTTACTATTTTAATAGGAATGAATGAGAGATGCAACAGAAGGATAGGGATAGGATAGTGGAAGTCTTTGATACAACATTGAGGGATGGCGAACAGACGCCGGGTATATCATTTACGAAGGAGCAGAAGGAGGCGATAGCGAGACAGCTCGATAAGTTGGGTGTGGATGTGATAGAAGCAGGCTTCCCCATCAGTTCAAAGAAGGACAAAGAAGCAGTGAAAAGCATCTCGCATCTGGGCCTCTCTGCGCGGATATGTGGTCTTGCACGACTCCTGACATCGGACATTGACGCCTGTATTGACTGTGATGTTGATATGATACATATATTCGTGCCCAGCTCGGAGATACAGCGTGAGCATACAACGGGTATGAGTGAAGATGCGGTGAAGGAGCAGACCCGTGAGATGACGGAGTATGTGAAGAGTCATGGTTTCCAGTGCATGTTCTCGGCGATGGATGCGACACGGACGGAATTGCGATTCCTTCGGGAACTCTACCGGATTGCGGAAGAAGCGGGTGCAGACATCATAAATGTACCCGATACTGTGGGTGTAAGCGAGCCATTCAGGATGTATGAACTCGTGAGTGAGATATACAAAGTGGTGAAAGTCCCGATAAGCATACATTGTCACAATGACTTCGGGCTGGCAGTTGCGAATAGCCTGGCGGCGGTGAAGGCGGGTGCCTCCCAGGTCCAGGTATCGGTGAATGGTCTGGGAGAACGAGCGGGCAATGCAGACCTTGCGGAGACCGTGATGGGTCTGAATGCGATATACGGGTTGAGGACGAGGATAAAGACTGAGTACCTATTTGAGACTGCGAAGCTGGTTGAGCGCTTCTCAGGTGTTCAAATTCCGGTTACGCAGCCGGTAGTGGGCGAGAATGCATTTTCTCATGAATCCGGGATACATGCACATGGCGTGATAAAGCGGAGTAATACATTCGAGCCAGGGATAATGACACCTGAGATGGTAGGGCACAGGAGGCGCATTGTGCTGGGGACCCATACCGGACGACACTCGATAGAGAAGAAATTGTCGGAGATAGGTATGTCTGCATCGCGCGAGCAGGTGGAGGAGATACTGGAGCGTGTAAAGGAGCTCAGTGCAAGTGGTAAGAAGGTCACCGACGATGACCTGTATTCAATTGCAGAGGTGGTTACCGGGGAGGTTGCGAAGCACGAGCGAGCGGTGGTATTGAAGGAGCTATCGGTAATGACCGGTAACAATTTGATACCAACGGCTTCTCTGAAGGCTATTGTTAAGGGTAGAGAATGCAAGAGTGCGCAAATGGGTATAGGACCTGTGGATGCCGCGATAAAAGCAATTCAGGATATAATAAAGGGAGAGATAGGCGGTGACCTCCAGTTAAAGGATTTCAGGATAGAAGCGATAACCGGTGGCTCTGATGCTCTTGCTGAGGTGATTGTCGGTGTACAGAGGGGTGACAGGGTGGTGACCGCGCGTGGTGTCCGCGGGGACATCGTGATGGCGTCCGTTGAGGCGTTCATCAATGCGGTAAATAGACTGATGCAGGGTTGAGGTTGAATCTAACCATGCACTCCTACTCCAGACAGGAACATGAAGTGGAAGCGGTCTTTGATAAAGAGAAGAGATACATCATGCAGACTTATCGGAGACCGCGAATCGTGATAAGCGAGGGTAAAGGTGCGCGATTAAAGGACCTGCTCGGTAATGAGTATATAGATTGCGTTGGTGGTATAGCGGTGAATGCGGTTGGTTATTGCCATCCTGCGGTTGTGGAAGCGCTAAAAGAGCAGGTGGATAGACTCATGCACGTCTCCAACCTTTACTATACGGAGCCGCAGGTGGAACTTGCGGAGAAGTTAGTCCAGATAACGGGCATGGACAAGGTCTTCTTCTGCAATTCCGGTGCGGAGAGTGTGGAGGCGGCATTGAAGCTCGCAGCTAAGACGACCGGTAAGAGCGGTTTCATAGCTGCGGAAGGTGGTTTTCACGGCAGAACCATCGGCGCACTGAGTGTAACATCGGGGCATAAGTTCAGGAGCGCATTTGAGCAATTACTACTGAAGCATGTGAAATTTGTCAGATATAATGACGCAGAGGCGATAAGGGCTGCGATAGATGATGATACCGCTGCGGTCATTCTGGAGCCTGTTCAGGGTGAGACCGGTGTGATAGTGCCCTCAGAGGGGTATTTAACAGAGGTGAGAGATATCTGCACAGATAAGGGTGTGTTATTGATTCTGGATGAGATACAGACGGGTTTTGGGCGTACGGGGCGATGGTTCTGCAAGGATTATGAGGCTGTGGAGCCGGATATAATGACGATTGCAAAGGCGCTGGGCGCTGGCTTCCCGATAGGGGCAATGCTTGCGAAGTCGGGTATAGAATTTGGAGCAGGTGAGCATGCATCTACATTCGGGGGTAATCCACTGGCTTGCAGTGCCGCACTCGCATCTATCGGTGTGATAGAATCGGAGAGGCTGGTGGAGCGGTCAGAAGAGCTTGGTGCTTATTTCATGAATCGCGTACACGAAGATGGGCTGGATTCTAGACCGATAGTGAAGGATGTGAGAGGGAAGGGGCTGATGATAGGGATAGAACTGCGAGAAGCATGTGCGGATATCGTGGATAAGGCGCTGAATCGCGGGGTATTGATAAATTGCACTTCGGATAGGGTGATAAGACTTGTACCGCCACTTGTGATAACCAAGGATGAACTGTCGCGTGTGATTGCAGTACTGGAAGAGATTATCAGTAGTTAAAGGAACGCCATTTCGCCTGGTGACATGTGGGCAAAACCAGTCACGAGGGTTATCTGGCTTATGCCCCCTTTCCCCTCACACTTTCATTCTTCTTTCTGGATTCATGAAACTTAATGATAAGAATCATCGCCAAAATTGCTCATAATTGCAACTTTTTTAGCATGCGCCGGTACTTACAAAAGGCGTATTAACCAATTAGAGAAATAATGGAGTGCCAAACCTGTACTCCATTGCTCTAAATCGTAAAAGACCTTAGGGGGTGATATTATAAAGAGATGAAGAAAGAAGAAAAAGAAGAGCAAGCGAAAGAGCGAGCAAGACAGAAGCAACTGAGAGCAGATGAAGACGCAGTATCGCCGGTTATCGGTGTCATCATGATGATCGCGATAGTGGTGATCATAGCAGCGGTGGTTGCTGCCTTCGCTTATGGCATCATCGGCGGTGTGAATAAAGCACCGAGCACTGCACTCGTGGTGGAAGGTGTGAAGCCCGGTACTGATGTAAAAGTAACCGTCTACCATCATGGCGGTGATACAATCGTAGATGCTTTTAAAGCCGCTAATGCTTCCGATGCCAGTGGTAAGTGGAATAACTTAGAAGTGAGGTTGAACGGTGCAACTGTAGGTAGTAGTCAGATACATTGGCTTAAAATGAATAACAGTAACTATACTGCAGCATGGAAACCAAATTTCGAGCCCGGCGACCAGATATCGATGGAGTTCGGGCAGCTCAATGTTAGTGATTCGATTGCAGTGGTACACGTACCAAGTGACAGCATATTGCAGCGTGTAACGGTGACATAGTCGTATAAAGGAAAAATAAGAGAAAAAAGAGAGAACGCGAATTTTTTATATGTTTTATATTTTTATTTTTTATGTTTTTATTTGATATGAATGCTTACAGATTTAAAACCGAAGTTCAGTCAAGGTGTCTATATCAAAATCTGGGCTCGTGATCATTCAGCTTTTTCAGTCTTAGTATGTCTAAACCTCTGATTTAACTGACTGGAGTTCCGAGCGCAGCGCACATCACCCTTCGAGCACTGACGGCTCCTTACCCAGAAATTCCGCAGCAGTCATGACTTTCTTATTCGCTTCCTTTGCTGTGCTCCACACCTTTTCAGTCCTTTCGCGAAATCTCCTCTCTCGCGGCAGGTGATGGTCGTAAATTATCAGTTCCGCATCAATTGAACGCACAATCGCCGCGGCATTCTCCACTGCCCGGTTTAAATTAATCCGGTTCAGCAAATAGCCAAACATATAGGTCATGGGACCATCCAGGATAAGCACCTGCGGATTCTCACGGATTATTTGCTGCGCATAATCTTCGATTACAGGACCGTTGAGGTCAGAAGAATGAACAAATTTCTCGGTTTCGTACTCCACAATCGTATAAAACACCCAACCAACGCGTGAGAACTCTATGCCATGAAACACCGGTTTGCTGAATCGAAGTGTGGTATTACCGAATTTAAACGCTTTTCCTTCTGGATATTTCACTTTGAGCGCCGGTAAATCGAGCTCTGGAATCACCGGATTTCTTATCCAGTTAACAACTCTGCTATCGAACCATCTTCTACCTTTCTCTAATAGTTCTGCTCTTCTTTTATTATAATCGCCAAAATCCTTGTGCCTGGCTATCGGTAGCTCAGCCAATGGGTCAGGATATTTCTTCCTGCTTCTCTTTCTCTTTGGTTTCGCCAGTGATTCAAGGTCTGTTCCTCCATAGGTCGCACAGATAGAGGAATAGAAACTGGTTGCTCGGGCTCGTTGTGAGTCGTTTATGTATTCGTTAGGATTTTTTGCGAACACCAGCTTATCTTTGTAAATGCTTAAATCGGTTGGGAAGAAGTGGTCATAATGGTAATGTGAGATAATAATTATATCTGCCTCTTTACTTGCTCTTTTTATCGCTTCTCTGCCCTTATCGCGCCACTCGCGCTTCTTTGCAGCCGGAGCGGGGAAAGAGGGCTGCATTGCTGCTATTCCAGGGTCTATCAGTATCTTTACATCAGGGGTCTTGACCAGCGTGCATGAGGACTTTGCACCGAGTGAATCAAACCAAACAGGCTTGATTGTTATTTTTTCACTCAACGTTTTTACTTAAGATAAAAAAGTTTTTTAATAAAACTTTGTTCTATCAGTGAGGTTAATTTCAGGAACACACGCACATCGAGCACGACAAACGTGTATAGAACCTCGCGGATTTTGTAAATGATGGCGATTCGGTGAACGGAAGACAAACCTATCCTTTCCGAGATGAGAAACCGATCCTAATGCAACGAATACAACCAGCACAACGGCTCATTTCCCGTAATCTTCTTTAAAATCCACATTTTATTGAGCTGATACTTCCTCTCCATAAGATAAGTTCAAAGCCTTCCAAACTTCTACTGCAAAGAAAATGGTAACACCCGTAGCGAGCGCAAAGCCCCAGTCAAAGGAAGTCAGGCGAACAGTATGGAAGAAGCGACCTGTGAAAGGGACCTGTATTGCGAGAACCATGAGCATGAGCGAACCCATTACACCCAATATCAGCCATTTATTCGCAAATATGCCGATTCTCAGCAAAGAATGTCGCTCAGAACGGCAATTAAAGGCGTTGAAAACTTCATAAAGTATAAGTGTTGCGAATACCATCGTCTGTGCCTTATTCACATTCACATCCACATCCGTCTGTACCTGTAAATACCTCAGGAATATCAAAAAGCATCCAGAAGATATTACCACCGACATGAGTATTAAGAGATGAATTATTCTTCTTGTAAATACACGCTCCTCGGGGTCCCTCGGCTTACGCTCCATTATATCCTTCTCCGGTGGCTCGAGACCCAGACCCATTGCCGGCAGGTCCTCTATTACCAAATTCGTCCATAAAATCTGTATCGCAGTGAGTGGAAACAGCGGCATTCCACGAGTGAAGATGCCAAACAGGAACGCACCACCCAGCAGACATACCTCTGCGAATGCATAAGAAAGCACATAAGTGAGATACTTCCTCATATTATCGTAAATGGCTCTACCTTCTCTTATCGCTGCCACGATGGTTGCGAAGTTATCATCAACCAGAATCATATCAGATGCTTCTTTCGCCACATCAGTGCCGGAATTCATTGCCACGCCCACATCGCTACTTTTCAATGCCGGTGCATCGTTTATTCCATCGCCGGTCATTGCAACCACGTTACCCTTTCTCCGCAATGCATTCACGATTCGCAATTTGTGTGCTGGAGATACCCTTGAATAGACCGCTATACTATCAACACGGTTCTCAAGCTCATCATCACTCATTTTGTCCAGTTCAACGCCGGTCAGCACTTCTTCATCACGGTTAGAGGACAGCATTCCTAACTCCTTTGCTATTGCAACCGCCGTCAATTTATGGTCGCCCGTAATCATAACTGCTTTTATTCCCGCCTTCTTACATTCACCAATCGCTTCTTTCACCTCTTCACGTGGCGGGTCGCTCATACCGAAAAGCCCGACAAAAACAAGGTCTCTCTCTACTACTTCAGCAGTGTATTGCTCCTGTTCTCCCTCTCCCTCCTCCGATAATTCCCTATACGCAACTGCATTATTCCATCGCCGGTCATTGCAACCACGTTACCCTTTCTCCGCAATGCATTCACGATTCGCAATTTGTGTGCTGGAGAGACCCTCGAATAGACTGCTATACTATCAACGCGGTTCTCAAGCTCATCATCACTCATTTTGTCCAGTTCAACGCCGGTCAGCACTTCTTCAGCACGGTTAGATGACAGCATTCCTAACTCCTTTGCTATCGCCACTGCCGTCAACTTATGGTCGCCTGTAATCATAACTGCTTTTATTCCCGCCTTCTTACATTCACCAATCGCTTCTTTCACCTCTTCACGTGGCGGGTCGCTCATACCGAAAAGCCCGACAAAAACAAGGTCGCTCTCTACTACTTCAGCAGTGTATTGCTCCTGTTCTCCATCTCCATCTCCCTCATCCGATAATTCCCTATACGCAACTGCAATAACACGCAGAGCTTCTGCCGCCATCTTATCGCTTATCTCCAGCACTTCTCGCCTCACTGCATCTGTTAGCTTGCTAACTTCACCACCGCGGTAAATACCAGTGGAGAGCTCAAGCAGAACTTCCGGCGCACCTTTTACGTATGCCACTGTTCTACCCTCCACGAGATGAACCGTGCTCATCCTCTTCCTCTCTCGTTCAAACGGTATCTCACCCACTCTCGGGAATCTCTTCTCCAATGCGTCCTTATTCATGCCCGCTTCCTCCGCCGCTACCACCAGTGCGGCTTCTGTTGGCTCACCACTCACCGCATACCTATGCCTATGCCCATCCCCATCTGCTTCCTCTTCCTTTACCAGATGCGAATCGTTGCACAGTGCTGCAATCTGGAGCGCCAATCTCAGGTCTTCGTCCTTACATTGTTCACACGCTGTAACTTCCATCAGCTTCCCACCTGCATAGACCCTGCGGACGGTCATTTCGTTCTTCGTCAGCGTCCCTGTCTTGTCTGAGCATATCGTGGTTATACAGCCCAGGGTCTCAACAGCCGGGAGTTTCCTCACTATTGCGTTTCGCTTCGCCATCCTCTGCACGCCCAGTGCGAGCGTTCCGGTGATAATAAGCGGCAACGTCTCTGGCACTATCGCTACTGCGAGGCTTATACTCCATAGAAGCATACGTAGTAGAGGAACCCCGGTGAGCACACCCAGTGCAAAGAGACTTGCACAGATAACCAGATATGAGACACTCAACCACCGTCCTATCTCCCTTAGCCGGGTCTTCAGTGGTGTCTCATCCTCTTTTGCTCCTGCCAGCATACTCGCAACCTTACCTAACTCGGTTCGCATACCCGTTGCTGTTACCACGGCTTTCCCTCTTCCATACGTCACTGTCGTTCCTGAATAGACCATATTACTCCTATCTGCAATCATCACATCGGCTTCAAGCGCTGATACTCGCTTATTCACTCCTACCGATTCGCCCGTCAATGCCGACTCGTCCACCTTGAGGTTCTCTTCCGCTATCACTCTTGCATCCGCAGCTATTCGGTCTCCAGCACGCAATACGAGTATATCCCCGGGCACTATCTCCTTAGATGCTATCCTCTGCTCCTTTCCCGCTCTTACAACAGTGGCAGCAGGAGCAGCCATCTCCTTCAATGCCCTGAGCGCCTTCTCAGACCTGAATTCAAATAAGAAGCCCAGTGCCACACAGAGTATAACCGCACCAAATATAACTGCTGCGTCTATCATGTTCCCGAACGCCGCAGATATCACCGTAGCAACCAGAAGTATCACAATAAGGGCGTTGAATTGCGCAATGAGGATTTTCAGTATGGAAATCCTGTCGCCAGCCGTTGTTATCTCATTCTTGCCATACCTCTGCTGTCTCTTCTCCACCTCTTCCGAAGATAGTCCCGCTTCTGTGGTGCGAAGTCTCTGCAAGACTTCCTCTGGACTCAGCAAATGCCATTGCTCTCCCTTATCCAACTCCACCACCTTCCTCATTTATAGTCTTCCGGTTGTGCATAATTTTAAAATTCCCAAAAGGGATTAAGATTAAGGTATAAGGTATGTTTCCTCTAAATCGGGAAATGGAATTGAGAAAATGAAGAAAGCAAAAGCAATTGTAAGTAATGAGAAATGGAAAAACGAAGGGAGGAGAAAAACATGGGAACTATTAAATATCCCTTATTTGGGGTCTGCATAGCGTTTATGTTCCTCGGTGCTTTCGCAGGTGTGGTGTCCGCAAAAACGATTTACGTGCCTGACAACTATGTAAAGATTCAGTGGGCGGTGGATAATGCCTCCGCTGGAGATACGATTATTGTGAGGGATGGGACTTACACGGAAAACGTGGATGTGAACAAGCGTTTAACGATTCAATCTGAAAATGGTCCCTCGCGTACGATTATAAGTAGCGCAACAGGCGACGTTGCCTTTAATGTAACCGCGGATTACGTTAACATAAGCGGATTTACAATTAAGAATGCAACGGGTAGGACAATCATCGAAAATCATTCTTTTGTTCGTCGAGCAGGGCATGGGATCCTTCTTTCTGATGTAAAATATTGCGATATATCTAACAATACTGTATCGGAGAACAACTTCGGTATCTTCTTGTCTTCTTCGTGTAATAATATGCTCGTGAACAACAGGGCATTGAACAATAATTTTGGTATATATCTGGGTTCTTCAAGCAATAGCAACACGCTCATGAACAATACTGCAAACGCGAACAGCGACTGTGGCATTTCCCTCTATGACCTGAGCAATAATACGCTCTTAAACAACAAAGCGTTGAACAACAAGTACGGCATTTACTTGGGTTTTTCGAGTAACAACAATACCCTCATGAACAACGTAGTATCGAATAATAAACTCGGCATTTTCGTGTTTTATTCGAGCAACAACAATATCTTCGTGAATAACGTGGTGTCGGATAACAACTACGGCATCAGCCTGCAACGACGTTCAAGCAACAACAAAGTATACCTGAATAACTTTATAAACAACACTGACCACGTTACATCTGTTTACCTTAGCCCTTATTCTGAGGGTTCAGCCAACATCTGGAATTCCACGTCAGAAATAGCCTATACCTACAACGGCAAGACTTACACAAGCTACTTAGGCAACTACTGGGATGATTATATTGATCGAGATGATGAAAAAGACGGAATTGGAGACCATCCTTATCTCCCGGTAGATTCAGATAAAGACAAAGACTATTATCCCCTAATAGAGCCTTTTGAGAATTATTTTACACCATCAGAAAATATTTCCGCTGTAAGACAGCCAGAAAATCCATATCCAATAGGTGAAGAAAGAGAAAAGAAAAAGATACCGGGATTTGAACTCGCTCTCGTAATCTCAGGGCTATTGGCGACGGTATATCTTTTGAGAGTGAAGGGATGAAACAACGTTCAATGCGTAAAATATGCAACTACCACGCTATCAGAGACCGAATCTATCCTGACGAACCCGTATCGCTCGAACTGCACGACATTACCCAGTTCTGAAGCAATTAAGGGCTCGCCTATACCCTCTTCTATGCACTCCGGCTTCCTCACCCTCACCCTTATACCATTGTCAGGTGCCCAGTGGATAATCATGTCTTCTCCTCCTCTTTCCTCTCCTCCTTCTCCTTTATCTTCTATGATTCGCGCAATCAGGGGCATGGTATCCTCTATCTCTACTGTGCACAGGTATTTCAGCCTTATTCGCTGCCCTTTACGCAGCTTCTCAAAGTCGGCTCCACTCACATATACCCTGTTGCCAGTTCTTATCTCACGATAATCACTCCTTGAGGGGTGCTTCAATGCCCTTGCAACAAATGTTTTTGATTTGCCATTCCCATTCTTCAACTTCAATATCATCTCCACAGGTCTGTGTACAAAGAAGTACCGCATGGCACGAGCGTCCACAATCTTCCTGTTCTCTGCATACAGGTTCTTCATGCTCACTGAGATATCGTTCTGAGAAACGCCCATAGCAATAAAGAAGTTCCGAATCGCCTCAGGTTGAAATCCACGTCTGCGCAGTGCCCTCAATGTTGGCAACCTCGGGTCGTCCCAGCCATCATATTCACCACGCTCTATGCCCTTCCTCAGCTCTGAGGTGCTGAATTTGCCAAACTCATATACCTTTATCTTGCCCCAGAGTGTCGTTACTGGATATTGCCAGCCGAGATAGTCATAGAGGAATCGCTGCCGCTTCTCTGATTTCATCAGGTCTTTGCCCCTCAATATGTGCGTTATACCAAGTAGATGGTCTTCTATCCCGGATTCAAAATCCAGTGTGGGCCACACAATGTATCGCATGCCAACGCGTGGGTGCTCCCTCTTCAATATCCTGAATGCAACCCAATCTCTTAAAGCCGGGTCTTCATTAGCCATATCTGTCTTTATCCTCAGCACCGCTTCCTTCTCCTCGTAAAAGCCACTCAGCATCCTATCCCAGTTCTCCATGTTCGTCTCAACGTCCGCAGTGCGATGTGGGCATGCTCGCATCCGCTCTTTATAAACTTTGAACTCCTCCTGCGTGCAGAGGCACACGTATGCCATACCTCGCTCTATCAGCTCTTTACCATACCGGTAATACAAATCCATACGTTCCGATGCCACAATCACTTCGTCTGGCGTGGCATCAAGCCATTCACAGTCTTCAATATACCACTCATAAGCCTCCAGCATCGGACGCTTCAACAGTGGGTCGGTATCGTCAAATCTGAGGATAAACTTGCCTTTGTACATCTTCGCATATTCGGAATTGATAACTATGCCGCGGGCACTGCCAAGCGTGGCTGCGCCATTCGGATTGGGTGCGAATCGCATAACGACCTTCTTATCATGACCGCTCAGTGGCAGTTCCGGCAGTTTTGTCTCCTCTCTGCTCTCTCGCTTCGTGCTCGTGCCTGCCATTTCTGGCGCTATAAGCCTCAATTCCGCATTCCACTCATCTAATCCCTTCGATTCTATATCCTTTATCTCATCTGCTACCAATCTGGCAACTCTTCGCGCATCCTTCCTCAATTCCGGATGCTCACCAAGAACGCGCTTCAATACCGCATCCACCCGCGGCGGTTTGCCATATCTCACGGCATTCTCCAGCGCATATCTCCTTATCTCTTTCTTCATCCTCTACCTCTATATCTATATCCTGGTTGATGTCGTGTCTGGTGTTGTGCTTGTTGTGTTTTATACTATACAAGGCAAGATAATTATGAATTGTATTGGGCACAGTTGTAAGTAATAGCAACAGTAATATAGTGAGAGTGAATGAGAAAGTGAGGTAAGTAGACTATGGAGAGCGAGGTGAAGATTGGATTGGAATGTCATGCACAGCTTCTCACCAGATCGAAACTATTCTGCCCCTGCTCTACTGATTATCATAATGCAGAACCAAATACGCATGTGTGTGCGGTCTGTCTGGGTTTGCCAGGTGCTTTACCCACTGTGAATGAGCAAGCAATAAGGTATGGTATAAAAGTAGCACTCGCACTGGGCTGTGAAGTGCAGCCGGAGATAATCTTCTATCGCAAGAATTATTACTATCCTGACCTCCCGCGTGGATTCCAGATAACGCAATATGATTTCCCTATCGCATTCAATGGCTTGGTGCGAATAGAGAGTGATGGCGAGGAGCGAGAGATAAGGATAAGGAGGGTGCATATCGAAGAGGACCCGGGCAGGCTGGTATATAAGGGTACGATAGATACCGCGAAGTATGCGCTCGTTGATTACAACCGCTCCGGAATACCACTGGTGGAGATAGTAACCGAGCCTGACCTCCGGTCACCGAAAGAAGCGCGGATATTTCTCAATAAGTTGAGGAGTATTCTGGAGTACCTGGGTGTATTTAATGGGGACCTGGAGGGTGCAATGCGCGTTGATGCCAATATATCAGTGGCAGGTGGTGAGCGAGCGGAGGTCAAGAACATATCATCATATAAAGGTGTAGAACGTGCATTGTCATTCGAGATAACGAGACAGAAGAATTTATTACGACGGGGTTTAAAAGTCAAGCAGGAGACACGCCACTACGATGAAGTGCGTGGTATAACAATTTCGATGCGCACGAAAGAATTTGAAGAGGATTATCGCTACTTCCCTGAGCCCGATCTCGTACCCATTCGTATCGCCGAGTCCGTGTTAGACCTGAAGGCGGAGATACCTGAGTTGCCTGATGAGAAGCGGAAGAGGTTCATAACACAATATTCAATAACACCAGAGCATGCAACTGCACTCACATCCGATAAACATGTAGCGGATTTTTATGAGGCTGTGGCATCGAGGATAGACCCTAAATTGAGTGCCACATGGATTGCGGATGTTCTGAAGGGAGAATTGAATTATCGGTCTATAACAATGCGTGAAGCTATAAAGAGGCTCTCTCCTGACGATTTCGTCGCCATCTTACGATATTTAAAGCAGGGGATAATCACAGAACGGGGTGCAACAGTGTTGATAAGGGAGATGCTGGACAGAGGTGGCAAGCCGGATGAGATAATAAAGCGTAAGAAGCTGGCAACCATCAGCCCGACTGAGATAGATGTGGCGATAGATGCAGTGATAAAGGCTAACAAAAATGCTGTTGCTGATTATCTTGCGGGTAAGAACGAGGCATTGAACTTCCTCGTCGGACAGGTGATGAAGTATACACGCGGGCGTGCGGAGCCGAAGGAGGTTCGTATAAAACTCGTGGATAAAATTCAAGCTTACGACTTACGAAGCGATGCGCAGTAGTCGCGGTTGAGATTAAATTGTGCGTGCTACTACTACTTTTACTTTGACTTTGCAAATGTGATAGAATGAGAATGCACACAGTCAGCGAGCTGGAGAGACGTCTGGGTATCTGGTTTTACGCCACTCGAACTGCCGGAATCGGTGGTATCATAAAGCAAAAGCCCTCTGACTTCATTGTTCGTGAGGTCACCAATCGCGAGGAGGGCGATACCGGTAGATTCCTGATTCTTGAGCTCAAAAAGGATAACTGGGACACCCACAGTGTGATAAGAGAGCTCTCAAGGCGATTGGGTATTAGCAGAAAACGAATTGGATTCGCAGGCACCAAAGATAAATTCGCCGTTACCACACAGAAGATCAGTATCAGCGGTATTAAGGATGATGATCTCGCACATATAAGACTGAAAGATGTGTCATTGCGGATAATAGGGCGCTCAAATAAGCCCGTATCACTCGGTGACCTCTATGGTAATGAGTTTGAGATTACCATTCGTGGTCTAAAGGGCAGTGAGGACGAGATACTACAGAGGATAAATTCCATCTCGGCTGAGATAGACGCTATGGGTGGGATACCAAACTTCTTCGGCGTTCAGCGATTCGGCATCAACCGTCCAATAACGCATATTGTCGGTGAAAGGCTGATAAGGGGCGATGTAAAGGGTGCGGTTATGACATATCTCGCATATATCACGCCAGAGGAGACTGAAAGAGAAGAGGTGAGAGAAGCGAGGCAGCTATGCCACGAGGGCAATTTTAAAGAGTGCTTGAAGCGAATGCCACTTCGTTACGAGCGAGCTATATTGAACGAGCTGGTGAAAGTGAAGAAGAGCACGGAACAGTTGAATGAATCCGATTATATCGCTGCCTTTAATGCACTACCCGTGAACCTGCAGAAGCTTTTCATACACGCCTATCAGGCTTATCTATTCAATCTCGTCTTGAGTAAGCGCATGATGAGCTTGAGCATGGATCGGCAGCAGCCATTCAATGCGGCTCTCGTCGGTGATATTGTCTGCTATCGCAATGAACATGGATTCGCTGATCCGGCTAAGCTGGAGCGCGTGACAGAGGAGAAGGTGGATGCGATTAATCGGCTGATAAAACGAGGTAGAGCTTTTGTAACCGCGCCGGTATTTGGGTTCGCAACCGAGTTGGGAGCGGGTTTGGAGGGCGAAATAGAGCGTGAAGTTCTGGCTGCTGAGGGTATTGAACTCTCTGATTTCAAGCTCAGTGTACTGCCAGCATTGAGCTCCAAGGGAACAAGGAGACCAATTATAGTACCTGTGAAGGTTAACTGCCGAGAGCTCAGCGATGACGAGATGAATCCCGGCTGCAAGCGAGTGAAATTGAATTTCTTCCTGCCAAAGGGCTCTTATGCCACTGTTGTATTGCGTGAATATATGAAGGTGAAGATATGATTTTTATATATCTTTCTGCTTATCTTTATCGTAAACCAAAAATGGCGAAGAAGCTGGCAACTGTTGATGTTAACAAATGTATTGGTTGTATGGAATGCATGTTTGCATGTTCGCGGCGCGTGGGCAAGGGCGGATTTATGGATTCGGCAATAAGAGTGAGGTCAGCAGGCGGTATAGAGCGGGGTTTTGTTATCGTCGTCTGTCGTGCATGTGAGAACCCACCGTGTGCAAAAGTATGCCCCACGGGCGCATTAAGTGCGAGGAAAGAAGGGGGCGGGGTGGTATTCCACGAGTATAAATGCATAGGCTGCGGACTTTGTGCGCAATCATGCATTCTGGGCGCCATATTCTGGGATAACGATAAGAATAAGCCCATTGTCTGCCGATATTGTGGCGAATGCGCCGATTATTGTGTGCATAACGCTATCAGCCTGGTTGAGGCTGATACTAATTAGTTAGCTCAGATGACAGCGAAGGATAGGGATGAGATAAGATTTCTTGGTACCGCGGGTGCGAGGTTCGTCATGATAACCCAGTTACGGTCTTCGGCTGGTACTGTTCTCTCTTTAAAGGGCACGAATATCCTTATAGACCCTGGTCCCGGCACATTGGTGCGATTTGCAACAGCGAAGCCGAAGATCAATCCTGCTAAGCTCCGTGGCATCATCCTGACTCATAAGCACTTAGACCATTCAAATGATGTGAATGTGATGATAGAAGCGATGACAGAGGGAGGATTCAAGCCCAGGGGGGTACTGCTCTGTCCCAGGGATGCAATCACAAATGGTGGTGATGCTGTTGTCCTGGATTATTACAAAAGGCTTCTGCAAAGAATCGAAGTGATGAGTGAGGGTGGGATTTATTCCATCGGTAAGCTGGAGATAAACACCCCGAAGAGGCATGTTCATGGCGTTGAGACCTATGGACTGAACATAAAAGAGAAGGGAGAGACAAGGACAAAGGTCTCTTTTATCTCCGATACACTCTATTTCCCGAGCCTGGAGGATTATTATGATGGTCAGGTGCTCGTGATGAACGTAGCGATGTACAGGAGGAGAGAGGGTGTACAGCATCTCTGTGTGGAAGATGCGAGGCGGATAATAGAGATAAGGAGACCAAAGGTAGCGATTCTCACACATTTCGGCATGACGATGCTGAGAAATAAGCCCTGGGAGATAGCGAAGCGGATAAGCGAGGAGACGGGTGTGGAAGTAATAGCGGCGCGCGATGGTATGAAATTCGACCTTGGGCAACTCCCACACTAATCGTGCAAAATAACTATCTATTCTTATTATGCTTTTAAATTTTAAATATGTTTAGGCTATAAAGGAAATATAGAAATGAAAGGGAGAAGTATATCAGTAATATTAGTAATGCTGATCTCGTTATTGCTTCTTGCTTCTTCCGTCTCTGTTGTAGCGGCTGTGAAAGCAGTGATTGTCTCTGATGTTCGTGGTTTTAATGATTATGTGCCTGCAAGTAGCACTCTTACCCGGGGGAGCACGCTTAAAGTGTATACGGAGATGAAGGACGTGAATTATGATGGATTTGTGGCTGTCAAGTTCTTCTTCGTCATTGAGGATCCACGGAATCATGTGGTCTCTATGGATGATATGGAAGTGACCCGAAGGGACTATGATCGCGGTGCCTACGTTGTGTATACAAAGAAAATACCTTCATGGTGGCTGTATGGCAATTATAAATTGACGATATACGCGTATAATCGTCTGGACAAGGCGAGGATAGATGAACTGGAGCGGATGGTGGAGGTGACAGGTACGCTGAAGAGCATATTCAATAAAGGTGAATTTGACGATCTACGCGACTTCTTTGAGACCGGTAGTGGTGCAGACGATTTAGGAGTCTTGAAGCCCCTATCCGATTCTTTAGAGGAGATGACGAGCATCAGGTTTTCCGTACGCCCGCATGTGAGTAAAGAAGAGAGGAAAAAAACGATTACCGCTCCGATTGCCACTCCGTTAGCTGTACTCAGTGGTACAAAGTTCCAGGTGATAGACATGTGGGTAGACAAATTCGCAGTGAAGCCGAACGAGTCCGTGAAGGTATCGGTTACTGTGAGGAATGCAGGAGAGAGAGGAACGGGAAAAATTGCACTGGTGATAAATGGAGAGAAAGAAGCAGAAACTTCTGTCACCTTAGACCACATGGAATCGAAGACGATTCATTTCTACGTGACCAAAAAGGTTCCTGGTACCTATAAGATTACTATCCCCGGGACAAGTATCATCAGGTTCCTGTATGTTGAAGAGAGCAGCGAAGTCCAGCCGTCGATGACGATGCAGAATTCTTCTGCTGGGAAGATAAGTCTAAGTCTTCTTGGCGGTGTGAATAAATGGTTGTGGGGGCTGTGGGGCATCTTCACATCCACAGGAGATGAAGAAAGATTATACAACAAAAAAGTACTCATATCTTCCGTCTTTGATATAGCCACTCACCAGATAAGTCTGATCAAGATACTCTCTTCTTTTATCTCTTGAATTGAATAAAAAAGGAGAGGGGAGAGAGAACGGTCTAATTCACTTCAGACCGTGTATCTGAGATATCTCCCCGACATGGCAAACTGTGCAGTCCTTACCCCTTGAAAGATGTATATTCACGAGATTCCCTTTGCTCGGCTTTAATGGCTCAGGATAGCCGTGACATTCCTCACACGTAGTACCTCCCGGTCCTTTCTTCGGTATCTTTGGTATCTTGCCATGGCATACTATACATCCAACTGTTGAGGGGTGAACGGTATGCACAGTGGCATTCTTACGACCATGACAGCCACTCGCAAGATTCGGCTTGCCCGCATAGTCAAAACAGCCAGGTTTACCATTTACCAGCAGTCCACCTTTCACGTGCGCTTCTAAATTCGCTGTTGATTCCCTCTTATGACACATATCACAACTCGTCTTCACCGGAAGTTGTGGTTTCACTTCCACTGGTGTTGGTGCAGGTGTCACCTTTGGTGTTACTTTTGGTGTCACCGTAGGTGTTGCCTCTGGCGGCGGCGTCACTTCTGGTTTCTCCACACAGCCTGCCATTACTCCTATTAAAGCCACAGCAATAATAGCCACTACCAACTTCTTCTTCATTTTACACCACGTTATCCGTATTCTCTCTTGACTATTAAAAACTTTTCGATTTTTGTTTTTGCTTTACCCGTTATAGTACCTGAAGTATAATGTTTCTTTGGTAAAGCTTTCTTTTTGAAAGAAAGGTTTTTTTATTCCTATCCTGCGTTAACCATGATGTCCCCTATCTCTCGCTCGTAAGTATCTTTTAAATACGCCATCGTGCCACAGACTATCCGGTTCAGCGCATATAAGAAGATGATGGCATAGAGTATGCATGAAAAGAAGAATAAAGAGATTATACTGCTCATTTCTGCCTCCAATTCTTTCAACTCGGATATGGTATCCCGGTATAGAAGTGACTCACCTGCCAGCCTGTATTTATGCGATGCCCTCTCAAAGTATCCCTCTGCGGTTTCATAACTGGTGGAGAAGGTGTCATAATTATAAGGGTTCAGGAGCAGATATCTGTTCCAGACTCTGACGAGGTCTCTCTCTCTGCTATCTGAGATGATACCCTCTGCCCTTATGCGTAGGTCTGTTGCATCACTAACCAGTTCATCATGCCAGTCCATCATCTTGGACTTCTCATAGATGCATTCCTGCCTCTTCTGTCGCTCATTGAGCAGTCCATAGAGTGTAGCAGCATGTTGATAGCACAACGCGGATTCAAGCACATTCTCATCCTCTTTTAACTTGCTCATATCATTCCGGGCATGCTCTACTGCTTTCTTTATACTCCATGCACGTAACTCAAGCATCTTCGCTTCTTCTCTCACTACATCCCGGGTTGTCCTGTCCGCGCTGGCTGCGATCTCGGTTGCATACCCAAAGATGCGGTCATTATTCAGTAATGAATTCGAGCTGATGGTGGATGTGGAGACCGAAGCAGCCAATAAGTTCTCAACTGCATGGTCATAATCTCTGTTAGCACTATGTATAATACTGTCGTTCAAAGCATCTAATAAGGATAGTGTTGCTCTTACCAACACAGGTATTTTACGCCAGTCCTCCACTCCTATCTCGCTACGCTCTATATCCTGCAGCAGTTCTGTCCCATTTGATATTATATATTCCGATGAGGGATAGCTCCGATGCAACTGGCTTTCTCTGAATGCATCCAGGTATTTAATCATCTCAGGGATATTCAGGGGCACGATCTTCGCTCTTATCTGCACTCGCTTGGCACTTATCTCACGCGCACTGAGATAATACGTCCAGGAATAGTGCTTAGGTACCGCTTCCAGTCCCGGCTGTATCACAATAGTGATATTCCTCGATTCTCCGGGTGGAATCAGTGCGAAATCATGCCTCTCCTTTAACCAGTTGCTGTATTCCCCCTCTGTTGAGAGCCGCAAGTTCCTGACTGGCTTATAGCGATAGTACTCAGTAAGTGTGAGATTCAGCCTCCGCTGCTCATATCCCCGTTCCTTCAGTTGTAAGGAGCCGAAGTCTATAGAGAATGGCGGATATGAGAAATAGGGCGAAGAGGACGAGATGTTGAAATCCACCGGCCATATCACCACTACACTTATGACCACATCAGCCTTACCCGCCTTGCCAGCGTCTAAACGTAATATACCTTTATAAGTGCCTTCAGGTGCATCGTATGGTGCAGTAATATGGAGTTTGAGTTCTTTGGTATCCCTCCCGGCGACAGTAACCTTACCGGGTGCATCCACATGAATATAGCCCCCTAAGGGTGGTGGGCGGGTAATCCTTACAGTCATGGGTTCATCGCCTTCGTTCTTTATTGCCAGATAGGTATACCTGTGATACTCCATGACGGTTCCCCGTGGCTTATCGAATTTGAGATTCAACTTTTTCGCGTGTGCTACTTCACCGAGCTTCGCCGGTCTCATTATCCGGGCTTCGATTGTTATTGTAGCGGGTTCTACGTACCGGCTACCACTTTTAATGCTAAACTTCCACGTATATCTGTTATCGCGTCTACTGTAATCTGGTGGTCCAGGCGTGAGTGTGAATGTAATATGTTTATTTTGGGATGATGAGACGGTGATACCACTGCTCGGGGATGGTTTAACCCAGTCATTCTCGCCCGAAATTCGTGTTATTGTCACATCATTCAGGGTTTTGTACCCGTACTCTTCGCTTAAAGTAATCTCTTTTGATACAGTGCTGGCGCTGGCAACCTCACCAAAATCAATATGCGATGTAGACACTGTAATCTTCGCACAGTAGATTATATTGACGGTGATACTGGTCTCGGTATCAGTATTGGTTTTTATATGGACAGGGTATGAACCTTCCTTTGCGCTTTTATCTGCTTCAATTGTGATTTGATGTGATTCACCACGGTTAAGCGTAAATTCACGCGGTGTAATAATAATGTAATCATAACTTGGTATGATACTCACATTGGTTGCGTTTTCACCGTTATTGGTTATTGTCACAGTCCTGTCTGCTGTGAATGTATCCTTTGTGGGAGAATCGAAGAATATGTTCACAGTAGAAGGAGTTACTGAAATAGCAGATGATGCACCGGCGCATTCTATTGTGGATGTAGTAATTATCATTATCATACCTGCGCATATCAGAAGTGCAATAGCAATCATCCGGTTTTTTCCTTTCATTGTTTTATCCACCATCCTATCCTTATCCCTTCCCCTTATCCTGTTACTCAATGAGCTCCTCGCCCAGCATCGTGTCATCCAGCTCGCCATGCCATCTCATGAACTTCATCCATAGGATACCAGTAATTAAAGATAGGGCAATGAGATATAATGCAACGACCTCAAGTGTATCGAGCATCAATCTGCGGTAAACAGCTTCTATCTCTGTTTCCCTTACCTTCACGTTCTCCAGCTCTTTATCTTTATGCTTCTCATATAACTCCTTCGCTTGCTCGAACGAATCGCGTGCTTTTATTATCTGCATGAATGCAGCGCCGAAGAATGCAGAACGGGAGTTCTTGGCTTTGTGCAGGTGTAGTTCTGAGGCGTTTATATACTCCTTAGCTCGATTCATATCCCTGTTATATATGCGCTCATCGCGCCTCGCCTCGAACTCCATTCGCGTGGCGTCACTGGGCATCCCTCCCAATGCATATGCGTTTGAACTTATATATTCGTATTCGATCTTCAACCTTGTCTCCCCTGTGTTAGCCGCGATATTCTGAAAGAAGAACCCCTCTTTTCGGTAAAAGCGCTTAAGTGCGAGTTCTAAAAGCATGGGTATCCCCTCTCTTTCTGGTGTCTCGTATCTCTTCAACTCATATATAGAATTGTTGATTGCTTCTGCTTTCCTGATTGCTCCTATATGATATGATGGCTCTTTATTCTCGCTCAGGGCAGTCATCGCTTCAAAGTCATTGATAATCTCAATGAGGATGTTCACCCAGTTTCTGGTCTCCGCGGTCACTTCATAGCCAGGCATGCCCTGAATCACTGCCTGTGTCTTCGCCTTTGCAAGTGCCAGCTCGCCGTAATTATTAAATAGCTCTGTTTTATCCATTGATATTATATCGCGTAGCAAACTCCTCTTTAGCTCGTCCGAGCCTGCTACCGGTAGCGTATAACCCAGCAGCAGTATAGATATAAGCATAAGCATGAGCATAAGCCTGGACATCATTATAGCTATGCTGTCACTTTTCATCTCAATATTTATGGTATATGCGATAAGATTTTAAATGGTATTAAACGGTATGGCATACCTCTTCATAGGAATAGGGTCTTCAGGAACTGCAATACTCAACTCAGTGCTGGAGTACAAAGAGATAAGGCGGGATAAACCGATTGTAATCAGGTTAAGGAGTGATAAAGAGTGGAATAAGTCGAGAATAAGTCGAGAAAAGGGAGCTGATTTCGCTTTTGTGATCTCAGAACTCGATGACGGTGATGAGGTATCCCGGGCAGCGGCAATGCTATCAGAGTGTGGTATAAAAACGCTGTTTGTTGGTGTTCTGCCTGCGATGCGGCGCCAGAAGAGCGAGAACTTAATAAATGCGTTCTATACACTGGAGAAGCTGAAAGAATATATCAATAGCTTCATAATTGTTGATAACCAGAGGATAGCGCATCTTCCAAACTTCGAACGGTATTATCCACGTTATAACCGATATATAGCATCGTGTATCGTGGACATCCTGGCGGGAGTGAGAGATAAAACAGCGGCAATGAATATAGACAGACTATTAAGCATTATCTCGTTCAGTGACGAGCCGGGCTATGCAGCACTATCAAGGGCTTCTGAGCTCACGAAGGGACTGGCTGGCTATATCCTGCCATTTCTGAGGCATAAACCGCTCGACCTCCGAACCCTCATTCGGGTATCCATGGAGAAGTTAAGCATCGCAGAAGCCCCGCTAAGCAGCGAACGGGGTATTACATTCCTGCGTGTTCCTGAGTATTATGTCAGGGGCGAGCGAGTGGATAAGGAACTGGTGGAGGAGTTCATGCTTATGTATACAAAGGAATGCTATCTGGCAGTCTGTACCACAAAGCGGAATATAGCAGCGATAACAAATCTCTTCGTTTACAGGTTCGAGCAGTTGAAGCGACTGCGAGAGCTAAGGGGGCTTGCACATGAAGCGATATAGTATAACTGTAAGTATACTGGTACCACTGGCATTCTTAGCTTTGATTGCTATTGCTATCTTCATATTATTCAATACCGGCTCTGATCTCGCAATCACCATCATCCTGATATTCATCCCTGCTATGATCGGTGTCTCGTTCCTTGTGCGATACCTTGTCGCAGTAAGGAAGAGGAGTGTGAGGGAACAGGTAATGGAGCGGGACATCCGGGCAATTGCAAACCGATATATGGAGGAGATGCGAATATTGCGTGATTTCGAAGAGAAGTATCGGATAAGTACAAAGGAGTTCAGAACAGATCTGGAGAAGGTGAAAGACGGCTTATCAGAACTCGGATGTAAGATAACCGGGCAGTTGAGGATGAACAGTGCGCAACTGAGAAGAGTGGTCTTTGCTGATGTTGAGTGGGTGGATAAGATGCTCCATGAGATAACCGAGCGGCACGAAATGGTGCTCTGCTCGCGATTGAAGGATAGATGCAGTGAGTATTTAATAGCACTGAGAGAGCTCAGGAAAGTGGGTCTGGATATAAGTCCACAAATAGAGCAGATGGAGAAGAAACTGGAGGATATGGGTATGGATATAGAGATGGAACTGCTTGAGCTCGCTATGTTCATGAATGAAGTGGTCTCCCTCATAGAAGAATCACTGTGGATATGCGTGAAGAGTGCGATGGAGTTAGAAGCGATAGCGCGTGAGCGAGTGAATGCAGATACTGCCAGGGTCAGGACAGATATAAAGCTCGCAGAGCATAGCATAGAGCACGGTAATTACGATAACACGGTGGAATTATTGAAGAATGTGGTTGTACAGTTGAGTGCGATGTTGAGTGATGAATTTGAACGTTACAAAGCGGACGTACTCGTACTGGCAGGAGTAGCGGCAGAGATATCGGATGATGCTGAGGTGAAGGAGCTGAAGGATAGGATAGAGGGATGCATGTTGCCGTCACAGATGCCAAAGTTATTGGGCTATGGTAAGTCACTGATGGAACTAACAGTAGCGTTGCTGGAGAAGCTTTATAAGCAGATATTCGAGCTGGAGACAGAGATACAGGCTGAGAACCCGGGAACAGATGCATACCCTGTGGAATACTGGTCGAGGGATAAGCTAAGCGAGATAGAGGAGTTGAGAGCGATAGCGAAAGAAGAGAGCACTGACGTTTTCGTACGCAGATACAGACTTCTCGCTTCTGATGCTCTTTCGAGGTTGAGCTATGATTCTGAACGGCTAAAGTATATAAGATCAGATTCAGCTCGAAGCCAAAATTGAAGATTGATTATGTTACAGAAAGAGAAAGAGGGAAACATTTTTTATTGAGATAAAAATTAAATAATGTATATGGAAATGGAACTCCAGAGCATAGCTTTTCTCGTCGTTGCGTCTGTGCTGGCTGTGGAAGTAGTGTTGATGTTGACGCGAATGAAAGTGGACAAGATGCTGCTTCTCATGCCCATCACGGGCGTTATATTAGCCGCTTTAGCTTTCGCATTGAATGAATACCGGGAGAAGCTTCTGTCTTCTCTATCAGAATCTGCCCGCTCTGTTGTTATATATGCGATAGTGGCGATGGGCATTATATTGGGATTGATGGGCATTGTGATATGGTTAAGGGGTGAGAAGGAAGCGAAGAAGCTGGTAGCTACCGCAAGGAGCATAGATAGTGCAGTTACGAGGATGGAGAGTGAGATAAGAGGCAGTGGGGTGGAGATAGAACACTTCGATGAGGAGATGAGCGACATAAAGAGAAGGATATCAGATTATGAAGCGAGGGAGAAGGAGGTATAGAGGATAGGATGGTGGAGTTGCGTGAGGATACAGTAAACCGGATTGTAATAGGGATAGGAGGGCAGGGGAGTTTCATTGTGAATAACATATTGCGAATGCTGAAGCGTAGTACGGGTAAAGTGCCGAAGAACGAGGAGTTTCTGATTATTGATACCGACCAGGCATCAGCGAACGCATGTACTGAGATAGAGGAGCGGCGGAAGATAATTCTCAGTAGACCGGACACGATATTGATGAAGAATGTAAACCAGTGGTTACCAGACCCGTATCTATCGGCAGCCGGTGCGGGCTGCGGGCAACATCGTATATATGGCAGGGCGATGTATAATGTGCACCGTGAGAGGATATTCAGTGCGATAGGTGCGGCAGCATCGGAACTAAGGAACAGGACGGGTGGTAAGGACTTCTTCATCATCATGGTCTGTGCTTTTGGAGGTGGCACTGGCTCGAGCATGGTCCTGGATGTTGCAATAGATGTACGGGATTGGATATCGAAGCAGTTCGGCTCGGAGCCCGTGATCTTCGGGATAGGGATACTGCCCTCGAGTAAGGAATCAGCGTTACCAACTGCAAATGCGCTTGGAACACTGAAAGAGCTCCATTTCCTCATGTCGCACAGCGAGGAGATAATAATCGAGGATAAGAATTACTCAAATCCATTTAAACTCTTCTTCCTCCTGGGTAGAGACCTTCAGGGTCAGAACAGGGATGAGGAACTGGAGAGGGCGATACCCAGGTTCCTGCTCGATCTCGGGTTCTTACCAGGGGGCAAGGTGGAGATGCGGGGGAAGTGGCTGGACCTCAACGACCTGCAGAACAGAGCGAGGGGCTATGAGAACCGATTTGATACCCTGGGCTATTACGAGTGCGTATTCCCAACAGAGAAACTGTTCCTGTATTATGAGGTGGAGGACGAGATACCGGTGGTGAGAGAGAAGCTGGTGGAGATAGAAGCGCGAATCTCGGAGATACAGGGCAAGATAGAATCGCAGCGGGGTGAACTGGAGCGATATGAAGCACGTATAAGGGAAGCTCAGCGTGTAATTGAGGAGTACGAATCAAAGGAGGGGGTAGGACTGTTCACGCATGTGAATCTCGCGGCGGTGGAGGAAGGTAAGACGAAACTGGAGCGAGCACGTAAGAAATTGAGTGAGTTGAAGGAAGCGGTCTTTGACCTCGAGGTCCGGGTGAGCGATGCGGAGGAGGAGAAGAGGCAGATGGAACGGAGATTAGAACGGCTGGATGCATTGAAGAACAGGCTATTGCGGGAGATAACGACACCGCAGAATACAAGGAGTTATCATCAGATAGAGCTCTCGGAGGAAGAGGTGAAGAGCCTGAAGAAGCGCAGGGAAGACATGAAGAAGATGTCATTCAAGGAGATTATGGAACTCCTGGGTCGTGAGGACGAGTATTTCCGCTGGACTCATGCGCCGATAAACGAGGGGGATATCATATTCAATCCGATGTTGAACTACCGGCATTCGATTGAAAGCACGCTGGCATCGCGGTATATCGAGCTACTGCATGATTATGGATTCCTGGAGGTGGATGCACAGGGTAACATAATGAAAGAGGAGGAGAAGCTCGGGCATTTCATCGCGGTACTGAGTACGCGTGCGGACAATTTTGATGATGCGCGGCTGGGAGGCGGTGCATTCAAGAGTATGGTGACCGAGCGATTTGCGAAGGATGCAGATGTACTGAAGCTGGATACGCCCGCGCGAGCACATAGTTTCGCTATATACACTCTGATGATTGGGTTACAGCCATGGGCGCCGGGACCGGGTTTGCCACCGCGGATGCGAGAGCTGGAATGGCTGGAGCAGGCGTATAAGGAGAGTGACTTCGCGAGATTACAGAGGCATCACTCTTTATTCTATGGCACAAGCAAGCCGTTCGCCATTATTACCAATATAGGATATACTCCGGGCGCGGAAGAGAAGAACAGGGATGCAGTGACGAATTTCTGGAGGAATTATGAGCTAATCGAGCCGGAAGCGATCTGGAATAATACGCCTGTGGTGCTTGCACAGTGTTTGAAGATGTTTGATGATTTACTTACCGGGCTGGACGTTGCAGAGGGGATAAAGAATCTGGGAATCCCGGACAACTACTCAATAGCGAGCCTGACGATGCTGGTGCATGGACTGGAGAAAGCGGGCAAGAGCATGGAGAAGCTGAAACGGTGGACAAGAGAAGCGAGCAGGGGATTCGGGCAGTTAAAGAGCCAGGTTGATGACCTTACTGCGCGATTGAAAGGTATCAAACCGCCTGCAGGCGACAAGGCAGTGAAGATGCTGCGAATGGTAGATGATGCGATACGGGATATTGAGATATTGCTTGACAGGATAGAGGAGATATCAAACAGTTTCAGTAGCGATATAAAGGTAGTGGTGGAGAAGGCGACGGAATTCCTCGGCGCGATACCCTCTAAGGAGACTACCTCCGCGGTGATAAGGCATATAACAAAGGCGGAAAGTGAGCTCTCAAGAATAAGGGAGGATAGTATGAAAGCAGCGAGAGGGATAAGAGCTATCGGGGAACCGCTGGCGGAGATGTCATCCTCATTGCGTGAGTTGAAGAGCATGATAGAAGCTGGCGAATCTGAGTTAGAATTAGAACAGGGTCAGGGTCAAGGCGAAGGTAAGGAGCAGGAGCAAGAGCAGGAACAGATGGAACTACCAGAATTGTCGCTTGATATAAAGGAAGAGGGAAAGGGAGAGGGGGGATAAAATAGATGATGAAGGAGATAAGGATGAAGCAGAAGATGGAGAGAAGACATAAACTCAAACCCCGTATCTGTATCTCCGCTGGTGCATTCCTGATACTGTTGACACTTTTAGTTCTATATTTAGTACCGGGTGCTGCGGCTCTGGAGGTCCTGAAGTTGAATGTGGACCGTTCATACGTACGCAATCTGGACACGGGCGTAGAGCATAATTATACAGAGGTGATAGGTAGCAACCAGCTGGAAGGTGAGAGGCTTGAATTCCATATATATGTGAGTAAGACCGGGAGTCCGATTCTTGAGAATTACGTATTGGAACTCTACACAGATATGTCTGACCCCGAATGGAAGTTCGGTGATAACATATCACATTCCGGGAACTGGATTGTATGGGAAGGCAAGGAGGCGCATGAAGGGATATTTCCGTCACCGATTATCCTCTCAGCAGAAGTTCCCAAGCCATTGAAGAAGGTAAAAGAGCCCGGATTCGAAGCTTATGACCTCGATGGGCTAAGTAAGAAGGAGGTAGAAGTCCGATTAAGCGTAGGAAGGATGGAGGGTGGTAACATAACATATATCCAGAAATTGTCGCCTGTGATGCGGTTCTATGCAACGAATAAGAAGATACTGGCTGCGAATCGCTCAATAGAGGCTAATTTGACAATTGCAGAGTCTGATATAGGAAAAACAGGTCTGGAAGAGGATATAAGGCGGTTATACGAAGAGGGGCACCCGGGCTGGGCAATGCTACTGTCGCGGCATTACAGGGAGTTGTCAGCCGAGATGGCGCCGCCACCATTAGCTCTCTATCTCATTCTGGCAGTGGTACTGGGATTGATACTCGGTGCTGCATCTGTGTATGTATATGCCACGCGCGGTGGCGGCAGGGGGGTGGATATAGAAGCGGCGACATCGGATCTGGAAGATGTTTCAGGGCAGATAGACGCAAATTCGAGCTCGATAAGTAGAATTGCAGGGCGATTTGCGCGCAGTGAAGATGAAGATAAGCGAGGAGCGGCGCGTGAGTTATTGAAGATAAGAGCAGCACTGACAGAGATATCAAATGATATAAGAGCGATTGCGGACAGGCTCCGGGTACGTTAATGTTAGCCAGTTCCTGCTTATAGAGCCCGGGCGGAATTTGAGGCGTAGTGATTTCTTTCGACTCGCGTCTATGCCTCTCTCTGCATCTATAATCTCGCGTATTGTGGATGCGGTCTCCGATATAGCACTGGTAGTGGTGTCCACTTCGTATACAACCTTGCATAAATCCACTGCTTCTATAAGAATAACATCCAGCATCTCCGCTTCCACATTCTCCTCTATCTTCCGCATCGTGAAGCCTTTTTGCATCAATCGCGAGGCGAGTACCGCAGGATTGGTACGGAGCACGATGGCTACATCAGGTTGAAGTAGATGCGCAAGATGACTTTCAATCACCACCTGCTTCTCGCTATTCTCTACCTCACTCTTTATGTAATCCCTTAATCTGGTGAGGTCGGCTATAAGGCATCCCCTATCATCGTCTATACCGGTGTAGAACCCTTTGCTCTTGATGACCGCATCCAAATTGATGATGTTATATTCGCTTATAGGCTCAAGTGCGCGGCATACCGAAGTCTTGCCTGTTCCCGGCGTACCGGTGATGGCGATGAGACTTACAGGCATATATGGATATATTATCCATAGTAGTTTTTAGAAGCCCCGCGTTTGTTTTATCGAAAGTTTTATATACCCATTTGTTCTATTCCATATCTAATATATATCATGTAGCATGTCATACTAATAACGCTCATCTATATCAGAAGATGGGGGCGCTATGGTGCGGGCGCTAAAAGAAATGCGTACCAGAAGAGAAAGAAAAAAACCGAAAAACATAAAGTTATATATACCAAGTGAAGAATAGGATAGAAGAGGGGAGTAGAATAAAAGAAGAAGGGGAAAAGAGAAATGCAGCGAGAAAAGATAAGAGATAAGAGTAAAGTAAAGCGAAGGTCAGAGCAGCGGAGCGGGGTGCGGAGTGTTTACCCAAAGTTTTATATATCCCCTTTTCGATAAAAAAACTTAGGAGGTGAGAACGCAAAAATGGATACTAAGAATAGAGTAAAAGCGATAACAGGGCTTGCAATAGTGGCGATTACACTGACGTTAGTATTTGCAGCAATAATCCCTGTGGCGGTGGGAAGACAAGCAGCTAACGAGATAAAAGCCAATGATACTGTATACATTGGTGAACAGAATCTGACGTTCGATACAAATAATAACGGCGTGTATGGTGATGCAAATGATGCCCTTATTGACCTCAAGCTTGAAGGTGTCCCAGATACAGCTACCGAAGGTGTGTCTCCAATAACAGTAAATCCTAAAGGATGGACTGTTCCGTCAGTTACAGAAGGTAAATATAAGTGCGTTGGTGGCGGTGCCAAATATGATGGTAAATTCATATACATTGCCGAACCAGAGATAACGGGTGATGTAATATTAAATAATAAAAAGCAGGATTCGGTGGTGGGAAAAAGTGTTCCAGTCAGCTCCGAGATAGTATTCAAAATAGAGCCGAACTTTGGCGGGGAGAAGATTCCAGACGCGAAAGTTGATATCAAAGTTTATGACCCGGACGATACAGAAGTTCTATCCATAGACGGTGTAAGTCTCAGCGATATTCCTGCAATTTCCACAACATTCTTTGTTACTGACTTGACTCCTAACTGGACTACCGAAGCTCCACCATATTCTGATGCAATAGACTTAGAGGACATGGACACCGGCGAGTACAGGGTTATAATAAAGACAGATAAAGAAAGTTGTAATCTGCTGGATGTCTCGTCACCGGAGTATGAATTCAGGATACGCAGTGAGGAACTTTCGATAGAGGCAGTGGAAGAAGAAGTGGGTAAAGGTGAGGACATCGTTCTAAAGGTCAGTGGTAACCCAACAACCTGGTATTACCTGACAGTTACGGGCGTGGATCCAGACGAACCGCCGGAGATAAAAATGGCGGGCGATGTTAAGAAACTGTCAGGAGAGGAAGTGATTTCAAAAGACGCCCCGAATCTGGCAGCATGGATAAAGACAGGTAGTGATGGTATCGCGGACGTCAAGATCAGTACAGAACATGCAGATGAGAGGACATATACAATACATGTGTATGATACGCCTAGGACGAAAGACAAGGAACTTACCGAAGAAATAGATTTTGTAAAAGACGGTGAGATAGTGGATAGTAAGGACGATGATGATATAGACGTAGAAGTAACAGAGGCAAAGGTAACTTTTGATATACCATCAACTGCGGTGATCGGCGAAGAAGTAGAGATAAAAGGAGCTATAAGCGCAGGTGATAAAGTTTACATAGTTATAGAAGATGCGAATATAGTATTTAAGAAGGCAGTAGACGAGAACAACGAATTCGAGGTGAAATGGAAGACAGAAGGGTTGACCACAGGCTCATACACAATTGATGTTTTCATTGATCCACCATTTGTGACGAAGGATAACTGGGATAAAGTAAAGACCTATGAGGGTAAAGATGAAGACGGTAAGACGAGTATAAGGTTAGTCAGTGGTGCACTCAATGCGACACAGCCGAGGAAAGTAATTGCTGAAGGTGACGACTATACGATAGAGGGTACAGCAACCGGTGTGGACAATGTGGATATAATCCTTATAGGACCCAAAGGATATGCTAGAGGTGCGGCTGAACCAAGTATAGAAAACGGACTTAAGATAATAGCATCGTCAGTGGACAAAAACGATGAATTCGACGAGGATATAACAATGACTGAGGGTCTGGATACCGGTATGTGGTTAGCACTGGTTCTTTCGCCCGGACGTGATGGTGAGTACGGCGATTTAAGAAAAACTTCGGGGGAAAGTGTTGGAGCAGGAGAAATCGAAGCCGAAATGTTTGGCGACCTTAGAGGTAAAGATCAAGCACAGATATTATCAATAATCCAGGACCGTACTATTGACAGGGCGGGAAGTGACGATCTGCTCATACCTTTGTCCTTTAAAGTAGAGTCTGCATATGTTCAGTTTAATCCGGTAGAAGCAGTGACAATTGGCGAACCATTGAACGTAAGTGGAACAACGAACCGCGAACCTGATACGCTAATAACGATTTCCACTTTCGCTGGACCTATGGACTTACCTGTAGGAATAGCGGAAGTAGAATGGCCTACACCAGAAGAAGGAGTGTTCGAAGCTACGATTGACACTACGGATGCTGTGCCAGGAACATATACGCTTGAAGCAGATGATGGCGATGGCAATACAGATACAGTAACAGTGGAGATATTAGCAACAGGTGCAACACCTGCGCCCACACCGCTACCAACTGGAGTAACACCTACACCAGCGCCAACTGCAGCACCAGAAACGCCTACACCAGCACCGGCTACACCTACACCAGCACCAGCAACACCTACGCCCACACCAAAGCCAACACCTGGTTTCGGTGCTTCGGTATTCACCATTGCAGGCTTGCTCGCAATTGCATACCTCGTACTGAGGAGAAGGAAGTAAAGTAAGATAAGACCAGGGAGGAGAATAAATAAAAGTTTGCGGGGTTTGTTTTTTTCCCCTTTTATTTTTATATGAAGAGGTGTTTGTTTTGGAAGTTACCAGTACCAATTTGGAATTACTGACAACTTACCCAAAGAGGGGAAGGCGAAGAGGATGCAATAGTTTTTGAGAGGCAGGGAGTGGATGTTCCGGGGTAAGAGCGTGAGATGGCTGCTTTGATGCTGAGCTTTAAGAAGTTAAGTCTGGTAAAATCGAGCATGAGATGAGATAGATGAGATATAAGCGATAAAAGCGAAAATCGGGATGATGTGAAGAAAAATGTGACTCAGATGGATGAGCCGCAATTTAATTTATATGTACTATTCTTACTCTTTCTCTTAGAGATGCCAGCGAAAGAATAAAATGCCGGGGCAGCGGGTGAGGAGAGAAGTGCAATGAAAAGGGCAATATTGATTGTAAAAGGCGAAGTTCAGCGTGTAGGGTATAGAGATGTCGTGGCGAAGATAGCGCGGAAGTTGAGCATAAGTGGTTTTGTTGAGAATTTAAAGCCCTATGACGTTAAAATCGTTGCAGAAGGCAGCGATGAGAACATAGCTCAGTTTATTGAGCAACTAAAAATAAAGAGATTCCCGATAGATGTAGAAAGCGTTGAGGTTAGTTTTGAACCGTATAAGCACGAATTTGAATATTTTGAGATAAAACGTGGTGACTGGCGTGAAGAACTATTTGAACGCCTGGATACCGCTGGAGCTTTGCTATACAAATCAGTGGAACTTGGTGAGAAGTCAGTGGCGCTTGGTGAGAGATCAGTGGAGTTAGGTGAGAGGTCTGTAGCGTTAGGCGAGAAATTGGTAGCGCTAAGTAAAAGGTCAGTGGAGCTGGGTGAAAAATCGGTAGCGTTAGGTGAAAGGTCAGTGGAGTTGGGTGAGAAGTCGGTAGCATTGGGCGAGAAGTCTGTTGAGTTAGGTGAGAAATCAGTAGCGCTTGGCGAAGAGTCGGTGAGTATAGGGAAAAGGATGCTGGAGAAACAGGATGCTACAATTGAAGTGATAGAGCAGAGTAAAGATGAAATTGTTACGGAGATAAGGTCGTTACGAGAGGACTTGAGGTCATATATGGAAGATAGGTTTGCGAAGATAGAACATGAGATAGAAGCGATAAAGGCTAAAATCGGAATGGTTTAGCTTTTTTGAAAGAAGGGTTTTTTATTATCTTACCTTCAATGCGTAACGCCCTTCTCTTTTTATACCCAGTTTCTTCGCTATCTCTGAACTTTCTGCATCCACAATCACCACATATCCGCTCCAGTCTTTACTGATGGAATTGGAGCCGCATTTACAGACCGATTTGCCTTCCTCTATTATCCTGTGACAATCCCTGCATGCTCGTTCCATTTATTTTACTCTAACCTCTTCGCCTCCTTCTCTCGCTCCTCCTCTATCCATTCTATCTTACCCAGACCCGGCTGTCTCATCGTCAGCCCTATCTTACTGTCACCAGGGTCACGTTCGTTGAGAGAGACCGCTACTATTCGCGCACGTACTTTATCTCCCTCACCAAGCGTCCTGTTTGTCTCCCTTGTGATGAGTTTTGCACCCTTCTCGTCATAGGATATGAATTCATCTGTTATCTGACTGATATGCAATAACCCATCCAGTGGACCAATCTCAACGAAAGCGCCGAAATCCACTATCTCCACTACCTCCCCTTCTACTATCTCCTGCAGCTCTGGTCTGAATACGATGGCATCAAAGACCGTCTCATAATACACACCTCCATCTCCTATCATTATCCGCCCTTCTTTCATCTCCACAACATCCAGTATGGCAATGAACATTCCGATCTTCTTATCCATCCGCCCCTCCAGCTTATCCTTCAGTAACTCCTTCACTGTACTCACTAAATCCTCGCCCAACCGCTCTGGTGGTACCCTGACAACATCAATAGCCCGTATTCTTATATACATCTCACATCTAACTACCTAACCTATAACTATAACCCTAACCTAACTTACCCTGCTCCTCTAATCGCTTCTCCGTCTTCGCTACATTCAATCGTGTGGATATCACCACATCAGGATTCAGGGACATTGAGTCTATCCCGCATTCAACGAGGAATTCAGCGAATTCCGGGAAGTCACTTGGTGCCTGTCCACATATCCCTATCTTCCTCCTTGGCTCATGCCTGTGTGCTACATCTATGACATACTTCACCAGCCTCTTCACTGCTTCATTTCGCTCATCGAATATATGCGCTACGAGGTCAGAATCGCGATCCAACCCCAGAGTCAGTTGTGTAAGGTCATTTGAGCCTATGCTGAAGCCATCGAATACATCTGCAAATTCCTCTGCCAGTATCACATTTGAGGGTATCTCGCACATCACGTATACTTCCAGTCCGTTCTCACCCTGCTTCAATCCAAACTCCTCCATCACTTCTATCACCTTCCTCCCCTCTTCCGGTGTTCGGCAGAAGGGCACCATCACTTTCACATTCGTCAGCCCCATCTCATCCCGCACCTTCTTTATCGCTTTACATTCCAGCCCGAATGCGGGTTTGAATCGCTCATCATAATACCTCGAGGCTCCTCGCCAGCCCAGCATCGGGTTGCTCTCCACAGGCTCGTATAAATAACCCCCTATTAGATTCGCATATTCGTTCGTCTTAAAATCCGATAATCGCACAATCACATCGTTCGGATAAAATCCCGCTGCTATCTTCCCTATCCCCATCGCCAGATTGTCAATGAAGAACTGCGCCTTGTCATCGTATGAGGCACTTCGTGCATCTATCGCTCTTATCACCCGCGCTATCTTCCTATCCTCCTTCGCCTTCTCCTTCAATTCCTCATAATCTATCAATGCCAGCGGGTGAATCCCGATGTAAGAATTGATAATGAACTCCTCACGTGCTAACCCAACGCCATCATTTGGAATTTGTCCCTGAACAAATGCATTGCTTGGAACACCAATATTCATCATTATCTTGGTTCGTGTTCGTGGTAGCTGGTCCAGCGGTACCCTGTCCCGCCGATACTTCAGCCTTCCCTCGTACACACGCCCTACACCATCTGAGCAATCCACCGTGACTTCCTTCACATTCCTCAAAACCTTCGTACCCTGAACTGTGCCTATCACACACGGTATTCCCAGCTCTCTTGATATAATAGCTGCATGACACGTCCTGCCACCTCTATCTGTAACGATCGCACCTGCGATCTTCATTATCGGCTCCCAGTCAGGATCGGTCATCTCGGTGACGAGAATCTGCCCCGGCTCAAATTTGTGGATATCTCGCGCATTCTCTATCACATTCACCTCTCCCTGTCCGATCTTTGTCCCCACTGCTTCGCCCTCCACCAGCAACTTCTCCTTCAATGCGTTCCTGTCCTCTTCCAGTACATAAGTCTCAAGCTGCGCGACATTACGCTGCGAATGCACGGTCTCTGGTCTCGCCTGTACTACAAAGAGCTCTTTTGTCAGTCCGTCTTTTGCCCATTCGATATCCATAGGCATACCGTAATGCTCCTCTATTATACAAGCCCATCTCGCAAGTGTGAGAACCTCATCATCACTCAATACGAACTTCTTCTGCTCCTCTGGACTCACCAGCTTCTGCTTCGTTCCTGCTCTATTCTTACGATAGATCAGCTTCTTACGCTTCGTTCCCAGTTTCTTCTCCACCAGCGGTCTGTAGCCTTTCTTCAATGTCGGCTTAAATACATAGAACTGGTCGGGATTCACTATGCCCTGCACCACATTCTCGCCCAGTCCATAAGCACCTGTGATGTAAACCGCATCTCTGAACCCCGATTCGGTATCTATTGAGAACATGACACCTGCACATGCCAGATCAGAACGAACCATCTTCTGCACACCCACAGATAGATAAACACTAAAATGGTCAAATCCTTTATCTACACGATATGAAATCGCTCTGTCAGTGAATAGAGAGGCAAAGCACTCCATGACCTTCTCGATCAATTCTCTCTCGCCTCTTACATTCAGATACGTCTCCTGCTGCCCCGCAAAACTCGCTGTCGGCAGGTCCTCCGCAGTTGCACTGCTCCTCACTGCCACGTCCACGTTCTTACCATACCTGGACTCCATCTCACGGTATGCCGCTCTTATCTCATCCTCCAGGTCTGGTGGGCATCTGGCATCTCTTATCATACTCCTTATCTTGCTACCACGCCTGGACAGGTCCTCCATATCATGCGTATCCAGACCCTCGAGTATATCCCTGAGCTCATCTTCTATGCCTGCTTCCTTTATCAGGTATTTATATGCCTCAGCAGTAATGGCGAATCCTGAAGGCACATTCACTCCTTCACTACTGAGATTCCTTATCATCTCGCCGAGCGATGCGTTTTTACCACCAACCAGTGCGACATCATTACGTCCAACCTCTTCGAACCACTTTATGAATCTCATCAATTACTCCCCCTCATGAAAAGTTCATAAATAAACATCTATTTCTTTATATAAAAAACCACTCTTCCACTCTCTTCTCTCCGGATAATAAACCAGTCTTGATGAGTGAGCTCCTCCTGCTCATGAGTATTGATATCTCCATAATTCCCCCGCCTCCACCTCTACCTCCACCTCTTTGCAATTATCACCCAAACCTGAACCTGAACCCACATCCACATCCACATCTTCACCATCCAAAACTCTCGTATAAATATCAAATGTGGTCTCTGCGATATCGTTCCAGTTCATTGAGCTCGCCTTCCTGTACCCCCTCTCCACCATCTCCTTCACATCTGTCTCATCTGTTTGGAGAACTTTTATAATAGCATTAGCAAGTGCCTCTGAGTTGTCTGGTGGTACTTTCACACCCTCATCATTATTTATTATCTCCGAGATGCCACCGACATCAGAAGCAACAACAGGCGCCATTGCCGCCATCGCTTCCAGCGCAACGATTCCAAAAGGTTCGTATATGGATGGTACAACGAGGACATCCGCAGCTTTCAATAAGCATCGGACTGTCCAATCATCGAGATAGCCGGTGAAAACAACATCTTTCTCGATACCCATGAAGGATACATCTCTTTCCAGTTGCCTCCTCATTGGTCCCTCACCTACAATTACCAGTTTCGCATCAGGGCAGGCGTCTAAAACACGCGACAGTGCGCCTATCAGTACATTTACTCCTTTCTGATATACTAACCTGCCAAGGAATAGAATCATCTTTGCACTGCGAGAGCCGCAGAATCGCTCCTTTATAGTGCCTTCATCCACCTTGAAATCAAACTTTGCAATGTCCACACCATTCGGGATCACCGAGACGTTATCATTATCATCAATCCCAAACAAGCCCCTCAACTCCCTCTTCATGCTCTCACTGCATACAATGACATGGTTTGCCAATCCTACGAGTCGGGCTTCCTTCTCATGTATTCGCATCTGATATTCTTCCTTTATACCCTGCGACCTCCCGAATTCTGTACTGTGTATGGTGGCTATAAGCGGTCTTCTATATTCATGAGCAAGTTCTATCGCAGCATCGCTCACCATCCAGTCGTGTGCGTGTATAATATCAATGTTGCGGTCCGGAATGAGATAAGCACCAGCCTTTTTCATCCCTTCGTTCATTCTACTTATGAAATCCGGCATAGATGAATCAACGGCTATTCGATGCAGATATACACCCTCCTCCTGCTGTTCGTAATCTCCCATGCTGCCAGGGGTGACCGGAGTGACCACATGCACTTCCTGCCCCCTTCTCGCCAGTGCCCTCGAGAGTGCAGAGACGTGTTCAGCAATCCCACCTATCTTATGCGGGGGGTATTCCCATGAAAGCATCAATATCCGAATTTGCACTTCACTTCAACCTGACGAAGACACCTCTGCTCTTCTTTATGAATTCCAGCTTGTCTTCCCTCGCAAGCCAGCCCAGCCCCATATATGCAATACTCTGTCTTGCATTCACCCTTGAGATCACCCCTGAAATGCTCATCTCACCATTCTTGTATAGCAGATTCCATATCTCCCCCGCTGTCTCTCCTATCTCCCCGATCATATCATCAACCTATTAATTATTAATAACCAAAAATTTTTGCATACGATAATTATATAGTCATCAAATCCCTATCCCTATGTTCCCTCACCTGCTCGATAAGCTAAAACTCTTCTCTATTATCTTCGTGTTCTATTTATGCTATCTTTTAATAATATTAAGGCTGGCATGACCTTTTAAATGCTTTACATTATGGTATTCATATTATGGGTGCGGGTAGCGAGGCGATGAAGGCAGGGCGGAAGAAGGTCTTGATCGCTGATGGCTCCACGTTCATGTGCATCATGCTGGCAACCACATTGGAGAAGCTCGATTTTGAGGTTGTTGGAACTTCGAAGAGCGGTAACGAGGCGATAGAAAAATTCAAAGCTTTGAAGCCTGACATCGTATTGGTGGATCCTGCACTGCCTGATAAGGATGGCATTGAGGTAACCCGGGAGATAACAGAGGAGTCCCCCTCTACCGTCGTAATCATGCTTCTTACTGGCTCGGAAGCCGACCCTGATATAATAGTGGAGGCGGTGAGAGCAGGAGCAAGAGGGTATATGAGGAAACCGATAACCGAAGGAGAGATAAAAGCTCGTATAGAGAGCGCAATGAAGAGGAGATGAGGAGATGATGTGAATGGATAAAGAGATAAAGATACTTATTGTGGAGGATTTAGAGGAGCATGTGGAGATTATAAAGCGAGTTTTAGAGAATAGTAAACTGAATACGCGTATTTTTGTGGCACGAGATGGAGAAGAGGCTCTGGATTTCCTCTATAATCGTGGCAATTTCGTATCCACAGAGGAGTATCCAAAGCCGGATATAATCTTGCTCGACCTTCGTCTGCCAAAACTTGATGGGCTGGAAGTGCTGGAGCGAATAAGAAATGACGATAGTCTCAGGGATATACCGGTCGTGGTGCTTACATCCTCGAAACGGGATGAGGATTTGATCAGGGCATATGAGAGTGGTGCAAAGAGTTACATCCTCAAATCCGCATTCATCGTTCTACTCAGAGGAGAAGCGAAAGGGCTCCTCGATGCTATTCTCTCCCTCGTTTAACCTTTAACATTTAACCTTTAACTTTTAACTTTCAGAGGTGTGACATGAACAGGAAGATTAAATTACCATACAGTAGAGAGGTGAAGAATCCAGCCGTGATGAACAGCATGAATGGCAACTCTGGTGTAACCCACACTTCCCGCACCCCGTGAGCTCTCAGTTTCTTCACCACATCCTCTCCTATCTCCGCACCACCGAATACAAAATCACGGTTCAATTCTCCTCCGTCTTCCTCATACAAATGCAGCAGCCTTATATGCTTCACCTCGCCCAGTCTCTCCGGAGCTAACTTATAGCCAATGAATGCGAGCCTTATATTAGCTCTCAGTTCCTCAGGACTTAACTTCAGGAGGTTATAAACGAATAATGAGACAGGGGTGACGAGTGAGAAAAGAGCAGCATTCAGGAGCGTGGTGAGGGCGAACGGAAATGGATATTGCGCAAGTGGCTGTTCAGGTATGAGTATCGAGAGGCAAATCAGGCATTTCGCATCCGCGCCGCCGAACAGTCGCAGCCGGAAGAATAGATAGCTCAGGATAAATGTGAAGAGAATGGACGATGATAATGTGAGGAGGAAAGGCAAACCACGAACCAGGAGTCTGTAAATAGAGAGAGGAGCTCCTACACCTATCATAAGTATCCAGACCCAATTTGATACCCTCCTTCGCTTTATGTCTGAATAGCATGCGTAGATTAGAATAGCAGCGCAGAAGCAGAATGATAAGAGGTTGATCTCTATCATACTATCATACGATGGGTGTAAGTCTTATCTCTGGATTACCCGTGCTGATATCTAACTCAAGGGCGTGTATCTCGGTTCTTGGTACTTCACCACAGACGCAGGGTACACCAGAGATGAACATGGTTCTGATATGTGTGGATGCGAAGAAGTCAAATCTCCCTCTCCCCCTATCTGCTCCCGTAAAGCCGATTACCACATCTCCACGGTCCCTTATCTTCGCTATCACCGCTTTTACTACTTCTTCATCCTCTATCTCTTCCATATTGATGAATATGACCCTTCGCTCGCCCGCTATCCTGTCTTTTAGATCCTTTATATCCCCCACTGCCTCTATATTATCACGATATTTCGGCTCTACGAACGGCATGAGTCTATCTATCTGCTCCTGCCAGGGCATGAAAAGGAGGCTCCTGCCAAGATTGAGCGCATTCAGGGAAAGTGCACGGGCTATGATATCATAGGTGATATATTCGCCTTCAAAGAGATTGAAAGTGCCGTATCCTCCTATTACACGGTCAAGGTCTTCTATCCCCGTTGAGATCCTCCTATCACTGATGTCAGGGATAGGTGCACGGGGATGAGGCTCTGCTATCTCTTTCTCCTCCTCTTCTTTAAGCTCGATGAATGACTTGAAGATGCCATTATCGAGGGAGAATAGACGCACGGGATTTTTTATCTGGCATCCCCTCAGTTTCTGAAGTAACATCCTCCTCAATCGGCGCTCATCATACATGACACTCTCCAGCACCACAACGCCATCAGCGAGATAGTCAAGGGGTGTTTGTTCGGTATTCTCCGCGAGCAGCAGAATCTTCGTCTTCGTTCGTCTGCAGAAATCGCATAGACTGTGTTCAAGCTCCTCTCGCTCCTTCTGTGCATGATAGCCAGTATAGGAAACGACAGCATCCCATGAATCTATTATAATCACCGGCTTCTCCATGCTCTCCGTACGTGCGTAAATGGCTTTCAGGAAATCTGGCACATCGGTATATCTCAGTGGCTTTATGGTAAACTCCTTCGCCTTCTGCACCCTGACCGATTGTGCGGCATCAACAATATTTGCTGCGGATATCTCACCTTTTATCCATGGATGCTGTTTGTACATCGTCTCGGGATCAACCCTCGTTGCGAGATAAGCGCCATTTCCCTTTAACATGCTCAATAACGTGAGTGCAAAGACCGTTTTACCGGAACCCGGTGCACCCTTCACCAGCAGTATCTTCCCATATTCATCATCGAAGAAGGCGCTTATCTCTTCCGGAATCCTGAACTCCACCATTTCGCTTACACTCTTTTATCTTATGAATAAACTTTTATAAAACAAGATTTAAAATTGAAGAGGCAGAGAGGAGATGAGAAAGGGGAGTAAGACGAATCCGCGACTGGTATCCCTGATAGGGGAGTTGAAGAGGATTGCTCGAGAGCACGATGCGGCTATATGGCGTGATATAGCGAGGCGATTGGAGAAGCCGCGAAGGAATTATGCCGTGGTAAATCTGAGCAAGATAGATAGATATTCCAGTGAGAACGATACGATAGTGGTGCCAGGTAAGGTGCTGAGCGCCGGTACGCTCCAGAAATCGGTCACTATTGCAGCACTGGGCTTCAGTAAGAAAGCGTATGATAAGATCAGTACCGTGGGGAAGGGGATAAGTATAGAGGAACTGATAAGGGATAACCCGAAAGGCTCGGGTGTGAAGATAATTGTATAATTATAATTGTATTGTGTGACGTGTGACGTGATGAGCGAGATGGAGATAATAAATGGTGAGGGACAAATCCTGGGACGGTTGGCAAGCGAAGTAGCGAAACAGCTGTTGCGGGATAAAGATAAGCAGATAGTGATTGTAAATGCAGAACATGTGATAGTGAGTGGCTCGAAGCAGAGTCTGATAGAGGATTACAGGAGGAGAAGGGAGCGAGGTTCAAGAGAGAAAGGACCTTATTTCCCCAAGATGCCGGATAGAGTGGTGAGGCGAGCGATAAGGGGGATGTTGCCTTATAAGAGGCAAAGTGGTAGAGATGCACTCTCAAGATTGCAGGTTTATCTTGGAATACCCCAGGAATATAAAGATGAGGATAAGAAGAGGATAGAGAGCGCAAAAGCCGAGAGGCTATCAATGGCTAAATATCTAACCTTAGGGGAGGTGTGTAAGCAATTAGGATGGTTACCAAAGCAAAGGTAAAGCGAATAGTGAACCAGACGGGTAAGAGGAAGAAGGCTATTGCCCGGGTGACGATAAAAGAAGGTAAAGGGGATATCAGGATAAATAAGAAACCGCTGGAGATAATAGAGCCGGAGGTGGTACGAGCGAAAGTTTCTGAGCCTCTTTTCATCGCTTCCCAGCTCCCTGAGGTTGCACCTGAGATAGAGAAGATCAATGTGGAAGTGAATGTGAGGGGAGGGGGATTCATGGGTCAGGCAGAAGCAGCCAGAACTGCCATCGCTCGTGGATTGGTAGATTGGACGTGCAGTGAGAAGCTGAAGGAGATGTATCTCAATTATGACCGAACTCTGCTGGTCAGTGATGTACGGCAGAAGGAGTCAAAGAAGGCAGGTGCGAAGGGCGCAAGAGCGCATAGGCAAAAATCATATCGCTGACCAATATCAATAAAGTAAAAAGAAGGGAAAGAGGAGATGATACCGGTAAGATGTTTCACCTGTGGTAAAGTGATATCAGAGGTATGGGATGAGTATAAGGAGCGAATAAAGCATGAGGACCCTCGTAAGGTGCTGGATGACCTCGGTATAACGCGATATTGTTGCCGGCGAATGCTTCTGACACACGAAGAGCTGATAGATGAGGTAGCACCTTATGGGTGAACCTGAGACGGGGGTTGTAGGGTAGCTTGGACTATCCTTCGGCGTTCGGGACGCCGAGACCTGAGTTCAAATCTCAGCAACCCCATTCCATTCCATACATACCGTATCACCAAGCGAGGTAGATCAATTTGACGAAGGAGAAGGGGAAAGGGAAAGAGAAAGAGAAGTACACGAAATATGAGAAAGCGCGCATTATAGGCGCGAGAGCATTACAGATAGCCGCTGGAGCGCCAGTGCTCATTCAAACCGATAAAATAGACCCCATAGAGATAGCAATAGAGGAATTTGAGAAGGGTGTTATACCGATAACGGTGAAGAGGAAAGAGTAGTTTCCTCAGTCATTCTCCCCTCTTCCTCCTCAATACTATCTTCCCTATGCTTATATCCGCGTTCTTCAGCGTTACAGTTATTGGTGCACTACCCGGCATGATAGATGTAGATCCGGGCACAGACTCAGGTGCAATTCCCTCTGGCTGTTGTGCTTCACTCTTCACCATCGGAGTGGGAGCAGTTACTTCTTCAGGTGCTGCAATTCCCGCCTCCTCTTCCTCCTTCGTCCAGCCATCCGTTATCTTCGCTCCGTCAACTTCCCTGATAACACCCTTCACCACTGGATGGTCAACTCGCAATAAGAACTCACGCAGACTCTCTAAATCTGCCGCTTCCTTCTCCGTCGCTATCTTTTCCTTCATCTCATCCGGTATAGCATCTTTTACCCGCTCTTTTAAATCCGATGCCATCCATACCACACGCCGCCATCCCCCGTCATACTGTATGAACTTCGAGCTGTAGAAGTACTGAATTCCAATCCCGAGAAAACCCCTCACCTGTTTACCGCCCCCTACAGAGGCGGCGATGGTTGAGAATGGGAGCCCTACGGGAGTCTCGGAGACCTTGGAGCCGCGATGTATCCAGCCTATTCCGTCAACTTCGGGTATATAGAAACCAGCAACCTCGAAACAGCCACAACTTGTATGCGGCTTCTCCAGGAACGCGTGTAGCTTTATGGAGTCATATGCACCACCAGAAAGCCTCACTGCTGCCTCGTTTACTCCTGTATACTCCCCTCCTATCGGGTCTATACACTCACCTTTTGGTATCGGTGCATTCGGTCCCTCAGGGTCCACCCTCGCCGCAGCCCTCGAGTCGAACCAGCTCATTGCGCCGCAAAGTGCTACTCTATCTGGTGAGACCACACAGACATTCGTTGGTGCAAATGACTGGCATAATGTACATTGATAAAATTCATCCACATCCTCATCATGCAAGCCTCTTGCCTTCAAATCCCGCGCTTCGTATATCTTCTTCGCCTCCTCCAGTCGCTTCTCCACCTCCGCCTCATCGGTTATATACGTGGCTTCCATCTTCTCTATAAATGGCAATTCAGACTTGAATAGCTTTATCGTTGCTTTTGCTATCTGCTTCAACGATTTCAAGCCCCGCTTCACCGCATCCTTACTTATTCTAACCCATATCTCCGCACGCTGGTTGAGATGCATGTATCCCTGTATATAAGACTGAAATTCGTGATTCCTGCGCTCTATCACGGCTTCGAGGTCCTTCTCTATCTGCTCGCCATAGACTTTGTATATCATGCCATACGCATAGGCACCCCCCTCCTCCATCTCCTCTATGTCAGGTCCTATCAGTGTCACCTCGTTGTCCCGCACCTTCTCTGGATCGGGTTCAAATAGAACAAGTTCAAAGCCTGGTTTGCTCAGCCCCCCTAACTCCACGTACATGCCCGCTTTTCTCACCCTCTCACCCTCGTACATCGGGTTCAGGTCAAAAGGGAAACTCTCCTCTGCGTCTCCTTCTGCCATTTTTCTCGCTATCCTCTATCTTTGAAGGGCACATTTAAAAGGTTTTGCAAAAAGTTTGAATGGGTGATTGCAAAAACAACATTTGTCAATATTTTAGCACTATAATTTTAACAACTTCAGCAACAGTGCCTTCTGTGCGTGAAGCCGGTTCTCTGCCTGCTCCAATATCACCGCTTTCTCACTGTTCAGTACCTCCTCTGTCAGCTCTTCACCTACGTGCACCGGCATACAGTGCATCACAATTGCATCCTCTTTTGCCATATCCACCACACTCTCATTCACCTGATAATCCCTGAGTGCTTCCTCCCTGCGCGCTCTATCCGCCTCATCACCCATTGAGACCCATACATCGGTATATATCACATCAGCATCAGTTACAGCCTCTTTCACATCTTCGCTTATATGTATCACAGCGCCCATCGCCTCTGCCCTCCTTATCACCTGCTCCGCTGGCTCGTAGCCCTCTGGACATGCTATGCTGACCTCCATACCCATCAATGCACATCCCCCTATCAACGAGTTACACACATTGTTGCCATCCCCCACCCACGCGACTTTAATACCGCTCAGATTCTTCTTATACTCCTTTATCGTCATCAGGTCCGCCAATGTCTGACATGGATGCTCCAGGTCGCTTAACCCATTAATCACAGGAATAGAAGCGTATCTCGCAAATTCATCTATTGTAGTGTGTGCATATGCCCTTATCATAACGGCGTCAAGATAAGCTGATAAGACCTCCGCTGTCTCTTTTATCCTCTCCCCCCTGCCCAGCTGCAGCTCGTTCCAGTTCAAGCTTATCACATCACCACCGAGTTCAAGCATCGCCACCTCAAAAGAGATGCGAGTACGGGTGGACGGCTTCTCGAAGATCAATGCCAGTATTCTCCCTTCTAAATCCCCTCTCCTCCTTGACCCACGTCTTCGCTCTTCTTTCAATACTGCCGCACTCTTCAATATCTCGTCAATATCCCCTCGTGCGAGGTCAAATATCGAAATGAACCGCATGCCATTCACATTCATATTAATTAAACAGTTGTTAATGATATATAGAGATATAGAAAAGAGAAAAGAGATGCAGGAGTTGATAAAATATGGCAAGAAGATGGTGGATGCCGGGCTTGTGCATTCCCATTTTGGCAATATCAGTAAGCGTGTTGGGGACCACATGCTAATCAGCACAACGGGGAGCATGCTTGACGAGCTCGAAGGGCAGATTATCTCTGTTCCAATAGACCCGGCAACGCCTGATGAACTGGATGTGATAGCATCCTCAGAGGTCAATGTCCACCGTGCAATTTATAAACATACTTCTGCACTCGCAATTTTACATGGGCATTCAAAATACGCAGTGGCGCTCTCTATGCTTTATGGACCCCATGAGCAGATAGTACCTGAAGATTCCGAGAGTATATATCTCCTGCATGAGATACCGGTTGTCAGTGGTGGTATCGGCTCAGACGAGCTGGCAAGCAATGCTGCATCGGCACTTCGGGACCATAAGGCTGTAATTGCACATGGACACGGCACGTTTGCCAGAGGTGCCACAGTGGACGAAGCTTTCGTCATCCTCAGTTCGGTTGAACACGCATGCAAGGTCAAATATCTGGTTGATATGGCACAGACACAGAATAGGATTGATAGTAGTAAGGTAAGTAAATTAAATAGTAAACTATATAGAGTTAAATAAAAGGATGTTATGTTAAATATGAATATTAAGTTAAGGCTAAGGAGGAATGAAGGATGTTCGAAGCTGAGATAGATGCGGGTGTATTAAAAGAATGCATAGAGGCGATCACTGCGGTGGTGGATGAAGGTAAGTTGAGAATATCAGCAGAAGGTTTAAATCTGAGAGCGGTAGATCCATCTAATGTAGCTATGGTGACTTTTCAGTTGCAGAATGATGCTTTCGATGATTATCGGTTCTCGAACGAAGACGGAGAAGGAGAGGGACTTGAGATAGGAATGGATTTCCAGAAGCTGCTTGGTATCTTAGGCATTGGAGGTAGAGAGCAGGTTCGGCTTTCGATTGATGAACAAGCACAGAAGTTATATACGCGAATGGGCAGTCTTGCTTATACAGTGAACCTGCTGGAGCCCTCATCGTTGCGAAAAGAGCCGAAGGTACCCGAGCTTGAGTTCCCTGTGCAGGTGGTCATGGATATAGAGGATTTCAGAAGGACAATACGAGCTGCTGAGAAGGTTGGTGAGCACATATTGCTCGGTGTGGAAGGGGATGAATTTTACATGGAGGTGGAAGGAGAGATGGATAAGTTACGTCTGGGCTTGAAGAAGGAGCAATTGATCCATCTGACGCCTGGAACGCTTCATTCTCTATTCACTCTGGACTATATCGCCGCAATGAGCAAGGGTATGAGCCATGCCGAGACTGTAACACTGAACCTGGGTAAGGATTATCCGCTCCAGATAGAGTTTGAAGTGGCGGGAGGCAAGGGAAAAGTCAGTTATCTGCTGGCACCGCGAGTCGAATAGTTTAGATAGTGCAAGGGTGAAGTTGAAGATTGGGATTGAGAACGATATACTTCATCACGAGGAACCCGCATAAGGTAAAGGAGATAAGAGAGCTGGCTGTTGATATTGGTAAGGGTAAGGGTGTCTCTATCCAGCATCTCAATTATGAGTACCCGGAGTTACAACTGGAAGAGATAGAAGAAGTGGCGATAGCGAGTGCAAATCACATAAGACGTGAGAGGGGATTAGAGATAAAGGCTCCTTTCTTCATTGAAGATTCTGGACTATTCATTCACGCTTTAAATGGTTTCCCTGGTCCTTTCTCCGCGTTTGTATTCAAGAAGATAGGTAATGAAGGGATATTGAGTTTGATGGCAGGAAAGAATGGTGAAGAGCGGAGAGCCGTTTTTAAAACGGTCATCGCGTTCTGCCAGTCAGCCTCGGCGGAGCCGCGCATCTTCCGCGGTGTTGTAGAGGGGAGAATCGCAGATAGTGCGCGCGGTGAGGGAGGATTTGGGTTCGACCCCATATTTGAATACAGAGGAACGACATTTGCAGAAATGAGTACAGAGGAGAAGAATAAAATATCACACAGGGGCAGAGCATTCAGGGAATTACTAAATCACCTCTCTTAGTGCAGGGAAAAATATTTGCATATTACATAACATAGGTAACAATTACGAAAAATTAGAAAAATTTAAATATACCCTCAATCTCTATATATTTATTGATGCAGATATGAAGCGAGAGAAAGTGCGGCATCTCTTGCCCCTCTTCAATAATATAAATATGATCATACCCAGGATGTCAGTCTTCCTACCCCACGATAAGAAGTTCTTCGAGCTCTTTGAAGCCCTTGCAGATAAGACAGTGGATGCCGCGGGACTTCTGGTCGAGCTGAGCAATGATTATTCTCTGCTCTCTGAGATCAACAGGCAGCTTGGAATTCTTGAAGACGAAGCGGATTCAATTGTTCATGAGATCGTACGCGAGCTCTTCTTTGACCATACCCGGGTCACAGAGGAGAAAGGGGATATCCGTTACTTCGCTCATAACCTCGACAATGTGATAGACGGGATAGAGAAAGCAGTGAGAAGATTGACATTTACGCAAACACTGCCTGAGCCTGTGGTCGAATTCGCACCCATTATACAGGAGGCATCGGAGGAGATATGTACCGCAGTGCATTGCTTGCGTGACATGAGATGTGAGGAGGGGAGTTTAGAAGCCCATTGCATAAGGATAAACGAACTGGAGAACGAAGCGGATGAGATAAACAGGAGATGGCTCAGGAAGTTGATGACCACGCCAACGAAGAGTTCGGACGAGGTCCTTGAGCGATTACTGCTGAAGGAGATAGTGGAGATTCTTGAGGATACAATGGACCAGTGTGAGGATGTGGCTAATATCCTGGAGACATTTAGATTGAAAGGTGGAATCTGATCTGATCGGACCTGATCCGATCTGAGCCCTGACCTGAGCCAGATGTCCGCTTCTCTCATTCTTGTTATTATCATAATAGTGTTAGCGTTGTGTTATGACTTCCTGAACGGTGCAAACGACAGAGCGAATGCTATCGCCACAGTCACAGCTACGAAGGCACTTACACCAATGAACGCATTAATTCTCGCCAGTATATTCAACCTCGTGGGTGCATGCATCTCTACAAGGGTAGCTGAGACCATAGGTAAGGGGATAGTCTCGCCAGAGGGCATGACACTGGTTATTATCGCTGCGGGTATCACTGGAGCGGTGATATGGACATTTATCTGTACCGCTTTTGGCATACCTATTAGCGTGAGTCATTCGCTTGTAGGTGGTCTCCTTGGTGCGGGCATCCTCGCAGGTGGTTCAGGGATAATAAATTGGCATATCCTTAATGACCGTGTATTTCTCGCAATCGTGTTAGGACCGCTTGGTGGTTTTATCGCGGGTGCGGTCCTCTTCTCCATCGTCAGCTGGGTGCTCTTCCTTCTCTTCCGCAACATACCGGATACCAGCACTGAGAGGGTGTTCAAGAAACTGCAGATCATATCCGCTTCTTTTATGGCGTTCAGTCATGGTATGAACGATGCACAGAACGCAATGGGTGTAATCACAATGGCACTTCTCACCGGCGGTTTGATACCACGATTCGCAGTACCTTTATGGGTAAAACTGGGTTGTGGTCTCGTGATGGGGCTGGGGACTTTCTTCTTCGGATGGCGGGTAATGAAGACCCTGGGCTGGAAATTGACGAGGCTGGAGCCGAAGCATGGCTTCTCTGCGGAGACTGGTGCGGCAGTTGCTGTGGTACTGATGAGTTTGCGAGGTATGCCTGCGAGCACGACCCATGTGATTGCTTCTTCGGTCATCGGTGGCACTTTCTTCCAGAGTCTACGCAGGATCAGATGGACGGAGGTGGAGAAGATGGTCATTGCCTGGGTGATTACCATCCCGCTGGCTGCAATAATCGGCGGTATTGCATATCTGCTCATGGATATATTTTTATGAGTGGGAAAAAACCATAAGTTATAAGGCATTGCTTTGCTATCCTCTTATGCATGGTAGAGAAGAGCATAGAGGAGATAAACGAGAGAATCAGAGATGGCAGCGTTTGCGTGGTCACCGCGGATAGGATGAGTGAGATAGTGGAGGAGCTGGGTGCGGAGAAGGCAGCCAGGGAGGTAGATGTTGTCACCACTGGCACTTTCGGTCCTATGTGCTCCTCTGGTGTCTTTATCAATTTCGGACATGCGGACCCGCCGATAAAGATGCAGCGGGTATGGCTAAATGAAGTGGAAGCGTATACCGGTATCGCGGCGGTTGACGCTTATCTGGGTGCTGCGCAGTTATCAGAAGATAAAGGAGAGGAATACGGCGGCGGGCATGTAATAGAGGATTTAGTATCAGGTAAGCAGATAGAGATGCGGGCTACTGCCTATGGCACCGATTGCTATCCGCGCAAGGAGATAGAGACCACACTCACGATGGAAGACCTGAATCAGGCGATAATGGTGAATCCAAGAAACGCATCACAGCGTTATATCGCAGCAACTAACTCAACAGACCGCACTTTATATACTTATATGGGCACATTGCTCCCAAATTATCGAAATGTAAATTATTCTGGTTCCGGTGCGCTCTCACCGCTCATAAACGACCCTGAGTTTGAGACCATAGGTCCGGGTACGCGGATATTTCTATCAGGTGCGAGGGGCTATGTGGTGGGTGCGGGAACACAACATAACCCTGTTAGCCGCTTCGCTACACTTATGGTCACTGGTAACCTGAAGGATATGGAGCCGGAATTTCTGCGTGGAGCTACCTTCTTCGGGTACGGTGTGACACTCTATGTAGGCATCGGGATTCCTATACCGATATTGAATGAGCGAATAGCGAAGAATACGGGAATAATAGATGCGGAGATCAAGACGGAAGTGCTGGATTATGGCATTTGCAGACGAGACCGACCAGTGCTGAGGGAGGTGACTTATGAGGAGTTAAAATCGGGCATGATAGAGATAGAGGGTAAAGAAGTGCCAACCTCGCCGCTATCCAGTTTCTACATGGCGGATAGAGTGGCGAAGGAGTTGAAGAGGCGGATAGAAACGGGTGAGTTCCTGCTCGCTCTGCCTTCCGAACGACTGCCACGGGACACCATCTTTAGACCGATGAAACAGACCAAGGAGCTACCGCTTGTCAAGGATGTGATGATAAAGGAAGTGAAGACGATAAGTGAGAAAGCGACCATAGCAGATGCAGCAAAGCTGATAATGGATACACAATTCACTCATATACCGGTGGTGACAGATGATGGGCGATTGAGTGGGATAGTAACAGCATGGGATATATCAACCGCAGTTGCACAGCGACATGAGGGTCTGGCGGAGATAATGACACGGAGAGTGATAACAACAGATGAGAATGAGCCGCTGGAACTGGTGATAAGGAAGCTGGAGCGGTATAACATATCTGCATTGCCGGTTATAAATCGCGAGAGGAGGGTCATAGGGATGGTAACGAGTGATGAGATAAGCAAATTGATAGGAAAACGAAGGAAATGGGAGTGGAAACTGAGGCTTTAGGGTTTTATTTTTATTTTTAAGTTAAAGGAGGTTACATTACATTAACTTATTAAAATAAAAGAAGAAAAGTGAAGTGAGAAGCGAGGTAAGTGAGAAATGAACGAGAAGATATTACTGAGTGAGGAGGATATACCACGAGCGTGGTACAATATACAGGCGGACCTGCCTTCACCGCTGGACCCACCGATAAATCCGGTGACGAAAGAGCCAGTAAAGCCCGAGGAGTTAGCACCGATATTCCCTATGGAATTGATAAGGCAGGAGGCGAGTACAGAGCGGTGGATTCCAATACCGGAGGAAGTGAGGGAGGTTTATCGGTTATGGCGACCCACACCGCTTTACAGGGCTATCCGGTTAGAAAAGAAGTTGAAGACACCTGCTCGTATCTATTACAAGTGGGAGGGCGTTAGTCCACCCGGGAGTCACAAGCCCAATACTGCAGTCGCACAGGCATACTACAATATGAAGGAGGGAACGGAACGCATAACAACAGAGACAGGGGCGGGACAGTGGGGCTCTGCACTTGCATTTGGCTGTATGCTCTTCGGACTGCGCTGTACAGTCTATATGGTTGCCGCGAGTTATGACCAGAAGCCATACAGGCGCGTAATGATGGAGACCTGGAATGCCGAGGTGTATCGAAGCCCAAGCACGAATACCAAATTTGGGCAGCAGTATCTGCAGAATGACCCTGATACCTCCGGCAGCCTGGGGATTGCGATCTCAGAAGCGGTGGAAGATGCTGCCGGACATGATAATGCGCATTATGCGCTCGGCTCTGTCCTCAATCACGTCCTGCTGCACCAGACGGTGATAGGATTGGAGGCAAAAAGCGCATTTGAGCAGATAGATGAATACCCTGATGTCATATTCGGGTGCGTAGGCGGCGGCAGCAACTTCTGTGGCTCCTGCTTCCCGTTCGTTGCTGATAAGCTGAGGGGCGATAAACCGGACCTGCGGATAGTAGCATGTGAGCCGATGGCATGTCCGACACTGACAAAAGGGCTGTATCTATACGATTTCGGCGATTGCGCAGGGATGACTCCTTTACTTAAGATGTTCACCCTTGGTCACACATTCGTACCACCGCCGATTCATGCAGGTGGGTTGAGATATCACGGCGATGCACCTCTGCTCTGCAAACTGGTGAATGAGGGCTGGATAGATGCGGTGGCATACCATCAGACAGAAGTATTCAAGGCGGCTAAGATATTCGCGGAAACTGAAGGCTTTATCATAGCGCCAGAGACCGCACATGAGGTGAAGGCGGTTATAGATGAAGCGCTGAGATGCAAGGAAGAAGGAAAAGAAGAGGTGATATACTTCAATAACAGTGGTCATGGTCATTTCGACCTGGGTGCATACGATGCCTACCTGAATGGCAAGCTTGTGGATTACGAATATCCCGCGGAACTGGTGAAACAGGCGCTGGCTAATACGCCGAAGGTGGAGTGAGAGTGAGCCCGACCAATCGCCGCTGCCGATAGTCCAGCAACGACAAGTTCGAGACACGAACACCAACCAATCTTATTTTCTTTCTCTTCTCCTTTCCCTCTCTTTTCGCATTCACACCCATCATCAGTTCTTTTGCTATCCGCTTGAGTGTCTCCAGGTCGGAATGAAATGCACCCAACGTCTTCGCTCTCGTTATCACTGTGAAATCCTCGTATTTCACCTTTATACCAACCGTCCTGAATACAAGACCTTCTGTTTTCAGCGCCTTATGAAGTTCATACGCCAATTCCTCCACACGCTCCTCCAACATCGTCATATCATCTGTGTCCTCTGTGAATGTCCTCTCCCTGCTCACCGATTTGCGCTCATACGCTGGTTCCACATCGCTATCGTCTATCCCATTTGCAATTAGATGGAGTCGTTCGCCATATTTACCCAGCCGGGCTACGAGTGACTGGACATCGGCACTGGCAAGTTGCCCTATCTTGAGGATGCCCATTTGCTTGAGTATATTCTCCGTCTTCGGTCCCACGCCCGGGATGCACTTCACGGGTAAAGGAGCTAAGAATTCCTTCGCATTACAATCTTCTACCACCGTCAGACCATCCGGCTTCTCGAAATCCGAGGCTATTTTGGCTATCGTCTTGTTCGGTGCCACACCGATTGAGCATGTCAATCTCTCTTTAGCCCATATCTCAGCCTTTATTCGCTCCGCATAAGCTCGAGCCTCTGTCCAGTCTCGCACCCTTGAACTGATATCAAGGAACGCCTCATCTATACTCACCTGCTCCATCTTATCGGCTTGAGCACGGAGGATAGCCATTATCGCTGCGGAGACACGCCTGTATAATTGCATGTTCACGGGCAGGAACTTCGCATCAGGGCAGAGTTTATATGCTCTTGATAACGCCATTGCAGAATGGATACCATATTTACGGGCTTCATACGAGCATGTGCTCACAACGCCCCTTATCTTACCACTCTCGATGCCCGCATCACCCACATTACCACCAACAACCACCGGCAGCCCTTTCAACTCCGGATGTTCTCTCACTTCAATGGCAGAGAAGAAACTGTCCATATCCACATGCAGTATCACCCTCATATCTATGCTGCGCTACTGCGCTACAACGGAATATCCCACATCGGATACCACTTCTCTATATCGCGCTCCACAGGCAGCTCGTTACGCAGCAATGTGCCCAGCTTTAACTCATACTGCTCGTCCCTCTGCCTGCCATCCCCCATAGGTATAAAGGGATAAAAATTACCACTCTTATAATTGTATATCATGTATATGACTTTATCCCGTTTCTTAAATTTGAATACCGAGCTCAATAGCGATTCTCCAAATCCATTCTCAATCAGTGTATTGGAGATTAGATGCATGGTGGTGACTATGTCCTCAAAATCCTTGTCCCTGAGCACTATCCATAGATAGCCAAAAGAATCCTTCACCATCTTATATTCCGTCGCCGTTTCACGCTTCGTTAGTGTCAATAGCTCGCCCAGGTCCGCTCTCAACCGTTCAAAAGTTGTGGATGGTATTATCTTGAAGCATATACCTGCTACATCGGCATGAAAGATATCCAGCTTCGTCTCCAGTGTGGTGTATGCGGTAGTGATACTGAACAGTGCTTCGGTCTTCGACGCCGCTGGTCTTACTCGCCCCAGTAAGGCATCAATAAATCTCATGGAAGCCTTCCATCGCACGCTCCAGCGCGCTCAATCGCTCAATCCTCTTCTCAAGTGGCGGATGCGTTGAGAACAGGCTCATGAGTGTATCACCTGATATAGCTGGTATGATGAAGAATGCGTTCATGCCCTCCACCTCGCGCAGGTCTTCTGATGGAACACGTTTCATCTGCCCGCTTATCTTTAATAATGCGGAAATAAGAGCAGAGGGGTTACCCGTGATGATTGCCGAGCCTCTGTCCGCTGCGAACTCGCGATACCGCGAGAGCGCTCTGATCAAGAGGAAACTGACGAGCCATACGAGTAGAGAGACGATGAATATGAGAACGGCAGCACCAGCGCTCCTGTCCCTGCTACCCGCGCGGAAGAGAGAGGAGTAAAAGGAGAATCGCATTACAAACCATGCCACAGTGGATAAGAAGCTTGCAACTGTTATCACGAGCACATCGCGGTTCTTTATGTGCGTGAGTTCGTGCCCCAGCACGCCCTCCAGCTCCTCATTGTTCAATCTACTCAACAGCCCTGTTGTGACTGCGACAACCGCCTTCTTCTGACTCCTGCCGGTAGCAAAGGCATTGGGTATCGGCGTATCTATGACCGCGACACGTGGCTTCGGTAAATTTGCTAAGTTACATAACCGCTCTATTATCGTATGTAATTCCGGTCTCTCCTCCCTTGATACTATCTTTGCACCTGTGCTCCAGAGAACGAGCTTATCAGCGAAGTAATACTGAGCGAAGAGGAATATCGCAGCGATTACCAGCAATGGAAAGAACTCCACAAACTGCGCTAAAATTGTAAGGAATGCGAGATAGACGAGTATCAATAAGCCCGTGGTCAGCACCATCCTCACTGCCAATCCCATATCCTTCCCGTACCATTCCTTCCTCTTCATTTTCATTGCTCTCTACCTCCTTATCCCATATTCTATTTATTCTCTTCACTATATAAACGCTTATTCTCTCATAATAAATACTTTAATACTTTAATGACCCGGAAATGCCTCTCGTGGCAACGTAAGGCTATATAGAGAGCAAGTGAGGACGGCAGAGGTTGCCGAAGGCAATTCGGGATGATCGAGCCGATAGACGAGGCAAGGAAACCGAAGGTTTCCGCAGAGTTCCCCCATCTTATGCTTGTAAAAGAAGCAAAAGGAATCCACTTATGTTATACTCAAATTCGTAGCCACATTTGGGGCATTTTAATTAATTTGCTTTTCATAATTTAATGATAATTAACATTTAGCTTATTTATATTCGATAAAAAAATGGACATAATAGGAACTTTTATTTTGCACTGATTTAAAATTGTGAACAGAAATGAAGAAAATATTAACAACTGTATTACTGCTGCTGTTTTTATTCTCAGCGGTGATTACAACGGTAACTTCAACTTCAGAGAAAACACCAATCGAAGAGTCACAATTACAAAAGTTACAGCAGAGAATTAATAGTTCGGGTTTTCACTACAAAGTCGCAAAGAACTGGATAACTGGACTAACACCAGAAGAGATATCGCAACTCATGGGATACCGACCGCCGAAGCCACCTGTAGGCACTTTACCACCAAATGTCAGTTTCCGTTCCTTCCGTACCATAGATGCAGGTGCAGTTCAAAGAAGTACAATGCGACTGACCACCGGAATGCCATCCGCCTATGACGCTATGGCACTTGGATATGTCACACCGGTAAAGAACCAGTACACATGTGGTAGCTGCTGGCTTTTCGCCGCTATTGCCGATATTGAATCGGACGTAGCAATCGCGGACTCCACTCAGAGTGACTTCTCAGAACAGGAAGCTGGAGACTGCAACATCTGGAATCGGTTTTGTAATGGTGGGAATTCACGCATAAGTACAAACTATCTCACAAAGAAGGGTGTGGGTAATGAATCCTGTCACCCCTATGTGGCACACGGAACAGCCTGCTACAACTGTTCCATCATCAAGAATGTAGATAACTGGAGGGTCATCACTGGTAGCAGAGGAGAGACGGAAATAGAAAAGATCAAAGCAGCAATATTGAATTATGGACCGGTGTACTCAACCATGTATGCGGGCGATCCGGGATTTTATGCTTATGACAGCGGGGTCTATGAGTACTGGGGTGCTGATGAGCCAAACCATGCGATACAGATAATAGGGTGGAATGATTCCTTGCCCTATTCAAGAGGTAGCGGTGCGTGGTTGATAAAGAACAGCTGGGGGACGGACTGGGGTGCTCACGGACCTTATCCCGGCTGTGCGTGGGTCGCCTATGGCGCTGCGAATATCGGGGACTACACCAGTGCTATCACATCCTGTAACGATGGCGGTATTCAGTTGTATTACCATGATGAATATGGATGGATGGGCTACTGTTGTGGTATGGGGACGAACACGGCGTGGGGTGCAGTGCGTTTCATACCTGCTCAGAGTGGTCAATTGCGATCGGTTGATTTCTGGGCTGTTGATGATAATATGCAGTATGAAATCAGGATATTCGATAATATAAGTGATAGTTCACCGTACACATTCTCCAATCAACTTGGATACCAGAATGGGACAACAGAAGAGGTGGGCTACTATTCGGTCAGCTTGAACACACCAATAACTGTGGTTAAGGGTGACGATTTTGTGGTCCAGATCAAATTCACCGCCTCTGGATATAACTATCCGATACCGATGGATTACCTATCGTCCGGCGATGAATATTACAGTGACTGGCATGCAGAGGGTTCAGGGGAGAGCTATGTGAGTGGTAATGGAAAAACATTCACGAAGCTCAGCATTGGTGGCTCACTCACCGATATCGGGATAAGGGCAAGGGTGAGTCCAGAAGAGTGCCTCGGTAACTGCTACAGCTCAACGAACTGCACAGGTAGCATAATAGCAACAAATGTATCCTGTTACGAGTGTATAAATGGTAATGGTGGTGCTACAGGCGGTAAATCATGGCATAGCTCTTCACAGGGGCATGATTGGTGCTTCAATGATTGCCCGGCATGCTGTGATGGTACCGATAACGATGGTGACAGCCATATTGATTACCCGGCTGATGAAGGCTGTACATGCTGTTACGATTACACCGAGACAGAGGATACCGCGGTGCCATGCATCCCTGAACTCCCCTCGTTTTTGCTGCTCTCCATTGGTTTGCTGCTGCTTATGTTTATGGGCTATCTATATCAACATCAACATCAATACTGAAGAGATGATCAGTAATGAACTACAGGCTTCTACTTCTTCTCTTAGCCATCGGTATCGGTATTGGTATTTTATATCTCAATATCATGACATGGCTGGTAAATAACTGGATGAACAACCCTTTTTACTCTCATGGGTTCTTAATCCCTGTTATTGCTGCGCTCATCGCGTGGAAGAATCTCAGCAGCTCAGGGGTGATAGAGGAGCAGCCTTATAAACCCGGATTCGGCATACTCTCACTTGGGCTCGCTCTTCTCGTTCTCGGATACTTCAAAGATATACCCTCTTTAGGCGCTCTATCGTTCTTATTCACTATAAGCGGGCTAATCCTGTATCTGTACGGCAGAGCAGTTATGCGTTCTCTTATCTTCCCTGTCGTGTTTCTCATCTTCGCTATCCCTCCTCCTGGCGTATTGCTTGATAAGATCGCTTTGCAGATGCAGACCATCGCAGTCACGTATTCGACGTTGATAATCACGCAGCTTGGCGTCCCGGTTGAGCGAATTGGAGCAGAGATACACCTGAGAAATAGCACCCTGGTTGTGGGTCTGCCTTGCAGTGGTATGAATTCGGTGATTGCTCTGCTGGCATTATCTGTACTCTTTGTCTATCTACTCAAATGCAACTGGTATAAAAAGGTCGCGCTCGTCTTCGCTGCTATCCTCTTTGCCATCTTTGCAAACATCCTCAGAATCGTATTTCTAATCTTGATCGCGAACAGTTATGATGAAGCAACCGCAACCGGTTTCTTCCACACGCTCTTCAGCCCTCTTCTCTTCATCATCGCTTTTTTATTCTTAATCCTCTTCAGTATAGTAATTGGATGTAGAATAAGGGGTTAAGGGGATAGGATGAGGAGATTCAGCGAAGAATACTGCAGGGTTATAGGTGTACTACTGCTCACTTTTGTAATTATAATACTCTTCTCAACGCCATCCATGATTCTTGCTAAATCGGTCACCACGATAGGTGCAGAGCTCTCGCATGGTGCATCAGGTGAGACGTTTGTGAGAGCGAAGCTGGATTTCGGCAGCAACGAGCATATGCGTGCATTCCCGCGTAAGATAGGCAACTGGCGGGACAAAGAGTACAGTGCGGCAGCGAGACTTGCTAAGGTACTGCATGCCGATGTGTTGCTCATGCGCGCGTATTCGAATCCAAGATATTATCAGCCTGTATTCTTCCTCATTGTGCAGTCAAATAATCGCTCAAGTTTCCATCCTCCGATTGTATGCTATCCTGCACTGGGTTATAAGATAGAGGAAACGGGCAGGGTGCAGATACCGGTACGTAACAGGAGCTGGGTGGAAGAGCCGCTCTTTACAAAACCCGTGAATAAAACTCGTATAGCATCCAGCAGGATGATAACAGCAAAGAAACTCATCGTCACGAAGGAATCGCCACGCGGTGACGTAACGGAACGAAGGGTAGTGCTATATTTCTATGTGAAGGAGAAGCCGTTATCAAATAAGATCACAATGGTGCGGGTATCAGCGTTGGCACCGATTCAAGGCTCATACAATGGCACTCTGAACATGACCAGGGAGTTTATGGGCGAGACTATACCCTGCATGTTTGAGCTCCAGAAGGAGGAATCGCCTATCTTTTTCACTCTCTTCTCTTCTTGCTCCGGTAAAGTGGCTATTGTACTCATTCTGCTACTGCCTATCCTGGTCATTTTCTATCCCAGCATACATAACGGTCTATTGAAATCGAAGCTCAGAAATAGGAAGGTGCCACCATGAATAATATGATATTGATGAGCCCGTGTGAGAGGCTTATACCATATAAAGAACCTGTCTTCTCCCGTACGAATGAGAATACAAAGCCAGCAGAGAATGCGAGCAAGCAGTCAAACGGGGTGAGATTCCCCGCGTGCAGGACGCCAAAGATGGCCGAGATGAAGAGAATACCCTGCCATCTGCCCATCACCCGCATTGTATTGAACTGAATCAATCCCCTGAATACTATCTCCTCTAAGAAACCCGTGCAGATGATGAATATCAATGATGCCACAATGATATCAGAGATTCGCAAGTTCAGTGCAAGTGGACTGGGCTTCAAAATCTGATATTCTATTAATCCAAATGGTAGACCAAGGAGTATAACGCCAGCTTCAAGCGATAGATGGGAAGTGGATATGTGAAGCCCCAGACTCGCAGGATGGACACCCTGTAACCATATACATGTGAATACCGCGATGAACACGGGTATGGAGATAAGGATAAACCAGAACATACGGCTGAATTGTACAATCGGCATAGATAAGCTGAGTATCCGGATAAGGGGTGCAAGAGTGAGGGATATCAGGAATTGAGAGACGACTCTGCTGTATTCCAGGGATGCACATATAAACAGGAGGAACATGATGCCGACATGAAAGACAATGCCCAGTTTTTGATTGTAATTTGTTAATAACTCCGCCGAAGTGATTAGAATAAGATAAACTGCACATATAGCATACAGGTTGCTCTTGACCATGATTCTGGTTCCTCTTCTTCCCCGCGAGTGCTGGAACGGTAACATCATCTCAATTAATACCCGTCTCAAGTTGATAATGATAAATGGCTTTTTCCTTTTTGTTTTTCTATCCGTCCGTGAAGCCGGGAGATGAGAAGATGAGCAAAAGTTTAATAAGATTAGTGGAAACATTTATAGCTACGCAGGCGGTTAAAGGCAGGGGGGATAAAGGCGAACGGACTAAGAGATGGCGTATAGTTGAAGATGGCACCAGGCAATAAATCTTCGGGCATATTGGAAAAGGTTCTTGGATATGGGTACCAGATACATCCAGGGGCTTTAAAAATTATCGAGTCACTGGAGGAAGAAAAAGCCCTGGAGGTTTTGAGTTCCTTTCCAGAGAAGTTTCCAGAAGTGATTGTTATCGAGGTTGGACATGTTGAAAAGATTCTTGAAGAAAAGGCAGTTAAAAAAGCTGAAGAACCGAAGGAGTTCGGAGAGTTCGGATCTAAGCTTAACGGGAGAATAACGCAGATTTACGACGGTAGTGGTCTTATTCAGCGTTGTCCGAAGTGCAACAGATGGATAATAGACAACTTTTGCATCGTTCACAGCGATGTTAAGGGGGTCTGGGATTTGAGAATCAAAGCCAGATTTGACGACGGCAAGGAGCAATGCACATTGATCTTCAAACGTGATGTAACAGAGAAAATTGTGAATATTACACTGGAAGAAGCGAAAAAGCTGGGTGAAGTGGCAACGCTTGAAAGAATACGAGAAGCATTGTTTGGTAAGAATTTTGAGATAGAGGGAGTAAAGCTAAAAGGTGGAAATTTCCTCGTTAAGGATATTAGAGTTAGAGAAGTAAAATCTTAAAACTAAAATGGACACTGCAACGAAAATCCGGGCAAGCTTCAAAAAGCTTTATGGCTGAAAAGCAAAAAGGTCGCTTTGGCGAGGCTCTTGCTGATATTATCTTAACGCTCTACAAGTTCGACTTTTCTGAGATTGTTGGTGACCCTTTAGGAACGCTTTACCAGCGCTATTTTGATAAGGAGACGAGAAAGGCGCTTGGAGAATTTTATACGCCAATCGAGGTTGTGAAGTATATACTTGATGCGGTCGGCTATGAAGGACAGGGCATTATCCACAAGAGATTGTTAGACCCTGCATGTGGCTCCGGGACTTTTCTGGTAGAAGCGCTGCGGAGATATCTGAAAGCTTCGGAGCGAATCGCAGATGAAGAAGGCTGGTCGAGTATTTTAAAAAGGCTATGTAACGAATACTGCATCGCAGGCTTTGACATTCATCCATTTGCTACGTTTATGGCGCAGATGCAGTTCATGCTCGTCCTGATTCCCGCATATAAGAAAGCGATGGAAGAGGACCCACATTTTGTTCTGAACCGTCTGCCCATTTTCAGAACAGATTCGCTGGTAGATGAAACGAAAGGAGAATCGAGGAAAGTAACCATTGAGGAATCTGTGCGAGGTATTCGCCATATTTTAATTGACACGGGCTTGCCAGTTGACGGTGGAAACCTGAAGATAAAGATGCCTTACGATAAAGACGTATTCGGAAAAACGGATTTATTAAACGTTCAGGAATACTTTGCCGCTCTTCAGGCGGTTTTTGATACGGTGAAAGAATCCGCACGGGATGAGAAATATGAGGTTGATAAAGGAGAACTGGAAAGGAATTTCAAGCGGTATCTCAAAGATAAGGAGTGGAACAGATTGGTTTCATTTTTCACACCCTACGCAAAGCACTTCTTACAGAAGTTCAAGGAACTCAAAGCGACTTTCGGCGATGGCAAACTGATTAAATCCGTTGAGGACATAACTGATTAAATCCGTTGAGGACATAATACTTGCTGCGATTCTGAAGAATTATGTGAAGTATAATTTCGTGGTCGGGAATCCGTCGTATGTGAATATTCGAATGATAGCCAAAGAGCAAAAGAAATACTACGGGGAGATATACGACACAGCCAAGGGATTATATGATCTTTACTGTGTATTTATAGAAAAAGGTCTCAAAGTTTTGTTAAATCATGGTAAACTCGGCTATATATGCTCAAATCAATTTTTGCTAACAGATTATGGAAAATACTTGAGAGAATTTTGCAAATTGGTATAAAAGCTTCGTAGATAGCGTAGCCATTCGTTATCCATCAAATTTCCCGGCTTTTATTATGTCAATAGGACTTCCAGAGATAAGGGACTCCTTGAGTAGGCTCCAACCTTCTCTCATGAGAATCTTCAGAGTGGTGAGTGTTGAGAAACTATCTGACGCGGAGGTGAAGGAGTTTTTTGAGAAGGCATTCAAAAAAGTCAATATGGAAGTTGAGCCGGAAGCACTGGAAGATATGGTTAAATTTTCGAGTGGCTTACCTATTTTAATGCATGAAATAGGCGATGCGGTTTTTTGGAATGACGAAGATGGGAAAATAAGTGAGGATGACGCCCTCGCCGGGATTTTTGATGCCGCTGATAGAATTGGAAAGAAATACCTCGACCCGAAGGTTTACAGGGCAATCCGTAGCCCGCGATATAGGTCAATTTTGAGGAAGTTAGGGGAAGAACTTATGCCTTTCAGTTATTTTAAAAAGAAAGAGATAGAAAGCAAACTAAATGCGGGTGAAAGAAAAGTATTTAACAACTTTTTAAGAAAGATGAGAGAGTTAGGTATCATTGTGCCTGATATAGAAGGAGGTAGAGGGACTTATAAATTTGTAAATGAGTTATACCCGGTCTATATCTGGCTGGAAAATCAGCGTTCATTAAAGAGCAATTTTTAGGCGATGTTGTGAGGTAAATTGAGAAAGATGCAGGGCTGTACGAGCATCTTGGGAAAACGAACAGAGACAAGAAACCTATTTTCCCACATCTGTACGCTCGAATAGATAAGCCCCTGCGGTTATCATTCCCGCAGAGACTGCGAAGCTAATAAACAGATCAAGCAGCATGGGAATTTCTGATACTCCCAGCAAAGTGGCTCTTAAGCCATCCACGCCATAAGTTAGCGGGTCTATATACCATGCGGGTAGAAGCCATGATGGTAGAGTCTCAATAGGGAATAACGCACCAGAGAAGATAATTATGGGGAACACAATGAAGTTCATCACCAGCGGGAATCCATGCATGTCCCGCATGAAGGAAGCGAAGACCAGACCCATACCAACAAAGGTGAAGGAAATCAAGCACATGAATGCTAATGATGCTATCAGACCGAGAACATCCTTTATTTCAAATCCCAGTAGAGTACTTAACAGCAGGATCATAACACCCTGCATCAATGCGGTAGTTGAGCCACCCGCAGTTCTACCCAGTACGATGGAGAGTCTCGACACCGGTGCCACCATTACCTCTTTCAGAAAGCCAAATTCCTTGTCCCAGAGCACGGAAATTCCCGCAAATACTGAGCTGAAGACCATCGTCATTCCTATTATCCCGGTCGTGAAGAACCCGGTATTGGTCATCCCTTCCGGCATTTCGGGTATGGCTGCGTGACTGAAACCCAAGCCGAGGAATGCGAGGAAGAAGAGTGGCATTCCCAACGAGCCAACGACACGACTCTTTGCCCGCCACAGCCCTTTCATCTCCCGCAACCACAGTACATAAATCGCTCCAACATCTATTTGCTTTATTCGCTTCAACGCCATCAGGCATCAGGAATAAAATAAAAGGGAGGTGATTAATATGGAGGCATACCACCATAGCCACCGGGCATACCGCCACCACCTCCTTCTGGCGGTGGACTCGGTGGGCTCTCACGTTTTGACATTATCACATCGTCTATTCTCAGTATCATCACTGCAGCCTCAGTTGCGGATTCCACCACCTGCCTCTTCGTCCTCAAAGGCTCTATCACTCCTTTCTGCCACATATCCACGACCTTACCACTATAAACATCCAGACCTGCAGTCTTTTCACCACGCTCGTGCGCGGCTTTCAACTCCACCAGTGTGTCTATCGGGTCAAGCCCGGAATTTTCTGCCAGCGTCCTCGGGATTATCTCCATCGCCTCTGCGAACTTCTCAACCGCCAGTTGTTCTCGACCCTTTAAAGAGGCACTGTATGCTTTCACTCGCAATGCCAGTTCAGTCTCCACTGCGCCACCGCCTGCAACTGCTTTTCCATCTTCTATTATGCTCCCCACTACCATAAGCATATCATGCAACGCCCGTTCGACTTCGTCAACTACGTGCTCTGTTCCGCCACGTATAACAATGGAGACCGCGTGTGGATTCTTACAGCCCTCTATGAAGACCATCTTATCTCCTCCTACCTTCCGCTCTTCTACGAACTCCGCATGACCAAGATCTTTCTCATTCAGCTCTTCCAGGTTGGTTATCACTTTGCCACCCGTTGCCTTTGCCAGCTTCTCCATATCACTCTTCTTCGCTCGCCTCACTGCCATAATACCCTCTTTTGCAAGGTAATGCTGCACGAGGTCATCTATGCCCTTCTGGCATATAACCACATTTGCACCACTTGCCTTTATTCGCATTGCCATCTCGCGCATCTCCCGCTCTTCTTCGTCTAGGAATGCTTTAAGCTGCTCTGATTTGGTTATCTTCAATTCTGCACTCGTCTCTGTCTTCTTCACTTCTAAAGAAGCATTAATCAGTGCTATCTTCGCATCCTCCACCCGCTTTGGCATCCCTGCATGTACCACCTCTTTATCCAGTGCCATACCCTGAACCAGCATCGTCTCCCCTACTTTTCCTCCTGTCTTCTTCTCCACACTTATATTATCAATGTCAACGACACGCTTACCACCGTGGCTGGTCTCTGTTATTAACTTGACCGCTTTTATCGCTATATCAGCGAGGAAATCACGAGAAGCCTCGGCGAATTTGCCTGTTATCGCCGTCTTTGCTATCTTCTTCAAATCCTCATCATTTTCAATATCGAGGTCCACGGCAAACTCGTCCAGAATTTCCTTCGACTTCTCTGCTGCGAGTCTATAACCAAGCGTGATGACCGAAGGGTGTAACTCCTGTTCGAGCAGCTCTTCCGCCTTCTTCAGCAGTTCACCGCCCAATACAACCGATGTCGTCGTACCATCGCCGGCAACCTCATCCACCGTCTTGGCAATCTCCACCACCATCTTCGCTGCCGGGCTCTCTATCTCCATCTCCTTCAGTATTGTTACACCATCGTTCGTTATCACCACGTCACCGAGTGAATCAACGAGCATCTTATCCATGCCCTTTGGTCCCAGCGTAGTACGAACAGCAGAAGCGACTGCTTTAGCTGCATTTATGTTCGCACTCTGAGCATCCCTGCCTCTCGTCCTCTCACTACCCTCTTTCAATACCAATACGGGTATTCCACCAAGTGCTGCCATTTTTCCCTCTTTCCTTCCTCTTTCCTTTTCGCTTAATGCTTAATTAATCTCTTCTCTTTTAATTTTAATACATATAATGGTATTTCTATAAATCTCTTTGTCCTGTCTTTGCTAAAGAGAGAAGAGGAGAAAAGAGAAGGAAGAGATACATGAGGCTGGTGATGAAGTTTGGAGGTGCAGCAGTTGCAGATGGTAAGAGGATAAAGGCAGTTGCAGAGCTGGTGAAGAGGATAAGAGACTCAGGTAATAAAGAGCTGGTCGTTGTCACATCTGCTCTCTACAAAGTCACCGATATGCTGCACGAGAATGCGTTGAAGATGGTAAGGGAAGGGGAGATTGAGAGTGCAAAAGGGTTTGTAGCTAAGATAAGGGAGAGACATGAGGATGCTGCTTCTGAGGCGATAGCCGATGAGCAGATATTGGATAAGGTGAAAGAGGAGATAAAGCAGAGAACGGGGGATATGGAGAAAGCTCTGATTGGTATATGCCTCCTTGGTGAGTTGACTGCTCGTTCTTGTGATTACATCGTATCCTTCGGTGAGCGATTGGCTGCGCCCATACTGGCTGGTACTCTGCGTTCACTGGGTATTGATGCAATTCACCTCTCAGGCGGTGAAGCGGGGATAATAACAGATGAGGGATATGGCAACGCGCAGGTGATAGAGGGTGTGGAGGATGAGATAAGAGCGCGAATCATGCCACTGCTAACTCAGAACAGGGTACCTGTGGTCTGCGGCTATATCGGGGAGACGAGGAAGGGGATAATAACAACACTCGGTAGGGGTGGCTCGGATTATACTGCTACACTGATTGGTGCAGCGATAAACGCAGATGAGATATGGCTCTGGAAGGAGACGGAGGGCATAATGAGCGCAGACCCGAAGATAATACAAGATGCCAGGAAGATACCGTATATATCATACATAGAGGCGATGGAGCTCTCATATTTCGGCGCTTCTATACTGCATCCGCGTGCAATTGAGCCAGTGATGGAGAAGGATATACCAATTCGTGTGAAGAATCTGTTAAAGCCCGAGGATGAAGGTACACTCATAGGAAAGGAGCCTGAACATACAGAGAAAGCGGCAAAAGCCATCACTCTCATTGAGAATACCTCCATCATTAATATCGCAGGTAGTGGTATGAGGGGTATATCAGAAGTTGCAGCCCGAATATTCATCGCTCTGGCTGCGGAAAAGGTTGATACCATAATGGTAAGTCAGGGCTCCTCTGAAAGGACTATATCTATTGTTATAGACAGTGCGCAGCTCCAGAAAGCAATTGATGCGATAAAGAAGATAAATACCACAGGCTCTATAATCCGTGACTTCACATCCAATAGCAATGTCTCTGCGGTTGGTGTTGTGGGTACTGGCATGGCAGGAACGCCCGGAGTAGCAGGTAAGGTCTTTTCTGCACTTGGTAAGGAGGGGATAAGCGTGATAATGATCTCTCAGGGCAGTTCGGAGTATAACATCTCATTTGTTGTGAAGAGGGAAGATGCATATCGAGCAGCTCGGGCTATACACGAGATGTTCAGGATGGGGCAGTAGCAGTAGGGCAAGGGTAGGCTAGGCGTAAGCTTTACAATGATAGTTCCAGCATTCGCTCTATTGGTCTCCTTGCCTCGGCTGCGATCTCTTTTGGTACAACAATCCTCTGCTTCTCTTTCTCTAATGCCTCCTCTACCTTCATCAACGTTGGCATCTTCATCAATGTACAGACTGTGGTATTAGAGACAGGATAGAAGGTCTTATCCGGTGCTTCCTTCTTGAGCATGTGCATCAATCCAACTTCAGCAGCTACAAGAAATTCTGCCTCATCTGCATCCCTGCAATATGCCACTATCCCACTCGTCGAGCCTATATAATCCATCTGGTCCTGTACCTCTGGTGTACACTCAGGGTGTCCAACGACTTTGACTCCGGGATGCTCCTTTTTTGCCTTCAGCAGGTCTTCAAGCGCTATTTGATGATGTACGGGGCAATATCCGTATTCAGGGATCGTAATGATCTCCTTTGTCGTTCTTTTGCTGACATAATACGACAAACCGCGGTCAGGACCGAATATTATTGGTGATCCACCATCCATTTTCTCCGCTATCCTCAATGCATTGCCCGAAGTGCAAACGCAATCAGCAAGAGTCTTGGCTTTTGCATAAGTGTTCATATAAAGGAGTACTTCAGCATCAGGATTCTTCTTCTTCGCTTCGAGCAGATCCTCTGCGAATAATTGCTGTGCCATCGGGCATACCGCGCCCCTATCTGGCATGATCACCTTCTTATCAGGATTCAGTACCGCCACAGTCTCTGCCATGAAATCAACACCACAAACAATTATCATATCTGCACTCGTATCCAGCGCTGCCCTTGTTAGACTTGCAGAGCCACCAACGACATCTGCTATATCTACCACTTCCGGTCTCTCATAGTTATGGGCGAGTATAATCGCATTTTTCTCACGCTTTAATCTCTCTATCCGATCTACAATTTTTTTTGGCTCCATTTCAACCACGAATTATATATCCCGAAGGAGTCACTTAAAAGTTGCTATAACTATACATTTTTTGACAACAAATTTAAAAAATATTAATACACCTCCTTAATAATCAGTATAAATATTGTTTATTTCAATTTCAATTCAATTCAAGTAACTTATCTCTCATTTATACACTTCTAATAATGCTACTCGTTCCAGAACGAGCATCTTCAATTTACGCTCACCCACTGCCTCTATCTCAGCATCAGTGATATTAAAGAACCGCATCAATTTATTCCGCTTCTCCTCTGTGTTAGTCTCAGTCTCACTCTCCAACTCCAGATCCTCTATTGGTTGCTCCTCCAGCCCGATCCGTTGCTTTATCTCTCTGGCTATGGCATCCAAGTCTTTATGCTTATTATCAACATCAATAATAACAACGACGATCTTCTTATTATCACCAGTAGAGACGCCCATTGCTAATGCCCTCTCTATCTGTCTCCTGCCTGCTGCGTATAAAAGCACTTCCATACTTAAATCGCTCGTTATGCTGTTACCCTGACGTATTGCTCTCAATGCTTTCTGAACTGCTGATTTTATATGCGCTTCTCCCGCTATCAGCTCTGCATCCATAGCCTGGATTGTCACGGAGTATCTATGGGCGATAGCCTTCAATACAGCGAGGAACTCGTCAACATCTGATATCCGGACTTTGCCAGTAATGCACCGCAGACCATATTCCCCTTCCCCAGTAGATATCCATTCCCCTATGTTGTTCGGCATTAGCATCAGCCTCAATTTAATTTGGTGGCCACATAAGATTATAAGATTATTGGCAAACTGGAAAAGTGAACGAAGATAAAAGCTATTATTCAAATGCAAGAATATAATTGTGTAGAAAGGTAGCTGTATGACACTCCAGTTGACACAAGAGCAAAAGGATAAACTGAGGGAGTATTTAGAGAAAAAATGTTTCTCATTCGAAACTCGACCATATCAGGAATTTTTAGCAAGGGGGGATAATGTTGTCGTTAACCTCTATAACAGTGGCAAAGTCGTTTTTGGCGGGAGCAACAAAGAGCGGATTCGAGAAATAGAAGCTTTTCTGTTATCAATAGGCGCTGTGGAGGTGAAGAAAAAAGAAAAGAAATATCCTCCCATAGATGCCTCAGGCACCAGAATAGGCACAGATGAAGCTGGGAAAGGTGATTACTTTGGACCTTTAGTAATTGCAGGTGTTTTAATCACGGAAGATGAGGAAAAGGAATTATCCAAAATTGGCGTCAGAGATTCTAAAACACTTAGTGAGACGAGTATTTCAAATATGGCTTTTAAAATCAGGAGTATTCTAAACAAAGAAAAATATGAAGTCGTCTGGATTTCACCCATAAAATACAATCTTTTATACAAAAAATTGGGTAATCAGAATAGGATTCTGGGATGGGGACATGCAAGAGCGATAGAAAATTTATTGAGCAATGGAAGGGACTGCAAAGTGGCAATCGCTGATCAGTTCGGAGACCAAAGTTACATTGAAAATGCCTTAATGAGAAAAGGAAGAGAAATCGAGTTAATTCAAGTGCCAGGAGCTGAGCGGGATTTAGCTGTTGCCACAGCCTCGATATTAGCACGAGATAAGTTTATTTATAAATTAAGAGAGATGGGTGAAAGTTATGGTTTGGTATTCCCAAAGGGGTCTTCGAATGTAGTAGAGTTTGGTAAACAATTCGTGAAAGATTACGGTGTTGATGCTCTTTTAAATGTTGCCAAGGTTCATTTTTCGATAACCCGAGAGATTACAGGTGGATTTGTCCCACAGGTAAATGCGAAAAATTGGCAAGGAAGGAAGAGAGGAAAGGACGAATAGTGAGACCTTTAGACTGTTTAGGTTTCCAGCATTATCAATTCATATTAACTGATAAAGAGAATTGGACAAATATTTTCTCAAAAATATTTAGTGACAAAGAGTGGTTATTGGCAAGATTGAATATCTTAAAAGATGTAAGAGACCCCGTAGCGCATGCCAGAGGCGAGTTTGGAACAAGAGAAAAACTTGAGGTTATATCTACAATAAGAAGCCTTAAAAATTTGATGAACAAGCAAAAGGAAATTACTTCTTTTGGTGTGGTTGAAAACAATGGTTCATAATATCAATAGTCTGCGTTCACGGATAGTGTAATATTCAGAAAAAATTATAAAAATATAAAAGAATGTCAGAAGACATTTCCTATTCCTATTCCGACTGCAAATGCCCCTCTCCATCCTCTCCACCTTGGTCTTTAGTCTTTTATTTTTATTTTAACTTGTAGATTCTCATTTTCCTGTTATCGAACACTTTCTCAAATCCTTCAACATTGTCGCCGTAAATCATTTTTATTCCAACTGTTTCTTTCTTCACAACTTCTCTTCTTTCTATACTCTCGATGGTGAAATTTCCGGTGATGTAATCGTCGGGCTCGTTCCCGGAAGCCAATACTATCGCAGGGAATTTCCATATATCATCTGGATAGATCACAAGCACATAATTAGCTCCGTAGTTTCTCGCTATTCTTATGGACTCATTGGAATTTTCGGCAATAAAGAAGTTGGCAACGTCCCTGACCTTATCCTCTGACTCAAAAGGATACCATAACTCATATTCAATTTTCCTCCATGGTCGCCCAGGAGAATTATAAGGAGCAATAGTCTCTTTAATATTCTCAGAAGCTTCTTTTATTACTACTTTCCTGTGACTGATCGCTTGTATGCCGTCTGCATAGTCCCACCATGCCAGAACGGTTGCATTACCTTCGGTGTTATTAGTCAGCCATTCATAGCCTTCTTCGCCCTTTGGTCCTCCAATATGCCACTTTACAGCCTCCAAATTGCAGAAATCCAACCACATCCCTATTAATGCCATTGCTACTATCGCTACAGCAACAGCCGCAATACCGATGACGATTTTTCGTTTCATTTTTCCCTATTCTCAATTTACGTGCTTTGGAGATTTAAGCTCCACTTATGCCACACTTGAAATTCCGGGGCATCCCTTTGTGTGCTTGCCTTTTCGCCTTTTTTATTTTAACTTGTAGATTCTCATTTTCCTGTTATCGAACACTTTCTCAAATCCTTCAACGTTATCGCCGTAAATCATTTTTATTCCAACTGTTTCTTTCTTCACAACTTCTCTTCTTTCTATACTCTCGATGGTTAAATTTCCGGTGATGTAATCTCCGGGCTCGTTTCCAGAAGCCAATACTATCGCAGGGAATTTCCATATATCATCTGGATAGATCACAAGCACATAATTAGCTCCGTACTTTCTCGCTATGCTCATGGACTCATTGGAATTTTCGGCAATAAAGAAGTTGGCAACGTCCCTGACCTTATCTTCAGATTCATAGGGATACCACAATTCATATTCAATCCAGCTCCAGGGATATTTCTGTCTGCCGGCGATTGTTTCTTTGATGTTCCTCGAAGCTTCTCTTATCACCACTTTCCTACGCCCTATCTTCTCGATTCCATCCGCATAGTCCCACCATGCTAATACCGTTTCACCTTCTTTCGTGTTATTGGACAGCCATGAAAAGCCCTCATACAATTTTTCGTCCTGGATTTCCCATTTCAAAGACTGCATGTCACAGAAATCCAACCACATCCATGTTAATGCCATTGGCATTATCGCTACAGCAACAGCCGCAATACCGATGGCGATTTTTCGCTTCATTTTTTCTATTCTCAATTTACGTGCTTTGGAGATTTAAGCCCTTAGCTTCCCTCGCCTTATATTCCGCTTTAGCTTCCTTCTCCTCAAGCTCTTTTTGTATCCAGCGAACACCGGATAGATAGTGTATTGATATACCTATTCCCCAACCTATGAGTGGATAAAAGAACCAGATAGCCTCGGGAGAATATATGAAGTTAATAGCTATCAACATAGCGTTAACCAGCACGTACACTACCAGATGAACTAAAAAGTCTCTTTTCTCCTCCTCCGACACTACTTCCCTATATGCCTTTTTGTATTCCTCTAATGAAACTTCTTCTGCCATATCTTCTCACCTCCTTTAAGTCACATACCCCATGCTTAAGTACAGGGTCTGTACGTATAAAAGCTATTCGATTTTTTATTTTTGATGCTACCTCCAAAAAGTTTGTTATAACAAAGTATGTTGTATCTTTTTGTGCGTCGCGTTTTCTCTTCATTTATCACAATCACCAGCATAACTTTTTCTTAAACCTTAATCATACCGACAATCCCGTCCCTGATGAACTGTATAGCAATAGCAGCTACCAGTATCCCCATCACACGACTCAACACCTCTGAACCTTCACTGCCCATTACCTTATATATTCGCTCTGACTGCCCCAATATCAATTTAGTGGCAATAATAGCGGAGAATATAGCAAATAAAGCAACAAAAGGACCTCGGGATTGTATGATCACCATAACAGTTGTTATAGCGCCCGGACCGGCGAGTAGAGGTGTCCCTATTGGCACTGCACCTATCCCCCTGCCCGCCTCCTTTATCAGATATTTATGCTCACGCAGAAGGTCAAAGGATACGAGGAGGAGTAGAATTCCTCCTGCCACCATGAAACTATCCAGACTTATATTCAGAACATCGAGCACGAACTTGCCGAGGAATGCGAATAGAAGTAGCAGCAATGTCGCAACCACAACCGCATGGTTAAGCTCCCTCTTACGTGCTTCTTTTCCCATAACCCGGGTTACCGCGATGAAGATGGGGACATTTCCCGGCGGGTCCATAACCACAAATAGAGTGATGAACGCCTTTACCAGCTCCAGGCTCATATCCATGTCTATCCATATCATGAACGATATTATTACTTAGTTCACTTCTTATTATTTATTAAAGGGGTGGAAGCAGAGCAGATGCAGCGAGAGGAGATATGGATCGAGAAATACCGACCATGGCGACTGGATGAGGTAGTAGGGCAACCGCATATAATACGCAACCTCAAATCGTATGTGGAGAAGAGGAATCTACCGCACCTGATATTCTCAGGACCCGCGGGTGTGGGCAAGACTGCTGCCGCGGTCGCACTGGCACGGGAGCTATTTGGTGATACATGGTCAGAGAACTTCACGGAGTTGAACGCATCGGATGAGCGCGGTATAGAGGTTGTTCGCAACAGGATAAAGAACTTCGCGAGAACCATGCCAATCGGCGATTCGGCATTCAAGATAATCTTCCTTGATGAAGCGGATGCACTGACAGATGCGGCGCAATCGGCGTTAAGGAGGACAATGGAGCGATACTCAGGCACCTGCAGGTTTATTCTCAGTTGTAACTACTCTTCTAAGATTATAGAGCCTATACAATCTCGATGCTCGGTATACAGGTTCAAACAGCTACCCGATGATGCTATCGCCGCTCGTATAGCCTACATTGCAGATAAGGAGGGTTTGAAGCTCTCTGATGCCAGTATAGATGCCATAACCTATGTGGCAATGGGAGATATGCGGCGTGCGATAAACGCGCTTCAAAGTGCAGCAGTGCTGAGCAAAGAGATAAGACCGGAGATGGTCTACGGGCTAACGGCAATGGCGCGACCGGAAGAGATAGAGGGGTTGATAAAAGAGGCAATGAACGGCAGTTTTATGACTGCTCTTGATAAGCTCGCGGAATTACTCGATAGAGGTGTCTCAGGCGATGAGATACTGGCACAGATGCACCGGCTGGTGATAAGTATGGATATTCCGGCACGTAAGAAGGTGGAATTGATGGATAGAATAGGGGAAGCAGACTTCAGGATAACAGAGGGTGCAAATGAGAGAATCCAGCTTGATGCACTCATAGCTTCTTTCTTCCTCGCTGGGACTCGAGGTAGAGGCTAAAAGGTCAAATCAAATACCAAGAGCAATCCTGAGGGTGTTCCTGGTGGCGGGTCCAAGACCGACGATGATGATGGCAAGCAATAAGATATTCCTGAGCTCTGTATCACTATCGTCTCCGAGCTGGGTATCGAGTATATATAGCACGGGGATGAGTATCCCGAGCTTGAGGATGAACATACCTGCTGCTGTGCCCGTATGAGAGACTATAAGATTCTCTAACACGTGTTTCCCATGATAGCCGAGGAGGTCAATGCCGATATAAGATGAAGCGGCATCGAGCATGTGTGCACCAAGTGCAGCGAGGCTCAGTCTGCTATGGAGGAAGTGCAGATGCAATTTTGTTCCTATCGCATAGATTATAGATGTAATCGTGCCAGAGATGCCAATAACCGCGGGTATAACCCATGGTAGCCACAAATGCTCGTGAACGTGATTGAATACAATTATAATTGCCAGAGTTGCGATGAGCGATATCAAGCCGATAGAGGCGAATACAAGTTTATAGCGCCTGTGGCACAGTTTATAAGTGATGAGTAGCAATGAGATAACATACATGATGAGTAGCAGATATATGAGCGGTGAGATCAGCATATAACTAATTGGGGGTGATATTAACTCAGCATCCTCTATGACGCGAAGAACAGCGCCAAGGAGTATGTAAGGTGATACAGCGGCGATAAAAGCTTCATCTATCGCAACACCGAATCTCCTTAGCAGCTTCAAGACGAGTATGAGACAGAGCGGGGCAAGTACCAGAGCCCATGTTAGTGTATTTACAGGATTATAGCCCGTGTCATGGATTATCGGATTGATATAATAGTCGAAGATGAAATCCCTTAGCCAGGTTATTGTTACCATATTACCACCATCTCATCTTTAATTTAAATTTATTTTAGCCCCGCTTCAATATTGAATTAAAGGGGGCTGTAACGAATTTGATTTTTACACCTGTGAGTGGATATTCATTCTTTCAAATGTTGAGGCAAGGGAACTTTTCGATATTAGAAGATGGGTCAATGGAAAGGTGCGCCTTGGAAGAACAGCAAGAATTTGGATAGAAAGAAGAGGCTTGGGGTATTCTATGAAACCGTAACTCCGCAAGTTAACCCATAGGTAGAACCTCAGGGAACAATGAACACATCCGTCTTGCTCTCTTCGGGATCTTAGCGAAGTACTCTCTTCCACTCTTTTCAACAATTTTTGTGACCTT
>PQXC01000008.1 GCA_003194435.1 Candidatus Methanophagaceae archaeon | reverse complement strand
AGCCCTTTACCCTTACTCTTATCCTTACTCTTCAAATCGGTATATACACTGCAGGCATTGAGTACGAAGCAGAAATCGGTGAGTAAAAATACGGCAATGAGCGAGCACACGAGCACAGGCAGGTTAATATAGGGAACGGGATATTGATATTCACTCCATGCCAGGACAGAACCCAAAATAAAAGGTATCATAGTGGTTGTGAATTTTGGAAAACCTGATAGTTCCACCCAGCCAGTAAGTGAACGTTTGAAGCCCATCTCTTATCTTATCACCTGCCTTCGCCTCTACCTCTACTTCTTAATATCGCCTTCAGCCGTTCACGTTTATATAGCGCCTTCTCAACTGCGGAGTCCACTTTCCGTTTCATTGCTTCAAAAGCCTCTACCGATATAGCTTCGCCCACCGCTCGCTTCACCGGTGTATATGCCGATTCGCGGAATTTGGGTGTGAAATCCCTGATTTCACCATCTACAACGAGTTCTGCACCTTCGCCCGACTCCACTCTGCCAATCTCGTCCATTCTGACATCATTATCTGCTGCAATCGCTTTTATCTCGTCTGCTACATCCTCAGGGCATATAACAAGGAGTGCATCAAGAGATACACCCAGATAATCAATTCCATGCCGCTCAAGCATCTCAAGAACCTTGGTATTCACCAGAGCCCTTATTCTCGCTTCGTCGAATACCAGTTTCACCGATGAGACCTTCGCAATCTCATGTGCATCACCTCTGATTCCACCATTGGTGACATCCGTCATCACATGGATTCTGCGTGTTATACCGGCTTCGATGAGTGCCTTACATGCCACCAGGAATTTCACATTCAGCGTCTCTTTTACCACCTCATACTCGCCATTATACAGTGCCGCAGTTGATATTGTGCCACCACCCGCGCCTTCACTCATCAATATCACGTCCCCTTCCTTCGCATCCGCTCGCGTCACAACCTCACTGGCAACCCCAACAGCGCCAACACAGCCCGTCATACGTTCTCCTATTACCATATCGCCACCTATCCTCAATGTCGAACCAGTTATGAGTGGCACGCCAGTGGCATCGGAGACGGCAGTGATACCCGCAATATGGTCAAATATCTTGCCAACATCGCCATCATCTGCCACGTGAATATCGGAGAACAGAGCAACAGGCGAAGCGCCCATGACATACACATCACGAAGTGCTGCACGTGCTACGTGAAAGCCCGCAATGAACGGGAAATCACTCAATCTCGAATGCATGCCATCAACAGTAACGACGATGAATCTATGTTGTCCCGATGCGGGTACCTGTATCACGCCAGAATCGCTCAAAGCGGATGAATCAACCACTGCGTCTGTTACGCCTATCAACTCCCCTATCTTCTCATGGACATAAAAATCACCTGCACCACGCGACCCGACACCGAACTCACCCATGTGCACGCCCGATTCAATTGCACCAAGCAGTTCGTCATCTATCTGCAATGTCCTCTTAGCTTCCTCGAGTACGGCTTTCGAAAGCCTGTCCAGCGAGTCTGGATGTATACCCGGCTTAATTTCCTTTATGCGATTGCGCAATTCCGCAATTATAACTGCGTCATCCCTGCCCTCTCTCAGCTTCCTCTTCACAAAACCCTCTATATCCATTATAATTGTTTATCGCTTACAAGCTGTAATTGTAATGAGAGTTTTTCTTTAAAAAGTGGGTGGACTGAGTTAGTGAATAACTCATGGTTATAGTTCTATTCGCTTTTTCTTCTTCACCTCTATGACTTTTCCATTCTCGTCTAACAGGAACTCGAGTAAAATCCTATCCACCTTTGACGCTTTTGGGTTCCAGGTCCTTCTACATACCCCACATTCGACATCACTGCCTAATTCTAAGGCGTACCAGCTTGCATCTGCATATGGCGCTCCACAATAAGGGCATAAACTGACGGTGACATCTAAAAAGGCTTTCTTTTGCTTCATTTCCATCTCCATGGCATGAGTTTAAAATACTATTTCGAGTTAAAAAGGTCGGATTACTGATTGCCTGTTAGGTTGGAATAGCAGCCAAAATGTTCATTTTAGCGAATAAGAATAGTTTTTATATCTGTGTAGACGAATTGATATTGATAATTGATATGATACCAAAAGCATTTTTTATTACTTCGGGCGTGGGTATGGCTTATGATCACGATGCCGCTTTCGATCTCGCATTGCAGGATGCAGGGATAGGTGAATGCAATCTGGTCGAGGTCTCCTCCATACTGCCCGCGAAGGCTAAAGAGGTGGATAAAATGTCGTGTAGGTGTACACCCGGCGAGATAACTTTCTGTGTGTTATCCCGCATGGCTGGCAAATCAGGCGAGCTCATTGGTGCTGGTGTGGGCTATGGCTGGCTTAGAGACTCAACCGATAGCGATAGCAATAGCCCTGTTTTTGGTATCATCTGTGAGCATCATGGTCATCACTCGCGTGATTATTTAGAGTCGAAGATAAGGAACAAACTGAAGACGATGGCTGACAGTCGCAATCGCAATATAGACAAGGATAAAGATAAGGAGTTGAAGCTGGACCTGAAGCGTATAGAAGTGAAGACAGCGGTGGTAGAAGAGCATAAATTCGGATCGGTCGTTGCAGCACTGGTATTTGTAACCTGACCTGATGATAACCTGATGATATAATCTAACCAGGTATAAGTATCATCATGAGCGTTCTATTAGGCGCACCGGTATGGTACGGCAATCGTCCATTCAGGCGAACGATCGAGAAGCTTCATGAACTCGGTCTGGATTATCTCGAATTCTCGCTCGATTACCCCCTGCCCGGGAGCATGAAGGAAGCGGATAAGGAAGAGTTAAAAGGGCTATTGGCAGATTATGGCATGCGTATTGCATTTCATTCACCCCTTGATATCGCAGTTATGCATCCACGTGAAGAGATAGCAGATGCGAGTATGCGTGTATTGAGGCAGTGTATGGAATTCTCAGCGGAATTCACACCTCTGTATTACAATCTGCATCTCCATCCCCGGCTCTCAACATACAAGCTCCAGGAGGTGCGAGCAGAGGTAAAGAATAAGGGCATCAGTAGATTTTTTGAAATAGCGAGTATGGCTTCTGAATTCGGTATGCAGGTATGTGTGGAGAACGACCTGGTGCCTTTTGAATGGTCTGAATTGATACTGGAAGCGGTCTCTTCACCCAAAACCTATCTCACCTTTGATATCGGGCATGCAATAATGGCGGAATTGCAACATTCAACAAAAACAGGAGGTCATAACCATAACTACACCGATTACCTTCAGAGATGGATAAGGGCATGCGGTGGTGCGAAGATACTGGTCGTGCACCTGCATGATTGCTCTATCACTGATAAGCAGGACCACCTCTCAATTGGGCGTGGGGAGCTGGATTTCAATCAGATATTCGAGCTTCTGAGGTCTACCGGTCTTAAATATATGGTGATAGAGACCTTCTGGCGTGATAAAACGAGAAGAGAGATGAGCTATGACGAATTAAGGCGGAATATAGAATTCTGCAAGCACTACTGGTAATATGTATCTGCAAACTCTAACCGCTCCATACATTCTTCAAGGCTCATTGTATCCTGTTCACCTGTTTTGAGGTCCCTTAAGGTCACCTTCCCAACCTCCAGTTCGCGCTCGCCCACGAGCACTGCGAATGAAGCATTAATCGTATTGGCATAAGCCAGTTGCTCCCTTATACTTCGGTTCATCAAATCCAGATAGGTTATGAAGCGCTCTCTCAACTTTGCGGTTATTCTTATAGCCGCTTTAATCACTTCATGGTCCTGCCCCTTCTTATCCTTAGCTCGCACCGGCACCACCACCACCGTTGCTTTCTTCAATTCATATTCACGCCCCGCATCCTGCAATATCTCCGCTAATCGGTCAAAGCCGAATGCAAAGCCTGTTGAGGGGGTATCCTCACTGCTACCGAACAGTGCAGCCAGTCGGTAGGTACCACCGCCGCATATCTGCCTCTGTGCGCCCAGTTTATCGCCCGCTTCGTATATCTCAAATACCATTCCTGTATAATAGTCCAGTCCCCGTGCTATACCCAGGTTCGGGGTATAGACGACCCCATAATAGCGGAGTAGCTCCAGCAACTGCTCCAATCGCCCAAATTGCTCCAATACTTCGCCATCACTATCATTATCATCCGCAATCATTCTTCGTGCCTCTTCCACAGCCGCTTCACCCCTTGAGTCTATAAGGCGGATTAAATCCTTCTTCTTCCCACTCTCTATCCCTGTATCGCTCATTAACTCGCTCAATTCACTCTTCGCTCCTTTGTCTATCAATCGCATCGCTCTGCTTATCGTTGCATCACTCATATTCGCAGTTCGTAATAGCTCTCTTAAGAGACCCACATGACCCACATGCAGCTCTGCTTTTATGCCAAGTGCCTTTGTGATATGATAAGCGAGAGCAATTAGCTCCGCCTCCGCTTCTGGACGGTCAGAGCCGATAATCTCCGCCCCAAACTGCCAGAACTCGCGGTATCGAGCGCGCTGTGGCTCCTCATACCTGAAACAATTACCGAAATAATAGACCTTCGTCGGCTTCGGCGCCATCTTCAGTTCGTTGACATACAGTCTTATCACCGGTGCGGTCAGTTCAGGTCTCAGTGCTAAGTGCCTGCCACTTTTATCTCTGAATTCGTACATCTCTTTCAGAATGCCCTCTCCTGACTTGAGTGTGAATAACTCAGCGAGTTCAAAGGTGGGTGTGCTTATCTCCTCATAGCCCCATCGCTCCGCTATCTCCCGCATCTTCGCTTCTATCATTCGCCTCTTCTTCATTTCCGCAGGCAGGAAATCCCGTGTACCCCTCGCTCTCTCTATTCGCATTGTTATAATAATAAATCCTCTCTCATACAAATACAGATACACAAATCATCTTATCACCTTTTATCTGGAGATGCACAAATGGCAATGGCTCTCTTCACCTCTTCCCAATCCACATCCGTTGATACGCACCCGCTTCTTGTGAGCACTATTCCTATCATTGGTATGCCCTTTGATGTGACATACCGCATCGCATCATAGAGGTCATGCTGACATGCCACGCCCAGCGCAGCCTGCGGCTTCTTATCGCTTATCGCCCGCTTTACAAATTCGCCTCCCGGTGCAATGCAGATACTAACACCCAGGTCATCACATAGTCTTTTAAGCTCCGCAATCCCGCACCTGCCGCACGCCTTGCATAATATACCCTCACGTGGCGATACCTTTGCGGGACATTCAAGACTGCGGAGGCATTGAGGCAGGAACAGAATTCTCTTATCCAGTGCTGTATTCTCATACGCCTCTCTGTATATCGAGTTCATCAGTGCAATGCCTATCTCATCTACAATTATGTGGTTTATATGAAGATACCCAAGCAATAGCTTCGCCGGGTGGTAAAAGAGATTGAGCACAAAGAGTGTGAATCGCGGGAATAACTCTCTTTTATAGATGGCTAAGCATACTGCTGCCAGGGTCAGCACCGCAAATGCTATAACCAGGCTAATAAAAGCCGTTCCCACCCATAGATACACAGCGGAAGATAAAAAGATGGTGCTGCTCATTATTCCCTACGCTCATCCCCGCATTTCATCGTAATGCTAAAATAAGCAAAAACATCATCATAAAAAACATGATAGAGTCAAGTGTAATCAAAGAGGTGTTTTTCCCAACAGAGGAAGTTGCCTTTGCGGCAAACATTTCAATGACCTCACGAATTCCGTATTGGCTTTCGTAAGAGCGGTGCAAGAGATTGGAGAGAGACATGGATCCCTGAAAGCATGGCTGAGAAAATTCAGTTCAGAGGTGTATCAAAACACTATCTGGGCAAGTATATCTCATCAAAGGAAACTTGGTTTCGTATCCATCATTCTGTTCCCGATGGTTTAGGGGGATGAACTATTCTCTATTCTCTATTCTCTATTCTCTATTCCCTACTCTCTATTCCCATCTTGCACCTCGCTATTATCTCATGAATGTCCACTGTGGTGTTCACGCACCCGGTTGTCTTTAATGGTACGCCCTGTGCGGGTATCCCTACAAGCTTCACATTTAACAGCCCTTCATGCAGGTTCGGGTAGCACGCTACACCAACTACCGCTTTCACTCGCCCACTGCCACCGTTATAGTTATACATAAGAATCCGCTTCGTGAACGTGCCACCAGGCGAGATATACATGCTGATGCCGAGCTCCTTACAAACAGCGCTCAGTTTCGCAATCTCGCATCTCCCGCATTCCACACACTTGATGCCCTCCACCGGGCTGAGCTTCGCCGGGCAGTCAGGGCTGCGAATGCATTGTGGCAGCAGTAATGCACGCTCTTCCAGCTTCGTACTGGCAAATGCCGGATAGTTCACCGCGTTCCCTATCTCCACCGACACGCGGTCCACCAGTGTGGGGTCAACGTGGAAGAAGGATAGCAGCCTGCGCAGTGGCTCCTCGCATACTAATATCAAGAAGAGAACGAGATTGGGGAATATTATCCGGTGTGTGTGGAATATGAATATACAGAACAGCAGGGCTATCAGAATAAGAATTGCAAAGGCTATTGCTCCTATTACTATTGCCTTCCCCAGTGCCTCAATTACCGGAATGGGTATCGGGTAGATATTGATATTCATCATCCTTATTCTGTAAGAAAATGCATTATAATACAATACATAGGCATGAGATAAAGAGATGCGCAAAATCGGCGTTGTTCTTACTGAGGCTGATGACTGGACTGCAACAGCAATACTGAAGAATATCCGTGATAAAGGAGCGGAAGCTGTGGCACTTAATCTCGCACAGATTGGCGTTTCCATCACCAATGCCGGTCTCTATTGGCTCAACGAGACCGAGGATATAAATGGCATGGATGGGGTTATAGTTCGTGATGTGGGTATTAGCAACCTGTTAGACCTTATCTCTGTTAAATTTGACCTTATACGCATATTTGAGATTGAGCGCCACACCACCGTTATGAACTCCTCTGTGGCTATACAGAACGCGGCAAACAAGTTCTTATCGTTCGTGCTCTTTCAGCGTGCACACCTGCCTCTGCCTCCTACTGTGGTAACAGCCGATCTGGAGGTTGCGAAACGAGCGATTGAAGATTTTGGCTCGGTGCTGGTGAAGCCGATATTTGGCAGTCAGGGTAAGGGTATAATCAAGCTTGAGGGTTATGAGTATGCCCCTAAAGTGGCAGCACTACTGAAGGATAGGGGTGTGCTCTATTTACAGCAGTTCGTGCATAACCCGGGACGCGATATAAGGGTCTTTGTGGTTGGAGAAACTGCTTTAGGCGCTATCTACCGCGTTACACCACCAGGCTCTTTTCGCTCTAATCTCAGTCAGGGCGGGAGCCCGCGTAAATGCAAATTGACCGAAGAGCTGTGCGAGCTTGCAATAAGAGCCACGAAGGCAGTGGGAGCCGATTTCGCCGGTGTTGACCTCATAGAAAGCGCAGACGGTCTATATTTGCTTGAAATAAATGCTACACCTTCGGCACGGGGTATAAAATTAGCCTGCGGTATTGATGTCACAGAGAAAATAGTGGATTTGTTATTCACGCGTTTAAAGCGCTAAAAGCATAGAATGGAATGCGAACTTGCTAAGCAGGGGTTTGAGCCGGGAAGCTGCCAGGTATTCGATTTCAGCACTGGCAGAAGCGGTAAGGCATGTGAGGTTACGCTACGGTACAGAGCCGGAGTTCCATACCGGTTAATAGACTCGATTATCCTGTCAAGACCCGAGCATTACCTCTCCATCTACCAATCGGGCTGCAACTTCGAGTGTAAGAAATGCCATTCGTGGCGCTTCACACAGAATGCCGTGGGTGAATGGATGTGTCCTGAGGATATAGCAGGAGCAGTAGAGAGATACATGAGTGGCATGGAGATAACATTTGTGAAACGAGAACACGCCACGAGCTGGCATGCACACGAGCTCTGTAAATCGTGCGGCAGTTGCGTCCTGAGGGGTGTGAGGAGTGAGAACTGCCCCGGTGTGCTCAGTCGCGATAAGATTATGCTGAGTGAACAGGGCTGGGGTCCTGCCCGCAACATAGTCGCTTTCACCGGTGGCGACCTGCTCTGTCAGCCTGACTTCTATGTGAGGTCAGCGGAATTGATTAAGGAGCGTAACGAGCGTGTATGGATTCTCATGGAAACCAACGGCTATGGGCTCACGCCTGACAACCTTGACCGGTATCAGCAAGCGGGCATAGACTCATTCTGGCTCGATATCAAAGCGTTTGATGATGAGGTGCACCGAAGGCTTACCGGCGTATCCAACAGCCGCATCTCGAAACTGCCAGCGGAGCTGAAGGACCGGGGATTCGTTCTTGAAGTCTCATCTTTATTTATTCCCCGATGGGTTGAGACACCGCAGATAGCCAGTATCGCTCGCACCATTGCGTCCATAGATGCTGATATACCCTTCACTATCCTTGCTTTCTTCCCTGAATACAGGATGCGAGACGTCCCGGTACCAAATTTAGGAGAGATGATAGAGGCATATAACGCGGCAAGAGATGCAGGACTGCGAAGGGTCAAGCTCGGGAATCTTCATCTCTTTGTGCATACACGTGCAGAATACGAGTTGCTGAAGGAGCAAGTGGGCTTACAGGGGATTTAAAAACTTTATATAGCATAATTCCTTCCTCACCTCCTCCTGCGGTTTCTACGTCAAAACCTGCTAGGCGTGCAATACCTCGCACCAGTCACGATAACCGAGGATAATAAGGAGATAGTGCTATCGGTGAGCGATGAGGAGTTCGAAAATCACAAACTGGAGTACCATGATAGTCAAAGGGTGCTTATTGGGCAACATAGAGATGTAGCCGTAAAGGTGCTTGTTCTTGTTCGCTGGTTTTATAGAGTATGTAGAGTACATTTTGTAGACTGCGGAATATACCGTAAACCTTTTTTATAACTTCAGCCAATCAAAGATATGGCATTCAGTCGCTATAGAAAAAGATTAGGAGGTAATATGGAAAAAAGAAAAAAGAAAAAAGAATGTGCAATTGTGGTAGCAGCGATAATATTGATGTCTGTTTTGACGGTTCTGCCTGTTATGTCGGGGGGAGAAAATGTAACGAATGCGAGTGACCCGTGTGGGGGTTCATTAAGTGAGCTATCAGAAGCCATAACAAGTGGCTCATGGGTTGGTACTACTTCGGAAGGCGAAAATGTTTCATTTAACGTTAGCGGCATGCAGGTGTATAACTTCAGCATCTCATACAGTTATGTCTGTTTCAGTGGCAGTAGGGGTCGCAGAACTTTTACGTTGATTATCCCTCCATTAAGTATACTTGAAAACAAATTCCAGTACAATAGAGAAGTAAGGATTTACGGAGAATTCACTTCACCAAACTCTGCAACCGGAACTTATAGTCATACTTGGACGGTTCGTTTTCCGTATGTGGATACCTGTTATACCGGAAATATAACGTGGAATGCAAGTCCAGCACCGAGTCCGTCACCAGCGCCAACAGTAGTATCAATTCAAGAGGCAACTGCAAATCCCGGAGAAACGGTCACTGTAGCTATTAACATCACAAATGTTGAGAATATGGCAACAGCAAACATCTGGCTATCGTATAATAAAGACGTTGTGACCGTGGAGAGCGTATCAGAAAGCGATCTCAGTCCGATAACAGCTGCGATAAACAATACGGCAGGCGTGACGAGGATGAACTGGTTCTCTGCGACGGGAAAGACAGGGGATTTCGTTTTTGCTTATCTCACACTGAAAGCAGTCGGTAGTGCTGGACAGAGTAGCTCTTTAGACCTTGACGTTAAGGAATTAGGCGACATGAGTGCAAACGCAATATCGCATACTGTTGAGGACGGCTCATTTACAATATCGTCGGTCTTCGACGCGGGAGAGTCTGTCAATCCCTATCCATCCATACCCGGTACGCATTATGGAACGATAACGCCAAATCAAACAATTACTGTATCTTCGCTTTACACCTATCCCTGCGCAGGCACTGGCGGGCATACCGAATATGCAAAGATATGGAACGATACGTGGAGTGGTGAAGAAGCTTTTTGGGATGGCTATCAAGACAACTGGCATAGCATAGCCTTTGGCAACCCTTTCACGCTATTCGCAGATAAAGAATACTACTATGAAATAAGAACCGGTTCTTATCCGCAGATTCATCATACAAGTGCACTGCCAACTGCAAAGGGCTGGATAAACTGCACGGGGTTCGTAGATGTGAATGGTAAAGAATACGGTGGTTGGATACCGGCAATAAAGCTTGCATAAAATATTAGAAAAGCGGGATAATAAAATTAGGAGGTGAAAAAAAATGAAGAAAGAAATTGCAATAGTAGTGGCAGCGATAATATTGATGTCTATTTTGACGGTTTTGCCTGTTATATCAAGTGATGTGAGTAAAATTTATGACGCTGATGGCGCGATAATTAGCAGTGCTATTATCGTTAATCAAACGAGCGTTATCGTTAACCAAACGAGCGTATCTGAAAGCGAACATCCAATTAACGTTGCCGATGCTGGCGATTTGGTTGGCAAGATTGTCTTCAGGTCGAATAGGGACGGCGATGATGAGATATACGTGATGAATGCAGACGGAACAAATGTTAAGAAGCTAACGAATAATACAGCAAGTGATAGGAACCCCGTGTGGTCACCAGACGCGACCAAGATTGCCTTTACCTCAGATAGAGACGGTGATTTGGAGATCTATGTGATGAACTCCGATGGCTCTGATGTAGTGCAGCTTACTAAGAATTCAATCGTAGACTTGGACCCTTCGTGGAGTCCAGATGGTAAGAAGATTGCATTCAGGTCTGGGAGTTCTGTCACGAATACCGGCATCTATGTGATGAATGCGGACGGGTCTAATCTTAAGCGCCTTGCCTATCCTCATGCTATAATCAGTAATCAGGCTTGGTCTCCCGATGGTAGCAAGATTGTTTTTGCGATGGGCGGAAGTGAAATCTATGTGATGAATTCTGCGGATGGATCTAACAAACGAAGGCTCATTTCGCCAGCGTATTCAAAAGGCATTAAGATGGACGATTGTTCTCCTGCTTGGTCTCCTGTGGGTGATAAAATAGTGTTTTACTCCTTCCGCCATGGTTTCCTTGAAATAACTCCTGGCAGATATGGTGCATATGGAGAGATATACGTGATGGACTCCGACGGGAGCAACTTGGTCAGATTGACAAACGACCCTTACCATACCGATTATGTGCCTTCATGGTCTCCTGATGGCACGAAGATTGCGTTTTCCTCAGAGCGTGATGGTGATTGGGAAATCTATGCGATGAATGCAGATGGAACAAATGTTAGGAAGCTAACGAGTAATTCTGCAGATGACTTGGATCCGAGCTGGTGTTGCATAAGCGAAGATGGCAAAGCAACAGTCTCAATTGAATCAGCATCCGCGCCCAGGGGTTCAACGGTTACCGTGCCAATTCGCATAACAAATGTCACCAATTTAGGAACTGCAAACATCTGGCTATCGTATAACAAAGACGTAGTAATCGTGGACAGCGTATCAGAAGGAGACCTCAGTCCGGTAACAACAGGAATAGACAATGCAGCCGGCGTGACAAAGATGACCTGGTTCTCAGCTACGGGAAAGACAGGCGATTTTGTTTTCGCATACGTAACACTGAAAGCAGTAGGAAATACAGGAGACAAAAGCTCGTTAGACCTTGACGTTAAGGAACTAACCGATGCAAGTGCTAACACAATACCGCATACCGTCACTGATGGAACATTTGAAGTGAACCCAACACTTATGGAAGGTGATGTCACGATGGATGAGCACATAACAATGGCAGATGCTATGTTCATTGCACAGTATAAAGCAGGCTTGAGAAGTCTTAATGCGAGTCAACTCAAGTGTGCAGATACTACGGACGATGGAGATGTAACAATGGCAGATGCAATGCACATTGCACAGTGGAAAGCCGACCCTGACGGAACATTAGGTGTGCTGTTTAAGCCATTGTGGGAGTCGCCAGCAGATGATGACATGTTAGAACCCGTTGATTGCTGAATAAAAACTCAGGAGGAAATAAAATTACAGAAAAGGGATACACAACAAAAGGAATCGCTTTTCTCGTCCAAGTCTCCCTATCGGCGGTCACTTATGAAGACATCAAGAAGAAAGCGGAGAGCGTTCCACAGAAGGAGATTCGAAAGAGTGCTATTGCAAAAATCTCCCCCGTCCCGGATTGGTTCGCTTCGATTCCTGTATCCTGTAATTACAGTCTCCTCCAGTAGCGTATTGAGACACATCGTTTGAGAGTGTTTAGATCTATTTCGTATTGGGGTAATATTTGTCATCCAAATACAAAGATAGATAACGTCATCCAAATACAAAGAAATTGAGCACAGGCAGAAGATAAATGACAGAGATAAGCAATCTAATTACACTGGGGGTGATTATAGGCGTAGCAATCCTGGCATTAAAAACAGGTTTAGGATGCGGTTTCGCCAACTTGGGGAAAAGAGAGATTGTTTACGTGGCTCTTATTTATTTCATTACTTCTATCGTACTCGGCTATCTGGTAGGTGTTATCCCTCTGAATGTAACGCAAAATATACTTGCAATGGGTGTTACAATGCACCTTATCATCGCAACAGGGCTTGTGTATTTCGGGATAAAAACGAAGAGGGAATGGCTTTCTCGTGGCAATGACCTCTCAAGAAGAACTTTCCTCTGGCTCTCTGTTCCATGTCCAGTATGTTTAACAGCGACATTTTTAGCCTGTCTGATGCTATCTCGACTTACCAGGATCAGCAATCTGAGAATAGGCTTTTTGGTGGGCGTGATTTTCTTTATCGGTGTGTGCTTATCTTCCTTTGCTACTTCTTCAATCGCAAGCGTATTAAAAATCAAAAACCCTTCCACACTTGGCACAGTTATGCTATTCTTCGGTCTATTTTACTTCTTATCCCCTTTAATAATCCCGGCATATATTCAGGCTAAAAGCATTCCAAGCCCTGAGTTCCCGGTAGATTATCATAAGATAGTTCTCTCATTCTCAGTAATGACTCTTCTTATAGTGCTTGGATTTTTAGTGGATAAGTATAAAAGAATGAAGAGCGAAAAAGGAGGCAAAAAATGGACGCAACTTCTGGAATAATTGGGGCGATGTTCATGATTTCGAACTCGTTGCTCTACCCTGTAATCATTATACTGCTCGGGCTGGTGGCATGGTCGCTCATTTCCATAGGGCAGTTAATATCAGAATATGCATCGAGAAACAGGGATATAGCCAAACTAAAGGTTGGGTGTAGAGCCGCAAGGAAATATATGCAGATGCAGGATTACAAAAAAGCAGCAGAAGTCCTGAGGTCCAGTGGCTCTAATGACTTCCTCAGAAGTTTCCTGAATGACCTTACAGAATCGCTAAAAGAGAATAAATTCGCGGTAGAAGCGGAGAAGCTGCTTCAGGACTATGAACTAAGGATAGCAAAGGAGCTCGAGAAGGCGAGGCTGGTGGTAAAGCTGGGACCCATGTTCGGATTGATGGGCACATTGATACCCTTAGGACCTGCATTGATGGGGCTCACTGCGGGAAACATTCAGCAACTTGCAACTAATCTGGTTGTGGCATTCAGCACTACGGTTCTCGGACTTCTTAGCGGCGGTATAGCATACACAATCTCATTGGTCAAGAAGAGGTGGTACACGCAGGATTTGAGTGATATGGAATACGTGGTGGAGGTACTGAAATAAAAGGTGATGGTAATGGTAATGAGAAGCGGGAGGAGGCGAAATCGGTTGATTCTGGATGAAGAGGAAGGGGAGGACCCACTTAACGGGGTCGCAAACCTGTTTGATGCCGCGATGGTGTTTGCCGTTGCTCTTCTCGTCGCACTGGTAATATCCGCGAGCGTCCCGGAGCTCTTGAACCCGACTGCAGATATAACGGTAGTGAAGAATCCGGGTCAGGAGAATATGCAGGTGATTATCAAGAAGGGGCAGGAGATAAAGGTGATGAATATGACGGAACAGGTCGCGGGCGGACAAGGCAGGAAGTTGGGGACTGCATACCGGCTGACAACGGGCGAGGTGATATATGTGCCGGAAAATGCGACAGGGTAGTATTAACTAATCTTCCAGTTTACGCCCAATCCTCGCTACCCCGCAATAAATTGGCATCCGAGGGGCATTATAGGCTAACAAAACGAACTAATTTAACATTAACTGGCATTGTACCCGCTCTTAAATGAATTATTAGCTCTTTTGTCTTCTTAAATCCCTCCTCTCCAAGCCCAGTTTCAACAACTAAGTTCTCTATCTTTTTTGTCTTCATCTCACTCGCAAGCTCCGGTGACAAAGGAGCACTATATATCACCACATCGTCGAGCAGCATAGCGATTTCGTGGTCCATTGGGTTATCCAAAGCACCATACTTCTCCGCATCATCCCTCAACTTAGCAGCAGCTTCCTTTTTCAGTGAGAAAGGAACACCCCATAGTGAGTCCCCTCCTACTCTCACTGGTATCGTTCCCGCGCTTTCTATTCCTTCGCTCGCATAAATGACATGGGCAGTGATATTCTCAATATCTTCTAATCTTTGTCCTGCATTTATGTCTCCACCTTTACCACCCGTCTGAATTCTTATTTCAAACTTTCCCGGTACACCTATTATATCCTTCACGATCTGAACATCCTGAGCATCCACACCTGTGATATTAATACGCAAGAGGTTTTCTCCGCTTGTCCTCACAGTGAAGTTTTCAAGACCAAGCATATTTAACTTCGTCTTGATTATTTGCCAGGTTTCGTTCCTTGTCTGGGGAGTTATACCTTCCTTAAAAAACGGCTCATCATCTATTTCCTCTGCTATGCTTGCGTTTATCTTCTTCAAAACCTCTGTTAAATGCTCCTCTGTAATGTTTTTCCTTATTTCATACACTCCCTCTCCCACGGGATTCACATCAGCCTCAAGCTCTTTTTGAAGCAGAGAGCAAACTGCGCTCTCGTTCATATCAGACGCTATCTTAACCGAAACCCCTTCTAATTTTAATAGAATAGAAACATTAGCTAGGGAAGCATTTGAGACAATTGGAGGAGATGAATCCCCTTCAAATTGTTCTTTCCCGACAAAAAAATGATGATATCCAGCAAAAGAAACCGAAATTATGGCTACCAGAACAATTACTGCAAACATCTTCTTTAGTTTCATTTTGTTATTCTTCTCTCTTCTCTTTTGTTTTTTAAATATATTAATATTTCTGTTTTAACTTGCGCACATCCTTTAAAAGCCCTATCCACGCCACTCCGCAATGAAATTGCGGGGCATCCAGTTGGAGAAGCTCTGTTCATTTTAACTCAAATCCCCGTGAAAATCTGGCACCGTTATCCCTATCGCTCTCTCACCTCTTTATCGTATGATTGAAAAAGCCTCTGGTAAGGTATTGAATAGCGCTGCGATGAATATTATAGAGCGAGGTAAGGAGGAGGTCATGGAGAAGCTCGATAAGGCAGATAAGTTATGGCACTTTATTCTTAAATTCCTAAGTTAAAACCGGAAATGAATTTTGTCCGGGTTTTGTGGATTGAAACAATTGATGTGATGATTGTTGATGGGCACGTTGGAAAAGTATTTTGTAGAACAGGTCTGCTGGAAGAAGTTTTGTATGAGAAGAGACCGTATAATATTCAGGCAAGTAATCTTTAATCTTTATGAAAAATAACAATAAAACCTATAAGAAACCCTCATGGGATGGTGAGATTCATGTCTAATCATAATCTCGGTGAAAGACTTGAAAAAATAAAGGAGTTTTGCATGCGAAAACTACCATATATACACTCTCAAGGTCTTTTCAGATATTACACTGACCACGGTCCAGGGCATTCAGAGGCAGTAATCAAAATACTGGATAAACTCACCGAAGGTGTGAATCTAAGTGAATATGAGAATTTCCTGCTGAAATGCAGTGCTTGGCTCCATGACATCGGGATGTTAATGCGGGAAGGTGAGGATATTAATGATCCTGAAGTTTGCAATAGAATCAGGAAAGAACATCACAAGCGAAGTGCTGAATATATCAGCAAGCATTTGAGAGAAATAGAGTTAAGTGGTAAAACAGAAGCGACAATTATTCAATGGATTTGCCGTGCTCACAGCAGTAAGGTTGCCATAAATGATGTTGATGAGGAGAGCACAATTCATATCGCAGGTGAGAATGTTCGCACAAGATTTTTAGCAGCATTGCTCAGGCTCGCAGATGCCCTTGACTGCGGTAAGAATCGCCTACCCCCAGAAGATTACAGGCGTCTACCACAAATCCCGCAGGAATCCCAGGAAGAATACTGGAAACACGAAATAGTGGAGAGAGTAGAGATAAAAGGAAGCGAGATATATGTAGAAATGCTCCTGAAATACAAAGACCACAAAGAAAACAATGTCGCAGATAAAGTGAAAGAGAAAATCGAAGAGGAATTGAATAGTGTAAGAGATGTTCTTGAGCGATACAATTTGCATTTTGAACTTGATTTTAATGTTATTGAACCTCCTGAGCTTGAAGAAAGACCTCCAATAAGAACAATAGAGGCGTATAAGCGCGTGAGAAATGAAGATGAATTGAAGAATGTAGTTGAAGATGATAGATTTTTAGAAACGCCCTACAAAAAGGGATTTCAGACATGGGAAGAGTTCAAATCAACCGTATATAATTATTATGAGTTTAAAGAGCCTTCGGAGGGGCAGATTCTCGCTATACACGGCGATATAGGTGTGGGAAAGACGACATACATGCTTCTCCTTGTTGAGCGTATTATCGAGCGGGGGAAGGAAGAAGTTATATTCCTTAATTCATACGAATACGAATCATCTATATCACAGGTTGAGCATGAATATAGGAAATTCATTGTAATTGATGCTCTCGGACATTTGAAAGCGAATGGCAATGTGGAAGAAGCGTTAAGGAATAAATGCGAGAGAATTGTTGATTTTGCAAAGAGAAACCGTGCAAAAATGATTATAACGATGAGAAATTCTGAAAAGGACATTCTTCAGAGAGTTGTTTATGATAGAGGGTTTGAACTGATACCTTATGAAGTAAAACCTGAAACGGATGATATGTGGAAGATCATTGCGAGCTACATAAAGTATTTCAATGTAAGTATTGCTGGCATTCCTCCAGATGAAGCATGTGAAATGATTGAGAGCGGAAGAATGAGCGAAGTGCTGAACAAAGCGATGCAATTATTGGTTGAGAGGTCAAACAACGCCCCTTTCTACATACGACATTTGATGCATGAACATCACAATAGAACACTCAGCATGGAAGAAATAGAGAGATTGCCAAAAGGTGTTAAGAACATTCTGATGGACACAATAAGAAAATTATTGCGTAATGATGAAAGTGATATGACTTTCATTAAGCTCTTAATCACAATCTCAAAGCTCAGAATTTTCTCAATATTCCTTTATGATGCGATTTATGAAAGAATTGCACAAGGAAATGAGGCAAAAGAGCAGAAAGAGGCGCTTGAAAAATATCTGCAGAGAGAAGGAAGGTTATATTCATTATCACAGTATTGGCGAGATGCGATAAATAGTGCGATAGAAGGCGGAATAGAAGATAGAGAACTTGCTGAAAAGTTCCTTGAAGCCTCTTTAGATTTAATGGATGCGAAGGCAGTGATAAGAGAGGAGATAAAAAAGGCTTTTGATGAAGGTAAAAATATGAGCTTCTTCTACCTGATAGCGGATGCCGCAGAAAATGCACCTCCCGATGCTCGCATGCTGCTATTCGCTTACAATTATTTCAAAAAAGTGGAACATGTTGAAGCTCCTGGAAAGGATATCGCTCGCCTCTCTCTTGCAGCACATTTCTTCTATCTCGGAAATGCTTTATATGAACAGAAGGATTTTGAGAGTTCAATTAAGGCATATAGCACATCTCTGGAACTAAATGAATATGCGGAAGCATACAACAACAACAGAGGTGTCGCTTATACGGAATTAGGCGAGTATGATAGAGCGATAGAAGATTTCAATAAGGCGATAAAACTGAATCCTGATTTTGCGGAAGCATACAGCAACAGAGGTCTCGCTTATGTGAGATTAGGCGAGTATGGTAGAGCGATAGAAGATTTCAATAAGGCGATAGAACTGAATAAAGATTATGCGAAAGCATACAGCAACAGAGGTCTCGCTTATGCGGAATTAGGCGAGTATGGTAGAGCGATAGAAGATTTCAATAAGGCGATAGAACTGAATAAAGATTATGCGAAAGCATACTACAACAGAGGTCTCGCTTATGTGAGATTAGGCGAGTATGATAGAGCGATAGAAGATTACGACAAGGCGATAAAACTGAATCCTGATCTTGCGGAAGCATACTACAACAGAGGTCTCGCTTATGTGAGATTAGGCGAGTATGGTAGAGCGAGGGAGGATATGCTGCGTGCGGGAAATCTTTTCACGAATGAGCGAAGAATAGAGTATGCAATAAGGGCTTGTGGTTGGATATTAGGATTAGGAGAGGAAAGTGAGCGTGTGGTTGCAGGACATATTCTACTATTGCATTCTTTTTCAGGGAGTGATTCTGTGAATGATATAAAGGAGAGATTGAATGAAATGGGATACATGGATGAGGAGGTTTTAAGAAATGCGATTGAGCGTTTGGAGAGTAGAGAAGGGAGTAGATGGCTTATTCATATTTTTTCAGAGTCGCAGAATATGTATAATAGGATGCGTGATGGAAATAACAGCAGGAGGGCATAAAAGCTTATGAGGAAGCACCAGAATATTCACAGAAATTCTTAAAAAATACCTCCTCCTTCACGCATCTGTGAATGTGCCTGCAGTTCTTGCACTGGTAACGCTGGACAACTTTACGGGTCTTACCGTTTTTTTATGTTCCGTTGCTGCTATATGTCTAACAACATTTAAAAGTGAGACTACCTAAATATAAGAAGAGACAATAAATATACTGGATAGTACAGGTACAATACAAACGACTAAATAAACGAACACAGCTCCGCAATCCGTAATCCGCAATACGATAGATGAGCGAAGAAGATAAGCCCGGGAATGAAGATAAGAATAAGGACAAGGACAGGATAGTAGAAGCGATAATGTCAGACCTGGGACTCGAGGGAGAGAGTAAAAAGCGATTGCTTGCGAAGCTCGTGGAGCAATATGATTATGATGAAGCGAAAGTGAGGTACAGAGCAAAACGGGTCTTCATCACTGAGCGTTACAAGCGTAAATCCACCGATATTCGTTAATGTTAATTTACCGGAATGACTTTATTTTTGACTTCTTCAACACATAAACATTCATTGCCGTACCGATATACTCTTCCAGCACGCCAAACGAACTCAGTTCCTTCTTCAACCACCTGAGGTCAACGGCTTTAAAACTGCTGGAGCCGTGTATCCGGTGAAAGCCCACAGTATTCAATTCCGCAATAATGACCTTATCTCGCGCCACTCTGCTTGCTTCCCGCACAAACTCGCCTCGCTTATCCGGCTCTACATGATGCAACGCGCCATAGCTGATCACCGCATCGAAACTTGCATCACTGTAACGAAGCGATGTCGCATCTCCGAGCTCATAAGTTATCCTATCCGCTACCCCTTCTGACTCCGCATCCCGTTTCGCATCCCTCAATGCCGATTCCGAAATATCTATGCTGGTAACCCTGCAATTGAAATCCCGAGCTGCAATTATAGAAAGCTGACCCACACCTATATCAAGTATATGCTTCCCACGCAGCCCCAGGTGTTTTAAAATCTCTTCCCGCTTTATTAAGCCCTCTGCATCTTCTATCATATCATCTGCCCACTCGCATGAGTTCATCAAAGAATATTTTCTCGGTATCCCATGGACCTGGACTCGCCTCTGGATGGTACTGGACGCATTTAATACCCATATAAGACTCCTCGAAAGCTTCTACCGTGCCGTCATTGGCATTTATCTGCGTCAACTCAACGATACCGTCCATCGAATCTTTATCAACTGCGAATCCATGATTCTGCGCGGTTATGTATACACGAGCACTTCTAAGGTCCTTCACCGGCTGATTCGCACCCCTGTGCCCGAATTTCAATTTATACGTGTCGCAACCCAGAGCAAGAGCAATTACCTGCAGACCGAGACATATCCCGAAGATGGGGATTGTACCCGCGAGCTCTTTCACCACGCTCATCGCATTCTTTGCACGCTTTGGGTCGCCAGGACCATTCGAGAGTAATAAAGCATCAGGCTCCGAATTCACTATCTCTGATTTCTTTACAGTAGCAGGGAAGACGAAGATGTCAAAATCACGCTTCCTCAAGTTCTCTATTATGTTCCGCTTTACTCCCAGGTCTATCACTGCTATTCGCTTACCGCTACCCGGTATCCTGTATCCCGTCTTGCATGTAACCTGCTCTATCAGATCCAGGTCTGAGATATCGGGCTGAGCTCTCGCGAGTTCCAGAGCTCTGGCTTTAGCTTCTTCCCTTATCCCTCTCTCTGGCTCAACCATCAAACACGCCTTCATCGTGCCGTATCGCCTCGTCTTTATCGTTAACATCCTCGTATCCACTCCGCTGATGGCTGGCACACCTTCATTCCGCAGGAAATCATCTATACCTCGCTTACTCATGTAATGCGATGGCGTATCACACATCTCCCGGACCACAAAGCCCTCTACCTTTATGCTATCTGATTGGAATCTGGCACCGCTGACACCATAATTACCAACAAGTGGATACGTGAGCATCAATATCTGCCCCCTGTACGAGGGATCAGTAAGCGCCTCTTCGTAGCCCGTAAAAGGCGTTGCAAACACGAGTTCCCCCAGCGCTATACCCTCTGCACCCCAGCCCACACCCTCCACCACTGTTCCATCTTCAAGTGCAAGGATCGCCTTCATAGCTCAATAGTATCAGAGAGTCACTTTTGAATAAATATTTCTTTTGCTAAAGCTCTTCTTTCTAAGAAGAGGGTAAGAATAAGGTGTGAGTATGATATGATTGCAATCATAGATTATGGGATGGGGAATCTATTCAGTATATACAACGGGCTGAAGAAGGTCTGTAACCATGCAGTTCTTATTAGTGAGGCTGATATCGGCAGCTTAAGAGAAGCTGATGGTGTTATTATTCCCGGTGTAGGCGCGTTTGATGATGGCATAAGGAACTTAAAGCCGTTCTCAACGGAGTTGTTCAGGCTTGTGGAATCTGGTGTGCCGGTGCTTGGGATATGTATAGGTATGCAGCTCCTATTTGAAGATAGCGAAGAGGGCGAAGAGAAGGGACTTGCACTCATCCCCGGGAGAGTGGTTCGTTTACCGCCTTACGTGCGGGTACCGCACATGGGCTGGAACAATCTGCACCTGCACCGGCACTCAGAGCTACTGGAAGGGATTACCGAAGCGGATTATTTCTATTTCGTGCATTCTTATTATTGCGTGCCTGAGAATGAAGCCAGTATAATTGCATCGGTAGAATACGGTTTGCAGTTAACTGCGGTGGTGAATAATGGCAATATCTACGGCGTTCAGTTCCATCCCGAGAAGTCATCACGTAAGGGACTGCTCATACTGGACAATTTCGTACATCTCATTTGCAGATCATAGATATAGATATAGACATAGACCCTGATTGTTTATTTTAACTTAACAACAGGAAGTGTAAAACAAACAGTGCACCCCTTCCCTTTCTCTGATTCTATCCAGACGCGTCCCCCATGTACTTCTATTATCCTTTTCACAATGGCGAGCCCGGCACCTGTGCCTTTGGTACTGCTGTCGAGCTTATAGAAAAGCTCGAATACCTTCTCATGTTGACTCTTGTCTATCCCTATGCCATTGTCCCGCACGAAGAAGACAACTTCGTCACCGTCCTTCCGATAACCGATAAATATCTCCGGATTCGGCTGGTCGCCCATATATTTTATGCTGTTCGTTATGAGGTTCACCAGCACCTCCGCTATTCTCATACGGTCAACATGAACAACAGGAAAATCATCTGCCACTGTGACCTTCACACCGCTCTCCAATATCTGTTCCATTGTTTGTTCCAGTGCATCGTCTACTATCTCTGCGAATGGCACATCCTCGGGTGGATTCGCCACACGCCCGATACGGGATAATTGCAATGTATCGTCCAGGAGCTGTTCCATCTTCTTCGCTGCATTATCTATATAATCAAGGTCTTTAGCTACCTTCTCACGGTCGTTCTCCTCTAAATCGTCACGCAACATGGATACAAAACCACGGATAGTGAGTAGAGGAGAGCGGAGGTCGTGTGATACCGTATAGGTGAATCGTTCCAGTTCGGTATTCTTAGCCTCCAGTTCGCACATCAGCTTCTTCTTCTCATCCTCCGCCTGCATCCGCTTCCATGTCTCCAGTGTTGCTTTTATAGTACCCCATAACCGGTCCTTTGTGAGGTGGTCTTTTGGGATATAATCAATAGCACCATTACGAATTGACTGGACTGCAATATCTTCACTACCAAACCCTGTAAGCATGACTACCGGTGCTATCTTACCCTGAACAATCTCACGAAGCCACTCCATACCCGATTTGTCAGGCATCATTATGTCCATAAAGATGATGTCAATAGCCTCATTATCGAGTGCCTGCTGTATCTCCTCCTTATTGCCGGCTTCTATCAACTTGAATCTCCTATCTGCACCCTGATGCAAATATGTACGTACCAACTTCCGGAACGAAGGGTCATCATCGCATACGAGAATCTTCAGCGGCTTCTCCTCTGGCTGCTCCTCTAATTTCGTTTCCAATTCGTAGTTCATCATTTTTCACACCTCCTTTGGGGGCAGTTTGCACATCACAAACCAGTATTCCCCTATCTCTTTCATTACATTCTTGAAATCCTCCAGGTCCACTGGCTTCTTCACGTAGCCTGAGGCTTGCAGATGATAGCTATCTATGATATCCCGCTCGGAATCAGATGTCGTCAGGATAACCACGGGAATCTTTTTCAAATCTCCGTCTTTCTTTATCCGTCTCAGAAATTCTTTCCCACCCATACCCGGCATATTCAAATCCAGCAGAATCAGGTCGGGTCGGGGCGTTCCGCCGTTGTACTTACCACGCTGGTATAAAAAGTCCAGCGCCTCCTCTCCACTGCTCACTATATGCAGTTCGTTCGCTATGCGCTGCCTCTTCAGTGAGATTTTTACCAGTTTCTGGTCGCCCGGGTCGTCTTCCACCAGCAATACTATAGCAGGGTCTATTCTTCTCATTTCTTCTTCACCTCCTCAATATGAATTTCTTTACTTACAATTACAGGGATAGTGCAATTCCTGCTTGCAATTGGTAAAGTGAACCAGAAAGTAGAACCCCTGCCCGGCGTGGATTCGACTCCTATAGCTCCTCCATGCTGCTCCACCACCTTCTTGCAGATCGCCAGTCCAACTCCAGTGCCATCCTCAGATGGCTGAAGCTGATGAAACAGACTGAATATTCTATTATGATATTCCCTGGATATTCCCACTCCATTATCCTCCACACTCACGCGAACCTCTTTATCTCCACAGCGTGAGCTCCTGATTGTTACTTCGGGTATCGTACCCACACGATGAAACTTCAACCCGTTTGCAATCAGGTTCTGCATGAGCAATCGTACCTGTACGGGATCAGCCTGAACAGGGAGTAGTGGCTCCGGCACTTTGATGATACCATGAGTCGCGTCAAGCAAAGAAGCCAGCTCCTTAGTCCTCAGTTTTTCCACTATCTCGTTCAGATCAACGGGCACCCGTGCCCTCTCTTTACGCATGATCACCTCTGAATACAGGAGCAGATCATCCACCAGCGCCTGCATCTTCCGGGCACCATCAATTATGAACTGGAGATTCTCGCGGTCATCTGTATCTATTTTATCCCGGAGCGAGTTGAAGAGCATATTGCCATAGGTGAATATCTTCCTTGTGGGCTCGTGTAGATGATGCGAAGTGACAAAAACGAGCTCTCGCAATTCTCGATTTGAACGTTCAAGCTCCTTTAATAATATCGCTCGTTCACTGTTCAAGATATTGCACACCCGTCCCTCTTTTCTATCTATATGCGTACGCTTCTCACCGATGACCTCTCTCATTCTTCATTCCTCACTCCCTTTAGTTTTTAGTTCTTCATTCAGGTTCGGAGCACTCGGGAGGGTGAACCAGAATGTGGAACCAACTCCTGGCGTGGACTCAACTCCTATCTCCCCGCCATGCCGCTCCACAATTCTTTTACAGACCGCAAGACCCACTCCCGTGCCCTTATCATCGGCATGAAGCCGCTGGAACATCCCGAATATCCTCTCATGATGCTCTTCGGGTATGCCAATCCCATTGTCCTGAACCTCAATACGAACCCAGTCCCCAAGCTGTTTACCACGAATTGTGATCACGGGTGGAACTCCCTCACGGTGATACTTCAACCCATTCGCTATCAGGTTCTGCAATAGCTGGTACACCTGTGAAGGGTCGGCATAAACAGATGGCAGTGGCTCCTCTATCTCCACCTTGCCCCCTGTCTCCTCCAGTGGTAACGCCAGTTCTATCTCCTTCAAGTCCTCTATCACCTTCCTCAGATCCACTCGCTGCGGTGGCTTTACCCTCGTATGTACACGTGAATAGGTAAGCAGAGCATCAATCAACTGCTGCATTCGTGTGGCGCCTTCAATCATGAACTCGAAGTTCTCCTGCTCGTCTTCGTCCAGCCGACCTGCCAGCGATTCCTTCAGCAGGTCTCCAAACATCGCCACTTTTCGCACCGGTGCCTTAAGGTCGTGTGAGACGATATAAGCGAAATCTTGCAGCTCCTGATTCGATTTCTCAAGCTTTCGTGTCAGCTCTTCCAGTTCCCTCCGTGCATTCTCCGCTTCTATTCTCGCCTCGTTGAGGTCTTCTGCTATGTTCAGCACTGCGAGGTGGGCTTCTTCCCGCTCCTTCTCCATCCGCTTTCGTTCCTCTATCTCACGTCTCAGTTGTTCGTTACTCTTCGCCAGTTCCGCCGTGCGTTCCTGTACGCGGATTTCCAGTTCGTCATGCGCCCTTTGCAATGCATCATTGGCACGATTCAGTTCAGCCGCTTGCGCACCCAGCCTTGCAATAAGGCTCACTATATGAAACAATAAACTCGAATAATTCCAGACCCTCTCTTCTTCCACCACACGCATCCGCTTCGCTTCTTTTATTAGCTGTTCCGGGTCTATGTTTATCTCCTCCGCTATTCGCCTTAGCTCGGTTAGTTGCTCCCTGGAGAACTCCCGTGGTATAAATTGCCCGGCGAACATCGTTCCTTTATGCTCGCCATTGATGATTATCGGTGCGACAAAGTGACCACCATGTGCAAAACAATAGAGGATTTTGTGCTCTTTTAGCTCCAGTGCCTTTCGGCTCATATCCATGAACGATTGAAAACAGCGCCGTCTGCCTTCCTCTGTTGATTGTATCAGAGAGCAAAAGCCGGTAGGGTTGCTGAACTGCGTTAGAGGCTCACCTTCTGGTGTGAAAATAACAGAAGAAGTGCCAACGGTTTTTGCAAAGTCATCCTGAATGGATTGCAGTTCATCAAGGTCTACGAGTTCCCTCAGGCTGTTTTTCTCCCTTTTGCCCATTTATCCCCCCTTTCACTTTTCACTTTTCACTTTCACTTTCACTTTCACTATCACAGTCTCTCATTCAGGATATGCCTTATACGGAAATCCGGTCGCTGACCTTTCCATGCCAGAGACCATCTGCTGGAATATTGAGTATGGCATGCCCAATCCCAGCAGGTTACCTTCCCAACCTCCGAGCGCTCTCGCACCGAGACAGAATAAAGAGCCGTTTAGCTTTTGCTCTATGAAAGGCTGAGCAGTTAAATCAGCACATACGCCTCTAATACCGATGGTGCTCATTTCAAAGCGATTACCGGATAGGAAATTGTAGCCCTGAATCGCAAGCAGTGCCTGCTTTGGTTTTAATGCGAGAATCACCACGTCAGGCTTGAGGTCCAGGTCCAGATTTTCCGCCTGGTATGCCACCGCAGCGTCCATAATTGCAGGTTGAATTGCCTTCATTCCGGAAACAGCTTTTAGCGCTGCTCCCAATGTTTCATAGCGTCCCGTATCATCATTCCCGAAGAGAGCGAACTGCATGTTCCCGCTATCTTTGCAGGCATAGACCAGTCCATTGGTGAAGTCAGCCGGTGCAGCAGGTTCAGCCATCAAATCGGTGTATTTCCGTTTACCGCCCAGCGGCTCTTTTTGATACTGGTCAACGAGACCAAGCGCGATGGCTGCTGCTGGGCAACCCACATTCTCTTTGGTTATTACCACCACCTCACCTTTCGTAGCTGCAATTCTCACCGCTTCACACCACGGAACGCCCTGATATTCCTCAATAGACCTCGTACCCTTCGGGACTTCGACTTCTCTTCCTCTTCCTTTTGGGATTAGTTTTACACCTACGGGTCGAATCAGTGGTTCTCTTTCCCCAAACACAGCCACAAATCTCTTACTCGCTTCCTTAAAATCCATCTCACTATTATCTTTCATTTTTCTCTTCTCCTACGTTCGCATTTGCGAACAACCCAATTCGTAATTTTTTATTTTCATTTTCGTTTTCATTTCCACCTGTAATTTTATTGTCCACAAATGACAGGTTGTATCTTGGCTTCTCCCCCAATCGTTCACAAAGCTGGTTCACCTCCCTCTTCAGTTCTATCATCCTCAATTCGCGACCGACCGCCAGACGATTGAACCGCTTAAGTTTCGTCATTGCCTCCTTCACCTTATCCTCCATCCGTTTCTGCTCGGTTATGTCACGCTCGATACCGCATAACCCGCTTATCTTGCCGGAAGCATCTCGCAATGGCACTTTTATCGTATGAAACGTTTTTATTTCTCTTCCAACAGGTTTGGAATACACGTCCTCTACGGTTTCGCCCTGAAGCACCTGACTATCCACCTCCTCAATATGCTTCACTCTCTCTTCACCAAATAATTCGGCATCCGATTTCCCAAGCATCTTTTCGGCTGGCAGCCCGAACAAACGTTCCATAGCAGGATTAACCAATACGTATCTTAATTGCCGGTCTTTTATGAATATGGAATCTTTCGCGCTTTCCACGATAGCCCGCAATTTCTCTTCAGATTCTTGCAGCTCCTTCTTCGCATTCTCAATGTCCTGCGCTATGTTCAATGTCGCAATTCGCGATTTCTCCAACTCACGGGTTTTCTCTCTAATTATCTCCTCCAGTTCCCTTTTGCTCAGCAGTGCTAACTCTTCATCCCTCAGTACCTCGGGCGGGATCTCTTCAAGTGAATTGATTACAACCTCATCTCTTGTCTTTTTGGTCAGGGCGTAATATATCCTCTTGCCAACGATTTCATGGTATGCCCCTGCTAATATTCCTCGCTCCAGTGCGCAATTGCAGTTTTCCAGTTCCATACAGGGGAAGTTTCTGCCCCGAATCTCTATCTTGCCATCTTCTGGGTTGATCCATTTGATTTTTTTTATCCCTCCCCAGCCTGACTGCATGGTGGTGCAATAGACCTGCGTCAGCAGTGCATCCTTGTCCAGTTCCACCTCACTTTCGTCAAGAATCTTTTTTACACGTTTCGCATATTCCCTTCCGACTTCCTCGCCTATTCGGTACATCAACGCTTCTGCTGCTGCATTTCCAGCAATTTTTCGTAGAATATCACGCATTAATTCCACTATATTGACGGGGAAAAGCAAATGAGGCACTCCAGCCGCATATAACCTCCCTGATTCATCGTCCAGTTCTATATATTTTAATTGTTTTCTGCCCATACTCAGCCACTTGCCTCCCAATATGTAATCAGGGCATACACACCCATCAGTGCCGATAGTGTCAGGAACACGGACCCGCCCCAGCCTAAATACCGCGGCAACCAGACTTTCGTGCCTTCAAGCAGATTGGGATACAGCCACTGCCAGTTATGTGCAATAAAAACATAGCCCACCAGTGTCCCAAGAAACGCTACCCATAGACTGACATAACCTTCTCCCATCCGGTACAGCGTTCCTGAGGCACACCCACCGGCTAATGTCATCCCAAGCCCGAACAGGATGCCGCCAACCAGATGCGGAATCCCGAACGGACTGCCAATGTTGTTTATCTTCGCATGTGCGGGCAGCTCGCCGATAGACGGATCGGGAACAAGTTTATACATAATCAGCGAGAAACCAATGGTGGCTACCAGCATGGCGATGATAATCGCTTTAAATATTGTTGCGTCTCTGCTGATAAAGACGTCCTTAAAAGAGGTAACGAAGCAAAAACGGCTGCGTTGCACTATTACACCAAACGCCAGCCCGATTAAAAAGAGGATTACTACCTCTGCTTTGGTGAAGTAAGAATAAAATAGGGTAATTGCTACCGCTGCGAGAATACCTGTTAGCCCAATAATTGTCTGCCGCTGTTCGTTCAGTCCTGATCTCTTTTCCGTTGTGCTCATTGGTCGGCTGCTTACCGTCATTCGAGTAATTTGCCAGACGATAAATTTTATACCTATGTAAGCACCTAAGGCTAAGCCAAGCCAGAAAATCCAGCCGCTTAATGAAAGCGAAGGAATGGAACAGATGAGTGCCCCTAAGTTACATCCATTGCACAGCCGTGCACCATAACCCATCAGGATACCGCCGGCAAATGCCTGCATGTACACTCTATTGCTCCGTGCTCGTCGAATAGCGAATTCATACGAGAGAGAAGCGGCAATGAACGCACCCAATACCACCCCCACGTTGATAGCATCGCCGTCATACAAGAACGGAATATTTTGAAATGTCTTCATCTGTTGAAAGTAAAGCCAATTAGGGGTATCAACGCCAAAACTGTTTAGTATCCAGCCTGACCACCGTGAAGTGGCGGATGTGATTCCCCAGGGCTTCTTGATTATGTATTCGAATACGTTGAACATGCCCACCAGCAATCCGCCGAGCCAGGCGGGCCATGCTTTCCCGAATATTTTTTCAAGATCCTCCCTTAATGCTTCCCTCATCCTCATTTTCATTTTACGGTTATTACCCATTCCGCAGCACCCGTCTTCTCTATTTCTGTTTGATGCCCCCTCTTCTTTGCTTCACGGGGAATAGATTTAGTGGATGGCGGATGGTCCACGATGAATTTTAATACGATTCTGCCTGCTCTCAAGCGGTCTTCCACTTCGCTAACCCTTTTTATCGCCATAATCAGTGGATAGGGGCATACGTCCCCCCTCAGGTCTATCGCCTCTTCTTCCAATTCCTCTTCTGTATGCTGGTTTGCTAATTTATGTTCCATTATTACATACCCCGTCTAAACCGCTTATCCTTTTTGATTGCGTATCCTCCACAAACGAGAGGTCATAAGGTTGTTTCTCGCCCAATCGTTCACAAAGCTGGTTCACCTCCCTCTTCAGTTCTATCATCCTCAATTCGCGACCTACCGCCAGACGATTGAACCGCTCAAGCTCTTCCATATATCTATAAAGTGCCTCTTCCGTTTGCTCTAATTCCGCAATGACATGTGCCTGCTGTAAATTCTGTAGCCCAAGTAGCGAGATATCCTCTGCAAGTATAGCCATGAAGTCTATCAGTTTCTTGAATTTAGTACGTGGCATCAGATTCTGATTCAACTTCTTCGATGCCGCCACAAGCTTCGCTTCTTCTAATCCTACTTCACGCGCATACTGACGTACCCGCTGCTCATCGAGCGGTGTTGTCAATACCTGCCCGATACCCCATGAGGCAACAAACTGCTCACCAATAAATATCGGAACTGCTCCATCGAGTATCTCCTGAAAGTTCTGACAGTGAGTGATTGCAGGCTTACCCTTAACTGTTTCTTTCGCCAATCTGGAATCCGAACGCATACAATTTGCTCTACCTTTCTCTGTTGAGCGTAGCAAGGTGCAAAACTCACTGAAGTTGCTCGGTTCTGTTATTGGCTCACCGCTGGCGGAGAAGATGAGCGAAGCCACCCCATGACAGGATGCGAATTCGTCCTGTAATTCCTGTAATAGTGTAACATTTATTATATCAGTGAGTTTAAGGTTGCTGATATCAATAGAAGGATGAGTTGATGCAGGAATGCAATATTTAAGTATCTCTTCCACCCGCTTACGCTGCTTCAATCCTTTGGTCTGTTCATGAACCAGTCTCTCCAGTTCCTCTCGTTCACTCATCATCCATCATTTTGGTATAAGCAAGACCACCGAAGCGGTGTTGTGAAAACCACTGAACTGACCTGGTTCCATGCATATCTCACCGTATGTCCCGCAGCCAAGCATAGGAATGTTGCCAAGTACCGATTTGAACTGACCTATACCTTTGCAGAGCTCATCGCCAAGAATCAAGCTACGACAGGCGCAATCGAATATGAAAGCACTTGCGATCTCCACATTACCATTGGCATTCATCATGGCTATTTCCGCTGCCTCTCGTGCTGATTGAATCTGATATGCCTGTTTACTTTCCATTAATCTGAATACAGCACCTTCCGGGATAGTGCACCCGAAATTTAAGGAACCATCTTCGTTCTTACTCAGGGGTATTCGAATCTTATATTGTCCGGATTTGGTAGGTAAACCGAGTTCAAAACGCATTAGATACGTACCTATGGCATCAGGTTCCTCCAGTTTATCGGTGTCTATTCCTATACTGCGTGCTGCTTCTGCGGTCTGCTCTTTCCATACCTCCCACGCCGGTCTGCCTTCTATTTCATACAATACACAGCCGTCCGCTCTCGTTATATGTAAGGGCGGGCTAACAGGTACGTGCCCATGCTGTACGCCGGTGAAGAAAGGCTTCTTTGACGCCAACAAGCACACACTGAGTGCATCACTTGCAACCCTGTTATCGGAGAATAACGTGGTCGTCTCAAATCTCAGGTCGTCTCCCGCAGCACCACCCACAAGCATCACATTCTTGCCGAATATCTGGTTGAATGCAGAAGACGCCAACAGTGTAACCTCTTCACCAACTCCTGCCAGCCCATCAAGGAGCATAATGGCACAAAGATGAGAATAACCGTCGTCGAATTTCGATGGAAATTCGTTTGCTACAGTCCTGACTGCGAGCTCCGGGTCCTCTTTCACACCCTCAACCATGGAAGTGAAGAACTTTATATCATCAGAAGAGACCAGACCTACGGCAATACCCCCATTTCCCACCGCCCATTCTGTAAACTCACCAGCAGTGGAGCAGCCTAACAGGGGTGCTTTGTTCGTTTCCTCCCTCACCACATCTATAACCTCCTGATAATCATATCTGCTGGAGCAATATACGATGGACATATCCACTGCTGCATTACAGGCACTCCTCTCCAATTTATCCTTCGCCTGCCGTACAGCCTCTTCAGCCGTTGCTGCACTATCTTCACCTTCACACAAACCCGTTGCCAAGATTGTAGCCATTTTGTACACCCTTACTACCCTACAATTAAAAATCAAATTCAAAGTAGACTTTTAAAAGTTAGTTTATCAGTAACTTTTGTTTTAAATATTACCAATTCATTTTAATGAAATTTACAATTATTTTGTATTTGTAACTTCTTATCGAAGTATCTTATCTTCACAGAACGCGATAATTTCCTCGCATCAGCGCCCAGTTTCTGATAAAGCGCTTTTACCGCTTTTTCCGCTGCCTGCTGAGCAGCAAAACAAGACCATTCATAATCTCTATCCTCAAGAGCATGCCTGGCATGCTCCAGGTCTCTCTTTGCTTGTCTTAGCCAATCTTCCTCTCTTGTTGCCATTTCCTCTGTTACAACCTTAGCTATAATTTATAGATTTATAGATGACTAACATACAATACAATATAAGAAAGAACTGTGTAAGTGTAAGCGTAAGCGGATGATAGAAGCGGTGCTGTTCGACCTCGACGGTGTAATAATAAACTCATTTGAGAGCTGGTACCAGGCATTTAATGCGATGCTGAGGAGATACGGGAAAGAAGAGATAAGCAGAGAGGAATTCAGGGTGAAATGCTGGGGTCCAGACCTGAGGCATAACCTGGATGCATGGAACCTCGATGAGGAAGCCGGGCATTATTGTATAGATAAGCAACTGGAGCTGGTAGAGCTTATAGAACTGTTCCCTGACGCGAAAGAGGTCTTGAGCCGCATAAGGCACAAATACAAGGTTGGACTGGTAACGAACACGCCGAAAAAGAACGTTGCCAGGATACTGGAGCACTTTCAACTCGCCAGGCACTTCGATGTGGTCATCACGGGCGATGACGTGCACGAAGGTAAGCCAAATGCAGAGATGGTGATAGAGGCGTGTCGCAGGCTGAAAGTGAAGCCAGAGAATGTGATACTCGTGGGCGATACCGAAAGTGACTTTCAGGCAGGCAAATCCGCTGGTTGTACTGTCATAGGAATAGGAACAGGAACAGGAGCAGGCATGGGTGCAGGAGTGGATGCGAAATCAGGCGCGAACACAGACATAGAGATAGACATGCACATAGAGAAGCTCAATGAGCTCTTGTCTCTCGCATCTCTCGCTCTGAACCGATGAGTAATTGAATTGCTCGACTTATTTAGAGTATCAGACAAAGCATCTTTAACATTAACAATAACACGACCAAAATTTTAATAAGGGTTGGGATAAGAGAAAGAGGAGATGCTGAGGGCGGAGTTAGAGAAGAGGGAGATAATAGAGATAGCCAAGAAGATAATACGCGAGAGTCCCGGTCCCATCTGCAACCACTGCCTTGGCAGGCAATTTGCGAAGGTCTCGTCCGGCGTATCGAATGAGCGACGCGGTGAGGTATTGAAAGAGATACTAAGAGCGGTTGGTGAAGAGATAGAGAGCGGCAAATGCTGGCTGTGCAACGGTCTATTTGAGAATGACAATCTGGATGAGTGGGTAAGAGCAGCACTGGCGAAGCTGAAACAGTATGAATACGATACTTTTCTCGTGGGTACGAAGATGAGTGGAATGCTCATGGAGAACGAGGAAATGATGTGGGAGATAGCGGGAGCACTATTTGCCGAGCCATTGAAAGCGGAGCTGAACAGGGAGGTGGGTAAGAGGATAGAGCAAGAGACGGGAAAGAGGGTGGATTTTGATACGCCCGAAGTTGTTGTGATATTGAACCTTTGGAGCGGTGATTTTGATGTTGAGTTACAGGTGAAGCCCCTGTTCATCTATGGCAGATACAGGAAGTACAGGCGGGGAATACCGCAGACGAGATGGTTTTGCCGTGCATGTCATGGTAAGGGCTGTGAGAGATGCAATTTCACCGGTAAGATGTATGCGGAATCGGTTGAGGAATTGATAAAAGGCTCTATTATGGATGTGTATGGAGCGGAGGATGTGATACTGCACGGCTGTGGGAGGGAGGACATAGATGCTCGAATGCTCGGCTCTGGTCGTCCTTTCGTGGTGGAGCTGAGAGCGCCGAAGCGGCGGCAGCGAGTGGATTTGCATGCCTTAGAAGAGAAGGTGAACGAAGAGAACAGAGCAAAATTGGAAGTCACCAATCTCAAGTATGTAAATAGAGAGATGGTTGCACGGATAAAGAATGCGAATGCGAGAAAGACCTACCGAATGCGAGTGGAGCTAAGAGGGGCTGTAGCCGAGTCGAAATTGAGGGAAGCGGTGCAAGAGCTTGACGGAGCAGTGATAGAGCAGAGGACACCTTTGAGGGTGGTGCATCGCCGGGCGGACTTGATACGCAGCAGGCGAATATATGGGATGAAATTGCTGAACTACGGTGGTTCTACATGCGAGCTGGAAGTGAAGTGTGATGGTGGCTTATACGTAAAGGAGTTAATTTCGGGAGATAGAGGACGAACAAGACCGAACCTGAGCGATTTGCTGGGTACGGGTATAGAAGCGGAAGTGAAGGAATTGGATGTGATAGATGTAGAACTGGACACGGGTCATGAAATCACAGAGGCAACCAGATAAGTGCTCCTCGCATCCTTCACACGCACCTTATGGAATGAACCGGGCGGCAAATCCTCCTCCAATATTATCGTCTTATAAGATGGGTCACGGGCAATCACACCGCCTTTATCACCGCGTTCGGTAACCAGAACCGGTAGTTCCGCTCCTATCAGTTGGTTATTGGCTTCAAGTGCCATCCTGTGATAAATCGCCGACATCGTTCGCGACCTCATCTTCTTATCGCGAGCCAGCATGTCCTTGAGTTTCGATGCCTCCGTCCCCGGTCGCGGTGAGAATCGCGTAATGTTCACCTTCTCAGGCTTCACTTCCTCCAGTAGCTGCAGTGACGCCCGGAAATCATCCTCATCCTCTGTTGGAAATCCAACGATAAAATCTGTACAGATGGTGCAGTAATGGAATCGCCTCCTTATTCTTCTCACTATCTCTACGAAGTCAGCGACTTTGTAATTCCTGCGCATATCGCTTAGCACCTTATCAGAGCCCGACTGAACCGGTATGTGGAAGAACTTGAACACCTTATCGGATTCAAAAGCCTCAAGGAGCTCATCTATGATGCAGAGTAGTGTGAAGGGGTTCATCATGCCTATACGAATTCTAAAATCGCCTTCCACTTCGGTCAGCATCCGCAGGAGCTCAGGTAGTTTCACAGCCATATCCATACCCATATCCGTGCGGTCGAACCCGTAAGCGGCACAATCCTGGGCTGTTATTCTTATTTCCTTCACACCAGCCGCCACTGCGGACCTTAACGCGCTGCATATCCTATCGGGACTCAGGCTCTTCAGTCTCCCCCTCGCTCTCTTCACAATGCAATAGGTGCATTCTCCGAGACAGCCCATTGATATCGGGATTATACCAACCACGGAGGAGTTGTTGTCAAAATCAAAATCCATAACCGGGTATAGCTCTTCAGGCGTTATCATAATTGTATCCTTCCCCAGAACGCTCTTCACCAGTTCGGGCTGTGCCGCAGCCATACAGCCGGCTACGATTACATGCTTGCCCTGCTTCTTCAGTTCCTCCAGCCGCTTCACCACATTCAGTTCCGTCCGCTTCGTCACTGTGCATGTGTTCACGATGACACAATCGGCTTTTTTATAGTCCGTTACCAGTTGATATCCACTCCTCTTCAATATAGCGCGCAGTTTCTGCGTATCGCCGGCATTTGCAGTGCAGCCAAAGGTCTCTATGTGGACTCTTGCTCTTGTTCCTGCTCCTGTTTCTGCTCCTGAGCCATAACTCCCGATAATCTCGCTCATTTCAAACAGATTCAACAATCAGCCCTTTTGCGTTCGTCTTCAAAACCATCGCGAGTGCACCAGTAAGTGCCATAGCGGTTTTTATCTTTATCGCGCCATTTGAGTCGCCTGGCGGCGGCAGTGCCATAACAGAGCCTGCACCTCCCAGCTCGTCCAGACCACCTGCACCTGTCACCTTCGCTCCAGGTGCACCCAACTCCTGTGACAGCTTCACCAGCTCACTTAACCGGCGAGGAACGACTCCTATGGCATCGAGCAAGCCATGATTTATATTCATCAAGCTGCCGAGGCGATAAAAATCACGCTGTTCCAGTGCCAGGATTGCCTCTTTTGTTAGCTCGTCAGAGGCGTTGAAGATGTGTTCAAATACGCTTTTAAATGCTTCTCTCCGTGTTTTAACAGCTTCAACGAGCTTCTTCGTCTTCAGGCTCAGTTCCGATATTCGCTCAACACTCACACCCAGCGGGATACAGCCGATAGTGCCTATAATCAGGTCTATCGCGGGTAGATTCAGGCGCTTCACTTCTCCATTCTCTATCATTACGTAGCCCCCATAGGTCGAAATAGCGGTATCCACAGAGCTGGCATTGCCCTGAATCGCCTTCTCTACATGGTGTGCATCCTCCCTTATCTCTTCCAGTTTTGGGGTTGGTTCTCCACTATCACTATCCACACCGAAATATCTCCTGAGTGCGGCGATGGTGGCGACAGAAGTTGCAGCGGAAGAGCCCAAGCCGGCGGAAAGCGGTATATCGGATTTTATTCTCATCTCCACACCGCCTTCTATACCATATTTCGATTCAAGATACTCAATTGCGCCTCTGACATACGCAATAGCGCTTGATGCACCTTCATAATTTATAAATGGCTGCGCCTTCCCTTCTGCCAATTCCATCTGGAACCCGAAAGAGGGTATATTCTCAATGTAGAGATGATAGCCACTCTTATCCTTGCCCCTACCAGAGACTTCAACAGAGAGTCGCAGGTTTAATGCGGTTGCAAGTGCTCGTTTGTTATATACCACAAAATGCTCACCGAATAATATCACCTTTGCAGGCACCGATGCCCTTATCTTCATTTTGCCATTAACTAACTTAAGTTTGCCGCGCTGATATAAAATAAATAAAACACTGATGGTTGGTGATACATGCCCGGCATGCTCTTGAGTCAGCAAGATGGAGATTATGGAGATTAAGAATGTGAGGATAAGATACTTCGATAAGAGGTTAGTGGAAGAATCGCTCAGGAGATATCTGAAGGAGATAGAGGAAAAGCATCCAGAAGTGAAGCGTGTGCTCCTCTTCGGCTCTTTTGTTCGGGATGAATGCGTGCCAGGAAGCGATATAGACTTACTCCTGATACTGAGTGCATCAGAAGAGACCTTCATGGAGCGGATACCGCGCTTTTTGCCTTCCCGGTTCCCGGTAGGGATGGATGTATTCCCGTATACAGAGGAGGAGCTGGAGAAGATGAAGGAAGAGGGGAATTTCTTCATAAGAAGAGCTTTGGAAGAAGGAGTGGAGGTTTTTCGAAGGTGAGCGATTAAGGGACAGCCTCTCCACCAAAGGAAAGCTTTCTGAGACTTCAACAGAAAGTCGCAGGTTTAATGCGGTTGCGAGTGCTCGTTTGTTATATACCACAAAATGCTCACCGAATAATATCACCTTCGCAGGCACCGATGCCCTTATCTTCATTTTGCCATTAACTAACTTAAGTTTGCCGCGCTGATATAAAATAAATAAAACATTGATGGTTGGTGATACATGCCCGGCATGCTCTTGAGTCAGCAAGATGGAGATTATGGAGATTATGAATGTGAGGATAAGATACTTCGATAAGAGGTTAGTGGAAGAATCGCTCAGGAGATATCTGAAGGAGATAGAGGAAAAGCATCCAGAAGTGAAGCGTGTGCTCCTCTTCGGCTCTTTTGTTCGGGACGAATGCGTGCCAGGAAGCGATATAGACTTACTCCTGATACTGAGTGCATCAGAAGAGACCTTCATGGAGCGGATACCGCGCTTTTTGCCTTCCCGGTTCCCGGTAGGGATGGATGTATTCCCATATACAGAGGAGGAGCTGGAGAAGATGAAGGAAGAAGGGAATTTCTTCATAAGAAGAGCTTTGGAAGAAGGAGTGGAGGTTTTTCGAAGGTGAGCGATTAAGGGGACAGCCTCTCCACCAAAGGAAAGCTTTCTGCAGTTTTCCCATCACCTTCATAACCATATCATTATAAATAGGTTGGATGGTATTGTAATAGAAAGGTGAGAAGGAGAGTGGAAGAGGAATGATGATAAATGTAAGTGTGAATGAGTATGGGCTGGATGTGTTTGAAGAGATGATGGACAACGCAGAGGAGCTGCAGGTGGATATTCTGGAGCTGGATAATGGGACAACGATAATAGATGCGGGCGTGGAAGTGGAAGGAGGATTTGAAGCGGGTCTATATGTAGCACGTATATGTATGGCAGACCTTGCGGATATAAGATTCAGCACTTTTGACCTCGGTAAATTCTCAGTGCCGGCATTAGAGCTCACCACTGACCACCCTGTAATCGCGTGTATGGCATCGCAATACGCTGGATGGCGGATTAAAGTGAAGAAATTCTTTGGCATGGGCTCAGGTCCTGCAAGGGCGCTATCCCTCAATCCGCGTGAACTATACGAGAAGATAGGATACGAGGATGATGCAACTGAAGCGGTCTTAATTCTGGAAAGCAGTGCGATACCAGATGAAGAAGTAACAGACAAGATAGCCGAGGACTGCAGAGTGGACACCGAAGACCTGTATATTGTTGTCGTGCCAACAGCTTCTCTCGCTGGCTCCGTACAGATATCCGCGAGAGGGATAGAGACCGGTATACACAAGTTTGATTCTCTGGGCTTCGATATAAACACTATAAAACATGCCCATGGCATCATCCCGGTCTCGCCGGTCGTGGGCAGTGATGTGGAATGTATGGGCTCTACGAACGACTGTATTATCTATTGTGGTCGCATGTATTACACGGTGGAGTATGAAGATGTGGAGGAATTGAAGGAATATGTGAAGAAAGTGCCATCGCTGAACTCACCGGATTACGGTAAGCCGTTCTACCGAACCTTCAAGGACGCCGGCTTCGATTTCTTCAAGGTGGATGCTGGTATGTTTGCACCTGCCGAAATAACGGTGAACGAGATAAAAAGCGGGAAAACGTTTACAAGTGGGAAGATAAATACGGAGATACTACTGGAGTCTTTTGGGATAGAGACGCTGTGAATAGAGGAGAAATAGTTAAAAGAGATCTGCAAAACAGGTTTGGAATTGATATTGAGCGAAGCGAGTTTTTGTTTTTATTGACGCTTTTGCTTTTTATTTCAGGCTTCAGCAGGAGGGAAGGGTAGCACCTTTATAACATAGCATAGCTATTGTATAGGTATGAGCACCTTTGTCCTCTTTTTTGGCAGTGATATCCTGAGGATACCATTTTTAAGTGAAGCGGAAGCTTTCTCGGGGTCTATCTGTTCGGGCAATTTTATCTGCTTTCTGAACTGGTGAAAGCTTATTCGCCTCTGAACGCTACCCCATCGCTCCCAGCAGACCGCTTCGCTCATCTTCGCTTTTATCTCCACAGAATCCTCCGTTGTATTTATCTCCACATCCTCCTTCTTCACTCGAGGCAGGTCAAAAGTGATAATTATCTCATCACCCCTATCTTCCAGCTCATATAACGGCTCTAAATTACCATTATAACTCCACATTGCATCTCTTATCCACCTTTCCAGACCCATTTCCTTTCATCACCTCCAACAACTACAACTAAACTAACGATACATGAATGGCATATCCTGCTCCGCACTCTTCTGCATCTCGGAAGCGGATAAAGCGGTCTGCCGCATGAGGTCCCGCGCCTTCAGTTTTATCTCCTCCTCCTTCTCCATCAACTCCCCCACATCTATGCCCAATTGCAGGAATTTATCAAGGGAGCCAATAACCGATGCCGCGGCACCAGGGTCGGGATATACCGGGAAACACTGAGCGAGCAGAGAAATCGCATTCAGTTCCCTCTTGTAACATTCTCGCAGCATTACCGCATATGTACCAGCAATGAAACCTTCTTGCAGCAGCTCCACCTGCTTCGCCTTCAGCTCCTTCACCACTTCCTCGTTGTTACCCACCGCAAATACCTCTGGCTTCTCTATGTCCATCCTGTTCTTCACCGGTAAGCCTGTTATTGATATCACGAGTGCCGCATTTATATTGTTGAACCAGTCAGCAAGTGTTCGAGTCAGCGGATAGACCGCATTTGGCGGTATCGCAATCTCAGACGAGACCACTATCACCTCTTCGTTGCCATACAGACAGAAAGGGCTCTTCAATTTTCCTCCATGGATGACCATGACCGGTGGGAACAAGTCAGATTCAATGTACCCTATCTCATTGTATTTCATCTTCTCCACGATGTAGGATGCTGCAATCGTACCTACCAGACCAACATCTGGCAGACCCTCTATCACTATCGGATTCTTATGCTCCACTCCCTCCTCTTCCACTATGTTTACAATCCCTTTCATGTATCTATCTCAAATTGTATTTGTAGTTATATTTAATTAATTTAAACTTGTATTGTACGAAGATTTATATACACGCATGAGCTAAACATTTTATCATGGAGAAAATACCCGGCTGGATAGAACGGCTACTTATGCCGAAGCTGAATGAGATCACAGGCGAAATAAAAGCCATACACACACGCATAGATGCAGTGCATACACGCATAGACGGGGTGGAGAAGGAAGTTACAAGCTTGAGAAGCGAGATGATGACGAAGTTTGAGGCGGTGGATGGCAGGCTTACAGCATTAGATGCAAAGGTGGATGTTAAGTTCGATAGTTTGAGAAATGAGATGATTTCGCGATTTGAGGCTGTGGACAGGAGGTTCGATGCCGTGGATTCCAGGCTTGATTCGCTCGAAGCGAGACTACCGGTGATGGAGAAGGTGGCTGAACTTGAAGCCAGGCTTGCTGAACTCGAGAAGAAGGTGACCGCATAGTGCATTCAGCACAAACCTTCCTTTCTGCACAGCTATGAAATCGAAATCTATGTTAAGTCCCATACATCATATAACAGCCGATGAAATCGGTCAGTATCGGCAACAAATCCAGACCTTTAAGCCTGCATAAGCCACCAGAAGCCACTGAAATCTCGTCAAAATGCTTCACTTCGTCGCTCCTCACTCCCTCACCCTTCATCACAACGGGCACGGGGTCGCTACTGTGTCGCTTTATTGATACAGGCGTGCTGTGATCCGCAGTGATAACAACATACGCATCCGCGTCTTTCAACTCCGCTACAAGCTCTCTATCTATCCTTGTGATCATCTCCTTCTTGCCCTCGAAGTTGCCGTCATGCCCCATGCTATCGGTTGCTTTCACATGCACGAATACGAAATCATGACTTCGCAATGCGTTTAACGCTGCTTCGGCTTTGTTACCGAGATTCGTATCACTCTTGCCTGTCGCTCCCTCCACCGGGATGACCGTCATACCGAGATATTTCGCCACTCCTTTGTAGAGCGAAGCGCCAGCTACACAGGCAGCACTTAACCCGAATCGGTCATGCATTGAAGTGACCTTTTTATAACTGCCTGCACCCCGTAACAGCAGTATATTGGCGGGTAATTCACCTTTCTGTCGCCTCTCTTCGTTCACCGGGTGCTTGTTCAGGATTTCATAGCTCCTTCTCACCAATTCGTTCACGATGCGTGCGGTCTTCCTCTCCGCTGAGCCTTCTTTCAGCGGTCTGCATTCGCTCACAACACCGCCCTCAACGTGCGTGTCCACATCAGAAACCAGTTTTGAGAGGTTATCACCGCGCATTACGAGTGCGCATCTATGCTCTGTGGTATTCCGCAGAGAAATTTGGACGTCATCTATTTCGAGCCCGTCAAGTGCATCAGCCAGCTCTTTACTGCCCTTCCTGCCCGCCCTGCGGTCAATAATCCGCATACTGTCATCAACGGTAGCGAAATTCGCTCTGAATGCGACATCGCCCTCTCGCAGTTCCATATCTGCACCGAGTGCTTCGAAAACACCCCTACCTGGATAATACTCGTAAGGGTCATACCCGAAGAGAGCGAGATGAGCGGTATCGCTACCCGGAACTATCCCCGGTGATATCACATCCATCAAGCCATTTATCCCGGCTTCACTCACGGCGTCCATATTCGGTGTCTCGGCAGCCTGCAATGGCGTCTTACCGTCTGCTGTCGGTCTGTCACCGAGACCATCACAGACGATTAGTATTGCTGATGCTGATTTGGTTTTGCTCCTCATAACATGTATCTATCCCATTGTCCTATCCTATATCCCATCCTGAACTCCCTCCTCCTTCTCCTCTTCCATTGTTATTACTCCTCGTGGACACTCGTGTGCACAGATTCCACAGCCCTTGCAATAGTACAAATCCGCCTCAAAGAACCCGTCTTCTGTCTCCTTAACGCAGCCTTCGGGACAATAGATGTAGCATATACCGCACTTTATACATCTCTCATTCGCACGAACTGGTCTCTCAGACCGCCAATCGCCGGTCTCATATGAGGATGCACTCCCCGGCTCGGTGACCACAAACCCGGGTTTCAGGTCTTTCCAGCCTATCCCCATCCCTATCATATCTTTATCTTCGTTGCTCATCTCAGCCACTCACCACCGTCTCGTTATACGCTTCTAACATCGCTTCCTGGTTCTTCATTGCGAGTTTGCCAAATCGGTGTTCCATTACCTGCTTCAATGATTCTAACTTCACTATGCCCGTTGCCTTCACAAGCGCCCCGAGCATTGCGGTATTGACGATGGGTAATCCAAGAACCCGCATGGCGATACCTTTAGCATCCACAGTTGCCAGTCTGCTCAATTTCAGCTCCGATTTCAATGCTTCGTGCGACTTCTTCGTGCTCACTACCGCTATGCCCCCTTCTTTGAGCTGTGAGAGGACTGTGCCTATGTGCAATAGACCGGGGTCAAGCACGATGAGCACATCCGGTTCGGTTATCTCAGTTCTTACTTTTATTCGCTCACGCTCGTTCACACGCAAGAAAGCGAGAACAGGAGCACCCCGACGTTCTGGACCAAAAGAAGGCATTGATTGGGCATGTTTACCCTCCGCAATAGCGGCATGGGCAACCAGCTCAGCCAGTGTCACTCCCCCTTGACCTCCCCTGCCATATACACATATCTCAATCATGTCATGCACCATACATACTTATCTATCCTATTATTTTATGAAGGGCATTTAAAAAATAACCTCTGGGTTCATGTTTCACAGTGCGAATGAAAGGAAAGAAAGAGGGATAAAAGGAGGTAAAGGTAAAGGATAAGGGGGCATGAGCATCGAGATAAACTTTCCGGAAAAGATTCTGAGAAGAATTAATGAGATCTCGAGGACTGAAGATGTACTTCCAGAGGAGATTATAAATGAGGCGGTGCTGGAATATCTGCAGTTAGCAGACCCTGAAACAAAAACTGAGTTGCATGTGAATCTCAGTGATAAATATTTTAGTGAAGCGAAGGAGCTTTTAAAAGAAGAGGATTACGTTCAGGCGTCAGAGAAATTATGGGGAGCGGCGTCACAAATGGTTAAGGCGGTTGCAGCGAAGAGAAATTTGGAACTCAGGAGTCATAGCGATTTGAACAGGTTCGTAGCCGAGCTCAGAAGGGAGGCGAACGAGCCCGAGATACGAAGACTTTGGCAAATAGCCACTTCCTTGCATCAGAACTTTTATGAGGCTTGGCTACCAGGGGAAACGGTTAGAGAGTCGGTAGAGGACATAAAGAGGTTCAGAGAGATGCTTGAGCGAATGCTTCATACTCCGTAGGGTCTTCCACACCCGCCTCCCTGAACCATAAACTTTCCGGAAAAGATTCTGAGAAGAATTAATCTCAGTGAGAAATATTTTAGCAAAGCGAAGGAGCTTTTAAAAGAAGGGGATTACGTTCAGGCGTCAGAGAAATTATGGGGAGCGGCGTCACAAATGGTTAAGGCGGTTGCAGCGAAGAGAAATTTGGAACTCAGGAGTCATAGCGATTTGAACAGGTTCGTAGCAGAGCTCAGAAGGGAGGCGAACGAGCCCGAGATACGAAGACTATGGCAAATAGCCACTTCCTTGCATCAGAACTTTTATGAGGCTTGGCTACCAGGGGAAACGGTTAAAGAGTCGGTAGAGGACATAAAGAGGTTCAGAGAAATGCTTGAGCGAATGCTTCATACTCCGTAGGGTCTTCCACACCCGCCTCCCTGAACCCTCTACGGCGGTGCTGACACGATTCGCAGAGACCGCAATGCTTCTCACCGCCGAGATAACATGAATAAGTGAACTTTAATGGCGCTCCTACTTCCATCCCCTTCTTTATTATCTCCGGCTTCAATAAGTCCACAAGAGGCGCTCGCACCTCAGGAGGAGTGGAGAAAGAAGCCACTGCCTTCTCCAGCACCGCATTATATCGCTCGACAAATTCCTTACTGTTATCAGGGTAAGACTTCGCCTCCTCGGCATTGAAGCCAACGAAGATGCTATCCGCTCCAATTGCTTCCGCATACGCACTTGCCAGTGATAAAAGGACCAGATTGCGGCATGGTACCCATGTGGGCGGTGTCTCGTTCCTGTCCAGTTTCACCTCCTCGCCGGCTGGCACATCCCTGCTATAATCGGTCAATGCAGAACCCCCAAGCTCTTTAATCATCTCAACAGTGGTGAATTTCAACTCAACAGCGCCCAGATAAGCCGATATCTTCTTCACCGCTTCTCGCTCCCTCAATTCCGCACGCTGCCCGTAAGATACATGTAAGACATGCAACTCATATCCTTCTCGTGATGCAATCGTCGCTGCAACCGTCGAGTCTATCCCGCCTGAGCATACACACACTGCTAATCTTCCCATCTCTCATTTGTATATCTCATATCATATCATTGTGCCGAATAAAATACCTGACTTTCAGACTCACCTTAACTTTACCGCGGTCCCGTATGCCAGTATTTCCGCGGCGCCGCCCATTATCATCGAAGTCATAAATCGAAGATTCACGACCGCATCCGCACCCATCTCCTCCGCCTTCTCTATCAGCCTTTTCATTGCGATTTCCCTCGCCTCGCTCATCATCTCTGTGTATTCCTTTATCTCACCACCGACGAGTTGCCGAAATCCCGCGGCTATATCTTTGCCGAGATGCTTTGCCTGAATCACATTTCCTTTTACAATCCCTAAAACCTCTACTATCTCCTTACCCGGAACAAAATCCGTATTTACCACTATTACGCTCATGGTCTCAAATCCTCCTCGCTTATCTCCTCTTTCATCTTTTTCCAATCTTTGTATCGTTCAATGCTCATGGTTATTATTAAAATAGCAGCACCAATGCTCATCAGTACCACGCTGAGCTTCATTCCAAACAGCACCGTAGATTCTCCATTTTGGTAAAAAAGGGGATACATGCTATAAGCCATCATGGTTAGCAGCCCGATGAGAAATACCGTGACACCAGTCCACTTTACTGCATTCATCGTATGCATCAATGCCTCCAATCCAGCACCACTATCTCCTTCTCACCCGGTGGTGGCAAATCGGCTTTACGAAGCGAAAGCTTCTTCTCCCGCATCACTCGCTCCTTTCCTCGCAGAAAGCTGTCCACCTTATTTATATTCAACCGCAGAGGCGGTGTCTTATAATGCATTGGTATCGCTATTCTTGGCTCCAGCTGGTTCAATACCTCAGTAGCGCCACTCGCATCTATCGTGTATACACCACCTACGGGTATGAACAGCACATCTATATCCCTCTCCCTGATGCTCTTTACCTGGGGCTCTTCCAGAACATGCCCAAGGTCGCCAAGATGGCATAACCTTATATCGTCCACATCAAATAGGAACACGGTATTCTCGCCCCTCTCTGCACCTCTTGAGGTATCGTGGTATGTATTAACGCCAAGAAACCTTATCCCGCTGGCAATATGCTCACCTGGTCCTCTCACCACTTCTGGATTGCCCTTCACTGCCGCTACATTGTTATGGTCGTAATGCTCATGACTGACAGTGACGACGTCCGCCCTCAAATCCGGCATTTGATACCCTATGCTCTCGTCATAAGGGTCTGTAACTATCACCTCACCTGCTTCACCTGTTATCCCAAAACAGGCATGTCCATACCATCTTATCTCCATCTCTCTCACTCTCACCCCTAAATTAAAATATTTATACTATAGTGGGAATATATAAGATAGACTTTTGTCCGGGAATATTCAGCGAACTGGAGGGTATATGTGAACGGTAAGATCATAAATATGCTGGAAATAGAGAACCTGACGGTGGAAGTAGCGGGAAAGGAGATTCTACGCGATTTATATCTGAATATCGAGCGTGGTGAGGTGCATGTATTATTTGGACCAAATGGGTGTGGTAAGACGACCCTTTTGTTGACTATACTTGGTTTTCCAGCCTATAAGGTCAAAAGCGGGAGTATAAAGTTTAAAGGTGTTGATATAACGAATTTACCGACCAACGAGCGCGTGAAGCTGGGGATGGGTGTATCATTCCAGCATCCACCACAGATAAGGGGCGTCACGCTCGGCGACATGGTGAATATCGCACAGGGTAGAAGCGAGGCAGCAATAGATGAAGGTGTGATAGAGCTTGCAGCACGGCTTAATATCCCCTATGAGTTCCTTGTTCGGGATGTGAATCTCGGTTTCTCCGGTGGCGAGGTGAAGCGGTCGGAGATACTCCAGCTTATGGCGCAATCGCCGGAGTTCATCATGTTCGATGAGCCCGATTCCGGTGTTGATGTGGAGAATATAGAGCTTATAGGCGGGATAATGTCTGAACTCCTGGACAGGAATAAGTTACCGAGTAAGAGAGTGCGAGCGGGACTTATAATTACCCATAGCGGGTTTATCATGCGCTACATAAAAGCTGACCGTGCGCACGTGATGCTCGAAGGCAGTATAGCCTGTTCCGGTATGCCTGATGAGATAACAAAGAACATAATGGAAGTGGGATTTGAGAAATGTGTGGAGAAATGCAAGGTGAAGTGAATGAATAAACGAGATATGCGGGATATAATAGAGCGTGCGAAGCGTGCGCGAGAGAAGAAAGCAAGTCTGGGCGATGACATCAACCTCGAGCGCTATAATACAGCGGGTAGTGAGCACGATGCCCTCAAGTCGCTCGCTGAAGTCCCTCAGGAGCATAAGCAGAGTCTGCTTCGTGCCGGCATTGAACCTTCTGAGAGTGGCAGGTCCGGCTCTTTCCTGCTGCAAGACCGCTCTGTGGTATTCTCGCGTGTAAAATCACCGGGTCTGGAGCTCATGAGCACTACAGAAGCATTGAAACGGCATGAATGGCTCGCCACTGACTATCTGTGGAAGGCAATACCTGTTGACATGGATAAGTATACCGCAGATGTTGAATTGGACCAGACGAATGGCTATTTTATCAGAGCGAAAGCCAATTCGAAGGTGACTATTCCGGTCCAGGCTTGTTTATTCATCACCACCGATAAAACCGGGCAGAAGGTTCATAATATCATAATTGCAGAAGAGAACTCGGAGCTTCATATCATCACTGGCTGTTCCGTTGCTCATGCAGTCCAGTCAGCACTTCATCTCGGCGTTTCTGAGTTCTATGTGAAGCGCGGTGCCAAAATCACCTTCACTATGATACACAACTGGAGCGAAGGTGTGGAGGTGAGACCGAGAACCGCAGTGGTGATAGAAGATGACGGGACTTTCATAAGTAATTATATCTTAATGACGCCGTTGAAATCACTTCAAACGTATCCAACTGCATATTGCGAGGGTAAGAATGCGAGAGCCAATTTCCAGTCCATTATCTATGCATCAGGCAATGCCCGAATAGATATGGGCTCAAGAGCAGTGCTGAAGGGCGAACGAAGCAGAGCGGAGATAATCTCCAGAGTGCTCGCTACCGATAACGCGGAGGTCATCGCACGTGGTGAGGTGATAGGCGAGGGTGCAAATGCAAGTGGGCACATAGAATGCAGAGGGTTGATGCTCTCCGATAATGCGGCAATAACCTCTATACCGGAACTCAAAGCTGTTCGTAAAGACCTTGACCTCTCTCACGAAGCCGCAGTGGGTAAGATAGCGGAGGAGGCGATACTGTATCTGATGGCACGTGGCTTGAGTGAAGAGGAAGCCACATCGGTGATCATTCGCGGTTTCCTGAATGTTGACATCACTGGACTACCTGATGCGCTTGCACGAGAGACGAAGCAGATGCTGGATATGAGTCTGGAGAAGGTGATGTGAAACCTTTCTTTATGTGGGGCTCTGCCCCATGACCCCGCAAGCCCTGTAAGGGCTTATAAGAAAGCTTTACTTTACCAAAGAAATAGGATGCTTAGTGAAAAAAGATTTGAAAAAGATTACATTACATAAACATCACACCCATCTCTTTTACATTCACCGGGTAGTTCCTCTGCTCGTTTCTCATCACTTTCTTTATCGCATGCTCGAATTCTTCCATCCCTACCGCCCTCTTATTCTTCTTCACCGTGAGCATCCCTGCTTCTGTTGCTATCGCTCTTATATCCGCACCAGTGGCATTCTCGGTAAGTTCAGCCAGTTTATCAAGGTCCACATCCTTCTTCAGCTTCAGTCGGGATGTATGTATCTTAAATATTTCCTTTCTCGCCTTCTTATCCGGCATCGGTATCTCTATAACCCTGTCAAATCGCCCTGGTCGCAATAGAGCGGGATCGAGTATATCAGGTCGGTTTGTAGCTCCTATTATTCGTACATTTCCCCTGGGATCGAATCCATCTATCTCAGCCAATAACTGCATCAGTGTTCGTTGCACCTCCCGTTCCCCTGAACTCCCATCCTCTATCCTCCTCGCTGCTATTGCATCTATCTCATCAACGAATAGTATAGAAGGCGCTTTCTCCTTCGCCATTGCAAATAGCTCCCTCACCATACGCGCACCCTCGCCTATGTACTTCTGTACCAGCTCCGAGCCAACAACCCTTATGAAGGTCGCTGATGTACGTTTCGCAACTGCCTTTGCTAACAGCGTCTTCCCTGTACCCGGCAATCCAATAAGGAGAACGCCCTTTGGGGGCTCTACACCCACACGCTCAAATCGCTCTGGTGCAGTCAACGGTAACTCTACCACTTCCCTTATCTCCTCTATCTGCTCATGCAGCCCCCCTATCATTGAGTAGTCCACATCTGGTGACTCTATTACTTCCATGCCGCAGACAGAAGGGTCCTTTGCAGAGGGGAGCACGCTTACCACCGCCAGTGACTGCTGATTCAGAGCTACCTGAGCACCCGGAACAACTTCTCTCGGCTCCACACACTGCGTGTACGTCACCACAAATTGTGGACCCGTACTGCTCCTCACTACTATCCTCTTATCATCTATCACATTCACAATGGTCCCAACCAGCAGTGGTGGAGTGCGCAATTTCTCCAGTTCCGACCTTAACCGCTTTATCTCTCGCTCATATCGAACTCGCATCTCCTGATAGTATCTACTTTCCTGCTCTATCTTCTCCAGTTTATCCCGCAGCAGAATATTCGCCTCCTCCAGCTGCCTCATCTTATCCTGTAGAAATCTTGAATACTCCTCTCCATAGGAAACGCCCTCTGACTTCATATTACCACTCATTATTTACTTCTCCACTCTGCTATATAAATAGATAATGAGAGGAGAGAGGAGGGAAAAATGAGATGACCGAGTGTGAGATATGTGGCGCGGAGATAAAGAAAGGGCATGCGCGCTATATCCAGATAGGGACTTCAAAATTGAGGGTATGCGAAGCCTGTGCGCGTTATGGAACAGCAGTGGTGGAGCCAGAGAAGAAAGAGAACAGCTCTTCGTTACTTGCACGGAGGAGGGATCTGTACCAGATGGAGCGGGATATAGAGATAGAAGAGCTCGATATGGATGTGGATATGGAGGATTATGGTCGCAAGGTGAAAGAGGCGAGGGAGAAGGCGGGCTTGAAACAGGAAGAGCTCGCCAGAATGATCAATGAGAAGCACTCATTGCTAAGAAAGATAGAGAACGAGACGATAACACCCACCGAGGAGGTACGGATGAAGATAGAACGTGTTCTGAAACCTTACCTCTGAGTATCACGAATACGAATGCATCACAGCTTTCAGACTCACTCTGCCGCTGTAATTACCACAGGGTGTTCCACAGGGTACAGAGAGTTTGAAATCCACCGCGCTTTTCCCATCAGGTGAAATATTCACGTAAAAGCGTCTTGGCTCTCCCAGTTCCTTATATTCATCGCCTATCCTCACTGCTATCACATCGCTTCCGAGTGTGCTCAGTCCCGTCCCATTCACTTCTATATCAATCGCTACATTCCCGGTGTTCCATACCGTTGGATACTCCGGGGTGCTCATATCTGCATCACCCAGCACTTCTCGGCTCTCTCCAGGGTCTAAAGAGCCAAAAGCAATCGTATCAGCATCGAGTTCCAGCGCGATTGCTGGTAGATAGAATAGCGATGTGGAGTTGTATCCACTTAAACCTGTCCTATCCACTGCCGTTACATTCACCACATACTCCCCGCTGTGATAATAAAAACTCATATTAAATCTCCCGCTGAAGATACCGGTGGTCTCATTATGAGAGATAATGTGTAGAATAACGGGGCTATCAGCAACGGTATCAGGACCCTCTATTTTTGCTATCACTGTATTCACATCGTCCCACCCATCTGCGTCCTTTACCACTGCCGAGACAGTAACAGTCCTGTTGCCACCCGGTTCAGGCTCTATACTCACGTTTACGCCTTCTTCTGCCGACTCAGTATCATTATCCTGGATTATTCTGACACTCTCTACTACAGGTGGTGTTTCTGTTTCTGGTGGTTTCCCAGCTTTTCCCGCATCCACCAACCCATATCCATACCATTCATCTCTACCCGGTGTACCAAGGTCCTCAGCAGTCATCTGCAATCTCTGCCTTACCTGCGTATTATCGTATCTGGGATAGGCAGACCAGACCAGTGCTGCTGTTCCACTTACCATCGGGCATGAGACCGAGGTTCCACTCATCACGAAATAGCCACCATTTAAGCCGGTTGATTTGATACTCACGCCAGGTGCTGCCAGTTCGACCGCAGGACCGGTACTCGAGAACCACGCTCTGTTATCATTCTTATCCGTTGCCCCAACTGCAATCACATTCTCATATCTCGCAGGGTAAATTACAGTGTCCGTTCCACTGCCTGCGTTACCTGCCGCCCCTACCAGCAGAATCCCAACATTGTATGCTGCATCAATCCATGGCTCGATTCCCGGGTCCCCTTCGTTTACATCCGAGCCGAAACTCATTGATATTACCTGTATATCGTTATTGGGGTCATCATCCATGTGTGTGTTGATACACCACTCCAGTCCCTCGATAATATCACTGTAATTCCCTGTATTGGAATTATCAGGGAACACTTTAACCGCGTACAGGTCTGCTTCAGGAGCAACACCTATAACTCCTATCCCATTCCCCATTATCGCTCCGACAATGCCCGCGCAGTGGGTCCCATGCCCGCGGGTGTCCATAGGGTCATCATCATTCGCCGCTCCCGGGTAATCTCCACCGAAATCATAGCCACCCCGATAGTTGGCAGCTAAGTCTGGATGGTTGTAATCAATGCCTGTATCCATAATGGCTACATTAACTCCCGTTCCTCTGTTTTCTGGATGGACTATATCCGCATCTATCCGGTCTACCCCCCAATCGAGGCTCTCTCCTACTGTATATACCGGCAGGTCATCTATTATGCGCAGATTCGGATTCTTCTTCAACCTCTGTATCACCGCAGGCGGCAGAGAAGCTGCTACTGCCGGCTTCAACTTATACTCGCACTTAATTTTACCGCCATAAGTGCTTATATCCTGCTTCAGTACCCTCATTACCTGCTTTGCTACCTGTTTATCCTTCATGATTATTATCACCTGCTTTAAGCCGGGATTGTGGTTGTGGCTATGATTGCGGTTATGATTGTGGTTATGATTGTGATTGTAGTTACTTGGTAACCCAGCCGACCCAGCCGAAGCGCCTGCAATACCAATAAGGGCAGGCAATGAGATTATGACCGCTATAACTGCTATGATGATTGCTACATTGACATTGTGGACATTGTGCTCATTCACTACAACTACACCCCCACAGGTGTGTGTATGACATCCACCCTTACATAATCGGTTCCTATTCGGGAATGGAATCGCCAGCGCCAGAATCCCCACTGCGGAAAGTTCTGCTGCACTGCTAATACCAGTGTTCCATCATCAATATATTCACCTACGTGATGCCTTACTGTGCCTTCCAGAGTGAAAACCCTTCTTATCCTCTTATCCAGTTCTTCATATGCTCCTGATTCATAATTCCAGATGTAGAGCGTGGCACCAGGAATGCCAAGGTCGTGCATACCTATACCATCCCAGAGCACGTGGAGCTCTTTTATGCACGATTCCGGCTCTTTTAACTTGAATTTGAACCTGTGAATAGCGTAATAGCCGTTCAAACTGCTGCGATCAAACTGAAAAGAGCCATCATTTGCACTTATCCGGCTATATTGCTGCTGACTGAATGCGATTCGTGGTACAGAGTTTGTTGCCGGGGGCTTGAAATAATGCTGTTTCCGGTATGCCCACCTGTTATAGCCTGCACCAGTGGAGAAATCATAGGTGGTGACGATTTCAGGCGGGAGCACTGTTAACTGTATAGCCACTGAGGTATTAGAGTTTCTGTTCGTGCTGTTGTCTGTGGCATTAACCCGAAGGTGGTAGTCCCCGGGTGGGGTGCCAACTTTGACGGTGGTGGTTGTGGTGTAAATATCAGTACCGGGGATATTAGACATCTCCTTCGCTTCCGGTCCTCCTATACTGCTCAGGTTGATCCTCACAGAATAAACACCACTATCGTCACGGACACTCACATTGAGTCGCGATTCCTGAATGCCATCTGCGAGCACTGATGCTGGGTTCGCGCTCGGGTTCGTCACTACCGGCGGTGTTATATCAGCGTAGAGATAAGAGAAGTTACTGGAGCCCACACTACTGAGTCCACCCTTATCTGTTGCATTCACTTCCACTTTATACTCGCCCTCTGGATGGTTGGAGAGATTAAACGTGCCTTTATACTCCGCTGTGGTAACACTCACTGGATGGTCAAAGCTCAAATTGAATGGACCCTCTATTACTCCCACTCCCGGACCTCTTACCACTGACCTTACCGTCTGTAAGTTACCATAACCATTTATATCGCTTATATTCGCGGTAATCATGACGGTCTTATTCATTCCAGGAGCAGGGTTAATCACCTGCACACCCGGTCTCTCAGGGTCATCGTCTGGTGCTAATTCCACATGCACATCTGGCACGACATTCATCACACTCGCGTTCGAGGAGACCATATTCTGGATAGCGAAAGTGGGTTGTACCACCGCAGGTATAGGTAGCATAATCATAGCCATAATAGCCATGGAGAGCAGTTCTTTATCTATTCCCAATCTCATAATTATCCATTTCATGCTTCTCTTCTCCCCCCCCTTTAGAGTTAGTGTTAGAGTTAGTTAGAGTTATAGTTAGAGTTATACTTACGCCTTATGCCGCGACAGGTTCGATGATAAGTTGCCCGGTATAGGTGCCTGCATGTGTTCCGATAGGAACGAAAAGTTTAAAATCTGCTGCAATGGCATTACCCGGAGCTATACTCACTCCAAATGATTGTGTGGTTGTGGTAAGAGTCCTTGTAGTTCCTTCAAGTGTACAACTGGTATTAATGGGGAAAAGCTCTCCCTCTATCTTCATCCCCACATCCATCTTTGTATTACCTATATTCTTTATCGTTGGCGCCACTGGTGTACTCATATTGGCATCGCCGGCAATGATTGAAGTATTACCCGGATCAATTGCACCGAAATCCAGCACACTGAAGTCTATCCGAAGCGCGCGGGTTGTCTGAACGGAGAAGGACGCGTTAGCAGAACTTGAGGCACCCATACTGTCAGTAGCAGAAACCACTGCGATATATGAGTTGCTGGGTGTGGTGCACTTCAAATACACCGGCACCTCATACATGCCATTACTTGCATTGTATACCATTACAACGGGCAGTGATGTCGTAAGGTTACTGCTTGCATCGTTACCCACGCTGTCAGTCAATACAGTCAGTTCTACGCTGCCTATATCATCAGCGCCGTTGTCATCAACTGCACTCACTTCTATCATGACCGGCGTGGTATCCGGGCATGGACTCAGCGATACCGTGTCGGGCGTTATCACGACCTCTGTTATCTCGGGTGGTACATTATTCACGCTCACGTTGATCACTGCCTGGTCTCCTGTCGCTCCATGCATTGCCCCCAATGCCACTCTAAGGACTATCAACAGTATTATCAGCATCAGCTTCATCAGCTTCTTCTGTTCCATCCTGTCTCTTTTCTACTACCCTCTATATTCCCTTCCATTCTATTTAAATGTAAATGCATACTTTCAGGCTGTGGAGAAAAGGGATTTGCTTGCAACAAATTAAACTTAAACCAGTAGCTCTATTATCCGTGCATAAGCTGGTCTTGTAATAAAAATACCTATCATGAGTCCGATTATAGTCACAATTGCGAGACTCCTGAGCGTGCCAAGAGCCATAAATGCGAGTGCAAGCATAGCAACTATTGTTGTCGCTGCGGATGCGAATATAATGCCATAAGCAAATGAGATACGCTTATGGTACATTGAGGAAGACCTGCCACCGGAAAGTACTTCATCAGTTATTATCACCATCTGGTCCACACCGGTACCAATTACGGCGATTATACCCGCGATGCTGGGCAAGTCCAGCTGCCATTTGCCCGCCGATAGTATAAATACAGATATAACCAGTAACACTGCTACGCCAACCGTCAGGTCTGTCACTGGATATTTCCACCATCTCAGCAGTGCCCCGATGAGTAACACCACCAGTAGAATACCCATCATGCCTATCGTTAGCCAGTTCATCGTGGCTACTATCCCTAATATCAGGATTACCTCGCTGAGTAGCCCAAAGAACATCGGCAATATTATCCTCTTCTCACGGTATCGTGCGGCAACGACGATTGTAACGGCGATAAGAGCGAGTAAACCCGCAATTAGAGCACCTTTCTTGAATTTCATGCCCAGATACGCCGGCACTTCACCTGAACCTATCACCTGCACATTCACCGGTAAAGCACCCGCTTTCAAGTGTATTATCAGTTCCCTTGCTCGCTTTAAACCCTCATCACCCACACCCGTCTCGGATATAAGGCTATATACAGGCGCATTGCGCAGTTCTTCCGCAAGATTTGGATCCAGTGGTCCACTGTAAACGACCACGTTGTCGAGCAGCATTACCAGTTCGTGGTCTCTTGGATTATCAAGAGCGCCATACTTTATAGCAGCATCCCTGAGTGCAGTGGCACCTTTCTCGGTCAGTGTAAAGGGAGCACCCCAGGATCCGCTCTTACTCCTCTGGGGGACCATCCTTACACTGCGTATTCCCTCGCTACCGTAGACAACATGCTCGGTGATGTTCTCAATCTCGCTCAGGTGCTCTCCCACCTTTATCTCTCCGCCGGTTCCATTCGTCTGTATCCGTATCTCAAACTTACCTGGCTCGCCTACAAGCGACTCTGCGGTCTTTATATCAATCCCCGCAAGGTCAATGACCAGCAAATTACTGCCTGCTGTTCTTACCCTTGTGCTTGCCAGACCCAGCATATTCAGCTTCGTCTCTATTATTCGCCTGGTCTCATCGCGCGTCTCCCGGGTCACTCCTTCCTCAAAATCCAGTTTGCCATCCGGCTTCTTCGCTATCGTGGCGTTGATACCCTTAAGAGCATCCGCCAGTTGCTCCGTTGTAACGCTCTTCCGTATCTCGTACTTTATTTCGCCACGTGCAGTCCTGTAAGGTCTAACTTCGGTATCCAGCGCATCGCTGAGGTATGATGCAACGCGGGATTCGTTAACGTCTTCAGGCGCATCAATCCCAACCAAGGTACCATTCAACTTCAACTGCAATGAAGAGCCACCTACGAGGTCTAACCCGTACTGTAAGTTGCCATTCAATCCCGCATCAGCAGGTGGCGGTGGATAGACATAAATGGCAATGAGCGCGGCTAAAACGAACAATAACAGCGTTATCACCCTTATATCACTTATTAAACCTTTACTTCTCTGCATCTCTTTTACCTGCCCTTTCTCAAATTTGAAACAGCCTCCTCCTGCGGTTCTTCATTATAATCAGTATTAATTAAGATTAAAACTTAAAACTTAAGATACACGCAATTTATATCCTCCCTCTACCTTGACCACGATGCCTGAATACCTGAGCCAGTTTAAGAACTTCTTCGCGTATGTTCGCTTCGTTATCTCCGACCATTGCCTGTTATATTCCTTCTCCAAGAGGTCACCAAGCGTTACCAGCGTTATTTTATCGTCAGCATGTAGTTGCTGCTGTAGCCTGTCTATAAGTTTTTTATAACCAGAACCAAGCAGATGGTTGGTGAACTTCTTCTTCCTGAGTCCTTCACTGCTGCGTGTTATCTCCCGCCCATCCTCTGTCAATTCGTAAAAACCTCTCCGTGGGTATCTGACAAACCCCATTGCACGACAACATGAGAGTTCCTGACTCAGCCGTCTCTCCTCTGTTCCCAGTTCTGCTGCAAGCTTATGTATTTCACTGCCCCCGGGGAATAGAGCATCCATTATCTTCAGCATCTTCTCCACACTGAGGTAAGGAACGGGGATGTCCATCCCTTCCTTCTCTTCCTCAAGTCTTAAAATCCCACTTCTATAATGCCCAAAGCCTGTGAAATCAAGTATGGTTGCAATTGCAGCGCCATAGGTCTTTAAAGTCAGCGGGTTTGTCCAATTCTTGCCATACCGTTTTACCATCTCCTCACCAATCTCAAAAATCGTCAGTTCCCCTTTCTGAATCAGTTCCTGCTTCACCACTGCAAAATACTCGATCTTTTTCGTCTGCTCTTCCAGTATCTTCTTCGCTGCATCTTCATCCGTCCTTATTAGAACTGAATAGTCCGCACCCGGGCGTGTAAACAAGAATCTCCGCCGCCCAACAACGAAATCGAGCGATTTCATTGTCGCTATAAGATTATTAACTGTGGTCATACTCACTCCAATCGCACTCGCTATGCCCCTGGTTGAGAACTCATTCACTACCGAGATGTATTGCAGCGGTATCTGCTTCAATATCTCGTTCATCTTACCGATGCGCAGATAGGGGAAATATCCGGTATTCGTATTTGTATTTATATTCGTATTCGCTCCCATTGTGGTATCACTCCTATCCCATTCATCCATCTTTGCTCTTTGAGCCCAATTCCGCTCGCTCAGTTGCCAGTGCATCTATTATCTCCTCATATACTGTTCTCAATTCCTCATTCCTTACTCGTCCCAATAGCTTCTTTATCACCAGTTCCGGCATGCTCGAACCGATATGGTTGAACATCGGCTGCCGATCCACAATAATGTTACCCGAGGCATCCAGACCTTCGGCTTCTATACCATCCACCCGAATCTTCGCCATACTTATATGCGGCAATATCTCATGGATCAAATGCGTTATCACCACCCCGAGAGTACCTTCAGGCAGGTTATTCAGGATTGAAGCCATTATACGCCCCATTGCTCCTGGTTCGGTCAGCGCTTCCAGTTCATCTATCAATACCACTTTCCCGCCCTCTCGCATGAATATCCTGCTCAATGCCCTCATCGAATATTCAAAAGACCCCGTCTTCTTTATCATCTTTCTCCTGTACAGATAAAGAGGCAGCAGTGGTATCTCCGCCCTCTCGGCAGGCACTGGCAGACCCAGCTCGGTGAGTATAACAGATGTTGCAAGCATATTAAGCAAACAGGTCTTACCCCCGCTATTGGCACCTGTGAGGATGGCTACAGGATGTGGAGTAGCGCCGAAGATGCCCAATTTCACCTCCCCTATCGAGTAGGATACCGGAACTACCTTCTCTCCGCCTTTTAACTCTTCAGCCTTCAGAAATATGTTCTTCCCCATCTCCAACCCCAGACCCCCATCTATAAGCTCCGGGGGATTCAACTCGAAGTCACGAGCGAACAGCGCCGTAGCGAGCATGAAATCGAGGTAGAAGAGTTTTTTGATACCTTCTCTCACCACTTCCCTCTGCTGCTCCAGCTGCTTCGCCAATTCACTCAACCGGTAATAGCTCCTCTCTCCCCTCTCCCTGTTATACTTCAGGCGCAGGCTCTCTATCTTATCCCTCCTGAATTCAAATGGTGGCTCACCAGCATCCAGATCCAGAGCACTTTCCCGGAGTGTGATTCTGTCCTCTCCCTTGAGCATCAGCTCATCTGCCATCTGCAACAGAATATCATCCAGATAAGCTCTGAATTCAGCTGCTCCACCGCCCGTCTTCATTATCCGTACGGCTTCCCTGTTTATCTCCTCCTCATATCTCAAGATCATCTCGTCGAAGCTCTCAGCCCCCTTATCCTTATCCCTGTCCTTGTCTTTAACCTCTGCTTCACCAACACTGATAAGCGATAATACAGCTTTTAAATCGGCAATTGAGACTTCTTTGAATAGTTCTGAGTTCCTGATAGCCTCAAACTGCTCAAGAATCTCTATCAGTACCTCTATCGCACTCTTCTTCGCTACATAGCTCCTGACCACGAACTCTGGACATATCTCGCAGGGCTCTGATAAATCATCAACCCGTTTCGTTATGATACCAGGTTCATCGTATTCGTGCTCATGCTCATGCTCACCGATCAGTAAAATGCTATTCTCTCTATTCACGAGCTCTTCCGCTTTCTCCGTTGAATCCAGAAATTCCACAGTTACAAAATCGCCATAGTTTGATTTTATCAACTGCTCTATATCTCTATCCTGAACGGCGACGACGGGAGCTTTAAAGATGCCAATACCCCTTATCTCCGCTTTTGATAGCATTTCCCGCACCCTCGTCACATTCTCAGCGCCCAGTAATTGCACCAGTTCTATACCTGCTCGTATATCAGTGAACCGCCTCTGGAGTTCCTCTCTGTCTTGTGTGGGTATGAGTGTGAGAATCATCTCCCTACCGATTCGAGTCACTGCATAGAGCGATAGCATCTCCAGAATCTCACGTCTCAGTTCCCTCGTCTCCTTCGTGCAGAACAGATCCCTGATCCTGCATCCCGCTGCTCTTTCCTTATGCTTTATCACCAACCTTTCTGCTTCTCTCTTCTGTACTCTCAGCAATGTAGCTAAGGAATAGAAATCTGGGAGACTGAGCGAATCATTCAGATACCGCTCTAAGAACGGGGGTGACGAATAAGAATGAGAGGAGAAAGTGGTCATTGCTCCTTCTTTACATATTTTAAGACGATATTCCTGCTATATAAATTCAATTTCATATCATTCATAGGTACTTTTAGCTTCTCTGAACCTTTCTGCTTATTCAATATCAGACTTTTGAGGGTACCTGTTTCACTATCAAATACGATGTCACTCACGCTGCCTATATAATCACCCTCTTCTGATATCACTTTCCTGTTCAACATGGCTTTGCTGAATATCCTCAATGCCTTCTCCTCGTTCTTTGATATCAAATCGCGAATGAAACGCTCTCTTCTCTTTATCGCTTTAATATCCAGCTCCAGCAACTCACCAAGTGCGTTTATATTCACCACGTCTTCCAGGCTCGCTCCCAATCGGTATAGGATTGTATATATCAGTGCCTGAGCGAACGCGAAAGGATACTGAGCGTAGAATTTGCCATGTATCCTCGCTGCATCCCTGTCTTCTTGATGTAGATAGTCGTTCAGCATCCATTTCACTTCCTTTTCTATCACCTCCTTTACCTTGTCTACCCTGTCTCGCTCTATCGAGCCCTTCTTTATTCCCTTATCCTCACATATCTGGATCGCATAAGGAACAAAATGCCTTAATGACTCCGAATCAACATCTTCCACAATAAAGTTCCATGGAAATAACCTGGATGTCATGTAAGCAATCACCTTCTCCTCGTCCCCTCTTGCTCTTGTCCTTGCTTTCCTCATCTCTACCCTCCTCTTATCCTCTTACCAAAGAATACACATTCATGAAGAAACCTTTAATAGAAATAACATTATATACTATAAAATACTATGGTACTATGGCTTATGGTTTCTATGGTATAACCTTTACATATACCTCTCTCTTTCTCGGTCCGTCACACTCAACAAATAAGATACTCTGCCATCGCCCGAGCATTAAGTTAGCCTGATCTATCGGGATACACACAGAGGAACCGAGGATCATAGCCCTGAGATGCGAATGCGCATTGTTATCTATTCTATCATGCATGTATCCCCTACCTTTTGGGATCAGTTCGTTCAGAAGAGCAATGATATCGCTTCTCAAACCCGCTTCATTCTCATTTATTATGAGTCCTGTGGTTGTATGCTTTGTGAATACCACACATATACCGGAGGTAACACCCTCATTCTTGACTATCTCTTTTACTTTGTCTGTAATATCTACAAGCTCGGTGCTTTCCCGCGTTATTATCTCTATCCTTCTCATAATAATTGTTTATATCTACACTACACATACATATATGATATTTTATTATAGAGATGAGGGGTAAAAGTAACAATATTGACGTTGCATCGCTGCTGTTCATGGTCATTATCATCGTTATCATTGTATCATTTCTTGTCAATCCTGTCAATATAGCAGGTGCGGGGAATTGGAGTGAAGAGAAGATGGGAATTAATAGGGTTCTGAATAAGGGTGAGAGCAAAGGGCTTATATCAGAGTGTGATTATGAGGAGATAAAGGAAGCACTTGATAACGCTAATGATTTGGATTCATTTATCGCTCCCCTGGACTCCTTCACCCTCAAGATCAACCTGGATAAGGTATACCATACAAAAACTTTTGCTATCATCTTTGATCCCGAGATAATCAGATGGGTATTCGGTAACGAACGCGTAAACATATACATCACGCTCGATAACGGTAGCGTATTGAATTTCAATAGTAACATAAGGGGAGATATGGCGGAGCTGAAGACGGGAAAGAATCCAGACCCCACGATAAATGTATATACCAGTGAGCACACATTGCAGAGTATAGTGAACTCTCCTGATTCGTTCGATGCGTTTCGGGCTGCTTTAAGGGCTGGCGATATAAAATATGAAGGTGTAGGGATAGTGAAAGAAGGCAAGCTGCTCCTAACAAAGTTTATCCTTATGTAACTATCTATAATCTATAACTAAATTTGAAATTGAGATTTCAGATGAGAGAACTTCTGGCTGGATGGGGGATGTTCGGGCAGGGATTACCATTACCACTACCACCAGTGTTAATCATTGTTGCTATTGGTGCTCTTGCGCTATTCCTGCTCATATTGCTCATGTATCTCATTGCTGACCGATTATTGCTGCGCTGGTACCATGCGAGGAAGACAAGTAATGCTCATGCTCAACTACACGAGATGGTACACAGGCTTGCATCAAAGGCAGGTATTCCTGAGCCAGGAGTCTTCATTGTGGATTCCGCGATGCCAAATGCATTTGTAGCAGGCAGGAGCAAGAGACATGCCTCTGTTGTTCTTACTACTGGATTGATAGACCTGCTTGACGATGAGGAGATGGAGGCTGTACTGGCATACGAACTCACACATATTAATATTAAGAATAGTTCCATAGGAATTGTGACTTTTTCCGGGGTCTTAGCCGGGATGCTCATTGCTCTCGCGAATCTCGCTTTCTGGGGCGCGATACTCACCGGATTTGGGCAGGAAGATGATCCGGCACCACAGCTACTAAAATTCTTCGTTACTGCGCTGGTTGCACCAATAGCTGCTACGATTATACAGCTAACTACGCGTCACCGTCACCTGGAATACCAGACGGATGAACAGAGTGTCTTATTGCATGGAAAGCCGGATAAGCTGGCGTGTGCATTGCGCAAGATAGAAGAGCATTTAAAATCGCACCATTTTGAGGTTAATCCCGCACATGCGCATCTCTTTATTGTGAATCCGTTACATGATAGCGAGCTCACGGTGCTGGACTTTCGACTGCCCTGCTATCACTTCCTGTTTCGTACTCAGCCTGCAACTGAAGAGCGTGTGAAGCGTTTGTTGAAGGGTGCAGGAGTAGCAGGTGCCAGAGAAGAAGGTCGGAAGAAGTGGAGGTTATTAAGACCTTTATCATTCAGTTTTATCGCTTATCTCCTGATTTTATTTCTCATTATCGTTCTTGACACATTTAATAGGAAGGATTTCATATTTAAACGAGCAGCAATCATCTCTGCTGTTTATATCGTGACACTATCGCTTACTTTTATAATCATGCTCGTGGTGTTCAGGGTCAGGCTAAAATAAGACTAACTATCCATATCCATATCCCTATCTCTTCTTCCTGAACTCGGTATAGCCACATTTACCGCACGAGTAGCGGTCTTCATGCTCTGCCAGGAAGACTCCGGCACCACATCTCGGGCATGTTCTCCGCTTCCTCTTCAATTTCAATCCTCCATCTTCCTCTTTTAATACCTCATAGTAGCTATGTATCATTTCCATTTGTACCTCCAAAGTTCCTCTTTAATATATGCTCCCTCTCTATCTCCTTCATCCTATCTTCATTCTCGTATATCTTCGCATAGCCTACCGCCTCACGCTTGCCAAATTCTGCACGCATCCAGTCAATCACAAGCAGGTCCGGACTGCACCGGAGTGCATTTACCAGAGCCTTACGTGCCTCCGCTCTGCTTGGTGAGCCACCATCATACTTTAACCGGAAGAAAACCTCCTTACGTCTCAATAACCGATTCTCATGCTCATTCTCTATCTCTATGTCTATATCTACACCCATCTCCCTCCTTCTTCTCCCTTACTTTTAGTCTCTTTTTTCTCTTTTTGGTCTCAAAGGTATAAAACATAATATAAGGTATGATTTTATAAAAGGGATTGTCCATATCCATCAGTCCATCAATTTTATTATATCTTTCAAATAGCTGTCTCTTCTGATGGAGAAACACGAACACACAAAAGAGGTATATCATCTCTAAAACTATCCTATCTATCGCTCACCATCCTCGCCTTTCAAAATCCCTAACGTCTTCTTCACATCCTCCAACTCTTCACCCGTAATCCCATACAATTCCGCAACCATCTTATCAATTTCCCCCTCCACTTCCTTCAATTCTTCTCTCGCTTGCAAATTGTTGGGAAGTTACAAGCGACTTAACCGGAATCTTCTATTCCCTATCGGTTCTAATTTGAGTTTTGGCGGGTCACCTTTTGGCCACGGAGCAAGCCCCTGCTCAAGCATCCATTTTCCTATTTTAACATTCCGCAGTTCAGTACAACCTCTCCAAAATGAAGCTGATAACCTAACATCCAATAAATCTCCATTGTCAAGCTCAATGATCACAGAAGACCACGTGTTCTGGAAATACATATCTCTATCTTCGCGTACTATTCGGACGCCGTATCCAGCTCCGGTTCTATTATTAGGTGACCCATTATTCCATCCGACTACAATCATCCTGAGTCCCCTCCCAATTGCATATAACACTTTTAACTTCGCACTAATTTCTATTTGACTTCTCATCTTTCTCGTCTACCTCAAAAGTATATCTCGTGGGCATGAAACCGTAGTAGTTGAAAAACAAAAACTTTTCGATTATCGGTAAAGGCCACTTTCGCAAATTTTTCTTCACCCTCTCGAGTTCTTCAACGTTCATTTTATCAATCTCCATTTTGAGCATGGAAAGTTTATTTTTTTGTACGGTAACGTCAGCAATTGTGAATTTTATACTCAAATATTCTGATAAAGAGCATAACTTGTCAAGATTGCAAATAAGGTTAGAATTATTCCAAAAAGTCCAGATGGATCTTCTGAAATCATGAAGTATATTTCTAAGGGTGTTTTATAGAATACATAGACTAAAGCCGCGATTAAGCCTATAATGAGGACTATTGCAATTCCTGATAGTACTTTTTTCCTAAAAGTGTTCAGTTCTATTTTATAATCTCCCTCCACCATTGTCGCGGTATTTGTTACTGCTTTTTCATATAATACTAATGTGACGATCACCCCATAGCCACCATCTCAAATCTTTAACAAGCAAAAGCACAAAAATACAGAGAATAAATAACACATCGAAGGAAAATACCATTGCTTTCACATTACGGAAAGAAAAATAAACTGCATCTTTCAAATTTATATGCGCCTTAATAAATTCTTTTGTCCCTTTCCTTTTTGCTATTGACTCCGTAATACCTACCACAGTCCAGAGTATGAATACAAGATGGAGAGAATAAATGTAATACTGTTTTAGAATGCCCCATAGCCATGAGCCGCAAATAGCCAAGAGGGGAAGTAAAGCAAAGAGTAAAGAGAGGGTTTCTTTCTTAGGAGAACTTATAAAGGCGTTATTATCCACAATTCTATGGTCTATCCACTCATTCAATTCTTCCTTCAATCTCTCCACATCTTCAGCTTTGTTTCTTTCTTCGCTCATTCCAATCTATTTTTTTTCTCTTCCACCACTTCTGGCAAACCGTTTTTCCTTTTCAAGACTTTCCCTCCCCTTTCAAAACTTTGCTAACAATTCCTAAAATCCCAATAGCATCACCTAACAATGAAAGTGCCTCAGAAGGTGTTGGAAACACTTTAATATCGTGAGAGAAGAAATTTCTTGCTCTTCTACTCGCTTTTATTATTGACTCGTGAACATCTTTTCTGCCTTTCTCTATAATCCCTTTTTCTCGCAAAAATTTCACTTTTTCTTCATCGGACTCTCCGGGAATTTGACCCAAGGCATAAATTATTACACGGCCGGAGATTAATGCCGATGCGAGATAATCTCCCTTTTCGTACTCCTTTATTGCTTCTTCTAAATTTCTTTCATAGTTTATATCCGGTAATACTTCTGATAGCTCTTCCAATTCCTCTCTGATAGGTGTAAGTTTCTTTAATTCATCTTTCGACAAGGGAGTGGCTATGCTTTCTAAAGCACCAATAGCTTTATCGCATTCTATGTCTATTGTTCTTAATAATGCTTTTTGTTCATCGGTTCTATATTTCCATTCCGTTGATTTTATACTCCGAAGATATATGTCAATTTTTTGTTTGTGCCTTATACTTTCAAAATGTATTTTTGCATCCGTGAATTCTTCAACAAGACTTTCTAACTCCTCCTTTGTATCATAAAAGATATGTTGACGAAGTAGACTTGCATGTTTCTTGATAGATTTGAACTGGCTTAAAACTCCTGCAACCTCAGGTTCCATTATTCTTCACATCCTCCAACTCCTTATCCGTAATCCCATACAATCCCGCAACCATCTTATCAATTCTCTCCTCCACTTCCTTCAATTCCTCCCGCGCTTCCAAATCATTTTGCTCGTAGTATCATTTAGCCAACGTATGCGCCCTTTTGGAAAGCTCCGAAACTCTCCAATGAACCTCTTTCTCCTTATCATATTTCGGTATTCCAAAATGTCTGATAATAGAAGGAGCACCAAACCCGCGACCCCCAGAAGAATAAGACCTTACACAAAACCTGACAGGAGAAGAATTCAAAATCGCACATACATAATGCGCTTCTTCTGCGCTCTTAAAAGGAATAAGCGAAGTTGTATCCGTTGGAATCACATCCTTCTCGCCAATCGGAGTCTTGATCTTTGAGAGAACCACCGCCTCAAGGTCGCTTGCCATCCTCTTCCATACCACTTTGTAGGGTGCAAAGGTATATTCTCCAATGCTGTACATCGTGTAAAATGCGGTCTTTTCTGCCAATTCTCTCACGACATTAGACCCTCTGCTCAGAAGAACTTCCTTAAACTTATGCAAATACGCAAAAGTCCTTGGTAAGTTGATTTTCATCCACTCCTCCTCGTAACCCACCCTCTTTTTAGGGTCTTGAACAATGAGGGCGTAAATTTCTGGCATGGCATTCCACCGCCTTATATCCCTCCCCCGAACCACAGGAAATACCAAATCGCCTTCTATTCTCTCCTCAACTTTTGATATTCGCCTCTTACCGAGTTCCGGCAAGTTCTCCACAAGTATCGTGCCATCAGAGAAGACATGCTTGATTTTCATGTAAAATACGCCGTAAGGGTCAATTCTTGATCCTACACGTGCTTGATATATTGACTCCCCTCGCAATGTATCCAGAATCCTTTCCGTTTTTGCTTCAAACGTTTGCCATGAACTTACAGGCGTTCCAATGGGTTTAGCCAGCATTTCCACCCTCTCTGTCCGCTCCAATGCGTCAACATAAGAAATCCCCGGATCCAATTTCATACCCTTTTTCTTTCTCCAGAGTATGTAAGGCACAGGATACTCCGTCTTCTCTCCTTTCTTCAGAATTATAAGTGCGGTTTTATTCGCAGCACTTTCAAAAGGCTTTAAAGAAACGAGGTCATGCGTCTTAACTACTTTTACAGGCGTAGTTTTCACTTTGAAGCTTCTGAACCCCTCACCAGCGCCTTTCGCCTTGAAAACCTCTTGTGTTATGAGAAATGCCAGTTTCTCTCCTTTCTTGAGGTAGCGGTCCGCGGCGACATAAGTGAAGAGCATCGAGAAATCCTTTTCACCCGCGCCAAGTCGTGCATCCATGCCACTAAGTGAGAAAAGCCCATAGTCCTTCCACAATTTGAGCGTTGCATCTCTGTATCCCTCTGGTAGATAACCCCAGCGAACCCACGGCGGATTACCAACGACAAAATCAAATTTACCCATCAACAAAGGCGCAAACGAATTCTTAAGCAGCCTCGTCCAAATCTTGTTCTTGCCCTCCTTTTCCAATTCCTTTATTTTAACGTAGAGTCCCTCCAAAGATGCTATGGTTTCTTCCTTCAAATCCACAATATCCTTCTCTATCAGCTTCTCAAACTCCTTTTCGCTGTAATCTCCTCTCACACAACTTTCTATCACATCCAACACATTTGACAGCAAATTTTTATTTATCACTTCCTGGGGAACAGAGAACTCACCTTCGCTTGTCGTTAGATAAACTTCCCACTCACCCGTAAATTTCACCTTCCTGCTCACCAGAATAGAATCCGCTAAATAAACAGGAATCTCTACGCCTTCTTTTTTCGGTATATACCTGATCAAATCACCTAACGCGATCACGTAATTCGCTCTCGCTGCCAGAACCGCTAACGGGTTCAGGTCAATACCAACAACGTTACCCACTATTTTTCGCAACAACTCGCTCTTATCTGTTACGAAATGCTCTTCCGCATAATTCCGCATCTCTTTTATGGCAAGCACCAGAAACGTCCCGGAACCGCAAGCAGGGTCAAGAACCCTCTTATCTAAGTTGCCATCGTAGTCCGCTTCTTTCAGCACGAGTTCCGCAAGCCAGTCCGGCGTGAAATACTCGCCAAGGTCATGCCTCACGCGCTTCGGCACCAGATTCTGATATAACCGCTTGAACAAATCCTTCACTCTATCCGGGTCTAACTCAACCGTTGCGGGGTCGTAATCACTCAACATCCTCACTATCTCAATTACACCGTCCTTCACTTCTTCGCTCCATTCATCCAGATACCAGGCGAAATAGTCGGCTTCAAGAAAATTCCTTATCCCTATTTTCGCAATTATACCTCCTTCCTCCAAATCGAGCAGCTCCGCCATCAAATCTTCTCTACTCCTGTAATATGCATTCTCTATCCTCTGTAACGGCGACCCGAAAACAGGATTGAAGAACGAAATCACCTCTGAAGTCAATAATTTCATCACCAGCGTGTAATAAGTGTGAACGGCAAACATCAACTTCTCCACGTCCACTTTCTTCCCTTTCGCTAACCCGTAATGCTCTACCAGCCCTTCTAACTTGGCTGGCGAGTATGCGCAAACCTGCGAAAACACACGTTTCCAATCACGAAAAAGCATCTCCGTCCTCGTTGACTTCGAGTTCACCAATGCTTCGTAAAAAACAGAAATGACCGTCTCACTCGTTCCGCTTTCAGGACCGAAATCCGTCAACAAGGAATCCGCATCTATCGCTTTTCTTTTCAACGATATGATGGCTTCCAATAGCCTGTAAACCGATTCTTCACTTAGTTCTGTCGGTTCAGTCGCCACCCATTGATTCCTTCTGAACCTCACGAATGAGATATTATAGCCGTCTAAAATCACGCCGAAAAACTTACCATAATTTTCGGGCTTGTTACCCGCTTCTTCTTTTATATAATCTTCGATTTGCTCTTTTGCTTTCTCAAACTCGGCACCCACCAATTTCTTCGGTGCCTTGTATTCTATGATAACCGTTCCGTAGAGTGCATCCTCTCTTCTCCCCGAAATCTTTGTTCTATGTTCGTAAGCCACTTTCGGCTCCTTCCCGGGCTCAAAAAACTTCGCAATTATTTCTTGTATCAGACCCTCAACTTTTATCTTCAGTTCTTCTTCATTCCGTGCCTTCTTCGCATACTCTTTTATTTTATTCCCGATTCTCTTCGCATCGAGTCCTAAAACTAATCCCTTATCGAGTTTCACCATTCTTTCCATTTATATTATCCCTAAAATATACTCTTTACTCTTTATTAGCACAAGCACAGGTTCTTTTTTAGAAGAAAGTATTGATGCTCTCAAGCATCTATCGCTTTTCTTTTCAACGATATGATGGCTTCCAATAACCTGTAAACCGATTCTTCGCTTAGTTCTGTCGGTTCAGTCGCCACCCATTGATTCCTTCTGAACCTCACGAACGAGATTTTATAACCGTCTAAAATCACGCCGAAAAACTTACCATAATTTTCGGGCTTGTTACCCGCTTCTTCTTTTATATAATCTTTGATTTGCTCTTTTGCTTTCTCAAACTCGGCACCCACCAATTTCTTCGGTGCCTTGTATTCTATGATAACCGTCCCGTAGAGTGCATCCTCTCTTCTCCCCGAAATCTTTGTTCTATGTTCGTAAGCCACTTTCGGCTCCTTCCCGGGCTCAAAAAACTTCGCAATTATTTCTTGTATCAGACCCTCAACCTTCATCTTCAGTTCTTCTTCATTCCGTGCCTTCTTCGCATACTCTTTTATTTTATTCCCGATTCTCTTCGCATCGAGTCCTAAATCTAATCCCTTATCGAGTTTCACCATTCTTATCATTTATATTATCCCTAAAATATAGTCTTTATACTCTTTATTAGCACAAGCACAGGTTCTTTTTTAGAAGAAAGTATTGATGCTGTCAAATTGAAATAACCCGAGCTAACTTAAAGGGGTCAGAGGAGATAACCGAAGCGGCGTAAAGCTCCATCGCGCCTATATCAGAATTCCTATCCTCCAGAGAGCCCCTATCCACCAGTCTAACCATATGATAATCCTCCAACTGAAAGATAGCCAAATTGAACGATTGCACACCCATGTTCAGATAAGCCCTCAATAATTTGTAAATCGTATCCGCCATTTCGTCGCTTCTCCCAGCCTTACTGATAACAACAATCTCCTTCTCTTTTATCGGCGTCAAATAGAACAGAATCCTTTCGCCTTTGTGCTCCTTTGCAAGCCCTAAACCCTTATGGACTTTATACAAATCCTCTATATAATCGCTGTTAAATTCTCTTTTATAATCCGCTGCGGCTTTTTCTAAAAGTTCCGGTTTGCCATATCGCATCTTCGAAGCGGTTAATTGTATATGCCCGTGAATAATCGAAGCCCCACTCCGCCAGAGGCAATTCCAGATGAAGAACTTCTGCAGTTGCTTCTCCTCTAATTTAGAGACCTCCTCAAACCAGTGCTCAGCGGTTCTCAGGTAATCTTCTATCCATTCCCTCTTTATCACCAGGGGATTGTGTTCATTGAAAATTATCAGGCTGTGGAATGCATCATACTTTGCTATATTGCTCCCCGTGATACAATATTTCCCCTTTATTCTACCAAAAACGTCTGCTGGTGTCTGCTTCTTGGGGTTACAAAAAAGACATTTTCCCTTATCTTCCAGCTCTTCCCGCACAATCGCAATTGCGGATTTCGCCTCCACAGGTCTGTCGCTCCTTAACCTGTTAAATAGGCTGTGCTCACCGGTAAACCTGTTTTTAATAGTGACTATTTGCTGATTTTCCACTCGCTCAAGAGACCCAAACCGCTTTTTCACCCAGTCCTCCATCTCTACAGGAATCCTCAGGCTGCCAGTGGAAATATCAATCGAATATAAGCGATGGAACAACTCCCGATTATCGCTTGAAAGCTGTTCAACCCCTCTGTCAAGTTCCGTTATTTCGTATTTCATTTCGTAGTCTCCTTTTTATCCTTTTATGATTGAAATATAAATTATTACCAATTCTGCGGATACGATACGAAGCGAGACGGGATAAAAACTTATATGACAGAAAGACAAAACCGATAAACATGAGAATAGGCTATTTCGTATGGGAATATCCACCGAGGATAGTTGGTGGCTTGGGCACTTATGCGGCGAATATTTGCCCGGCGATACTGGACCTGGGGCATGACATCTCTGTATTTACAATGAACGATGGCACGCTAAAGACGCGAGAGATAGTAAAAGGTATTGACGTCAACAGACCGATGCTCGCAGATGGTAGCAACATACTTCCTCTCTTCCTGACCGAGGATTTGAGAAGATGGGGCACGGGAATAAACAGAGTTCGTGGACGCAAACGGAAAGAAACATGATGACTGGATACCTGCAATAAGATTGGAGTAAATTTCACTGGATACCCCTTATTTGATTATGCCGTAACTCAGTGCATTTTGCGTAATAGGTAGATCAATTTTTTTCTGGATATGCGCCATTACTGATTTGGATGAATATGAATGGAGAAATCGAGATGTGCTCTATTACGTATATACGTAATATGTTGAATATTCTTTTGCTCTAATCTTCTCGCTCTTTTAGACGAAAAGGACTCAGAAAACCTCTTAAAAATCATATTACGTAAATTAGGCGGAGTTACGGATTATGGTAAGAATAGAGGGGAGGGTTTCGGTGTATGTAGTTATCCCTATTTTGCTAATAATTTTTATCCAAATAGATAACATATAAAAATCGAAAAACCTTTTATATATCATTCTCTACCATAAAAATCAGGTAATGTACCCGATACGCCCGATGTGCAAAAAGGGGGGATAAAAAGGGAGGTGAGAAAAGTGGTAATACCTGGATTTGAAGCTGTATTTGCAATTGCAGGATTGTTAGCAATGGCTTATTTGATTAGAAGGCGGAAGCTAACAAGAAGGAAGTAAAGAATGGATAACGAAAAGAAAATAGGGATTGCTGGACTTGCTATCTTTTGTGTTGGGTTAGGATTGCTATTTTTCGTGTTTTATCTCGCCTATCAACCATTCCAAGACCCAACTATGTTGACCTTCGTTAAGACTTCACCCGCGGGAGGGGAGGGAAAGGGGAGATATTCAACCGGTTGTTCACCAACATAATATTAGTTTGACAATGTCATATTAGCATAAATTTATTAAAGATATTTTCTTGGCATTGCGATATAACATGATAATCCGGAAATATTCCTTTCGATCTCGGCATGTGACTGAGGAGAATTTTTAGCTCGTGAAGATCCATCCATTGTACCTTGAGAATGGAGGATGTATGGCGGGAATTCGTAGATAGTCCAAGCTGACCACTACTAGACGATCATCATAGACATTCCTCAATTCGTTTGCTCTATGCTTCCATTACCCACTTAAGGACCCCTATGTCTGCCTTTCATTCTGCTTTTACGCGACCGTGCTCGATTGACCAGATGTTTGGTCACCAGTGCCCTGGCTTCATCAGGCGTTAGCTGTGGCAACGGCATGGCAGCACGCAGTAGAGCTCGTACATTGGCGGTGGACAACGCCGGTAACACTTCCACCTCGAACTGCTGCAATAGACTTGGGTCGCGAGCGTACTGCTCCGCCCACTCGATTTTTGTCTGCGTGATGAACCACAGAGCGAGAATGGTAAGCGCGAGATGGTGCATCCATGCCAAATACTTCTGTGCTTCCAGTTCGTCCCAGCCCAGCTCAGTTTTTGCATCTTGATTGGCACGTTCCACGAAGTATCGCTGACATTTTAGCCATGCAAGTCGTTTCAGGTGTGTGTTAGGGGAGGCATTGCTCAATGAATATGTGCATCTTCCGTTGCTTTCTCGCCGTATCACCAGCCATTCCTGGACAGGTTCGTTCTCGTGGATGGTCCAGATACGTCGTGCCGCGAATTCGTCGTTCAACTCGCCTCGCTCGGTACTGCGCACACGAACGCGGCGCCAGTTCGTGTCTTCCTGGTGTGCAACCTCTGACACCTTTAAAGGTCTATCGGGCGATAACACACGAGACCTGGATGGTTTTGGACCACGTCTGCCAGGCTTAACCTCTGGTACGCCTATAACGGGGCGTTTCAGGTAAACCCGCGTATTATGCGGGACATCAGCCATATAAACGAACCCTGCGGCGCGCATCTCTGCACGGAAATCACTGCTCTTCCCGTAGAAGTCATCGCAGCAAATTGCCTCGAAGGGAAGACCGTTTGCATGCGCACGCTGGATCATCTCCCAGCCGAGTTCTATCTTCGTCTTGAACTTCAACTCAGCAGGAATCCCGAGTTTCTCCCTTAACTCCGCCTTCTCTGCTGTAAACCAATCTTCGGGCAGATACAGCTCCCCGTCCACCCACATCCACACCGATCCATTGGTATAAGCCAGGAAAGTGCCTACCTGGCTCATATCCACTTTCTCCAACCGCCCGTTATACTGTCGCCCGGACCCTGCGCTCTTCTCCCCGGTCTTGGCGTTTGCGCTCTCATCCAGAACAAGAACACCGCCACGTTCTAATCCCGGCGTGGCTGCAATCTCCGCTTGCACCTGCTGTATCACCGCTCGTGCCGACCACGGGGAGTTGGACATGAAGTGATGCAGATTCTGCTCTGCTACTCCCGTGGTGGACGCAATATTGGCGAAGTTACGCTTTTCTTCCATTCTTAACAGGCCACCCAAATAGTTATAGGCGTATTCGCTGGTATCGCGGGTCTTTGTTTTAAATCTCCCGCAAAATCGCCGCCAAAACTCGTATAATCGCTTGCCAAGGCGCTGTGCAACGCCCTCTGGTAGCCCCCATCGTTGCGGGTCGAATACAGATTCATGATTCTTCAGTGCACATACATTTTGCAATAGAAGTGTGGGTTATATAAATTTTATTAAATGTGACATTGTCAAATTAGTTTTAGTTGCAATATCTCTTGGTGCACTTGCAATAATTGATGGAGCAGCAGGGAAGATAGCATCTAAGGGGATTGGACTCTTTAAGAGCAGGAAAAGTTGAATAAGGGGGTAATGGAAAATGAGAAGAAAAGCTTTGGTTGGAATATTGTTGATATGTTTGGAATTATGGGCGATGCCGATTAGCTGTGGTATTGAAGATGGTGATTCTTCAATAAAAATGCCTGATGAGTTGCCTAACGGACAAAAATTGGTAAAAACTGGTGGAGAAGAGATTATTCACGAGGATATGAGCAGACATTTCCCGCATTATATCAGTTGTAATGCATATTTTTATTCAGTCAAACCCACTTACGAAAGTTATTCGACTGAACAAACAGGTATTATAGTTTGTGCTTTTAATTCAGAAAACGATGCCAAGGGTGACCTTCAGAATCTCGTAATTAATGACCCGCAAGTCATATTACTTTCTGATTTTGTGGAGAATATGGCAAAAGAAACCGGAATTTCGGAAAATGAGCTTCGTAAAGAACTCGAAAGTGATGCTCCGTCATATTTGGAGTGTGATATTCCAGATGCTTGTATGATAGGGGAATTTGATGGTATTTTATTTCCTTTGGGCAAAAATGTTGTTTGGGTAGCTTCAGAAGAAGAGGCGCTACGGCTGCCGGAAATAGCTGAGGCGGTTTATTCTCTCAATGCCGAAGCAGCTCCAATGTCTCTACCAGCAGAAAAACAACCGGGATTTGTAGTCGTATTTGCAATCACTGGTTTGTTAGCAGTGGCTTATTTGATTAGAAGACGGAAGGAAATGAAAGGGTGATTTAAATGGAAAAGAAATTGTTTAAACCGGGTTTGAATGAAAAGCGGGTGTGCATGTTGAGAAATGCTGAAATAGTCTTGATTGGAGTGTTGGTGTTATCGCTACTGGCGGGGACTATTGCAACTGCAACGTGGATAGTGAACGAAGAAGGCGGTGCGGGGTTTATGAGGGTACAAGATATAGCGGTTGCGGCGAGCGGTGAGGACATAACCAGCAAGAGCATTGCACGGTCGTGTCCCTCTTTCATCGACTTGAAAGAGAAGATGTAAACAGAGTATGCTATGCAAATTTTATGATGCTCCTTGAACAATATAGAATGCACATGTATGGCTGGCGAATGGGTCAAAAAAACAAGAGCTTACGCTAAATAGATCCATCACACCCCTGCATATTCCTGATATTCACCTGCTATGGGGGTGGTTTAAACCGAAACAACTCTTCTAATGTCCATACGTGGTCTGTGAGGTCAGCAGCCATTGCGGGCGTTCTATGTTTCCAACGCTGTCCACTATCAGCGATTTAATAATTTATATGCTGATTGTATACATAGTATGCCCTCTTTCCATGCAACCTCTCACGTACAATGTTTGCAAGGTAGCCTACTGCCAGTAAGGGGGCATTATAGAGCCTTATGCCATCCTCTTTTAAAAGGCGCTTACCTGCTTTTACTTTATGATAGATCTCTTCCAGACCTGCCTCTTTAATCAATGCCTCCATTAGCCCAATCACTTTTTCAATATATCTATCCAGGGTATCTACAAGCCAAAACCCAATTAAATAAGCGTCTTCACCTCCTGAGTTTTTAGTATTTTTAGAGGCTATCCCAATAATTATTAGCACTGGCACTTAAAGTTAACCATTAGATGGATCAGATAGATATACGGAGGCGCCATTAAAGGTGGGGGTTTTGGTTATGTTATAAAAGAGGTACGTTATGCCCACAAAGAAAAAAAGGAGAAGGGTACACATAATAAAGGTCTATTGTGCTAAATGTCATGCTTTACTCTACAAGTACCAAAAAGCAGGTCTCGGTTCATTGATAAAATGCTACAAAGACAGGATAGTCGAAGATTACACACAAGGCGATTTAAAATGCCCGCAGTGTGGTGAAACTTTTGCCCGCGAAGCTGTGTATCATGGAAAGCCTGCTAACAAAATTATCCGAGGTAAAGTTTATGTTAGACGTTAGATGCAAGTTGGGAAAACTCTACTCTCTGGAATACGGCGATAACCCCTACTCACCAATAAACAAGCTCTCTCGCACTTATCCCCATGACTTCCGCCAACTCCAACTGTATGAGGTGGAAAGCTAAACGGGAGGTACGGCAGTCAACCAGATGCTACACACATCAGCACTCTTTATCTTTATTTTTTACGTTTACGTTCACCTTTACCTTCACCTTCTTCTTGAGCACCGGCACCAATCGCTTTATCTCTATCTCCTCACCCCCAGCCACTTTATACTCGTTTATTGGTATATCGGGTAATTTACCGTCCACTTCATAGATATAAAAGCCCTTTTCCCCATCTATTGATACAAGAAACTCCTTATCACCCATTTTCTTTATTTTAACGCCTGCAACCGCCTTTAATACCTCTAATATACTGGCTCCCTCGCTCACCTCTATCTCATGGCGCTCACTAAAAGCATCCAGCGCCTGATATAATCGCTCACGCTTCACATTCAGTACTTGCGTCTTTCCGTACTTCTTGCTCTCTATCAGTCCCGCCTCCTCCAGAATCCGTGTATGCTTCGCTGCTACGGGTACTGAGATGCCCAGCGCCTTTGCCAGACCCGATATGTGGTAGCTATCGTTCATCAGCAGTTTCAGCATCTCTATCCTTGTTCTACTGCTCAACGCCTTGAATAGCAACATGCAACATCATTAAGATAAGATATGGTGATAGGATAAATAAGAATCCATTTCTATAACAGATATTACTTAGATGGCTAAGTCTTATATTTATCTATCATTCACCTGAAGAGGTCTTCCTCTTTGCTGAATAGAACTTCTTTTATACCTGATTCACTTTCACTTTCACTTTCACCTTTACCTTCAAGTCCCAGTCCATGCATTCCACGCACTATTACTATGGGTATACCCTCCCTGAATTCACCCATGACGAGATTTGCAGCGGCACATACCTCATCTGCTACTGCTTCCTTTGTTATCCGCGCCACCTTCCCGAATCTATCAAGTTCGCCTCGCCGGTCCAGCAACGCCGGGAGACCGGAGACGCCTATGCATATCCCGGTCACACCGTCACGGAAAGCCCTGCCAAAGGAATCGGAAACCAGAACAGCGACCTTCTTTCCACTCCTCTCCTCTATCTCTCGCCTGAGCTGTGCAGCACTCGCCTGAGGGTCCTCTGGAAGCAGAACCGCCTTATCCTCTTCCACATTCGATTCATCAACGCCTGCATTTGCACATACAAATCCATGTCTCGTCTCCACTATTATCATGTTCCGCGCCACCCTCACAAGCTCTCGCGTCTCATCCAGTATAAGCTGAACAATACGTGGATCTTTTCCGGTAGCTCTGGCAATCCTCATCGCTTCTTCACTCACTTGCAGCACAGAAAGTGAGACAACCCGCCCTTCGCTCTTCGAGATTATCTTCGAGGTGAATACAATAGCATCACCATCCTCTATCTCCATCCCCATCTCATCGAGTGCATTCATGAATAACGTCACCAAGTCATCTCCTTCTCTTATCTCCGGCAACCCTTCTATGCCTATTACTTCCAGCCGGCGTGCCATCCCATCTCCTCTCCTCCTTGCTGTACTCCCTTTAACTGCTATTATCTGCACCAGAATAAGGGCGAAGCAATTTATAATATAAATAAGAGCTAACAAATACAAATAAAATAAAGTAAGAGAAGAGAGTAGAGAAAGGAAGAGGAGATGAAGAAAGAACTGATGGATATACTCGCCTGCCCGATATGCAAGGGCGATCTGGAGCTGAATATAGAGGAAGAGGATGAGAATGGCGAAGTAGTGAGAGGGATTTTATACTGCCGCAATTGTGATGAGCGATACCCTATCGAGGATGGCATCCCAAATCTGTTGCCTCCTGACTTGCGCGAATGAATGGACAACGGAAACCCGTACCGCTATCCATGACATGATACAGCAGCGGATATATCTCAGCCGTAGAGCAGAAAATTCGATAGAGTTTGAACATGAAGTACTCAAGATTCCACTGAATGTGGGAGAGGAGACGAGTTTTGAGATTCGCATCATCAATTATGGCGAACCTTCACATCTCCATTTCTCACTCGGTGAGGAGATAGCGGATAGAGTGATGCTCCTCCAGGACAAGGTGTATGTGATAGATGAGGAGAAGATAGCGGCAATTGTGCGACTGCCGAAGAGCTACGCAGGTGTAGAATCAGGACTTGGTGAGATCTCTGTGAGTACAGGCTACGGTGCGGTGAAGGAGAGCTTTATGGTTGAGATTGTTCCTGAGCAGGGCAATAATAAAAAGAAGAAAGAACGGGTAGAGAAGCACGTGGTAAATCAGGAAGTAAAGGCAAAGGTAAAGGTAAAGGAGCCGAAACGGGAACTAAAAGTGGTAACACCACAGAAAGAGAAACTCATCCACCATCTGCTGGTAACCCTGGTCTCAACAGCCCTGTTCTTATTCTCCTTCTCTATTGTTAACCTCTCTTTCCACCCCTTTATCTTCGCTATCATCGCATCTACTCTATTCCTCCTCATTGTCATCTATAACCTATAAGGGGTAATAGATAATATGAGAATAGCAACAACTGCGCTAATGCTAATAATACTAATAATTGCCTTATCTGTTCATACTGAACCCATGCATACTGAACCCATAACGGTGGTCATCGTTTCACCTGTTGAGGGTACCGTTCGTTCTGGTGAGACCTTCACCGCTAAGATAGTCGTTATACCACATGAGCCGATAAAGGGTATAAAGCTTGAGCTACACTTTGACCCTTCACTCTTTTATCCCAAGGTAATAAGAGAAGGAGAGATATTCCAGGAATCGAAAGCCTCCTTCGCATCTATAAGAGAGCACGATAAAGTTACCATAACCGGTTTCTTCAATGACGACCAGCGAGTCACATCTCGTGGCGTATTTGCTTACGTCACCCTGATTGCAAACTCTACCAACTTCGGTACCTCCGTACTGGGGTTATCAGATGTGGAAGTGACAGGGGATGGTGAGGAATTGCCGTTCATCACTGTTGATGGAAGGATAAGAGTCATACCAACTTCTTTTGACACCACTTGCGATAGTTGTAGTTATCCGAGTATACCGGGCGTTCATGAGGGTACAATCACGCCTTCTGTAACGATAAACAACATATCCAAACTTTTTACATACTCATGCCCGGGCACATGTGGACATTCGGAAGAAATAACCCTGTGGAACGACACATGGAACATAACTGCCAGAAGGGATAAAAGCGAAAGCGATTGGTACGTCATTGAGTTCCCCCATTCCTTCTCTCTAATCGCAAAACACACTTACTACTACTCTATACGCACCGGCTCCTATCCCCTTATAATCCATCGCCATACATTCACTAACAGTTATGGAACCATAAATTGTACCTCGTTCCGGGATGTCAATGGTAACGTGTATGACGACTGGATACCAGCAATCAAACTGGAAGGTTGAGTTGAATTCTAATTCTTATTCTTATTCTTGGTCTTATCTTACAGTGTTATTCTTAACCTCCGCCCCTCCTCTTCCTCCTCATACATCTCGCCATTCTCTTTATATGTCTTCAATAAGAAATGCGTCACTGTGTTACGAACCTGTTCAAGCGGTGCTATCTTCTCTGCAACGAAATATGCAACTTCTCGCATCGTCTTTCCTGTCACCAGCACCGAGAGGTCATATTCGCCTGAGACCAGCCGCACTGACTTCACTTCTGGGAACTTCGATATCCGCTCTGCAATGCTATCATAGCCGGTACTCCGCTCCGGTGTGACCTTTATATCTATCAATGCCTGTACTGCCTCTATACCCGCTTTTTCATAGTTTATTATCGCCTTATACTTCCTTATTATCCCCTTAGTCTCCAGCTCCTCAATAATGCTCTTCACTTCCGATTCTTTCAAACCCGCCAGAGTTGCTATCTCCTTATTACTCAGCCTTGCATTCTCTTCCAGTATCCTCAATATCTCACTATGCTTATCTTCTATCTTCATCTCCTTATTCTTATTCTATTACCCAATAATATACGATATACGCTATACATAATTAGTTAGATTAGATATGGAAAAAGACATAGGAGACAAAGGTCAAAGGTCATAGGTAGGTGTAGATATGAAGAAGCAACTGGAGATTCTGCTGGAGCAGTTAGAGGATGTGGAGAATCCATCAGTGGCTGAGGAGCAATATAGCACACCCCCGCCATTGGCTGCGGAATTGCTCATACTCGCTCTCCTGCACGGCGATATAGCAAATCGTACGGTTTATGATCTGGGGTCAGGGAATGGGATACTGGCAATAGGTGCGAAACTACTGGGTGCAAAAGAGGTGATAGGTATAGAACGCGACAGGAATGCGATAGAGGTGGCAATAGAGAATAGCCGGAAGCTGGGTGTTGAGGTTGAATTCAGGCGATGCGATGTACGAACGTTGCATGCAAAAGGTGACACAGTGGTGATGAATCCCCCTTTTGGGGCTCAGCGCGGAAACAGGCACGCAGATAGAGCATTCCTGAAGAAGGCTTTTGAAATCGCATCGGTTGTATATACCATACACAATGCAGGTAGTGAACCATTCTTAAGAACTTTTGTACATCCCGCTTCTATCTTACGGTTTCCCACATCTTTTAGCCTGAGAAGGAGATTCTGGTTCCATAAGCGCGATAAGAAACAGATAGCTGTGGATTTGTACAGGATGAGCCTGTAAAGATATCCCCGGTTTGAAATTTGAAAATATTACCTACCCAATCCAAAGAAAGTGCCACCGCCAGACCTGAATATGCGCAGGTCGTTAAGTATCTCTATTTACATCTTCTCTTTCAAGTCGCCTTCGCCTTCTCTGAGCCCGGGCAGCCTGACGGCAAACGAAGTCCTGTATATATTTCTGCCATCTTTACGCCCGTATAATCTCCGGCTCTCGGTGAAATTGCCACCCAATCGCTTCACTATCGCACGTGAGATCCTGCGCCCACACTCCATGCTGCTGACGTAAATATCCAGCCCCTCTTTTAATAACCGCTGCCTGGATACGAACTCCTCACCACTCAATGAAGACTGTGCGATTTCTACCGCAGTTGCGAGTTCGTCATCAGCAGGGAACCTGTTCTGTGCTCTTATCTGTACTATAGCAGCGTAATAACCACCTGCTATCCTGCTACATCTATTACACGTCCATGTTTTTATATCTACCTCTATCTCACCCGTCTGCTCTACTGTTACACCTCTTATCTCCGCTCTCACAGTCACTGTCACTATCGCCCTCGCTCTTCTGCTATTCCTAACTATCTGGTTCACCTCCACCATGCAGCGCTCCAGTCTATTTTTATATCTCCTCCTTATCTCTCTTGACACTGTATGAACAACAGCATCTTCTATACTCGTCCTCTCACTGCCCCTGAAGTAAGCACCACACCTCTTGCATATGCTCACGCTCACCTTCATCTCCCCGGGCTCAATCAATTGTATGGTACGTATGAAACACTCACGGCATAAGGAATCAATCAGGTCATCAGTTCTTTTACCGCATTGTGGACAGAACTTCATCCATTTCTCATTCGTCATATCTTCTTCACTTACTCTCCTGTGCCTTTAAGCTCACTTCCGCTTTTGCATAATGAGAGATCTTAACACCCATGAGGGAGATGATAATCGCGCCAAGGAATGCGAAGAAGAGCGACTGATACGCCATTGGATAATTGCCTTCGTTTAATAACAGTACACTCTTGCTACCGCCCCAGAGAATAATTCCAGAGGCGATAATAGAGAACATAATAGCCCAGTGTGCTATCACCCTCTCACCTTCTATAAACATATTCAGCATCTTACCGGTCAGAGGGGCTAATGCCGCACCTACATACCACCATATCGCATATTCGACGAAGACCACAACGGGTAATAGAATCCCACCTATCTCTGAATCCCTCTTCATGTAGTAATCCCAGCTGCCTACCATACCCTGGAATGTACCCAGAAGCAGTAACACAATAGAGCAGATATAAGCGACGAAGGATATTCTACCACTGTATAGCGACTGTTTTATCAGCTCCAGCAAATCCCATAGCAGCCTCTCACGTCCCAGACCCTTTAGCAGTGCATAAATGCCAATGGCTCCCAGGATTATCCCCATTGCCTTACCCGATAGCTCAAGCAATAACGATATGGCTAACAGTACGAGTAAGAGTCCTACAGGTGGCAGGAAAGTACGTGAGAACTCGGGTTCCTCTATCAGCTTCTTCATCATATAAAAAGTACTCTCCAGCGGCTTACTCTGCCTCACAATCACCCTTCGTACCGAATCTATCTTCACTCGCGACTGAATGACAGGTATGATACATTCGTCCTCCGCGCCATCACTCACGAGTATTACAGATTCAGCCTCCAGGCTGGAGAGTACTTTATCCAGCTCCTCGCCTATCTTCCTGTCCGATACAATTCCAAGATTCTTATCCCCTGCAATCAATGCAATCTCCACCGACCCGGCATTCTCTGATTTCAGTCTATCGTACACCCTTATCGCCTCGAATATCGCATTGATATCGGAATCTTCCGAATCTGCAAGTCCAAGCCTGGTAGCAGCTGCTATGCTCGCTTCTCTACCCAGGATTGGCGTTTCTAAGCCCGCCTTCTCCCCTATATCATTGTCCCTGTCTACACAGATAACCAGCGTACTTACCCTCAACTCACCAAGAAGCCTCCCATTCTTAGGAATAGGAAGACTTTATTATATTTAAATCTATTCTGTTACTGTTACTGCTGTTACTTTACTGTTACATTTAGATGAAGATGATCACAAATTCATATCTATCAGTGTCCTCACCGTTTTATCACATGCGGTAGTGGCATGGGAGACCGCTCTGCCGAAGTTAGCATGTGCCTCCTGATAATCCGCCTCCTCTATCTTCCGCCTCGCATCTCTCAACTTCTCCTCCACCATTGCGAACTCAGGCTGCCCTGTTGCCCGCAATGCCATTCCTATCTCCACTGCGAGGGCGTCTAAGAAAGCATCCATCGCCTTCTTCGCGCCCCTCAATTCACATGCCTCCAGTGATTCTACTGCTTCCAGCATCTTTGAGCCAATGATCAACTCCGACTTTATACGCTCACCAAACTGATAGCTTATTATCTCCTTCTTTATCATGCTGGATTATTCCCGCTACAATATTATAAACCTTTTCTTATTGTATTGTGGACCCGAACACAACGAACACAATAGGGTGATTTCCTTACCGTATTTAGTTAGTTTTATGTTTTATATAAAATGTTTTTTGTTTAAGTTTAGTTTAAGTTTTAGTTAAAGTTAAAAAGGAGATGGATGAGGAAAATACCCTCCGGCTCGCAGCACTACTTCACGATATCGGTAAGTTCTGGCAGGGTAGTGGTGAACCACATGATAGTAGATATAACCACCTCACTCCCGAGGATTATGGAAAGCATGGCGCACATGCAAAATGGAGTGCAAGTTTCGTAGTTAGCTATCTGCCAGAAGAATTTCAAAATTGTGAATCTTTAGTATTATACCATCATAATCCAAAGAATCGCGATTTAAAGATAATCGCGCTGGCAGATTGGCTCTCGTCAGGCGAAAGGAGAGGATTAGAGGAAGGAGAAGGGAAGGGAGAACGAGTGAAGACACCGTTAATATCCATCTTCTCGAGGATTGATATCGGGAAAGGCAGGTCATCCCTGAATACTCTGAATATAGATACTGTTATCCGGTCAAAAAGCTGGAATTAAACAGAGATGTTATATTTCCAAAACCGTTAGAGGATTTAAAGAGAGAGTCAGAACCAGGAGCAGAAGATTGGCTGAAGGGCGCTTATAAAAGTTTATGGAAGGAATTTGTGGACGAAGTTAAAGAAATAAAAACGATAAGGGATTTTGATGCGTATTTCAACACGTTATATCATCTTTTGCAGAAATATACATGGTGCGTACCGTCAGCGGTCTGGAGGTCAAAGCCGGATGTCTCACTCTTCGACCATTTGAAGACGACATGCGCTATTGCTTCGTGTCTGTACAAATCGAATGTAGAGGAGGAATACCTCGATAATGTGATGAGCGGGCTCGATAAAAGGAGAAAGGGGAATTTAAGCGAGTGCGAAGAAGCCCTGAACGAATCTAAGTTTCTACTCATAGGCGGTGATATTTCTGGAATACAGAAATTTATTTATGCAATAACCTCAAAAGGGGCTGCAAAGGGTTTACGTGGCAGGTCTTTCTATTTGGAGTTGCTATCAGAGAGCATTGCGAAATATATCTTGCGAGAATTGAGCTTGCCTTTTACAAACCTGCTTTATTGCGGTGGTGGGCATTTTTATATCCTTGCGCCGGGCGTTGTAGAAGCGGATTTAAATGCGATTCGCAAAAGAATAGCCGAAATATTGTTGGAAATTCACAAAGGAGAACTTTATTTGGTGCTTGAATGGCTTCCTTTGTCCGCTGGTGATTTTCAAAACGAGAAGTTCGGTATGAAATGGGGCGAAATTGGTGATAAGATAGCATTGGGTAAGAAGAGGAAATTCACAGATATTTTAGAGATGCCGGGAATGCACGAAAAAATTTTTGGACCGATAGACAGAGGGGGGACGAGGTGTGAGATCTGCGGTAGTGAAGAGGGAGTGAGGGAGGAGGAGAGGGGGAGAATGGTATGTAGCTTTTGTAAAAGTTTAGAAGTGCTTGCAAAGGATATTGCGAGAGCGAATTACTGGATTGAGACATGGAAGGAGGGCATAAAACTAAGAGAAGAGGAGAGAGGGAGCTGGAAAGATGCTCTCTCCAAGTTTGGTGTTGAATATGAGTTCAGGGAGAATATAGAGATAGAGACTTTAAAGAAGGAGAACCCTGAGCATGAGCATATATTTGTGTATAAGTTAAACGATACAAATTTTACGGATGTTATTTCAGAGGATGTACGGGTACGGATAGGGAAGTTCCAATCTCTTTTGGCTTTAAGTTCCTGGTGAAGAATACGCCGTATGTTGAGATAAAGGATATAGAGGGGAGAACTTATACTTCAGACGAGATAAAAGATTTTGGTCAGATGGCTGATGATTCTGCGGGGATAAAGAGATGGGCGGTGTTAAGAGCGGATGTAGATGACCTTGGTATGATATTTTGGGGTGGTTTAGGGGAGGATAGAACAATATCGAGGATATCAAATCTGAGTTTCATGCTTTCGTTGTTCTTCAGGGGGTGGATAGAGAGGATATGCGAAGGTGAGGGATATAAGGGCAAAATATACGCGATTTATTCTGGTGGTGATGACCTTTTCATTGTGGGTTCCTGGGACAGGATGCCAGAGATAGGTAAGAGGATTTACGAAGATTTCAGAGCTTTTACGTGCATAAATCCGAATATTACCTCATCTACGGGTATCACAATAGCACCATCAAAGAAATATCCCTTATCTCAGGTAGCAGATACGGCAGGAGAAGCATTGGATAAATCAAAGAGTTTAAAGAAGGAGGATTCCACGCCAATAGAGAAGGATGGTATCACATTTTTAGGAATGCCGGTGAAGTGGTATGAGTTTAGCGGTGAAATCACCAATCTCAAGGCTAATCTTGAGAAGCTTCTTAAAGCGGGCGGCGTATCTCGCGCTATTCTACAAAAATTATATGGGATTTACGATGAGTATAAGCGAGAAAGTGCGAAGCATGGTGAGGCTCTGGCGAAGTATGACGACCGGTATGGTAGATGGCGATGGTTACTGGCGTATGTGATTGCGAGAACGAAAGTTTCAAAAGAGAATGAGCCCTTATTGAGGGAAACAGAAAGGCTTATTCGTAAAAATATAGAGTATTTGCCCATTGCGGTGCGATGGGTGGAATTTATTACGAGGAAGGAACAGGGTGAGAAAAATGGATAGGAGGAATATTGTGGAAAAAATAAAAAAGGATTTGCCTGATATTTTGGCAGGGGATAGCAAGAAGTTGGTGGAAGACGCCGAAGACTTGGGAGAACTTTTAGGGAAAGAGAAAAGAGAAGGGGGAACAGGGATGACCACATCCCAAATCCGAAATATCTTCAGTGAAGTGAAAAAGATGGAATTCGATAAATACAAAATAGAGCTTTTAAGACCGAAATTAGCATATACTGCGGGCAGGCATCGAGAAGTACTGCCTCTTCAAGAAGTGCTGGACGAAGCAATCAAAGAAATAGACGACGATGAAGGTAAATTTGATAGATTCAAGGACTTCTTTGAGGCGATTGTAGCCTATCACCGGAAATGGGGGAAGGATTAGGAGGTAAAAAATGGTAGAAATAAGTTTGGAAGGAAAAGTGTTGATAACGGGGAAGATAAGGGCGGAAACGGGCTTGAGTATCGGCGGTGCAACTGTTGGATTGGATATAGGGGGAGTAGATAATCCTGTGGTAAAAGATGCGGAAGGGAAACCGTATATTCCAGGTTCATCGCTAAAAGGGAAAATGCGATCACTATTAGAGAAAAGCAACGATTTAGCGAAAGATGAAAGTAGAGTATGGGTAGTAAAACCGACCGAGAAAGGCGAAAAAGGTATAAGCATTCACTTATGTAACGATCCAGATTGCGAGGTTTGTAATATATTTGGAAGGGCAAACGGGGAGTTTCCCAAGATAGACAATAATAAAAGAAGCAAAATCTCCGATGAATCCGTCAGAATAGAGAACACTACGCCTACTCGTCTAATAGTAAGAGATGCTGTGCTTTCGGGAGAGAGTGCGGAGAAATTGAGGGAGCTTAAGACCGATTTAGAATTTACAGAAGTGAAATGGGAGAATGTAATAGATAGAATAACCTCAGCAGCGAATCCGAGACAGATGGAGAGGGTGCCGGCAGGAGCAGAATTCGAGTTCGGGATGATATACAATGTTTTTAACGAGCAAGACAAGGATAACTTGAAACAGGTATTCAAGTCGCTGGAGCTTTTAGAGCACGATTATCTCGGAGGGAGCGGCACAAGAGGATATGGCAGGGTGAAATTTGGAGATATAAAAGTATACTGGAACTCAAAGGCGGATTATGAGAGCGGGGATGTGATGAAAACGCCAATAAATGGCGAATACAAAACACCTGCGAGCATAGTAAAGAATTTTGAAGCGATAAGGGAAGAAATCAGGTAGCATGAGAGTGTGCAAACTGAAGCCGAAGGCGCATTTTCATCTTGGCGATAAGGAGGCAGTTTTGGAGAAGACCTCGGATTATATTCATTCAGATACCTTATTCAGTGCTATTTGTAACGTATACAGATTGCTTTACGGTAATGAAGGATTGCAGGAAGTCTTAAAGCTATTTGAAGACCGTGAACCACCTTTTTTAATTTCTTCTGCTTTCCTGTACGCTGGCAAAATATTGACTTTCCCTCTACCGTTATCCATAAACTGGGATAATTATGTAGATGATGAGGTGATAGAAGGATTAAATGCCGAGAGGAAAGAGAATGAGAAGGTGGACAAATTTAGCCTTTTAAAAAGGTTAAAGAGAGTGAAGTTTGTTTCTGAGAAGATTTTTTGGAATGTAACAGAGGAAGAGAGCAGGATAAAGGATTATATTAATGATGAGAACATCATTCAAGGTATTCTTTTTGATGATGAAGAGCTAAAAAGATTAAGAAAGGAATTTGACGTGAAAGAGAACAAAGAAATAAAAATTTTTGGTAAAAAGGAAGTTCCGAGAGTTGCAATAGACAGAAAAACAAGTGCATCAAATATTTACCATTTTGGTGAGGTCTCGTTCGCTGAGAATTGTGGTCTATATTTCCTGATGGATTTGAGGATGAAAGAATACAAGAAAAGAGTAGAGGCAGCTATAAGAGTGCTTGGAGATGAAGGAATAGGAGGAGACAGAACTTACGGTAAAGGGTTGTTTGAAGCAGAATTCGAGGAGATAGAATTGAATATAGAACCAAAGAATCACTTTGTTACGCTTTCGTTATATTACCCGGGGGAAGGAGAAATCTCGTTAAAGGATGGATACTACGAGTTGATAAACAGAGGAGGATGGATTTACTCGCTGGAAGCGAAGAATCTGAGGAGGAGAACAGTTAGGATGTTCTCTGAGGGTTCGGTATTCAAAATTGGCGAAGGGTCGAGCCTGTATGGTGGTCTGGCAGACGTTAAGCCGATAGGAATAGATTTGCATGAAGTTTATAGATATGGATATGCGTTTGCAGTGCCGGTGGGGGTGTGCGAATGAGATATGAGATAGAAGTGATTTCCCCGGTTCACATAGGAAGTGGCGGTACAATAAGCCCGATTGAGTATGTTATAGAGGACAATTTTTATCGTGTGGACATGGACAGGCTTTTTG
>PQXC01000038.1 GCA_003194435.1 Candidatus Methanophagaceae archaeon | reverse complement strand
GTGATGCTCCCATTTCCCCTCCTGCGTCACGAACTTCTCCAGTCTCTCCACAAATTGGGCATACACGCTCTGCCTTTCCTCCTCTGTTTCGAGTCCCTTCACTACCTCTATTGCGTCTTTGTATATCTGCGAGAGTCCTTCATAGAATTCAAGCGATTCGGGCGGTGGCTGCTTCTTCTCAACGAGCTCCCTCGCATCATTCAATAGATGCGCCCAGCATTTCTGCTTCCGTCCCGGTGCGCGGTCGAAAGAAGGATAGAAATCCTGCCCGGTCACACCATCGTAGTCCTCACCGAGGACTTTTATCACCACCTTCTTCCCCCGGTTCTTGCTCGTGAGATATAGCACCATCTCCTTTGAAACAAAAGCCCAAAGCCACCTGTTCATCCCATCCACTCGCTGCCCGGTATCATCGTAGTTGCAGATCTGAGATTCCCGCATCTCGCACTTTATGCGCCTGTACTCGTCACCGAACAATTCAGCAGCCTTTTTAAGATAGTCAACTACCGTTCCTACCGAGACGTGAGCGTCGTAAGTGTCATTCAGGAGTGTGGCTATCTTTTCTTCGGGCAGATTCATGACGTACCTCAGGTAAGCGATATAAAGGAGGAAACGAATGCCGAAGTGGCGATTGCCAATCGTCTCCGGCACTTCAGGATAAACGACTTTGTCGCAGTGCTTGCAATATCCCTGCTTGATGACGTATTTAATCACGAAGAGGGGTATTGGGATGATTTCTTCCTCATATCTCACCCGTACATCCTTCAATTCCTTGAGCTCTCCACCGCAATAAGGGCAAGCTTCAAGCTCGAGGACAATGGTCGTATCTGCTCTATCCGGGCGTTTGCGTGAGGTCCCTTTGTGTCCAAAAGGAGGACCTCTCTTTTTGTGCTTCTGGTTTGTGTGTGAACTTCTTCTCCTCTTTTTGGATGATTTAAAGCCGAAAATCGCCTGTCTTAACTTCTGATTCTCCTCCTTTAATTCGTTGATCTCTTCTTGCAACTCTTCGTTCTTTGATTCCTTCTCTTCCAGTTCCTTACGTAGACGACTGACTTCTTCCCTTAGTTCTCTGTTCTCTCTCTGCAACTGCTCGACAATCTCTGAATGCTCTTTGCTCATCTCGCATTTTCAATTTGTGCTCATTCTATTTATGATTTTCGGTTTTTAACGATTTTCATACATTGTTAGTCATTTTGAACCAAGATATTCTTCGCAACTACTGTTCCGTCAAAAGAGAAAAACTTTAAAAACCTGAATAGATACACTTTTAAAAATTTATTCAGACATTTATGTACGAACAGGATGATTGCGTTCTCATTTCTCCTTTATCAGCACCACTCTCAGAAGATAAACAACAATCGCGATGACACACGCTGCGAAGCCTGCCTGCACCAAAGAGCGGTATTCGTACTTAAAGAGCGTGGAGATAGCGCTCATAGCGAAGAAATAGAATTGAAAGGT
>PQXC01000037.1 GCA_003194435.1 Candidatus Methanophagaceae archaeon | reverse complement strand
CAAGGGAAGAAAGGTGCCATGGAATTCAAATCTCATAGAGAGGTTAATGGGAGAGATATCAAAAAGGACAAAACATAAGTGGATGAGATGGACCACTAAGGGTCTGGAGACAATTCTTAACCTCATTCTGACGAGGTATGTATCTGAAGAATCTTACTTGGTGTTTAAGCACAGGATGATGAAAAGTGATAACTTAAGATTTATAAAAGGTGAGGTTGAAATTATATCTGCTGGAGGTGAATTTTAACTGATGATGAAACACCACCAAAATTTTGAGGTAATTTATATCAAGATGTGCGGAATATAGGTATAGGTTTTATATTATAGTAAGCAAGAGAAACTCAGAGGAGCAATCAGAGGAGGATAAATAAGATGGGGCGAATAAGTAATATAAATATAAAAAGCATAGAAAAAGCATCTTTGATCTACGGTGCCATATTAGCATTGATATTTTGTTTATCGCTTTATATCAGAGCCGTTTTACCCTATAATAGCGTTTTCGGTGGTCCATTTATAAGATTCGGTGGTAATGACCCGTGGTATAACATGCGGCTGGTGGAGAACACATTGCATCACTTCCCACATCGCATCTTCTTCGATGCCTTCACCTATTATCCACATGGCACAACCGTGCCTTTTGCGCCTCTATTCGATTATCTGCTCGCGGTCATCATCTGGATACTGGGGCTTGGAGACCCCTATGCCTCGCTCGGTCAGCATGGGATAGAGGTGATCGGGGCGTGGTATCCGGCGGTATTGGGCGCTTTTACTGTTATACCCGTGTATTTCATTGGCAAAGAACTATGGAACCGGAACGCAGGACTACTATCCGCAGCACTGATTGCAGTGCTACCCGGTCAGTTCTTATCCCGCTCTCTATTGGGGTTCACCGATCACCACATCGCGGAGACACTGTTCAGCACGATAGCAATGCTCTTTGTTATTATCGCGATAAAGAAGGTGAAGTCGGAAGGGATAACATTTCATTCGTTCATGGAACGCGATTGGGCACCGTTAAAGGCGTCTGCGATTTATCTCTTCCTGGCTGGGTTCTCACTCGGGCTTTATTACCTCGCATGGAAAGGCGCACCCCTGTTTGTATTTGTCCTGCTCATCTATGCTGTTGTGCAATATACAATTGACCACATGCGGGGGGAAAGCACGGATTATCTATGCATAATTGCAATACCGCTATTTATTATCCCACTGATTATGTTAGCCCCGGTACCGGTCATTAACTCACCCACCGGGATTCAAGTCCTCTCCCTCATTCTCGGACTGTCAGTATTCGTTGTTTTGGGTATCATCTCTTTCATGATGAATTACAGGGGAATAGAACCCTATGGGTATCCAATTGCGATACTTATACTGGCTGTAGTCTCATTTGCGCTCCTGAATGCTCTCGCTCATCCATTGTACTCCAAGATAATAGGGCAACTCCACATATTCACACCTTCTGAGTCTGCACTCACAGTGGCTGAGATACATCCAATGCATGTCTTCTCACTTTACACAGGGCGGATAACACAGGGTGAGGCATATCAATACTTCACCACCTGCTTCTTCGTTGCATTTGCCGGTTTCGCATGGCTTGGTTATAATATAGCAAGGCGATTTCGAGCGGAGGAGGTTCTAT
>PQXC01000036.1 GCA_003194435.1 Candidatus Methanophagaceae archaeon | reverse complement strand
AAGATTGTAGCAGCGAGGCAGGGTAATATAATGGCACTGGCATTTCATCCTGAACTTACCGGCGACAGGAGAATCCACCATTATTTCCTCGATACCTTCCTTTAGATTTTAGATTCACAAGAGCAAAGAGCAAAAAGTAAAAAGTAAAAAGCAAAAAGGCAAAAAGCAAAAGGTGACTATGAAGGGGCTATATGGCTGGAAAGGCAGGATACTTCAGATAGACCTGTCCACCATGGAGATAAAGACATTTACGCCCGAATACCAACTGCTCAAGGAGTTTCTTGGTGGTAGAGGGCTTGGTGCGAAGTTAGTGTACGATAATGGTCATATAGAAGATGCACTATCACCAGAGAATATACTTGTATTTGCAGCGGGACCGCTAACCGGCACACGTGCACCATCTTCGGGCAGGCTATCCCTATCCACAAAATCTCCACTGACTGGTACGATACTCGATTGTAACTGTGGTGGCTTCTTGGGTGTAGAACTGAAGAAAGCGGGTTACGATGCGGTGATTATCCGTGGTAAATCGCCGGAACCGGTTTTTATAGAGATAGAGAACGAGCGAGTAGAGCTGAAATCGGCATCCGGTATCTGGGGCAAGAACACAAAAGAGACAACCAGGCTGCTAAAGAGCAGAGGCAGGGGTAGAGTTGCCTGTATAGGTAGAGCAGGTGAGAAACAGGTTCTGCTCGCTGCTATCATCTCTGATGGTGTGCATGCATTTGGACGTGGTGGTGCGGGCGCAGTAATGGGTTCAAAGAACCTCAAGGCGCTGGTGGTGAAGGGCTCGGGCGATGTGGATATCCATGACCGTGCGGAGTTCGAGCGGCAGAGGCGAGCGATTAACCGGCTTCTGATAGCAACTCCTACGATAAGCAAAGGGCTTTCGGTCTTCGGTACAGCGTTTCTGATGAAGATAACGAGCTGGATGAAAGTCCTGCCAGTGGCTAATTTTAGCAGGTCAGAGCCGGAGTTCAAGCTGGATACTCTCTTTGCAAGCGAGATTAACAGGCGGTATAATCCAGGGAAGCGAGCGTGTCATTCCTGTTCAATAGCATGCAAAAGGGAGGATAATAGGGGCAGGGAACTGCCCGAATACGAGACGATAGGCTTGATGAGCGCCAATATAGGCAATAGCAGCTATGAAGCAATAGTAGAAGCGAACATGCTCTGTAATGATTACGGTATTGATACAATCTCAGTAGCAGGTGTTCTGGGCTGTTATGGAGATATAAAGGGTAAAAGAATCAACGATACCGAACTTCTGGACATGGTACGGGCGATAGGGGAGTGTGAGGGTATAGGTGCGCAATTGGGGCAGGGAGTAAAGCGGTATTCGAGCTCAGAGGGCTATCCTGAGCGGGCAATGCAAGTGAAGGGGCTTCAACTACCTGCATACGACCCACGTGTGGTGAAGGGTCTGGGTTTCAGCTATGCCACATCCAATCGCGGTGGTTGCCACACAAGAGCATATCTTGTAGCACCTGAGATACTGCGAAAGCCAAAGGCGATAGACCCTTACACGCTTGCTGGTAAAGCCGGACACACAAAGATATTTCAGGATAGGTTCGCTGCGGTTGATTCCCTGATAGTGTGTAAATTTGCATTCTTTGGCGCTGGCGAGGAGGAGTATGCGAACATACTGAGCGCGGTTACGGGTGTGGAATATACATCAGAGGATTTGATGCGTGTGGGTGAGCGAATA
>PQXC01000007.1 GCA_003194435.1 Candidatus Methanophagaceae archaeon | reverse complement strand
GAGACAGGATATTTGCCTGATGAATTAGACGTTGAGCTAATACTCAGGGGGTTAAATAAGGAGCTTGCCCCTGAGAACCCTGTGACGCATTACCAATTTCATGAGTATGTGTGAATCGAGAGTATTGATAGAGCGAAGTGGTAAGCCTGAGCCTGAATTACTGATGGAGGATGTAGTGCGAGTGGAGGTTGAAGGCGATGATATAAAGGTTATGGGGATATTGGGTGAGACGCGCCATGTGAGGGGCAGTATAAAGGAGATAAATCTACTGAAGAATACGATATTGATAAATGAGTGAAAACGCAAAAGAAACAGGCAATTTCGAGAGTGAATTTAAGGAATTAAGAAAAGAAGCGACCGCACGATACCCCAAATGGTAGAGCGAGCCCTTACAGGCGGCATATTTCTCTACATTCAACGTTTAACATCTCGATCATTGATCATTCACATTCAACCTCTGTAATTGTGCCTTCACACGCTCCCTCGCCTCTTCAACCGAGAAAGAGAAACCGTCTACGATTTCGCCTCCTATAATCATCGGTTCCAGTAGCGGCTCCATATCTCCCCCCGGCGCTCCTTCTCCTGCCAGCGTTATCACGTCTTTGCCCTCTTCTATTATACCCCTACCCCGATACACCTGCTTCTTGCCACCTCGCTTGCCTCGCTTCGCCGCCGGCTTGCCCTCGCGCTCCACTATATCAAGTGCGAAATCTATACAGCGAGCATTTGCAACGCTCGTTCCCACACCAAACCCTGCTACGAGATCTCTCAGTGCGAGCACTTCCGCTTCATCTATCCCCCCGCTCACAAATATACCCACGTTCTTATAGCCCCGGATGTCAAGTTCCCACCTCACCTCTTCTATGATTCGCCTGAAGTCCCCTCGTCTCGTCGAGGGTGTATCCAGCCTAACTGCATAGAGCGAATCACCAAGTGCCTCCGCCGCTGCTATTGACTCTTTCTTCTCATCACAGTACGTGTCACAGAGGCATATTCGTGGGACGTCCGGTGCAATGACCTCATCAAACGCCTTCCATGCTTCCTCCTGTCTGCCCTCGCCAAAGCATATAATAAGTGAATGCGGCATCGTACCCGTTGCATTTATCCCTATCCGTTCCGCACCGGCAACACAACTCACACCGTCCATACCGCCCAGATATGCACATCGTTCTATCATCGCTGCTATCACCGGATGCTGCCTCCTTGTACCGAAGGAGATTACGGGTACCTCGCCTGCGAGACGCTTTATTCGCGCTGCCTTCGTCGCTATCCCTGACTCATGACAGAGGAAGCCAAGAAGAGGTGTTTCATAGCGTGCAAACTCCAGATAAGGACCTTCAATCTGCAAAACGGGCTCGTAAGGGAAGAAGATCGTGCCTTCCGGCATCGCATACACATCCACTTCTTTACCTTCCAGTAAATGCGCTACATCTTCCAGACCCGCCAGTACCGCCCAACCCTCTTTCGTGGTGGTGACCTCAGCAACAACCTTCGGATTCACGCCCTTTGCTCTCAAAACCTCCTCAGCCCTGAGGAAATATACGTCTGTTGTCTTACCTTCCAGAATCTCCTCTTCCGGTACTATACCGAATTTCATCTCTTCTTCTCTCACCCCGTCTCATTGATGGATCTGTACACCCTTCACACTCTCTATCTGCCCTATCTCATCTATTACCCAGCCCGGTATCTTCTTATCCGTGATAATTGTAAGTTTTGGGTCATCTACCAGATAAGGGTCATCGCTGACCGCCTGCCGTATAGATATACCCCGCTTCGCCATTACAGTGGCGACCGCTCCGAGTATCCCCTTCTCTCTCGCATCCCTTGGATGAATGATGATGACACTGAGTCCGAGTAGCGGTGCAACATCAGCGAGGAAGGCGATGGAACGCATATTCGCAAATATCTTCTGCAGCTCCGAATCTTTCTGTATCCTCCTTACCGTCTTGTCCACTACCCTTCTGTCCACCCCGACCTTCTTCGCTATCTGCGTTCGTGGTATCTCAATACCGGCTGATGTTATCCTCCCCGCAGGAGTCACCTGAAATCCCATCTCAAGTAATAATTCCACAACCTTCCTCTGCGATGGCAGACCACTGAATTTTTCCACCACCTCTTTCCACATACTTACCGATATCCCCTTCTAAGCAGCTCCTCGTTCACCTCCCCCAGTTTCTTCACTGCATCTCCTACTTTGTCCTTCACCTCTTCCTCCACCGAGTGCATACTTATGCGTAAAGAGCGTTCTTGCTCTTTCAGTTCAACTTCAAACTTCCTTAGTCGCTCGTTAAGACTTAAGAGCATTGCTGCTATCATTCCTATCAGTAGTACAGTTGACAGGACAATCACAGGGTCTCTTGGGCTGTACTTGTAGACCAGCTTATAGACCAGTACGAAACCAGATAACACCATTATTAACGAGAATACTATATCTCGTATTTGCATATCACAACACCCTACGAATAATAAACTAACCGTCACAGTATTTAAATATAATGGAAGATAAGGATAAGAGATGCGGGCGAGGTATAGTTATCCTTGCGGGAGGGGAAAGTCAGAGATTCCAATCTTATTCTTATGATAAATGCCTCTCCACTTTGAACGATCTGCCTCTATTACAGCATACAATTGATAGAGTAGCAGAGGTAGCGGCAGACGAAGTGATTGTGGCGGCAAGGGACAGGAAACAGGGCGAAGAGATAAGGAATAGAACGACCGGGGATTTTAGTATTGTATTTGACTATATAAATGATTTTGGACCACTTTCTGGCTTCCTTGCTGCTTTAGAACACACTTCCTGTTATTGGTGCCTCATTATCGGCTGCGATATGCCGTTTATAAATCCAGAGGTTGTGGAATTCCTGTTTGACATAATCGCAGCTTCACGTTCACGGTATGATGCAGTGGTGCCATGCTGGGAGAATGGAATGCTGGAGCCTTTACATGCTGTCTATCGAAGAGAGTCAACACTATCTGCAATAAAGAATGCGGTGGTAGAGGGTGATAGAAGGCTGTCAAATCTACTGGCACAGCTGGATGTCTATCTCCTGCCGGTGGAGAAGATAAGGGAGATAGACCCGGACTTAGAGACTTTTACGAACATAAACACACCCGCAGAGCTGGAGTTGCACCATGACCCAGCATCGAAGCAAACCAGTGAAGAGCGATTAAATTAGTATGTATATTTATAGAAGTTAATCGAGTTGAGTTTTATGGGTAATGGTATTCATTCCTGAGGAGCTGTTGCGCATAGCGCGAATTTGTTATCAGTGTGGTGAGTGCACAGGCTCGTGCCCCTTGAGGCGCGTATCGAAGTTCAACCCGCGTGATATCCTCTATGAGCTTGCAACACGTGGAATTGATGATGATATTATGCGCTGGCGCTGGCAGTGCCTTATCTGTGAGAACTGCTATAATGTGTGCCCCCAGGGTGTAGATTTCCCTTCGTTAATAATGGAATTAAGGTCTAATGAGCATGAGCCAGTGAGTGAAGATTTAGTAGCACACAGGGTACTATCACAGATAGCATATTTCATGACTCGCTTTGATAAGGGTGTACCGGTGGATTTTAAAGGAGAGACCGATGATAACAGTGAATATGGCTATTTCCCGGGCTGTCTGGATTACCTCGATCTGTTCATGGATGTCGGTGTGAACTTTCACGAGATAGGCGATTATGCACTCATGCTGCTGAACAGGATAGGGATAAAGCCCAAACTACTGGATTTGAAATGTTGCGGGCATGATGTGCTTTTTCAGGGCAACCTCAAGGTCTTTCAACAATTGGTGTCTTACAATGAGCGGAAGATAAAGGAACTGGGCATAAAGAAGCTGATAGTGAGTTGTGCGGAGGGCTACCTCATGTTCAGGCGGTATTATAAACTGGAGGGTGTGGAGGTGATACACATCGCGGAGTTGTTAAGTGAGCGATTGCACTTTCCCGATGCCGAACGTGTTCATAACCACGCCATTAAGGTCGCTTATCATGACCCCTGTGCGTTGAAGCGCTATAAGCTCTATGAGGAGCCGCGTAAAGCTATAAAGAACTCAGGAGCGAAACTGGTGGAACTGGCACATACAAGGGACAGCGCTCTATGCTGCGGTGTTAGCGGGATGATGAACTGCAACGACACGGCTAAAGCGTTGAGGGTTTTGAGACTGGCGGAAGCTGAAGCAAAGGATGTGGACATCCTGATAACCACATGCCCAAAATGCCTATCGCATTTTAATTGCCTGAAGCATGAGCATGAGCAGGGGTCAGAGTCAAATTATAAATTTGAGATAATGGACCTCGTGGTATTCCTGGGTAGATTAGCGAGGCAAGAACTGACAGAAGCAGACAAAAATAGGAGATAAGAATAAAAAACTAAGGGGGAGGTAGGTTCAGGTTCAGAGTTCATCGCCGCTCTTGCCTGTCGTTTCCCCCTTTATAAACCGTTCCAGGAGTTCTCTCGCCTCTTCGTCTGGATACTGTATTGGCGGATGCTTCATCGTATATGCAGAAATCTCTGTAAGAGGTCCAGATATTCCACGATCCAGTGCGAGCTTGCATACACGTATCGCATCTATTGCACATCCACCGCTGTTCGGCGAGTCCTCAACTGAGAGTCTGAGTTCAAGGTCTATGGGAATATCGCCGAAGATTCGCCCCTCCATTCGCAGGAAACATATCTTGTTATCTCGCTGCCATGGTACGTAATCGGAGGGTCCTATGTGGATATCATCGGGCATCAGTGGTTCTGCGAGAACCGATTGAACCGCTTCTGTCTTTGATATCCGCTTGGATTTTAACCGCTCACGATTCAGCATGTTCAAGAAATCGGTATTCCCACCGGTATTGATCTGGTATGTCCGCTCTAATTTGCAGCCACGGTCGGAAAAGAGCTTTGCAAGTGTCCGATGCACAATCGTGGCACCAATCTGGGATTTCACATCGTCACCGACCACAGGCAAATTCCGCTCCTCAAATCGTCTACCCCACTCGGGGTCAGAAGCAATGAAGACCGGCATGCAGTTCACGAATGCTACTCCCGCTTCCAGTGCTGCATTTGCATAGAACCTCGTTGCCTGTTCCGAGCCAACGGGCATATAATTCACGAGAATCTCTGCTCCACTATCTCTCAACTCCTTCACCACATCGCATGGCTCAGCATCTGCAACGACAAAAGTCCTATCCATGGGATATTTGTGCATGTGCGGCGCAACACCGTCCAGCACCGGTCCCATTTTCACCTCCACTCCGGAATACGGTACACTGGAGAAGACGGCAGTGCAGTTTGGCTCGGCAAATACCGCTTCACTCAGGTCCTTACCCACTTTCCTCTTATCCACATCAAAAGCAGCAACGACCTCTATGTCACCTGGTTTGTAGCCATTGACCTCATAGTGCATCAATCCAACGCAGTTCTTCGGATCCACGTGCTTATAATACTCAATACCCTGGACGAGAGAACTTGCGCAGTTCCCAACGCCTGCAATTGCCAATTTTATCTTCCCCAATTCCTATCACCTCCTTACTTCTTACTTCAAGTCAATCTCAACCGTATAGAAAATTATATATTCACTTCTATATAAATAATTTCCTAATCTCAAAAACCAATACCCTTTTAATAATTTACTACACTACTTTATTATTTACATTAATCTCTTCACTACGGAGGTGCCCCCACGCCTCTGCCTCTTCTAAATAGATAGACTTAGAGAGAGTTAAGCATTGCACGAAATCCTTGGCAATTAAATCCCCAATCTTACCCAGGACAGAGCCACTTCTCTTGCCCTCTTAGCCCATATTGCCTTCGGATTATGAGCTGTGCATACCAAATTATGCTCTATTCGCACTTTTTCCAGATACCACAGGTTTGCGCATGCGAGTTTTTACTGCAACAGCCTTTCCGCACTCAGGGCATTTATTCTCTGCCGTTATGCGGTAACTAACCACGTCAAATCCATAACGCTTGATTAACAGCGCACCACAACGTGGACAATAGGTATTCTCATAAGGATGACCGGGGACATTGCCGAGGTAAACATAATTCAAACCCTCTTCCTTCCCTATTTCCCATGCCCGTTCCAGTATTTCAACAGGTGTTCTTCTTTCATAGAGTCCAAATTCAAGCGCTCTATACGCCGGATAATACTGCGTTACATGCCATGGTGTGTCTTCCCCGGTGTCTTTCCTGATTCTCGAAGCTATGCTCTCCAAACATTCTTCATCATCGTTCACACCCGGTATAATGAGCGTTGTAATCTCAATATGAACCCCCTTTCTCTTCGCTTCCTTTATATTTCGCCATACGAGCTCCACGTCGGCACCACAATATTCCCTCACCGCTTCTTCACACCCCTTTACATCCACATTCATCGCGTCTAACCCGTGCTCCACCAGCATCCTTAGCGCTTCAGCACTCATGTAGCCGTTCGTCACGTATGTGTTATAGTAGCCTTCCTTCTTCGCAAGTTCAAAAACATCAAGCGAGTATTCGAGAAGCAAAGTAGGTTCGTTAAATGATATAGAAGTCCCCTGGCACCCCCTTTCTTTCACCATTCGCACGAGTTCCTCGGGCGAAATATAATTACATCTCGTAGGATTCGGAACGGATTTGCTAATCTCCCAGTTCTGGCACCAGGGGCAGGAGAAATTGCATGAGTAACTCCCTACTGTCAATGCCTTGCTGCCCGGGAAGAAATGGAAAAAAGGTTTCTTCTCTATCGGATTAGCACTTATGGAGGAGATATCGCCATATTCCAGGGAGTAGAGTTTTCCGTCAATATTCATCCGTGTTTTACAGAATCCCAACTTGCCTGCGGCTATTTTGCATAACTTCTCACAGTTTTCGCATCTCACTTTATTGGATTCGAGCTGCTCGTACAACAAAGCCTCTTTTATGCACGGATTAGCGTCTAACATAAACTTTACCCTGGATAATTTTGTTATCTAATGGTTAAACTTTATAGCAATATCTGTATATGTATAAACATCTTCTAAGAGAGGAATACTTGAAAACAGATAAATGCTTATGCTATTGCTCCGCAAAAATAAAAAATAATCCTGTTTCTTTGATTAAACTTTCTTTTCTAAAGAAAGTTTTTGGGACACATACGTCTCCGTTTATAAACCCGTCTTATATTTATTATAGCATAGCATCCTCTATTTCAATTGATGCACATGCCTTCAATAATAGTAGTAGGGGGATTTTTTGGTGACGAGGGTAAAGGAAAGATCATTGCATACCTGGCGCGTCATGATAAACCTGAGGTGGTAGCCCGTGGAGGTGTGGGTCCCAACGCCGGGCACACCGTTGAAGTCGCGGGTAAGAGGTATGCACTGCGGATGGTACCTTCAGGCTTTGTACACGAGTCCGCACGGCTTCTTATTGGCGCCGGCGTTCTGGTTGACCCACGAGTGCTCACGCAGGAGGTGACGTCGTTCGGACTTAAAGGGCGAGTAGGTGTGGACTGGCGATGCGGGATAATAGAGGCGAAGCATATAGAGCAGGATAGAGGAGATGCGGAATTGAAGGATAAGATAGGGACAACTGGCACGGGCTGTGGACCCGCAAATGCCGACCGCGCATTACGGAAAGCGAAGCAGGCGAAGGACAACCAGGAGCTGAAGGAGTTCCTCTGTGACGTCCCGCTCGAGATAAATGAGACCTTGGACAGGGGCGGGCGTGTGCTGGTAGAGGGAACGCAGGGCTTTGGCATCTCACTGCTCTACGGCACTTATCCGTTCGTCACTTCTAAGGACACAACTGCATCACAGATGGCAGCAGATGTGGGCATTGGTCCAACGCGTGTGGACGACGTTGTGGTTGTATTCAAGACATTTCCAACGCGTGTGGGTGAGGGTCCTTTTACGACCCAGATGGAGGATAAAGAAGCCGCCGAACTGCATATCGAGGAATATGGCACCGTTACAGGACGAAAGAGGCGAATAGGCACATGGGATGCGAAGATGGCTGCTTATTCTGCAATGATAAACGGAGCGACAATGGTGGCATTGAGCGGTGTGGACAAATTAGACCCTTCATGTCGTGGTGCGAAGAACTACAGCGAGCTGAGTAAAGAGGTGAAGAATTTCGTTGCAAAGGTGGAGCATGATACGCGGGTGCCGGTGAAATTGATCTCAACAGGACCTGAGGTATCGGAGATGGTGGATTTGAGGTGATGTCCATTCAGTTAAGCGGCTCTATTGCGAGATAGATATCCTTACCCGCTATCTTCCAGTTCTTGCCATATATTCGCTCCTCGCCTCTTTCACCCCCTCTCTCGCTCTCCCTTTCCCTCACACGGCTTATCTCAACGGCAAGAGTCTCTGCACAGATGTAACTTGCGAACTTCTCTATCGCCTCTTCTACCTCCTCCGCTGCTTCATACATTATCCTTATCTCCGCTGTGTATTCCAGCTCAAGCTCTTTTCGCATACCCTGCACACGCCTCACTATATCTCGCACCAGACCTTCATCCCTGAGCTCCTTATCCAGTTGCGTATTCAGGAAGAGGGCTGCTCCGTCCACACTCACCTGTTTATATTTATACCCGATTCCAGCCGCAGGTGCAGATGTAGCGAATTTCACCTCATGAACATTCAACTCATCCCTCAATATCTCACTGAGATTGAGCTGACGCACCTTCTCACACTTACCAGCTTCCGCTTCACCACAAACGATAACAACATCCTTCAGGGGCTGTCTTATCTTTAGCCCCGCCTCCGACCTCGCTCGTCTGCCCGCTTCTACCAGCTTGATGACCATAAGCATTGACTCTTCCAGCTCTATGTCTATCTGCGACTCAACAGGAGCGGGATAATCGCACAGGTGCACACTATCCGGCTGTTCCGGGTCACACCCCCTCACCAGATTCTGGTAGATATACTCGGTGATGAACGGCACAAACGGCGCCAGTAATTTACATAACTTCACCAGTACTTCATACAGGGTTAGATAAGCGCAATCCTTGTCAATATTAGCCTCAGGCACCCAGAATCGTCTCCTTGACCTCCTTATGTACCAGTTACTGAGGTCATTGACGACGAAATCTTCCAGCTTACGCGCTGCAACATGGATATCAAAGCTCTCTATTGCCGCTATCACTTCCTTGTTCACGCTGTTCAACCGTGATAATATCCATCTATCAATAGGGGCTCTATTCTCCACCGGTATCGCTTTAGCACGTGGACTGAACTTATCTATCGTGGCATAAGTGATGAAGAAGAAGTAGGAGTTCCAGAATGTATTCATGAATTTCTTGTTCCTCTCCACTATGTCTCGTTCTGAGAACCTGATATCTTCATAGGGCGGTCCCGCAGTGAAGAAATACCACCTCAGTGCATCTGCACCTTCCTTATTGAATATAGTGTTTATATCCACGACATTACCCCTGCTCTTACTCATCTTCACACCTTTTTCATCCAGGATATGCCCCAGAGATAGCACATTCAGATACGGGGGCTCATCAAATATCGCAGTTGATACCGCCAGTAGCGAGTAAAACCAGCCACGGGTCTGGTCTATCGCCTCTGTAATAAAATCAGCCGGGTAATTCTCCCTGAATTTACCATTACCATTACCATCCTCAAATGGATAGTGCCATTGTGCAAATGGTGCGGAACCGGAGTCATACCAGCAATCAATCACCTCTTTCACTCGCTTCATCTTACCGCCGCAGTTCTCGCAGCGGAGTTCCACCGCATCTATGTAGGGACGGTGCAGGTCATCGGGAACAGGTCCCTCCGCTCGTTCTCTTAGCTCTTTTATGCTCCCTACACAGTGCTCAGCACCACAGGAACTGCAAACCCAGATATTGAGAGGTGTGCCCCAGAACCGCTCCCTGCTCAGTGCCCAATCCTCTATATTCTCCAAAAAGTTACCAAACCGCCCATATTTCAAATGCGACGGATACCATCTTATCTTCTCATTATTCGCAATCAAATTATCACGCAGTGCGCTCATTGCAATGAACCATGATTCACGTGCATAATAAAGAAGGGGAGAGCCACAGCGCCAGCAGAAGGGATACGAGTGCAGATATCTCGCTTCCTTGAATAGAACCTCACGCTCCTTCAGCCACTTTATTATTGTATCATCGGCATCCTTCACGAATACCCCCGCCAGTGGCGTTACTTCTTCTTTGAACCGCCCTTTGGTATCCACAGGCTGTGTAAAGCCCAGATTATGCTTACGGCAGACTTCGTAATCCACTTCACCAAATGCGGGTGCTATATGGACGATACCGGTACCCTCCTCAAGTGATACGAAATCGGCAGTGACCACTTTATGTGAGTCTCCACCTGTTATCTTTGCATATTCAAATAGCGGCTCATATTCTGTATCTGCGAGAGCTTCTCCTTTGAATCGCTCTAATATCTCATATTCATGCTCATGTTCATGCTGGCTGCCCAGAACATCGTCCAGACGCGCTTCTGCCAGTATCAGAATACTCTCTTTATCATCACCCTCTCCCTCCTTCACTCTCACCTTCACATACGTATACTGCGGATGTACCGCGAGTGCGATATTACCAATCAGCGTCCATGGAGTGGTGGTCCATGCTAAGAGATAAACAGGAGAGGCATGGCTCTCGCTCTGGCTCTTCATTCTGAACTTCACATAGATAGAGGGGTCTTCCACATCACGATAACCCTGTGCCACTTCATGACTGCTCAACGTGGTCTCGCATCTGGGGCAGAAAGGAACGACTTTATAACCTTTATAAAGCAATCCCCGTTTCCATATCTCCTTCAACGACCACCATACCGATTCTATATACGTATTCTTGAAAGTGATGTATGGGGAATCCATATCTATCCAGAATCCCACACGCCTCGTTGCATTCACCCATTCCTTCTCATATCGGAATACCGAGTCACGACATCTCTGATTAAACCTCTCAATCCCGAACTTCTCAATCTCTCCTTTTGTATTTAGTCCCAGTTCCTTCTCCACCTCAATCTCCACCGGCAGACCGTGAGTGTCCCAGCCCGCTCTCCGGGGTGCATAAAAGCCCCGCATCGTCTTGTATCGCAGTATGAGGTCTTTCACCACCCGCGTGAGGATATGCCCGGGGTGTGGTAACCCATTTGCCGTCGGCGGTCCCTCAATGAATACGAACCTCTCACGCCCTCTCCTCTGCTCTACGCTACGTTCAAATGTCTTCTCACGGTCCCACAGCGCCAGTATCTCCTCTTCCAATCGCACGAAATCCGGTCTTTGCGCTTCCCTTCTGAACTGTGACATCTCGACATCTCACCCTCTATCTTTTATCTTTATATCCCTATTCATAATCATACTATCGGGTCAAGATATTCACGGTATTCATCAACCGTGACGGGTCTGCCAGACCAGTATTTTATCACCTCGCCATTGCTGTTGATGATAGCGCTCAGGGGCAGCAGTTTCTCGCCTTTACCCTGATGTATGATGTGGTATATAGCGGCTTCGGGTAGGCTATCAAAGAGCACATAAAATGCTATTCGGTCTCCATACAGTTGCCGCAGACGTTCTATATTCGGCTTGTCTCGTTCGCATATCCTGCATATATTCGCATCGCATGGGTCTCGTATTATACTCAACACAACAGGGCGGTGATAGCTCAGGATAGTGGAGACCGCGCGTTCAACACCCCTGTATTTCTCTCGCACATACCGCTCTATCACATCACTGTACCTCGCAACCACATCCTCTATGCTCATTTTATGCTTTTCTGCGAACATCCGGGTCACTTTCTCTCGAAATATATGCTGATGCTGCGAGACAAGTGCCTTCAGATGCATTTTATTTTTATAGTTATTATATCTATCTAAACGCCCTTTATTTTTAAAATAACGGCTTTTAATGCAAAAGAATTGCACTTATTATTGTTATCCACATTGCAATCTGAATACCGAGCATCCACTTGAAGTTTGAATCTATCCTTCTGTTTAGCCTTATGTCCATTTCTTCTATCTTCCTGTTTGTATCGTCTATTCTCTTATTTGTCTCATCTATCCTCCTATTCGTCTCGTCTATCCGCTTATTTATCCCGTCTATCCTCCCGTTCATGTCCAGCCTCAGGTCGTCTATCCTCGTGTTCGTATCATCTATCCTCCCGTTCATGTCCGACTTCAGGTCGTCTATTTTCTTGTTCGTATCATCTATCCTCCCGTTCATGTCCGACTTCAGGTCGTCTATTTTCTTGTTCGTATCGTCTATCCTCCCGTTCATGTCCGACTTCAGGTCGTCTATTTTCTTGTTCGTATCGTCTATCCTCCCGTTCATGTCCGACTTCAGGTCGTCTATTTTCTTGTTCGTATCGTCTATCCTCCCGTTCATATCCGACTTCAGGTCGTCTATTTTCTTGTTCGTATCGTCTATCCTCCCGTTCATGTCCAACCTCAAGTCGTCTATCCTCGCGTTCGTATCATCTATCCTCCCGTCAATGTATTCCCGTAATCCCCTTATCTCTTCCCTTATCATATCAAATATCCGGTCGTGCTCACTTACTCTCCCCTCTAAAGTGCTTATTCTCTCTATTACTTCATCCATAGAATTGCTCCTCCCGGATTCTTTCATGTTATATAAATGGATTCTTACATTTAAAATGAGTGAAGCAGTTTCAACTGGCAAGGCAGATAGGCTTGTATCCTTATCAATAGCCCCTGGGTTCTTCACGTAGAGGGCTTTCACAAATAGCGACCCTTATCAATTTGCTGCCCGGAGAATGAATAAAATAAAAAGAAAAAGAAAAAATAAAAAATTTGTTTTTTTATTTTTATCCCGACATCTTCAGATATGGGTGTGGTTCTTGCAGTTGTATCTCGTGCTCCACCTGTGCCGCCTCGCCCACTATCATGTCTATCATTCCGATGAGTGGGAACACCGTTGGAGCATGCTCTATTGGTCCGTACATGATGAGATCGTTGGCTAATAGCGCGGGTATGACATTAGAACCGATATCGCACATCTTGAACGCCTCAGCGCCTGGTCCGATCCACACACCCTTCTTCGGATGCTCAGAATGCTCTTTACGGTATTTCTTTATCCACGTCCATGCCGAAGGTGCATTGTGTATGCCCAACCCACACGGTATTCCATATCTCGACTTGAATACGAGTGCGCAAGCGCATGTGGAACCAGCACCGGCACCTATGGGCAATGTAGCCGGGTCAATTATCGGCTTCGTTATCCCGCATTCCTTGCCTATCTGCAGTATGCCCTTCTCAACACCACCAATCTTGATGGTCCCGGCTCCCGTTTCCAGTAAGTCCGCTCTACCAGCTACGGTTACATCCTTTGGATTGAATGCAAGCAGAATCGCAGATTCCAGCTTTGCATTCTTTATCACCTCGTATTCTTCGTCTGTGATTGACATGTTAATCGAGTTGTAAACTGCCCTATCTGCCAGCCCCACCTCATCACAGTACTTTGCACCCGCCATCTTCGCCTCCGCTACCGTGGAATCAATCAGGAACGGAGCATCGCTTACCTCGGCACAGAACTCTATCTCCTTCTTCATCGCTTCTTCCGATTCCGAGAATATCTGTATTATTGCGGGATTTCCTGTTATGTCAGCCATCTCATCCTGCTTGTTTATCGCTTCTTCCGCCTTCTTCTTGTCAAATATCCCCTTATCTGCATCCTCAACGATGTCGTGCTTCGCATAGAATATCGTACCCGCTAAAACTGTTGCAGTTTCTCCTGGCTGTCCACCTACTTTTACTCCTGCTATCTCATATATGTCCTGCTTCCTGTCAAATACAAACATCTTCTTTCTCTTATCCTCCTATCTTCTTCTATCATATAAGGAATATTATGTACACAAATATTCCTATCAGCAATCCATACAGGATACCAATGGCGAAACCTACCTTCTCACCCTGTTTCAGTGCCAATTCGCCAGCAACGAACTCCACTCGCTCGTCCATCGTGTTCAGCCTGTCCAGCAGTTTCGTATGCTCTGGTGGTGTAATTGCAACAGGTACTGGAGTCTCCTTCTCCTCACCATTGTTGTCATTCCTCTCCGCTTCTTCTTCCTCTACCGCCATTTCTTATAAACCTCCTCTCAGCAACATGTACTTGAAGCCCACGAGCAGCAAACTCACGAATATACCGATTGCAACACCCTTTACGAATCCTACCCAGAGACCCGCTGCAAATCGCGAATCCTTCCCTATTATGGTGATGAACTTCTTCAAATCCTCTATCTTCGCTGTCAGCACCGCAGTCTCAGGTGTCTGCTGCTCTACTTTCTGCGCCATTTTATATTATATCACCCCCGCCCAGTATATAAAAGGTAACGAGACAATCAGAGCCATTATCAAACCTGTGATTATGCCTATGAGCGAATTCTTAGAAATTGCCATCGAGAGCTTATAGTCCCGTGCGAGCATCTGCGACTTGTATCTTATGGACTCCACCGCTGGCGCGATCACTCCCATAAATGGCATAGCAGGATTCGCCAGTGGTATTTCCAATTCCGCTGCCTCTTCCGCTTCCTCCTCCGCTATCTTTACAACCATCGGGTCTGCCGGGAAAGCTCCGGGGTCTCGAGCAACACATTCCTCTACCTTCGCTTTTATCTGCGCTACATCCTCCACACCTATCATATCAATCAGTTCCACCTGCTGCCTGAACCGTTCAACCGCTTCATGTGGCACGTTCTCAATGAATGGAATTGCCCCTGGCGCGTCTATTATCTTGTGAGATTCCGGGTCTACACCCTTCTCATGCAGTTTCTTCATTGAACCCGCGCAGATATGTCCCGGGACCTCAGGTCCTGCAACTATATAGAACCTTATGTTCGGATTACCCACGATATTCGCGATTTGCTTCTCCAGCCCTATGTTTTCTGTCTTGCATGAACCTACAATAGAAGCGCCAGCATCAAGCAGTGCCTGCGCATCCGCATCTTTGAAATGCCCACCAGAAGAGCTGACTGCTACTGGATTCTCTGGATTACCCACGACGTAATCTCCACTTGCAAGAGGCCATCCATCTGCCGGTTTCTTCTTCTCCGCCATTATTATATCACCCCTATACCATACAGCAGAATTCCCACTGACAGTAGCCCGAAGATCAGCCCGATGGTCACCATCGTAATGAATCCTGCAACGTTTGTAGTTCCTTCACGATTTGGTTGTGCCATTGAATAACTGGTTGTTGGCGAGAGGATATTAAAGAGATCATCCACAGCATCCTCTAAGATGTCCAGCTGCTCTTCTATCGGTGCCAGACTGACTTTATAAAAGCCAGGTACAGCTTCTCCCACTCTAAGTGTGCTTGGGTCCAGTACAACACCAAATTTATCATTTATTGTTATCATTCCCTCTTTATCACCTCATTGTCTTTATCAACCCTGTTCCTACCACAGAATGCGCCTCATTCAGACATGCTCTCACGTATGCAGAGTAGAACAGTACCCATGTAATTGCTCCGAGTGCAATCAGTGGCACTCCCTGTGCCATGCCCTGGATTAATGATGCTAAGACACCGAGAATAATGCAGTTCAACCCACCAATCTCTACCGATACGAGTAGTGTTCGTCCTCGTCTCTCATCTGCACCGAGACAGGAGTTGTAAGGCTGAAGCATGCCGAATGCCGCAAGGATGAATATCAATGCTATAAGTCCGTTCTCTATTATCTCTGGTATTACTACCGCGGCATTCCATGTGCCCGCAATCATTGAAGACTCTATTATCACTGCCAGCGCACCCGCCATCCCCAGTTCCGCCATGCCTCGCTCCAGACCCGGTATCTTCATGCCTATGAACTTCTCATTGTTTGCTAATATACCGGAGATGTAGCCGACAACACCGACAGCCGCCACGCCCACTAATACTCCTGGTTCCACGATGCCACCACCGCCTAAAGCGGGCACAGAGCCGATGACTATGCCAGTTACGCCACCAACTATCCCATAACCCATTGCGAGCACACCAATAGAGGGTACACCGGTTCCAAGTCCGTATCTGGCTGTCTTTCGCACTGAATCTGCACCCCATAGTATTACCAGTATAGCACCGATACCTTTTACGAACGCCGGAAGCACGGGTAAAATTGATACTATCACACCAGCGATAACCGCTATGATAGCGAGGTTGTTCTCGTTAGGGAAGTGCAATGTGAACTTCTCCTTCTCCTCCGGCTTCTCCTCCGCTTTCTCCTCTTCTCCCATTACAACGCACCTCCTAAGCCCAAACTTGGGAATATCTCAACAGCAACGACTACAAGGATACCACAGAGTAGAGACACGACGAAAGCGGCAAAAAGCCCCACTGCTATCCGCTCCTTGAACTTGGGGTCATGGAATCCTTCTATCGTACCACCGATATTGTATGCCGCGAGAATTGCATTGGCTATGAATATCCCGATTGCAACGATACCCGCGGTAGCAGGCGAAAAATGCGCAAAGTTCTCCAGTGTAACGTATATCAATGCGCCGCCGAATCCTCCCACAAAGCCGCCTATCATACCTGATATGTAACTCACATTTGGCATTCCATGTCCATCAGTCCTCGGTGTCTTGTATTCGGTCTGTGATTCCTTCGTTATTGGATCTACTGCTACTCTGCCTGATACGGGAACAATACCTGCACCGAAGACGTACAGGAGATTTGCGATTAGCATCGTCCAGCCTATCATTAGCATCGCACCGACACCACCCGAGAGAGCCACAAGCGCAATATTCGCATGTTCAAACTCCCAGAAACTCGCTACTGCTGACGCTGTGAACAAGCCTGTAACAGCCGAACCGGTCATGAGCATCACACACCCGGTAGCTACACCAGTAGCAGTTGCCATTGCCGCTGGTGCACCTCCAACCGGTAGCAGATGCACGCCGAGAGACGCCAGTATTCCACCTATTATCGCACTCACCAATATCAATACCAGAATTATCGGGTCCATTTTCTATTCCCTACCTCCTACATTCTTTATTCTTTCCTTATTATTCATCTCTTCACTCTCCTACAAACGGTCCAAATTTCTTCCTCGCCCATTTCACCAGATAGAGATTGCCCACTATCAGAACAGCCCCGATTATCAGCCCAATTACAATGCCCACGCCCGCAGCCACTCCAGGATTCAAGCTTGCTCCTGTTAAACCACCCGCCATCATACCTATCAATGTTCGCCAGTTCTCGAAGAGGACAATCAGCCCAAAAGTCAACCCTGTTGCCGGTCCACCGTACTTCGCACAGAATGCAACCACATCTTTTGAGGTTCTTATGCCGCAATCTGCGTATCTACATATCTGCCCGTGGTAAACAACGCGACGCCCTTCTCCAAACGGTCTGTCCTGAAACAATCGTTCCGTGCCATAGTGAATATCCCCGGTTGATGACCCTATTGCACCTACTGTGATACCCCATATAAAGCATAACAGTGGAAGCGGGAACGGATTGTTTGCCGCTACTGGCAATCCAGTAATAGCTGCTAAAGGACCTGAAGGGCTCTGTATGTATGCTATCGCCGTAATACAGACCACAGCCATGAAATTGTGTGTGGCGATGGGAACGAGATGTCCGAATAAGACATCGAGGTATATCGGCTGCTCAAATCGCTTATGCGCTGATTCTCTGCCCAGATGCGGTATTGTAGCACGAATCATGTGTACAAGAGAGCCTATACCCGCACCAAATGGTATCGCTATTACTGGTGTTATACCCTTTGAGAGCATCGCCCACGCAACAGTGCCCGCAATAGTACAGGCAAGTGCATATGAGAGTCCTTCGCCTGATATCGCCTTGTTGTAGTATCGGTGTATGTAACCCATCTCCGGCGCTAACTGAACCTGCGAGTTCGGATTGCTCTGTGAACCCTCGTCTGACTCTAAATCCTCGAACAAGCAAGCAATGAACGCCAGCACTATCACTACCATCGTCCATGCAAACACCATCACTATTGGTTCCATAAGAGATGGTAAGAATTACTACTTTATAAAAACTTTTCTATTTTTACATGTTTATATCCCTACGAGATAACAAGGAAAGAGCCGGAGCCCAAGCCCTACCCTTATATTTATACAGGAGCAGGTATATAATATGTGATTCTGTATAGGAGCAGGAGCAATAATGCATTTATTCAGGAGGAGATACCATCCCAGGATACTGCATACCAAAAGAATCAGTTACAGCGACCTCTTCTTTATACTACGGCTCTCCAGAGGCAACCTCACTTTGCGACCCATCTTCATCGTGGCAAGTGTCGAACTCGGAAACAGCACTACCAAATCTATTATAAGTGCTACTGACCTGAAGAGCGGTAAGACGTATATACTGGATAAGGCTGTCAGGATGACCAGGGAAGCTCTATCGCGTGAGGGTGCATTTTGCCATACGATAACCATGGTCGAGCTCTCGGTTGATTCTATAGCAGAGCTGGTGAAGAAGACGTTACAGGACTGTGCAGCAGCCGCAGGGATAACAGTTCCGGATTTGCATTTCGTGGTTCGCTCCTCTGGTGTAACTGCGGGTTTCTCCACGGTCGAAGAGATGCAGGGAGTGATACAGGCACTGGCTAAGGGCTGCATGCTTGCCGGTGTGCCACCACGGAAGATGATCTCACCAATGACCATTGATGATATCCCGGCTGAACTCAGGAAGTATTCCAGAATGGACAGGACATATTTCGACGGTGCCGTAACCGGTAACGAAGCACCTGCCGGGGAATCGCTGGTAGCAAATGAGATGGAGGGCGAACTTGTAACTGCGGGTTTAAAAGAGGCTGCTAAGTGGCTTGATGTTGATTACCGCAATCCTGTTCTCTCACTCGATTTCGGTACCACTCTCGCAGGTCGTATAACCAATGACCAGTTGCCGTACTCGAAGGTGATAGGCAGTTTCTGTGGACTCGCAGGTGCTATTCCTGATGCATTGGTCTCTAAAATAGTGAGTGAGAAGTACCCATCGGTACTCGATTTCCCGAGACAGGAGCGAGGGAGAGGCAGAGTGAAAAAAGAAGTGGTAAAAGCGTATGCAGAGGAGGTATTGAGCCATCTGAGGATAGAGAAGGTTAAGTCCGGGACAAGATTCGGTGGCTCACCGGTGAATGTAGCAGCAGCGAGGAGAAACGGTGTCACATTGATCGGCGTTGATGCCGGTGATAACATGTCTGATCTGCCCAGGATAGGGCAAGTAGGCGAGGAGATAGCAAAGGATGCTGGCATACACTATGTCCATCACGTTATTGATGAGGTCTCGGCAAGTATCACTGAGCGGCTGGTGGGGATAGCGAAGGATGAGGGGTTATTACTGCCAAACACGAAGATAGGCATCACCGGACGCGCAGGTATTACCGGGCGTAAACCTGAATTGGTGCTCCACAAGTTAAGTGACCTGTTTGAGAGGAATATGGAGAACGAGGTGATATTCGCAGATGACGCACTGGCACGCGGCGCAGCGGTACTTGGCAGGTGTATGCACCAATTTGGAACGCCATCAAATCCAATAGGTGGTATCCAGGGCGGTGGCTGCATACTTGGTGAACGAGTAAAAAAGCAAAAAAGAAATATATAGGGTGATAATTTAATGATGATACGCGATGGAAGTGAGAGTAGAGGGAGGGGATGAATTTGCCAATGCGAGCTACAGCAAGATCTGTCAGAATGTGTTCAGGGATATAGGGTTACACAGTAATGTGGACGATGTATATATGTATTGCAATCCAGCGGAGCACGTCTTCATCATCTCCGTCAAGGTTGGCAGGGTGCCAAGTCCTGTTACCGTGAATGATATGACAATCAGGGGTGATAAGAGATTAAAAGTGACGAACGAGAGGTACGTGCCTAAATTGCTCGCATTGCTCTGGGATAAGTTCGGTGAGCGAGTGAAACAGTTGAGCAGACTGGAGATAAGTGTAGATTTGAGTACAGAAGAGATGCAGGAGTTGATGAAGATGGTGGTTTACGATCCACGTGAAGACCTGAATACGAGGATACTGGATGCGGTGGATAGGATATTACCCGAAGGTGCTCGTGTTCGATATCCCATTCCGGCACAATCCCAGGGTCAGGGCAGGCTAACCATCATCGCATCAGAGAATCCGATAACTGATGAATGGAAGAGGAAGGCGGAAGAGATGGTGAGTAAACTGAAAAAAGAATTAAAACTAAACGAGGGAGGGGCGTGAGATGTATAAGATAATGATGTTCTCCGGTGGTGTGTATAAGTTCAATGAGTTGAAGGAGCTGGTACAGGATATAGGCGGGTTCATACTTCAAGAGATGGTGATGCAGACAGAGACGATGTTGCATCTGGCGTTTCCGGCGGAGGAAGAGCCGGTAATAAAGGGTAAGGTGAAGGAGGTAGGAGGGAAGTTAGTGGATTTACCACTTGCAGGTGCGGAGATAATGCTCGTGGCTCCTTCTCTTGGTAGACATCACGCCGTTGACCCGATGTGTGATATTGCGGAATTTTTAAGGCGGAAAGGCGCCATCACCAATATGATGGGTCTGGCGCGAGGCGTAGGTAAGAGAATAGCGCAGATAAAAGTAGAGGAGAAGAAGATAATAGAGGAATGTGATGCCGCGGTATTTATATTTGGCAATTTCAAGGAGTGCATAGAGGAGAAGGCGAAGCTATGTGAGGGTTTAGAGGTGCCTTATATCATCGTTGGGGGTCCTCCTGAGATGGACATACCGCATTATGTAGGTGGCATAGGGAGGAGAACAGAGAGAATGAAGCGAAAGCATGAGATAGAGAAGCTGGAGCAGATGGCGGAAGGGCTGCGAGTTGAGCTTGATGTCAGGAGGCAGGAGATAGAAGAGGACCCACTGGCTACTTCGCCACTCTTCGTAAAGGAGCTGATAGATATGACTATCCCGCCAAAGCTCGGTGAGGAGTTCTCCACCATCATACATCTCGATGGGTTGCGTGTGAAGTTAGAACCCGGAGAGGAGGATAAGGTGCGGCAGATAGAGATAGGGAAGAGGAAATTATTGGATATATGCGAGATGAAGAAATCGCTATATGAGGGCTACCTGCTGAAGATACTACCTGAAGCAGTGACGGGTAGCGTATTTTAGTCAGGACAGGGCTTATCCCCCGTTCGCATTGATTGCTAACCTAACACCTAACAATGCACAATGTCTGATAATGATAATGTGCCATGGCGAAATTGGAGTCATATCACGAAGCTTGACCCAGATAAACCTATCAATAAGCGGGAACTGGATATGATTGTGAGCAGTGGCACCGATGCTATAATGGTCTCAGGCACGCAGAATATCACCCCTGAAAACACCACCATGCTTATATCACTCCTGAGAGATTATGGAATCCCGAAGATTCTGGAGCCCGTAACGCCCGAAGCGGTCGTGTATGAGGGCGTAGATTATGTCTTCGTGCCACTGGTTCTTAATGCTATGGACTCGAGATGGATAGTGGGTAAGCACGTGGAATGGATAAAGAGTGGTGCGATTGTATGGGATAAGGTGATACCGGAGGCATACATCGTATTGAACCCCGACTCGGCAGTTGCTAAACTCACAAGGGCGCAGACAGACCTCAGTGCTGATGATGTCGTTGCATACGCACTCTATGCAGAGAAATATCTCCATCTGCCCATTGTGTATATAGAATATAGTGGTACCTATGGTGACCCTGAGCTGGTCAGGGAGCTAAGCAAGAGATGTAAGGCATCTATATTCTATGGCGGTGGGATAGATACAAAAGAGAAGGCAAAGGAGATGAAGCAATACGCTGATGTCATAGTGGTGGGGAATGTGGTCTACAACAGCATGGATAAGTTCTTGGAGACCATTCGATTTTGATTTGCTCTCTTTTGTAACTCATCAATCAGGAGCCGTATCGCTTCCTTCTCCCTTCGCCCGCCGCATCTCTCCACGATCTCTGCATAATCGCCCATCTTCCTCATCATCTGCTCCCTCTCTCTATTGCTTTTCATGATATTGTATCTGGATGCGAGGATTGCTGCCTCTATAACTGCATTAAGTCCCCTGTTTATCGCGTATATACGCGCTCGAATTATTGCAACGGCGAGAGGGGATAACAGGAATAGTAGAGAATCTGTTCCTTCATATACCAGGCGGCACCTGAATAGTACCCACGAATTCGCTTCTTTCAGTACAGGGAAGCCATGAAAGAGTGAAAAATCGCCGGGACTCAGATTTCCGAAGAGGGTTCGCACGAAGAACATCGGATCACGGGTTACATTCGCAGCTAAACGCATCGTTTCTCTCACGTTTGATAGTGTTTTTGAACCCCTGTAAAGTCTCACCCTGTATTCACTGCCTCGACTGAGAATTCCAACAGGTGCTGCATTGGGTGTGCCAGAAAGTGGCTGTGTGGTAGCAATCACCTCAGATATACCTTCTCGCAGCCCTGCTTCTTCTACCAAGTTGTCCATAGTCCATGCTTTACAAAGTCATGACGAGGAAAGAATATTATTTATGAAGTGGAATTATTTATGTTAGTGAAGGATAATGAAGGGAGTAAGAGCGAAGATAACGAAGGCGCTACCTGCAGGCGCTCGGTTGGATTGCGTGGATAATACCGGTGCAAAGGTGTTGCAGATAATAGCGGTAAAGGGCTACCGGGGTGTAAAGAACAGATATCCGAAGGCAGGCGTGGGGGATATGGTGGTGATAGCGGTGAAGAAGGGCAGACCAGAAATAAAGAAGCAGATATTGAAGGCAGTGATAATAAGGCAGAGGAAAGAATACAGACGTCCATCCGGGCTAAGAGTGAAGTTTGAGGACAACGCCGCGATTATTGTGGATGACAAGGGCACGCCAAAGGGTTCGGAGATAAGGGGACCGGTGGCGAGGGAGGCGGTAGAGCGATTCTCCGCGATAGCATCGGCAGCTACAATGATTGTATAGCCATTTTATTATCATATCATTTTTATATCCCTGAATTTCTGCTGGTTCCAGTCCAGGTTCCAGTGTCCAAGTCCAAATCCAGTCCAATAATCAATAAGCATGATGAATAAGAGTAGGGATAAGAGTAAAAGTAAGAGAGAGCTCAGTAATATATTAAAGGAAGGCTTTGGGACCTGGAGTAAAAATTTGAATATCGCTGTGCCTTTTATACTCAGTTCTGTACTCACGGCTATAATGATTGTTATCGTGGTTGGTGCGGGCATACTGGTGACCGGTGGTCCCTCTTTGATTTATCTTTATCACTTTGGTGAAGAAGTCCCGGCTGAGCTCATCCCGCAGCTCAAATCTCAATTCATGCATAGTCTCCACGTTATTATCACTCTGCTCGGTATCATCATAGCTCTGGGATTATTGATAAATGCATATTTCACGGCTGGTGCGATAGGCATGGTGAAAGAAGCCACGAAACGTGGCAGGACCAGCATCTCTGATATGCTAAGATATGGAAGCAGGAACTTTATACAGTTGCTATTCGCGGAGATCATAGTAGCTCTTATTGCCACTTTAGCTTTCGGTATTGCATTCTTGATTCCGGTGCCAGAGATGAGTTCACGGGTTGCACTGCTGCTCATGCTCATAGCGTTATCTTATATCATGATTGTAAGCATTATATTCGCACTTGTACCATACGCAGTTGTTATCGGCGGTCGCAATGCCATAGCAGGTGTGGGTGAGAGCTTAAAGCTATTCAAAGCGCATAAACTTGATGTGTTCCTGCTCTGGCTTATTGTGATTGGAATAGGAGCATTTACAGGGTTCTTACTGGGGTTCATGCCTCACATCATTGGGCAGGTGATAAGCATCATTCTGTCTGTGGTGATCATTCAACCTCTGGCGGTAACATGGTGGAGCAAATTGTATATGCAATATGCAGGTGACGGTGTCGTAGCTATGGCGCTGTAACTACTATAAACTACTATAAATACACCCATGCACAGAGCTTCCTCTCCACACACTCCAGAATTAGATATAAAGAGAATCCAAGCAGCGCCATAGCTACTATCGAGGCGTATAAAGCTGGATAATCCATCATGCTCCATGAATACATGATCAGATAGCCAAGTCCCCGCTGGGTTGCAAAAGACTCAACGAAGAACAGCACTGCAATTGCGGTGCCCACACTTATTCGCATTGCGGTGAGTATCGCGGGCAGACATGCGGGAAGAATCACATGCCTGTATATATCCATGGGGGTTGCACCCAGGGATAGCATTGAGAATATGTAGTTCGAGCTTATATTGCGTGCCTCATCACGTGTGGTCACGAGAATCTGAAAGAAGACTATAATTGCTATCAGGATTATCTTGGAGAGGTCACCGATACCAAAGAGGAGAATGATAAGGGGGAGAAACACGATATGCGGTATCGGATACAGGAGGTAAACAATAGGGGCAATGATTCTATCAAAGCGGTTATTATAGGTGGAAAGCCCGAGAGGCACGGCGAGCGAGCCTGCAAGTGCAATGCCATAGATAACTCTGAGTGCACTGATGAGGAGATGAAGGTATAAATCTGTCCTCATACGGTCTATAAGCGCATAGAATACCGTTAGCGGTGCTGGCAGTGCGGGCGAGTCCAGTATAAGTGATGCGAGATGCCAGACTATGAGTAATAGCAACCCGGCGATTATATAGCTCCATGTTCTATGCTCATCCTTACCTCGCGGCATTTAGCGAAGAAAGCCTCCTTGCTTCTATAATTCTCGTCGCCCGCATTAAAGTTCTCCACTATCTTCACCACATGACCCGGTCTGCGCGATAGAACGATTATCTCCCTGCCGAGGAATACCGCCTCCTCTATGCTGTGTGTTACCAGTACCATGGTCATCCCGTTATTCTTCCATAGCGCGAGCAGGAAATTCTGTAACGTCTCCCTTGTCAGGGCATCGAGCGAAGATAGAGGCTCATCCATCAGCAGTATCTCGGGCTTTAAAGCCAGTGCCCTTGCAAATCCCACTCGCTGTTGCATCCCGCCTGATAGCTGTTTTGGATAGTGATTTGCAAATTCGCTCAGACCGAGCTCTTTTAGGAGTGACATCACTATCGCTCTCCGCTCTCTCTTACGCACACCTTGCAGCTTTAGACCCAGAGCGACGTTCTCATAGACCGTCTTCCATGGGAATAGCCCGTAATCCTGGAGTATAAGTGCCACTCCTCTTGTGGGTGAGACTATCTCGCGTGCATCGAGCAGTACCTGCCCCTTCGTCGGCTTCAGAAGCCCCGCGAGGATGAACAGGAGCGTGGTCTTGCCGCAGCCAGAAGGACCGATGATGGAGCAGCTCGCACCTCTATGTATCACAAGATTGAGGTCACGCAGTGCTTCTGTGCCATCGGGATATACCATACTCAGATTCCTTGCTTCAATCATAGAATCATTCGCCGCGCCAGATAGTGTCCTCATACGAGACGGTTCTATGGAGTAAATTCTTAGCTCGTAGCCAGTGAATGACTGTATCGAAGTCGGTCTCTGGGTATACCTGCGGCTGGAGGTAGGTCGCTATCGTATAGTTCGAAGCTATCTCAGGCGGGATGTGCGTCTTCTCCACGAGCAGTGCCCGATATTTCTCGGGATTCGCATTTATTCGCTTCACCGCCTCACCATATGCTGTCAAGAACTCATTTACAGCTTCTGAATTATTATTTAAAAAATCTGCTCTGAATACTATCACAGTTTGGGATATCGTTCGATTCAGCATGGAATCGGAGATAACGAGTCTGGCGCCCTTATATAGCGCATAGCTCGCTAATGGCTCGGGAAGAGTAGCAGCGTCTATCTCATTACTCAGCAGCATCTGCATTCGCAGCGGGACTTTCTTCACTTCCACCTTCTTCAACTCCACCGCTGTATCTCCCACTAAGGTATCGGTTATGTATTCTATGATTGTGTTCCTGGAGATTGCTATCTTTTTGCCGTTTAAATCTGCAACTGAGCTTATATTAGATGCTGGGGAGGCGATGATAGCGAACCGCATCTTAGATGGTGTTTCCTGTAACTCAATTGAGACAATTTTGAGGTCATAGCCCGCGTTTCGCATCAGAGCGACACCCACAGGGTCGTTCTCCGCTCCATCTATCTCACCCGCTATCAGTGCACTGTCACGCTCCATAGCACTCTGGAAGGGTATTATCTCAACGTTCAGCCCGTGATTGGTGAAGATTCCTTCCTGAGCGGCGACGTAGTATGGCAATGTCGCCTCGTCGGGCATCACGCCTATCTTAATCTTCGTTGCTGCTATGCCGCCTTCGCCTCCCTGAGGCTTTCTTATACAGCCACAGCACGCTATCGCAACTGCAATCGCAATTAAAATCAGAATGATGGCTATCCCTCTACGCATGGTTTAACTAATCTATCTTAGGGTGAACACCAGTTTATAAGACTGCTCTTTAGTCTTCTCTTTATATAGTTTCGTGAATATGTACAGATATAGAGGATTTGTGGAGGTGTTTGAGGATACATACAGAGGGCATGCAATGCTCAATGCTTCATTCGCCACGCCAGATAGTATCCTCATACGAGACGGTTCTATGGAGTAAATTCTTAGCTCGTAGCCAGTGAATGACCGTATCGAAGTCAGTCTTTGGGTATGCCTGTGGCTGGAGGTAGGTCGCTATCGTATAGTTCGAGGCTATCTCTGGCGGAATGTGCGTCTTCTCTACAAGCAGTGCCCGATATTTATCGGGATTCGCATTTATTCGGTTCACCGCCTCACCGTATGCAGCTAAGAACTCATGTACAGCTTCAGGATTCTTATTTAAAAAATCCGCTCTGAATATTATTACACCTGGAGATATAGTTTGATTCAGCATGGAATCGGAGATAACGAGTTTGGCGCCCTTATATAGCGCATAGCTCGCTAATGGCTCGGGAAGAGTAGCAGCGTCTATCTCATTACTCAGCAGCATCTGCATTCGTAGCGGCATCTTCTTCACTTCCACCTTCTTCACCTTCACCGCTGTATCTCCCACTAAGGTATCGGTTATGTAGTCTATGATTGTATTCCTGGAGATTGCTATCTTTTTACCGTTTAAATCTGCAACTGAGCTTATATTAGAGGCTGGAGAGGCGAGGATAGCGAATCGCATCTTATCCGGTGTTGCCTGTAGTCCAAGCGAGACAATTTTGAGATCATAGCCTGCGTTCCGCATCAGAGCGACACTCACAGGGTCGTTTCCTCCTCCATCTATCTCACCTGCTATCAGTGCACTGTCACGCTCCATGGCACTCTGGAAGGGTATTATCTCAACATCCAGTCCATGATTGGTGAAGATTCCTTCCTGAGCGGCGACGTAGTATGGCAATGTCGCCTCGTTGGGCAGCGCGCCTATCTTTATCTTCATCTTCGTCGCTATTCTGCTACCTTCGCCTCCGCTTCCCTGGTTCGTGTTTGTGTTTGTGTTTGTGTTTGTGTTTGTTATACAGCCACAGCACGCTATCGCAACCACAATCACAATTAAAATCAAAGTGATGGCTATCTCTCTACGCATGGTTTAACTAATCTATCTTAGGATAAACACCAACTTATAAAACTGCTCTTTGGTCTTCTCTTTGTACAGTTCTGTGAATATGTACAGATTTACAGATTTATCCTTATATTTTACAAATCTCTTCTCTCAGCCTCCCATCATAGGGAAGGGTTATGCACGAACCTCATACTCCACGAGCGAATAATGATTATGATTTTAATTATAAGGGCATAGTAGTATCCTAAAAAGTTAAATATTAGGACACTATCATATCTCATATATTTCATATAATTATGGAAATCGTTGATTTTAACCCGTGGTGGGAAACCGGAGCAATAGATAGGGATACTGCGTCAATGAAGAAGCGCGACCTTTTTACAACGCTTAAGGAAAGCTTAGAAGCGCGATTTATCGAGATAATTATTGGTTTGAGAAGAGTAGGAAAAACGGTGCTCATGCACCAGCTTATCGCTTATCTGCTGAATAACGGAATAGATACGAGGCGGATTTTTTACTACTCCTTTGATATCGAGAGAAAAGACCTGAACAGGATAATTACCGAGTATGAAGCGAAGATATTACACGATAAAATAAGGGAGAAGCATGTTTTTCTTTTCTTCGATGAGATACACAAGTTAGAAGACTGGGAAAATAAGGTTAAAGTTCTATACGACTTGAATCCAAGAGTAAAGCTGATCTTCGCTAAATTTAATGCGGAGGAGCAGGGAAAGCTTAGCGGGGCGGGCAAGATTTCACTATCTCCCTCCGTTAAGCTTTAAGGAATTTCTTAAATTCCGGGGTAAGAAAATACCTGAGCAGGCAGAATTCGAGATATACAAGCGAAAGCTTGAGATAAGGCTCGGAGAGTTTATGTACAAGGGCTTTCCAGAAACCATAGATATGGTAGAGAATAAAGCGCGGGAATATGTAAGAGAACTCATCGCAGAGCGAATAATTTACCGGGATATACCGGAGACTTTCAGGATAGAGGATTTTGAAATCATCAAAATTTTGGCAGACAGCTTATTCAAAAATCCAGGCATTATTTTGAATATTGAGTCTCTTTCACGCGATTTGGGACGGCATAAGAAGACAATAAGGAATGCTTTGAACTATTTAGAACTCTCTTTTCTGATAAAACGTGTTAGCAATTTAAGGGGTAGCTTTTTGAGTACGAGTAGAAAGAGGCAGACGGAGTTAGAATAAAGATAGTGCCGGTAACTATATTCCGCACATCTTGATATAAATTACCTCAGAATTTTATTTTATAGTGCTCTATACATAATTTTAAATAAGCGTTATTTCATATGGATACCTATGCCAGTGAATCTACTCACCCTACTCGATTATAGCAGTAAAAAGCCTTGACCACCTTGGCATAGTAGCCATGGTGTGCAAGAAATCGGCTTGGCAGACGAAATCAATGGGATCGTTGGTGTGGATTCACGCCAGAAAGTGACCTGTGGCGAGGCAGTTGTTGCCATGGTCCTTAATGCTCTTGGATTTGGGGACCGCACACTGTATCTATTCCCTGAGTTCATGGGGACGAAACCGGTGGAGATATTGATAAGGGAAGGGTTGAAAGCAGAGGATTCACATCTTCCTTCCGTATCCTCATCTATTACCAATTTTTGGATGGGCTCCTATCAAATACCCACAGCCTTGAACCTGCTGCGGAAATACTCTCTTCACCATTTCTCTATTATTCTTTAATGCATTAAAAATTTCTAACTGTAGATTATGGTTGATGGATTTCCAAGCCGCTTTGGAATTCTCAAAATCCCCAATATCTATTGAAAGCATTTCGTCGGCAGCTTTCAGTAAATGGTCTTCTATGTTGTGCTTGCCAGTGCGGATATCGTCAAGACCGTTTATAACGAGTATCAACACAAAATCCTTGCCACCATATTTACCTGTGTAAATTCTCACTCTACTTCACCAGTTGCAAGCTTTTCCACGCCCCGTTGGATCTTTTCATAAATCCTATCTAATGGGGCATCTTCTTCATCCATTAAAATCAGGATTTTTCGAATGTTTCCCTTCAGGTATGTTAGGATTAAATCAATACAAGCATACCTTTTCTCCTTTTCAGGTTTGACTATCCCGGCCATTTCCATTTAAATGAAAAGCAATTATGCTGAAAGCAATATCATCTGGAGTTCCATCACCGATGACCACAAGACAATCTAAATCGGCTATATTCACGCCTTTAATAAGAACATCCATCCTGGTCTTCTTCGATATTCGGGCAATATTCGTCGCTAATCTGCTGCTCGGTTCTAACGGATAGAGTTTCATAGTAATAATGGCTCTGCAACCCTTACATCAATTCCAGCTTCGCTAAACTCCTCTATCTCCTTTAACGTGAGCTTCTTAGTTTTTAGAGCGCCCTTTTCCAGCGAGGTAAGATAAATCACCGCTTTTTCTTCGTTTATACCCGCTATTGTTCTCACAGCCTCCAAACTATGCGTCGTAATTATGACTTGATTATCATCTTCAACTATATCAAAAAACCATCCAGCAATATTCAGCAGCATCCTCGGATTGAGATGCGCCTCGATGTCATCCCAGAGTAAGACCTTCGGGTTCTCTAATTCGTAAAGAATCCGCGCAATTATGTAATTCTGGACGCCTTCACCAAGGTCACCAAGTCGTATCCTCCGCCCATCTTTTAAGAATCCATAAATTGCCAGCTTACCACCAAGGAAAGGTTCGATTGTTATATCCCTGTAATTGTCATAAACAAGCCCGGAAACGTCCTCAGCAACTTTTTTGCAGATTCCCAAATTTATAATAGAAGCCCAATTTCTCTCTAAGTATTGATAACCGCTCTTTACCAATTTCGAGCTTATTAAGAGCGTATTATCTATGAGCGTTTTTGGTTCTTCCCTCTAGTAAAAGACATAGACAACATATCCATCCCGCCAATATAATCCTCTTCTCCTCGCTTTTTTGTGTACACAGAGATATCCGAGTCTTTTTTATCGAATAGAAGCACATAGTCCTCTCCATCTACCTTACATTCAATTTCAGCCTGATTTGCCGTATAATTATAGAGCAAGAATGCATAGCCCTGACTGTTGAGGGTTTCATGCATTGCGTGGATGACTCCTACTGCTGACTTATAGCCGCCAATCACATAAGGAACGCTACGAAAAGGATTAGGAGCTAAGAATAGAGCTTCAAGAATTGTTGACTTCCCGGAATTATTGCCTCCTAAGAGGATTGTCAGTGGAGCTAATTCCAGCTCTCCTTCTCCTATTCCCCGGAAATTCTTTATACTCAGTTTCGTTATCATGATTGTTGTTTGTATGTAGGAACATATAAAATTGTGGGAGTTTGGCAAAAATTGGATAACGACTTATTTCAACACTTCTTCTATCTCCTGCACTTCACTAAGAACTGTAATACCACGCATTCGCCGTAGCTTATCCACATTCGCCACATCTTCCTTCCGTATCCTCAACTTGAGGCTGCGTCCATCGGGTAATTTTGTTATTATCACCCCCTCCTTCTGGTCCACCGGGAAGATATAAACAGGCACATCCACCTTCATCGCTTGTGCCGCGGCGTTGGTGACGAGCGTGTCTGCGATGCCATGAGCGATTTTTGCTACGGTATTCGCAGTAGCGGGTGCAATCAGGACGAAATCATACCTGCCAAGCTGTATTCGTCCTGCTAAGAAAGGTGCATTTGGTCCTTTTTCTACGCTCACCCGTGAGAACTCGTCTTTTACCGCTTTAAAGAGCTTGTAGAACTTCAATACCGTTGCACCCTCCTTAGAGATATAAACATGAACATCGAGATTGTATTTCCTCCTCAGTTCCTTCATGAAATCCACACATTCCTCTATACGGTCACCGGAACCTGTTATGCACCATGCGATCATGGTATTCGTATTCGTATCCTTCTCCATCGCTATTAATGCCTCTTTAACTTTATTAAAAGATAAACCTCTACGAGTCTATCAATAGTTCTGTAAAGGCTTTTCAAACCCTCTTCATCCGCTCTTACCCCATCTGCACCTTTATCCTTTGACCAGAAGGTTGCACCGAGGTTCGCGCCAAAAGCTCCTCCTCCTACCGGTATCATCTCATTTATCAGATAGAAATCATGTATTGACCTGATAGCGAGCTCTTGTCCTCCTATACGGTCACCGCCATCAGCAACTACTGCCCCCAGCTTGCCACGCAGTGCATGTGGTTTCCTCGCTACAAACGCTCTCATGCGGTCCATGATAACTTTTGCCTGTCCACTTAGTGTACCCTGATATACTGGTGTTCCAATCAGGATTGCATCTGCCCACTCAAATCCTGAATACACCTCGTTCATCGCATCGTTATGGATACACTCGCCTTCTTTTATACAGTGATCGCAATGGATACAGAAATTGAGTTTCTTGCCATGAACCGAGAAATATCGTGTCTCTGCACTCCAGTTATCCATAGCATATCCCAGACCTGTCCTGACTATCCAATCGGTTGCTGCTATACGGGGACTTGCGGAGATGCCAAAGAGTTTGAGTTTAGGTTTAGGTTTAGATTTAGGCTTTAGATTAAGTTTGGGCATGGCGTGCAAAGAACTGCTGCTGGATATCCTTACCCAGTCTGCCGATAGCATCTGCGCGACACTGGCGACAGTGCGTCATCTGCTTCACGTACGCCCGGCATCGAGCCTGCATCTTCCTCTTCTCCTCTGGTGTTGGGTCATATAACAGCGGATAAAAGGCTTCGCTACACTTCGCCCAAATTGCCTTCGGCAACTTCTTTTATCCGCCATCCGTTATACACCATTACAAAACCAAAAGTATTTAAATTACAACATCTAAAACACAAGGAGGGTCTCATGATACCACCTGCAACTTAGAGACCTTAATGGATGGCGATACAACGTTATAAATCTGTCTCGTGTCCGTAGCCAGCAATTCCACTCCTCGCAGTAGGTCCTGCATATTACCCACGAGCATTACCTGCTTAACGGGCGATAGTTCACCATTCTTGATGCCCCATGCGTTTTGCGCAACGACCGAGAAATCGCCGGATGCACGTGATGCCGTATGCGCACCTATCACATCCTGTATAAACAGCCCCTCACGAATATCAGCCAGTATCTCATCCTTAGAGGCTGTGACTTCGTCACTCGCATTTATAATGAAATTGGTAGCCCCGGGAACCGGTAAATTATCATAGCTCCTTATTGCATTACCTGTACTTGCTACCCCTTCACCTTCCTTGCACGCGGTATAAAAATCATACATGAAATTCCTCAATACCCCATTCTCTACCAGTGTTGTGGACTGTGAAGGCACACCCTCTCCATCCATCCTCCTGCTGTTCACGCCCATTGGCATTGTGCCATCATCAATAATAGAGAGGCTCTCAGAAGCTATTTCTGTACCCTTTTTACCATAATACGGTGATTCTTTACGCTGTACATGCTCTGCACTCAATTCAGGAATCAGGGTATAACCCATAAGGCTCTGCAATGCCCGTGGCGATAGTACAACAGGTAGCTCCTTCGTCTCCACACGACTACCCCCGAGACTCTCTACCGCAATCCTCACAGCTTCACTACCAAGCCACCGGAAATCCATGTCTTTCAGTACCCTGCTCACCTTACCTTCGCTACCTGAGCACTCCTCACCAGCACCATCACCTGCCACAACTGTTAATCCCGCCGATACATACGTGCCTGTATCGCTGATTTCCACACCCTCGGAATTCACGATATATGTCTCGTCGTGCGCGGCTGCGAAGCTGCCTTCGGGCATCGTTATTGTTATTCGCTCCTTCCTATTATAATCTTCCATCCCGCTCAGCATCTCCATACTGTATCCAATTGCATCTTCGACATTGCCAGCAAGGAGCTCAACTATTTCAGGGTCGAAAGTTTTCTCCGGGCTCCTGTAGTGCTGCTGTATACCAGGGAACCCTCGCAAATAAGGGTCCTCCTCTGATATTCGCGCCTGCTTCACTGCATGCACCACACATTCTTCTATCTCCGCATCACCCAATCTGGTGGTATATGAGAATCCTATTTTCTTTGATATCAGCACTCGTACACCGATACCGGTGCTTTTGACATGCTTCACCTTCTTCACTTTCCCTCGCTCGAGCTCGATGCTCAGAATATCGCCACGCTCACCATAAATCTCCGCACGAGCACCCAGCTCAGATGCTTTCTTCAATCCAGAACGCAGGATATCGAACATTTTAATGCCTTCTTATATATCTCTTCAGGATAAAAAACATATCTTTTATATCCCCGACATTCTATTAAATCATAGCGAAAGTGAGGAAGAGCAATGAAGAGTGAAATATGTATGGTAATGGTGCTGTTGCTTGTACTTATGTTTATTTCTGTACCTGTACTGACATCAACCGCAGCACCTAATGCTAATAGTAATAATACTTATGACTTACCTGTGTGGCTTACTATACCCGATCCCGATGCAAACAGCAGCAGTATATCATGCCCTTATCTCTTTAATGAAGCGAAAGCGATAAGCGATAATGAAAGCGAAAGCGCTGTGGATGTAACATGCTCAGTAACAGGTGGAGAAGCAGTACTGAATGGAAGCGGGGGCAGGATCTGGTATGTTGATGTTAGTGATGGTGATGGTAATGGAAACGCTGATTTTGCTGATATACAGGATGCGATTAATAAGGCTTCTCCGGGTGATACCATTATTGTTAAGCCGGGTACATATACCGAGAATGTGGTTGTGAACGTGGCGAATTTGACAATCCGGTCTGAGAGTGGATACGGAAGTACAATTGTTCAGGCAGCACGTGATTACGAACATGTATTCTATGTTGCTGCAGATGATGTGGATATAGTGGGCTTTACGATAAAAGGTGCTACTAACATATACGCACACAGGTTCAGAACCGCCGGGATATACATCGTCGGTGCCCGTTCCAACATCTCTGACAACTATATCACAGGCAATAATAATGGCATCGTAGTGAGTGCGGGCCCTTACACGCGAATAGTCAGGAATTACATAGCGGGGAACACAGCCTGTGGTATCCTGGTGCAAATCGCCAATAACTGTGAAGTTATGGATAATGTAATCAGTGCAAACAAATTCGGTATCCAGCTCTGGGGCAGCAGCAATTGCGAACTCCTGAATAATGTCATTGAATCAAACAACCTCGGGCTCTATTTGCTTTGCACCAACACAGATAATATCGTGAATAATACGATCTATATGAGCACCAATTACAGTATCTACCTGAGCCAATCGTGGAATAACAGGATTTATCACAATAATTTCATTATCAGTGGAACTGGTGTTGGTGTCAATGCCCGGGACGACAGATGGGATGCGAATTACTGGTCTCATCCTATTCTCCTTGAGGGTAACTACTGGTCTGATTACACTGGCATTGACAATGGCAATGGCACAGGCAAGCATGCGATATCAGGGGACGGCATCGGTGATACAAAGATACCGCACTATTATGATTACTATCCGTTCATGAAGAAGAACGGCTGGGTATATCTGCTGGAGAATAAGGAAGTTACATTTGAGAATGCCACCGGCACCGGGATAATATCCCTCTGTATTGATAAGGGCTACTTTGTTCAGGCAATGAGCGAATCTCCACCACCATCTGATCTTATCTTCCCGCATGGGCTCTTCAACTTCACCATCTCAGGCTTTTCGCCTGGCGATAGCCTAACGGTGACAATCAAACTCCCGCTGTGTCTGCCTGCGAACTCGCAATTCTGGATATTCAGTTCCCCCAATAAATGGTTCGAGATACCCATGGGTGATAATGATGGTGATAATTTAGTGACAATTGAACTCATAGATGGTGGCGTGGGTGACGAAGATGGAATAAAGAATGGGATAATCATCACTCGTGGCGGTCCCGTGATACTGCCAGACCTCACACTCAATTCCTCTGATATATCCTTCATACCAGCAGGGGCAGGGACAGGAGCAGGAGCAGGAGCTGAGTCCATAAAGGTAAAGATAAACGCAACTGTGCATAATACAGGAGGAGCAGGAGCAAATAACTTCTCGGTCACTTTCTTTGATGATAGTTCTATCATTGGTATTACCACGTTATCGGTAAACGCGAATTCAACCAGCGTTGCTGCCATTAGCTGGGTTGCAACACCGGGCAACCATAGCATCAGAGTTGTTCTGGACTCCGGGAATGCCATCAGGGAATCAAATGAATCGAATAACGCAGCGGGTATAGCAATAACAGTGGAGGGAAAGCCCGATTTGCGACCTGTTGAGCTCGCATCCATCCCAGAAGAGCCTATTGTTGGAAGTGGTACTACAATCCATGCGGTCATCAATAATGATGGCTGGATTGATGCAGATGATTTCGCTGTCTCGTTCTTCGTTGACCATCATCTCATAGAAACCAGGAGCAATATCTCGGTCGCAGCACTCTCCAATCGTACTATCAATATAACGTGGAAACCGGATGCAGCAGGAGAGCATAACATTCGCGTGTTCGCCGATTCTTCTAATAAAATAGCGGAGTCGAACGAGAGCAATAACAACCTGAGTACGAGGATAAGAGTGAAGGAGAAGGAAGAAAAGAGGATAATTAGTGCAGGAGGCGGTGGCGGCGGTGGTGGTGCACCCAGGGATACCGATGGTGATGGATACTCAGATATAACAGAGATACTCGCGGGAACGGACTGGCGCGACCCTACTGATTATCCTGGTGCAACCACGCCTTTACCCGTCTCAACACCCACTGTTATACCTGCACCCACACCCACAGTTACGCCAGTGCCAGCACCTGCCATAACCCCGACACCAGTGCCGTCCACACCCACACCCACACCAAGAGCAGTGGGATTTGAATCTTTGCTTGCACTTGTAGCTATTCTTCTTGTGGTATTGGTATCGGTTTTGAAGACAAGATTGAGAGAATAGGGTAGGGGCAGGGTGATGCAGGAGATACTGAAGCGAGTTGCAACTGGTGAGCTAAGCATAGAGGCGGCATCGAGGGCACTGAAATTGAGAGGTATAAGAGCGGTAGGGGACTTTGCCAGAGTAGATACCGATAGAGCACACAGAACTGGTATTCCAGAGATAATCCTCGCCGAGGGTAAGAGGAGTGATGAAGTGATTGAAATTGCCATTACACTCGCGAGAGAGCAGGGTTTCGCATTGATAAGCCGGGTGCTGGATGATAATGTTGCAGAGGAGATAGCGACGCGATTAGGAAAAGAAGGTTTTGTGGTTGACCATAACGGGTTAGCGAAGATGATCCTGGTGAAGAAAGCGGACTATGAGTCCTCCAGGCATAAATTTGGCAGAATAGGTCTTATCGCGGCTGGTACTGCTGATATCCCGATCGCGGAGGAGGCAAGAATGGTTGCTGAGGCTTGCGGTTGCGAAGTGCTGAAGGCATATGATGTGGGCATTGCGGGCATACACAGGTTGTCGGAGCCACTTGAGCACTTTATTGAGGCAAATGTGGCAGTGATAATCGTGGTTGCTGGTATGGATGGTGCATTACCTTCGGTGGTGGCGAGCCTTGTGGATGTGCCTGTGATAGGGGTACCAACATCCGTTGGCTATGGTCTTGGTGGTAAGGGTGTTGCTGCGCTTCTATCCATGTTACAGAGCTGCTCGCCCGGATTGGCGGTGGTAAATATAGACAATGGCGTAGGCGCTGCGACCATAGCGGTAAAATGCGTGAGAAGCATGAGCAGAAACAGAGACAGAGACAGAAACAGAAGAAGAGAAGATTAGATTTGACTTAATTAGAGGATTATTATATAACCCGTACCCCATCCTTCGTCTTCACGCTCAATCTCCCCGTGCAGGTGTCAAGCTTGATGGTTCGTGCGTAATTACCGCCCGTATCTTCCGCAACCACCTTTATACCTTCCTGCCTCAGCTTCTCCTTCACCATTTCCGCGTTCTTTTCTCCTATTCGTAATGTGTCCATCGTTGTGAAAAGTGATGCACCACCAGCGAGCTTTGCTACCATTCGGCTCTTAGCTGCATTGTGTCGTAACATTTCATCTACCAGTATTGGCACCGCTCTATCTGCAAATTTGCAACTCCGCTTCGTGCTACATCTACATCTGCCTGCACTTTCTGGTAGCATTATGTGTGCCATCCCTCCAACCTTCGCATTACGGTCATAGAGTGCAAGCCCTATGCAGGACCCGAGCCCCATTATTATCAACTGATGCGGATTATGTGTCACCTTCATCTCACCTATACCCACGTAATAACTATCCTTCCCCATCTCCCACCATCCCTTGAAGCACTGATAGAATCCTCTTTACCGCATCAAAACTCGGAAACATCAATATATAACCACGGATCGTTAATTCTTTCTCATCTTTAAAGTCACACCTGAATAGAATTATCTGGTCTGTCATCTGCATCTGTGCAACTGCGATTATCGCATTCTCCACCATCGCACCCATCATATCAAATGCAAAAGATGGAGGTGTGGGCATGAGCGTTGTGTGGAAGAAGTCTGCTATTGCACTGCAGAACGAAGATGCCAGTATATTACCCGTCTCCATCAATGCCGATCGCTCCATATCTGTCTCTATACTCTTTGTATCGCCGTTCGTTCTGCCCATGAGCATATCAACAAGCGTGAAAGCACTACGTGCGGGAAAGAGTACCTGCAAATAGCCTGATAAGTCCCCTTCAAGCTCCACCAATATACCCGCTACTATCTTATCCTGGTCTATCAAGCGCTGTAGCTCCTCTATCGCCACCACTTCCACTTTCGGCACCGCTATCTCTATCCCCATCTCCCACCATCCCTTGAAGCACTGATAGAATCCTCTTTACTGCATCAAAACTCGGAAACATCAATATATAACCATGGATCGTTAATTCTTTCTCATCTTTAAAGTCACACCTGAATAGAATTATCTGGTCTGTCATCTGCATCTGTGCAACTGCGATTATCGCATTCTCCACCATTGCACCCATCATATCAAATGCAAAAGATGGAGGTGTGGGCATGAGCGTTGTGTGGAAGAAGTCTGCTATTGCACTGCAGAACGAAGATGCCAGTATATTACCCGTCTCCATCAATGCTGATCGCTCCATATCTGTTTCTATACTCTTTGTATCGCCGTTCGTTCTGCCCATGAGCATATCAACAAGCGTGAAAGCACTACGTGCGGGAAAGAGTACCTGCAAATAGCCTGATAAGTCTCCTTCAAGCTCCACCAATATACCTGCTACTATCTTATCCTGGTCTATCAAGCGCTGTAGCTCCTCTATCGCCACCACTTCCACTTTCGGCACCGCTATCTCTATCGTCACGCCTATCATCTCCGCCAGTGCAGTCACAGCATGACATGATGCTATATTCCCAAGCTCGTTCAGTGCGTCACGTTGAAAAGTGCTCAGTTCCAGCATATCTCTTCTTTCTCTCATTGCCCCACATCCGACCTTAAACTTAATGAGGATATATCCAGTATTGGAATGACACTGCCATCTCCTGTGATAGTGAAGCCACCAAGTCCCAGTACACTCTGCAAATGCTCGCCTGGCGGTTTTACCACTATCTCCTGCTGCCCCAATGCTGCATCCACCACCAGACCGATTCGCCCTTCCGCTCTCTCCACTACCACCGCCACGAGCCGTTTTCCGTCCATTTTCTGCCCGAAGAGTGAATGAAGCCTAAAAAGTGGTAGAACGGAGTCACGGAGTATTAATACCTCTTTGCCCGTCACGCTCTTCATCTCCGCCTGTGTAATGCCTGCGATCTCACATACATTTGATAACGGAATGGCGAATTTCCTGCCACATACTTCCACAATCAATGCACGAATGATAGCAGTGGTAAGAGGTAGCTTCAATAATACCCGCGTGCCCTCATTCTTCATCGTTTTTATCTCCACGCTACCATTCAACATCTCTACTTTCGCTTTCACCACATCCATTCCCACTCCTCGCCCTGATATCTCCGTTGTCGATTCCGCAGTGCTGAACCCGGGCATGAAGATGAGATTTAAAGCCTCTTCATCACTGAGCCTGGCAGCTTCATCGGCTGTTATCAGCCCTCTCGCAACCGCAATGGCTCTCAGTTTCGCTACATCTATACCTCTGCCGTCATCCTCCACACTTATTATTACATGTGCAGTTTCACGCTTCGCCTTCAGCTTGATTGTGCCCTTTCTCTTCTTCCCTTTCTTCTCGCGTTCCTCCGGACTTTCTATGCCATGGTCCACAGCGTTCCTGATCAGGTGTACTATGGGGTCTGCTATCTCCTCCAGAATGGTCTTATCGAGTTCTATCTCCTTTCCTTCTACCACAAACTCGATTTCCTTTCCCAATGTGCGATAGAGATCTCGAACAAGCTTTGGAAAACGATTGAAGACATATCCCACAGGTATCATCCGCATCTGTGTAACCTCGTATTGGAGGTCACTTATCGTCCTCCCCACTATTGCCATCGTACTGTCCAGCTCCTCTATTTTGTACACGGTGCCCAGTTGAGCAAGCCTGCTCTTGTTTATCACCAGTTCACCCACAAGGTTAACCACTTTATCCAGCTTGTCCGTACTTATTCTGAGACTCTTCATGCCTGATTCTTTATTCTTATTTTTAGCCTTGTTCTTATCTTTATCACCTCCTGCCTTCAAGCCCTGCTCTTTTTCTAAATTCAAATTTGGCTTTGATATCTCTACATTCTTTATTTCCGCAATGGCACTGAGAGCATCCTTTATCGCTTCCTCACCATCTTCTGTAGAGAGAAGAACCCTGAATTCATATTCAAACCTGCCATCTTCTATATCCTCACGTGATGGTACAGTCTCTATAATCTCTCCAATCTCTTCGAGATTCTTTAATACAAGGAAACCTCTCACACCTCTGAATTCACATGCCCTATCCAGTAACACCCTTATCTCATACCCTCTCTTTTCTCGCTTTGCACTACCATTGTCATTCCCGGTATCCTCAATTCTGGTGACCGCTTCTTCCAGCTTCGTTGTGTACCGCAGTAATAAATCAATCACATCAGGTGTTACATTCCCGTTGCCATTCCTCAGTGCATCCAGTATATCTTCCAGTGAGTGGCACATTTGCTCCATATTCCTGAACCCCATCGAAGCGGACATACCCTTGATGGTATGTGCAGCGCGAAAAGCCCTGTTTAGCAACTCCTGCTCTAATGCATCATCGGCATTTTCAAGTTCGATGAGTGATTCTGTAAGCGTTTGTAAGTGCTCTTTCGTCTCCTCCAGAAATGCATCCCTGTATCTCGTTACATCTATATCCCTATCCATATCAGTCTCAGTGCTCATAGCTCATACTACCTCCTCCGTTATTGCCGCTGCAATCTCATCCAGAGGCAGAATCCTGTCTACACAGCCGAGTTTTATCGCCTCACGGGGCATACCGAAGATGATAGAAGTTCGTTCATCACATGCGATTGTCTTGCCTCCATGTTCTTTTATCGCCTTCATTCCCTCCGCACCGTCTTTACCCATGCCAGTCAGTAAAACGCCAAGCGAATCGCATCCATAGGTCATGGCTACCGATTTCATGGTGACATCAACAGAAGGTCTGATAGCATTTACCCGCGGACCCCTGTTCAGGTGTATCCTGCCATCATTATTCACAGTCATGTGGAAATCGCCGGGAGCAACGAGTGCCTTGCCATCCTGTATCTCGTCACCCTCCACCGCTTCTCGGACTTGCAGCTCCGAGTGCTTATCCAATCGTTCGGCAAGCGACCTGGTGAAGTGAGGGGGCATGTGCTGAACTACGAGTATTCCGGCGGGTATAGGAGGTAACGCAGAGAAGATTGCCACCAGTGATTTCGGACCACCAGTTGACGCCCCAATGACGACCACCTTCCTGCTCCTTCTTCCCGGTTCCGCCATACCCGGTTCTGCCACATATTCATGCGGCTCCCAGAAAACCTTATCATAATAGTATGCACTATATGCACTCTTTATCTTCGCTATCAGCTCTTCTCTTACCTTATCTATGTCCAGTGATAGCGTTCCCGAAGGCTTCAGGACGAAATCAAATGCACCATTAGCCAGTGCTTCTACTGTTATATCTGCGTTCTTCGCTGTGATACCACTCAGCATCACCACCGGTGTAAACTTCTCTTCCATTATCCGTTTCAACGCTTCCAGACCATTCATTCTGGGCATCTCCATGTCCATCGTTATTACATCAGGCGATAGGCTCTTCGTCTTCTCTATGGCTTCAAAACCGTCCTTCGCCACTCCCACAACCTCTATCCCGGGCTCTGAATTGAGCATATCGGAGATAAGGATGCGCATGAATGCTGAATCATCAACCACAAGTACTCTTATAACCTTATTCTCCACTATCCCTCTGTCTGTGTTCTTGTTCTTATAATTCCCGACACTCTTCATGCTTTCAGCACCTTGTTTATCTCCTCCACCACCTTGGGAGCCTGGAAAGGCTTAATTATATAACCCTTAGCACCCGCTTTCATCGCTTCCAGCACTTTCGCCTGCTGTCCTACTGCGGTGCACATGATTATCTTTGCATCAGGATAGTTGTGTATGATCTCTCTTGTAGCCTCGATACCATCGAGTTGGGGCATTACGATATCCATTGTCACAAGGTCGGGCTTCAATTGCTCGTATTTTGCAAGTGATTGCACACCGTCCGCAGCTTCTCCAACCACTTCATGACCATTTGATTCCAGAATATTCTTTAACATCAACCGCATAAAGGCGGCGTCGTCAACGACCAGAATCTTAGCCATTTTATCACCTCCTTAATCCTTAAAGCCTAACCACCAAAGGTGCCATCCTTTGAGAGATCAACTACATATTTAATGCCCTTTCGTGTCAGTTCCTTCATCTCTGCATCCACCATATCCAGCTCCCGTAAATGCGACAGAATGTTCTTCAGCTCGGATTCACTCATCCCGAACGCCTCCGCAGTGGCAGCAAATGCTGTAGGTTTGAGGTCTAATGCACCGGCGTACATCATTGTGAGTATCTGATTCTCGGCATCGGAAAGCTTCTCATCCATCTTATACGCATTCAGTAATTCAGTCACACGCCGTTTCAGGATGTCCATGGTGTTACCTCTGGCGATGACGATGGAGGATACGACCTGATTACCTTTATCATTAAAGTAGTCAATGGAGATGGCACTGTATTCCGTACCCTTGTAGATGCTTCGCTTCTTCTGTTCCACATTCACTATCTCATCCCATCCGATTCTCTTATGGCTGTCGCGTCCGATTATCCATAATGCATCGTTTGAAATCTTCAGCAGTCCTTTCTCCAGTTCTATATTCTTCTCTAATGAGAGTACACCGCCCTCGCCTGCATGTGTGAAGTAGATATTGAACCGGGCTGCATCGAGCTTCAATACCAGCTCTCGTTCCACATCGTTCAGAACCTGCTCCTCTCCTGTGAGTTTCACCTCCACCGTATCCGTCCCCGATTTGCGGGTGTGTTTTATCCTGAGGATACCATCCTCTCTTAATACATCCCTTATACTACTCAGCGGAATAGAATAATCTCCTTTACTCCTCTTCCCTATCCTCGATATCCAGCGGAGAGTGAGAGTATGTGTCTTCAGCCCGCCGGTTGAGAAATATAGAGTGCCGTTCTCAAGCACCAGAGTCCCTTCTCTCCAATCAGTTTCGCCAGGCAACAGGAATCGCATCTTTCCCCCTTATCCCTATTTATGTTAGTATTTTCATCTCCTCACTCTCTCGTTCTTTGCTACTGTTACTATTACTGCTACTGTTGAGTATACGTTTGAGGTCTATCAGTATGAGGAGTCTATCAGGCAGCTTTCCCACACCCATAAGATATTCCGCCCCCATGTTCTGTTTGATCATCGGTGGCACCTCGTCTATCTCACTCTCCGCAAGATACATCACCTCTGTCACTGCGTCCACCAATATACCCACTGTATTGCTACCATCTTCAACCACGATTACTCGTTCTTCACTTTTTTCACTTCCACCTTTGCTTTCACCATTGAGTTCGAGTCCCAGTTTCTCCTTCAGGTCTATAATTGTCGTTATCTGCCCTCTGAGGTTTATTACACCCTTAACGAACGGGGGAGCATTTGGAACAGAAATAATTGACTCTTTACCTATTATCTCACGTACTTGCATGATATCAACCCCGAAATCCTCACCGCAAAGCTTGAAGACCACCAGTTGCTGTTGCAGACCTTTTACTTTTACTCCCCCTACTTCTTTCATTCTTTTCTCATTCCCCGACTCACGATTGGCACTGTCCACCACCATCACTAATCATTAACCTCCCATTCTTCATCGGGCGTATATCATATCTTCATCTACTTCATCTACCTCATCTGCCCCATCTACAAGCATCTCCTCTTCTAATTCATCGCTCGCTATCTGCATATTCACAACGATCTTACCATTCGTTCTCTTCTTCGTCATGTATTCTATCCTCCGACCCGGCGATACTTGAACCAGCTCCTCTATTGACAATAGAATCTCCATTAGCAGGTGTTCAAGCTCGCTCTGATAATAACTTTTGTTCTCTGGAACTCCTCCCATCTCTTTCGTATTTTCTACTATTATCTTGAGGTTCATTTTCCCTACCATCATTACCACCCCACCTATCTCAATTTGAAACTTGTAATTGCCTCAGCCGCCTGTTCAGAGATCTCAGCAAGCTTCTGTACACCGGTACTGAACTGTTCCACAGCCGCTGTCTGCTCTTCCACGGCAGACGATGCCTCTTCTGATGATGATGCAATCTCCTCTGCTGAGCTCGCAACCTCGTCCACACCTCTTGATAGCTTTTCAATGCTACCAGCACCCCTCTTCGCGCCTTCTGTGATCTGCTGCATTCGGTTCTTTATGTCCTCGATCATCTCCGTGGTCTTTTCTACGCTCTCTACTGCTTTCTCCAGGTCAGCCCGACCTGCTTCAGCACGCTCTGTCACTAACTCAATGGCGTTCATAACCTTATCCATCTCACCCCTCAAGGTCTTTATCATCGCATCTATCTCAGCAGTTGACTTCTTCGAGTTCTCAGCAAGTTCCCGCACCTCCTCAGCAACGACTGCAAACCCACGTCCGTGCTCTCCCGCGCGTGCGGCTTCTATCGCTGCGTTCAGTGCAAGCAGATTCGTCTGATCTGCTATACCCTCAATCATCTCTGTTGTCTTCCCTATCTGCTCTATTGAACTCTCAAGGCTCCTTACCACTTCTACCGCATTGGAGATAGAATCATGGATCTCTTGCATCTTCTCTGCTGATTTCTTTGCCATCTCATTCGTCTGCTCAGCGTTCTCTGCACTCTCCACTGCGAACCTGTTCGATTCCTCTGCATGGGACTGTACCTGTTGCAGCAATGCATTCGTATCCTTGATCACCTTTGCCGATTCGTTGAGGGTAGCTGAAGTATCCTGTGCGCCCCGTGCTATCTGTTGTGATGCCGATGCTATCTGTTGCATACCAGAATTCACCTGCTCGATGGATGTTGCGGATTCTTTGCTTATTGATGCTACATTATCTATTGCACCCTTCAGTTCGCTGATCAGGTCAGACAGACTTGCATTAGCCCGGTTGATGTTCTCACGAATCGCATTGAAATCACCAGGAGTTGTGGCGGTGAAATCTGCACTCAAATCACCAGCAGCCATCTTACCTGTTACTTTACCCATGTCCGCGATGATACCCTGGAGAGTATCACCGAACCTGTTCAGGGTAACGGTCATATCGCGTAATTCACCGGAAGCTTTTGCCTCTTCTGCTCTGCTACCGAGTTTACCTGCTGCGAAATCCTTCAATACCCTCATCACTTCATTCACCGCGGCGGTGATTGACCGCGTAATGGCGATTGCAACTCCCATGCCGATAGCAACTGCGGCGATGATAAAGGCTATCACGAACGCGTTAGCAGTTGATGCAGCCTTCTCTGCTGCTTCTTTTGCGTTTGCGAGCACAATAGTGCCTGCTGCATCTATCTTCCGTGCTGACTGCACGAGCGGACCATCAGTTGCTGTGAGTTTATGCAACTCATGAGCGGTACTCACATAGGCATTGAAATCCTTCAGATACACATCCGCTGCTGTTCTGATTTTAGCATCAACAGTATCTGCATCTGCCTTCAGTTTGTTTATACCTGCCAATACTTCCGAGACGTAGCTGTCGTCATTACGCAACAAAAAATTCTTCTCTGCACGTCTTATGGCTGACAACTGCATTAATAATCCTTCTTTGGTCAACGGGTCAGCAGAGGAATCTTTAATTGCGTCCTCAATTGCATGTGCATCCTCTTCGCAGGTTGCCAGCTGGTCTTCTCCCACGTTCTTCAGTTGCTGAAGCTCTTTGAATGCACTCTCGTACTCTGGTATAGTACTCCTGATCTCTTCCAGTTTCGCTTTGTTCTCTCCGAGTGTAACCCGCGATTCAAGCTCTGTTGCCGCCTTCTTCACATGCTCCAGCTCGCTATTGACCCTGTCAATATAGTCAGGGTCACCACGTAAGAGATAGTTCTTTTCCTGCTGTCGGACTTCATTCATAGCTGTTTTCAGCTCTGACGCTTTCTCCATCACCCCCGTCTGGGTGTGCATTGCTCTTATCTGTACAATTGCAACTATTCCCAGTGCTGCAGTGAGCAGTAACACAATAGCAAAACCCGCAAACAGCTTCTGTCCAATTCTCATATCTCTAAAATTCAAACCCCTTCCTCACCTCCTCTCTTCACTAATTTAACAAATATACGGAAATCAATTCTTAAATCTTCGGAAATTCTACAATTTATTTGTATAAATGTTCAATATTTATTCAAAATATTTAGAATATTTATTCAAAAGAATAGTAAAGGAACTGCACAAGGTATTGAAAAAGTGGATTCATCGAAGGCCGGGGCTGGGATTCGAACCCAGGTCTTGGGATCCACAGTCCCAAGGGATACCTCTACCACACCCCGGCTATCAATGATACTTAATAGTAATACAATAACAATACCATATTTATTTAAGGATGTTGAAGAAGATAGGCAATGTGGAACTGGGTTATCCTCATGCACCGGTTATAGCAGCAGTGCTGAAGCGGCTCTCAATAGATGCGGCAGCACGTGCGGAGGCGAGTGGTGCAGCGATAATAGAGCTTAGAATAGACCTTTTAGAGCCTGAAGAGCGGAGTATAGAGAAAGTGAAGGAGTTTCTTACGAGCTTAAATATGCCTGTAATCATAACGAACAGGAGAAGGGAAGAGGGCGGCTCTTTCACAGGCACCGAAGATGAACGGATTGAGTTTCTCCGCAGTATAATGGCAACCGGGCTGGTGGATGCCGTTGACATTGAGTTTCTCGCAGATGGCAGAGACGAGATAATAGAGGAAGCAAAGAAGCACGATATCCCTGTTATTCTATCGTTCCACGATTTCTCCGGTATGCCCGCCCCAGCCGATATCCTGGAGCTTATTGATGCCATGTATAACGCAGGCGGTAGCATTGCAAAGATCGCTGTCACGCCAGGAACACCACATGAGACTTTAAACCTGCTTCAATTAACACATCAGGTGTCGAGTGCTAATCAGGGTCAGGGTCAGCTATTGATCACTATCGGAATGGGGGACTGGGGAAGGCATTTGCGTGTAATAGCACCTTTATATGGCTCAGTCCTGACTTATGGGTTTATAGAAGACGAGGCTGTAGCTCCCGGACAATTCAGCGTCCATGAGCTGAGAGAGATGCTTGAGAAACTAAAACCTCTTCGTCAGTGATGTTATTGATTCTATATTCCTGATACCACGAACGCACAATATCCTACCTATCCTCTCTCTGTACCGGTTCTCCACTTTCACACCCTCGCGCTCCAGACTTGCCGTTAATCGCCGGTTCAGCTTCTTTCCCGCTCTGTCATAGTCCGTGAGTATCGTAACGCGCCTGTATCTGCTCATCAAGTAGTCCACGAAACCCGCATAGCTGAATCCTGCTGAATACATCGCTATCTCCTTCGTCACACCCAGCGCCTCCAGCGCCTCCTTATCATGCACTCCCTCCACAACTATCGCATCCACAAAATCGTCCATCTCCTGTACCACACTGCACAGCTCAACATAAGCTTCATAATCCCTTGCTCGCTCTGCTCTGCTCATTGAGACAGGACACCACAACACAAGACAAAATTTATTTTATCTCAATGAATAAAAATCTATGGATGTGAAATGATGGAGAATTGGAACGTATTGGTGGTGGCGGAGAGGAACATGGAGAAGGAGTTACTGGAGGAACTGAGCGAGGATGGCGATTTTGAACCCTCTGGATTCAGAGATGTATTGATAGGGAACGTGAATGACATAGTGGAGTTCCTGGAGGATGCAGAGGGCAAGAAGTATGCACATCTGAGCAGGGTAATACCCATTGACGATGCGTTCTTTGTCTCTCCCGATAATTTAATAGAGACATTAAAGAGGAGGATAGAGCGATATATAGATGAATTTGACCCTGGTGACACCTTTGGATTCCGTGTAGAGAGGCGCGGGATGAAGGATAAGGTGTCCAGCCAGGCTGTGGAAAGAGAGGTCGGCGGGTACTTCTACGACCTGCTGGAGAAGATATACGGTCGTAAGCCGAAGGTGAACCTTAAGAATCCTGATAAGCTTATAGCAATCGAGATTGTGGGTAACAGGTGTGGATTTGGATTCATAACAAAAGAGATGAGGAACAAGTACAGGGTGATAAGGATAAAATAAGAGAATAAGAGTAAGTAATATAATAAGAATAAGGAATGTGGAAATGGAAACGGACATTGTATTTCACGACGAACTCTTAGTTAAGGGGAAGCGTTTCAAGATGGTGTATATACTGGATAAACTACCTGATTTACGAGGTACAATTGCATCCCTGATGGATATATGGCTTTCCAACGTGGATAGAATGCCAGAAGTACTTCCAATAATGGAGGCGATTTTGAGTCGGGATAGGCGATTTGTGGATATCGCTGCGGATATGAAGCGATATCGTGAGACCGTACTCAGTCGTGGAGCCCCATTCACCATGATAGAGGCGAGAGCGATATTAAGCAAATTCAGGAGATGGCAAAATGCGATCGAGAGGGCGATGACGAACGATGAATGAAGATGAAGAAGATGAACATAAGTGTAAGCCGAAGTTATCACTATCTGAACTGGCGGTAGAGGTGGAGAACCTTGGACCGCTATCGCCCGAATGGTACCTCCGGAATTTACTATCGCAGACGATAGTGAAGTTGCGTGAGCAGTCAGGAGTCAAAGCGCTCTTTGATGAGGATAGGGTTGTGGCTGCTGCCAGTAACGAGTTCATCGCACATGGATTTAAGGTAAGAGAAGACCTTATAAGAGCTTTACTATATAAACCAAAAGGCAGGCTGGAGGAACTGGCTATTTTAACCTCTGATTGTGAATGGCTGGTAAAGAATTTGAGGGAGCGGCTGAACAATTATAACGCATTGCTGAATTTCCTTAAACTGCTATCATGGGCTACCAATATAAAGTTTAAACATCCTGTTGAGGCACGCTGGCCTGTGTTGAAAGCCGTGGCACTCATGAATAAAGCAGAACAGCAGAAACTGGTCTCCATTCTCGCTGACACCGGCACATTCCTTCAGACTGACCCGCTGATAAACTCGATATTATTAATGAGTGGGCAATCGATGAAGGGGAAGAACTGGCTGAGGGAGAATGCACCACTCGTCGCTGGTCGTCGCATATATCAGATAGCATGTGAGATATGGCATCCGGGGCGAGAGGGAGGTGGGCTAAAGCGCGTTATGCGCCATCATGGTAAGGCACTCAAGCGACTCATTGGCAGTGATGCAGAGTTAATACACATCGAGCCTTATTTCCCCGCTGGTATGGACAGAGAGGGTAAGATCAAGCCGTTGGATTGGGGCAATGTGATAGAGAATATAAGAGAATACACAAGCTTCATGGTGATGGTGGGAGAGGAGCCAGTGGAGGCTATTGTCTATTCCGGTAAGACAAGAGAGATGGGAATCCCGGTATTTCTAATCAGGGATAAAGCCAGCTACTATGTGAAGATGCTGTATTATTTCGGTGGAGAATACACAAGCTGGGAGGACTTCTCAGAATTCTTCTCCAGAGCGGCATTGAAATTGATAGTTATGGAGGAAGACAAAGAAAGAGAAAGGCTTGGGGCGGAATACAGACCTCCCATTGTGCATACCAATGAGGCACAGACCGCACTGGTGAATATACTGAGATTTATAGAGGCACCGAATTTGAATGAAGCTCTATTCTGGTTCACCACCCATACCTATGGTAATCGAGGTGTGTTCAGCAAAGAGGAGGGTGAAAGGATATTAAATAGATGGAAGGTTCCAGATGCGATGAAATGGTGGTTTATACGTTCAGGGTGCATAGATATAAGCAGTGGTGGCATCAGGTCCGCAGAGGGTGTCAATGGAGTGAGTGAGACTCAGGTGGAGGAGGTCCAGAGCTATGATGAAGGTGTGCCTATCATTTCCATCACCAATGGCGATGATAGGGGCTACTCGGCAAAGGACTTCAGGAAGTTCTTCCGGGACTCTTTTCCTGAGCCTGATGCCGATGTTGAATTCCCGCAGTCATGGCAGATAGAGACTGTCAAGCGAATAGCGAAGGTTCGATTGGGTCTGAATCCATATCAGCCTGTAATTTCTTATTCCGGTCGCCTGGTAGAGGAGAAAGCGGGTCGAAAGCGTGCGTTTACTGATGAGAACATCGAGGAACTGGTAAAAGCTGGTGCACAGGTGGTCATCTTTGGTAATGTCCAGCAGGGAGAGGATAGTAAAAGATTGTATGAAGGTTTAAGAGAGCTTCAAGAGCGGCTGGAAAAGAAGAAAGAATATCCAGGAAAGTTAATCCTGGTCAATAAGTTCACAATAGAGGAGCAGATAGCACTTTTAGCCGCCACTGACATCCAGGTTCTGGATTCAGACAGAGGAACCGAGGCGGCAGGGTATACCGAGGCAGATGTCTCTGCTAACGCGGGGCTTGTTCTCGGTCCACCATATAAAGAAGGTATCATACAGGCTCAGGGAGAGATGCTCAATTTCGCTGTCCCGGGCGAGGGCAACACAGTAATACCGGCGAATCCAAAGGCTGAGAGCTATCTCGCAGTGCTTAAGAGGTTGATAGAGATGAATACATCTGATTTAGCCAGATATCAGGCTACTTCTGTTCGTCTCAGTCGCATTCTGGAAGCGGAGCTGACCGCTGCTGAGTACCTGAGGCAGTGGGACGAAGCGCTCAAACGCGAAGGAGCCATCTCGGTCGAGGATACACGCGCTATTGATGATGTGGTGATTATCAAGCAAGGAGACAGTTTCCAGGTGACAGCACTGGTAAGTTTGAGTGAGGGTGTACCATTGGAAGACGTACTTGTGCAGGTCTGGACGAACGCGACGAAAAGCGGTAAATGGGCACCGAAGGATATGCATCTCGAAGAGCGGGAGGGTGATAAGTATATTTACAGGTGCCGGATAAAACCGCCAGGAGCTGGTGTGTTCGAATATACCCTCAGAGCTTCTCCTGATTTCGGTAAGAGCTGGCAGTGGGCAGGAAAACCCGGTGAGAATCGTCAGATAAAAGTTACCTGAGAGGGTAAGAGAGAGGCGAAAAAGGCGACTTTTATATATGATTATATAGGATATACACAAAGGATTCAGATGAGAAGATGAAGCGGGAATTCGTACCACGGCTGATATCATGGAATATGACCTTCCGGTGTAATCTCCACTGTCCGCATTGCTACATAGATGCACGTGAGAGAGCAGCGAGAGACGAATTGAGCACAGAAGAAGGGAAAAAGCTCATTGACCAGATCGTGGAAGTGAGCAAACCGATCCTCATACTCAGTGGTGGTGAACCGTTACTCAGAGATGATGTCTTTGAACTCGCACAGTATGCATCCAGGAAGGGTTTAATCGTTGCTATGGGTACCAATGGCACTTTGATTACCGATTCCGTTGCTGCCGAACTGCGAGCGAGTGGTGTAAAAGCAGTGGCTATCAGTATTGATTCCGCTGTTCCAGAGCGCCATGACGCGTTCAGGGGTTTAAATGGCGCCTGGAAACGGGCACTGGATGGTATCGCAGCATGTAGAGCGCATGGTATATCTGTCCAGGTGAACACCACGGTAACACAGCAGAACTATGATGAGATTGAAGATATAATGGCACTGGCGGTGAAGGAGGGTGCAAGTGCATTCCATCTCTTTTTCCTCGTTCCCACGGGCAGGGGGGTTGAGATAAAGGATATATCACCAGAGATGTACGAGCGAATGATAGAGCGGGTGCTGGACATTATAGCAGATGCGAAGTACAAACTGGATGTCCGACCGGTATGCGCACCACAATTTATGCGAATCGCATCACAAAAAGGATTGGACGTGAGTAGATGGACTCGCGGCTGCATCGCTGGTCTGTACTATTGCCGCATATATCCAACAGGAGAAGTCACGCCGTGCCCCTATCTGCCTTTAAAACTGGGTAACATTCGCGATACGAGATTTAAAGATGTGTGGTTCAACTCACCGGTGCTCAATGAACTTCGTGATTTCGACCAGTTGGGTGGCAAGTGTGGTATATGTGAATATCGTGATATCTGTGGCGGATGTCGTGCACGAGCATATGGCTTAACGGGTTTTATGGACTTCTGTGGTGGACTGCACGAGCCGGAGGAGCAAAAGGGTGATTATTTAGCTGAAGAGCCGTGGTGTCCATATATCCCGGGAGGAAGAGGAAGTGGTGGAGGAGGTGATAGAAGAATTGAAACCGAAGCTAAGGCTGAAACTGGACAGTAAGGATAAGGAACTGTTACAATTGATGCAGGATGCATTCCCTTTAGAAAGCCATCCATACGCAGTACTGGCTAACAAACTTGGGCTAACTGAGGATGAGGTGTTTGCGAAGGTGAAGAGGCTCTATGCTGAGGGCGTCATTCGTAAACTGCGCACCATTCTCGATGCCCAGAAACTCGGTACCTGCTCCTCAACCCTGATTGCTATGAAAGTGCCTGAGGATAAGATGAAACATGTCGTTGGTATTGTCAATGAATATATGAGTGTAACACACAATTATCGCCGTGAACATGATTATAATCTCTGGTTTACCGTCACGGCATGTGGTGATAAGAACCTACGAGCCACGGTGGAGGAGATAAAGAGGAGGGCGGGAATACCCGATTCTGATGTTCTTGACCTCCCTACCACTCGCGTATTCAAGATTGATGTCAGATTTAAATTCACAGATACAGACACGGATACAGATACGGATACAGGTGAAGAGGGGGTGTTGCAGGTTGCAGATAGTGGATGATAACGACCAGGCAATTCTACGTATAACGCAGGATGGGATACCACTGGATAAGGAGCCGTTCAAAGTGATTGCCAACCAGATAGGGCTAACAGAGGAGGAGGTAATAGCCCGGTTGAAGAGGTTGAAGAGTACTGGGGTGATTAAGCGGCTTGGCATCTCTGTAAATCAGCGCAAAGTAGGAATAGTGGCAAATGCGGTGGTGGCATGGAAGGTACCGGAACAGCTCGTGGAACGTATAGGGAATATATTATCATCTTATAAGGAAGTGACTCACTGCTATGAACGGGTGGTCATCCCGGGTAAATGGGAACATAACCTCTTTACGGTCGTTCATGGCTATAATCGGGAGTCAGTAGAGCGATTTGCGAAGCGAATGTCTGATGTTATCGGGATCAAAGATTATATAATTATGTTCAGCAATGAACAGTTCAAGAGAACCAGTGTTAAGCATCCCTTATGATGGCAATGCAAATTTCTGCGATTGTGTGCGTCCCGGCTGCGGCTTTTTCGTCACAGACACCAATGCCCGTGCATGGCGGAGTTCCTTGCGTTGGTAACCTGACGCAACGTCTTGCACCTTGCGTATCGGTATCCTGCTATACCATGACTGTATCCTCATCAGAATAGGGAGGAGCACAGAGACACAAAAACCTCACTTTCTCGTTTTTACCTGAGTAAATCCTGTGCTTCTTTTTGGAAGGAATGAACACAGCATCCCCTTCTGAAACCTCTCTCCTCTCACCTTCTATCTCCATTACTCCTCTCCCCTCCAGAATATAATATATCTCATCGGAAGTTTTATGGAAATGGAGTTTCGTTTCTTCGTGGACAGTAGCTTCTGCCAGACTCATCCTTTCGCTTTCTGATTTCAAAAGCTCCCTTATCTCAGAACCATCTTTCGCCTCGAAAGGTATTTTTTGCTCTCTTCTCACTATTTTCATTTCCTTTCCTCCCTCCACTTTATTTTTTATTATAATAGTAATAGTACATTACATATCCTATAGGAGGATGATTGTTTTATTTAATGCAGATGCAACTGCGGAAGAATAAGGATAAGGATAAGGTGGGCGTAATTGGTGGCACGAACCTATTTGATACCGGGCTAATGGCTGGTTGCAGAGAGGAGGAGCTAAAGACGAAATATGGTGATGTTCACCTGTTTGTTAGTCGCGAATTCGTATTCATTCCCAGACACGGCAGATACAGGAACATACCACCGCACAGGATAAACCACAGAGCGAACATAGTGGCGTTCAAGATGCTTGGCATTGATAGGGTCATAGGTGTGACTTCGGTGGGCAGTTTGAAGAAGGAGATAAAACCCGGCTCGCTACTCGTGCCCCATGATTACATCAGCCTGTGTAATATACCCACCTTCTTCGATGATGAGATTGTGCATATTACACCCGGCTTAGATAGTGATTTGAGAAACGAGCTGATAGAAGCGGCGAAGGCGGAGGGCATACCCGTGATTGATGGCGGCATCTATTTCCAGAGTGTAGGACCGCGACTGGAGACGAAGGCGGAGATAAATTTCATAAGGGACTATGCAGATGTGGTTGGTATGAACATGGGTGCAGAGGCGACACTGGCGAAGGAATTGGGACTGAAATATGCGAATTTGAGCTCGGTTGATAATTATGCACATGGTATAGCCGAAGAGGAGCTGAGCTACCAGAGGATAGTAGAGGCTGCTACTAAGATGCGAGAAAATATAGAGAGGGTGCTATTGCGAGTGTTTAGAGATGGCGAGAATAGCGGGGGTTTTTAACCACGTTAATGCACTGAAGGTAGCAATCAGTGGTTTTGAGGCGCTGAAGACGGAGACAACGAGAAAGACGAATACGAAGAACCTCAACATCAGATTGAAGAATGCGGTATGTGATGAGAGCTTAAGGAACTGTATCGCCACCACAGGAGAGTTGAAGAAGAATAGACTCAGGCTCGTGGCAGATGTAGAGCTATACAATAAAAAGGATGAGAGCAGTTATGACTCGCTTTTACACTACCTCGAGAGGAGAGCCGATCTTGAGGGTATAGAGATAGAGAAGAGCCTGGACGGTGCTTTTGCTTTTGCCCTGTGGCGAGTAGAAGATGATGAAGTACTCATCGCCCGTGACATACTGGGCATAAAACCGCTCTGGTTCGTACATGCAGATGGATTCGCATTTGCATCAGAGCGGAAGATGCTGGAGGCGATGGGTTTCCCACATGCTATCTTGCTTGAGCCAAGAACAGTATTGCTGTATGATATAAAAGGGGACAGGTTAAAGTTTGAGCATCGGGCTTTCTTCTCTACCAAGCCGGAGCTGAGCGGGGATATGGCGATGCTGAGGTCTGAACTACTGGAACTGATACGTGCGAGCATAAGGAGGAGGATACCGGCGGGCGAGAAGTTTGGCGTACTCTTCTCCGGTGGGCTGGATTCTACACTCATCGCATATCTGTGCAAGGATTCGGGTGCCGATTTCAACTGCTATACCGTTGCGGTGGAAGAGCCGGGGATGAAGGTAGCTGAGGATTTAGAGTTTGCGAGGCATGTAGCAGCACGTCATGGCTTCGAGCTGAGGATAAAGAGGTTACGGATAGAAGAGCTGGAGAGATATCTCAAAGAAGTGATACCGTGTATCGAGGATACGGATGTTGTGAAGGCGAGTGTGGCATTGCCATTATATGTGGCATGTGAATTTGCTATGGAAGATGGTATAAAGACCATTCTCTATGGTCTGGGCACGGAGGAGCTATTCGCCGGTTATGAGCGGCATAAACGTGTGAAATTGGAAGAAGTGGGAGAAGAATGCCTGGCTGGACTCATGGGTGCGTATGAGCGCGACCTCTATCGCGACGACGTAATAGCCAATCATTGCGGGATTTCATTACGTGCGCCGTTTCTGGCACCCGAACTCGTGGAGTTCGGATTGAGAATACCGCCGGTATTGAAATTGCACAATGGTGAGGATAAATTAATTTTACGAGAGATAGCGCGGCGAGAGCTCGGTCTGATGGATGTAGCGAGCAGGAAGAAAAGGGCAATTCAATACGGCTCGAATTTCCTCAAAGCAATGGATAAGCTGAGAGCGAGAAAAGGATACCGGTATAAGCGAGACTACATAAGGACTTTTTATCCCGCACGGAACATCAATCTTGGTTGTATCTTCAATTCCGGAATTGAGAGCATATATGCATTATGGTTAATGCGGAAGGCGGGCTATCAGGTGGATTGTTTAATCGCCTCTGACTCAACCTCTGCCTCTGCCTTTACATCCTATATGCCTGAGGTTGCGGAACAGCAGGCAAAGGCTCTTGGTTTACCACTGATAAAGGAGCCTGAACCTGAACGTGGTAATCTCAGTGCTGCTTTGAGAGAAGCAAAGGCGAAGTATCAGATAGGAGGTATTATCACGGATGTTAGCGATGATGAAGCCGCTAAGGATAGAATAGAGCGCACTGCGGCGGAAGAGGGTCTGACGGTATTATCACCATTGTGGCATATCAACTATGAGACAGAACTGCGGCTTGCTCTCAGTTTGTTTGAAGTGATTCTATCTGCGGTACCCGTTGAGCACAGGGCATGGCTTGGCAAACGGATAACTTCCGGTGATAGTGATATTGAGTGGCTGGTGAAGCATAGGGGCGAGTATCAAACCTTAGTGCTGAACGGTCCGATGTTCAGTGGTAGAATAGAGATAGTAGCGAGAGAAGGGGATGTTATTGATGCTGATACCGCGACGGCGCAATTGCGGTTGCGATTGGTAGTGAAAGAATGAAGGAAGCGAAGACAGAGATATGCTCTGGCTTATCTTTGCGCTCCTGACTGCGCTATTTGAATCCCTGAAGGATGTATTCAGCAAGAAATGTTTAAGCGAGAGCGAAAGCGATGAGTACGTGCTGGCATGGGCATTACCCGCTTTTGCACTACCTTTTCTACTACCGGCTCTATTATTCACCGGTATTCCCGCACTGGGCACGCGATTCTGGCTGGCGCTGTTCTCAGGCTCAACTCTGTATGTAGTAACGCTAATCATGTATATGCGAGCGATAAAAATCTCTGAGCTCTCTATTACTGTGCCTATGCTCACATTTACACCACTGTTCATGCTCGTGACATCGCCATTAATGGTGGGTGAATTCCCAAACGTGGGTGGTATCATCGGTATTCTCATGATTGTCGCGGGCTCATACCTGTTAAATGTGAGTGAGAAGGTACACGGGTATTTTGCACCATTCAAAGCGCTTGTGAGTGATAAAGGTGCGAGGTTGATGCTTTTGGTTGCGTTTATATGGAGTATAACATCCAATATAGACAAGATAGGGCTGTTGAACTCCTCGCCGTTGTTCTGGGTCATCGCGGTTGACTCGGTAGCCGCGTTACTGCTGTCACCACTGGTCATAGCGATGGCAAGAAAAGAGCGGATTAGCATGAATGGACAGGGTTTATTGAAAGTAGGGCTATTCGGGGGTTTGACGTCCATCTCGCAGATGACTGCTATCTCGCTCACGCTCGTTGCATACGTGATTGCAGTGAAGCGAACAAGTGCGATAATGGGTGTTATCTTCGGCTATTCGATATTTAAGGAATCGCGTATAAAGGAACGGTTGTGTGGTGTCATAGTAATGATTATGGGTGTGTTATTCATCACACTTAACCCCCTCCATTAACCATTCACAAAAGATCATCATAGCGACACCGTTGATACCGGAAGAAGGGGACCCCAGATGGGATTTTGTGAGAAACGTGCTAAGGATATTCGAGAAAAGAAAGATGAGGAAAATAGTGTCTAAACATGGAGTAAAGCCGCTAAGTGAAGCTATAACGATGCTGAAGGTCGTGATACTCGCAATGTGCTTTGAAACTGATATAACCTTTGTAATAAGCGAATTAAAGGCTAAAGCGTCGTTAAGGGAGTTTACAGGCGTGCACGATGTTCCAGATGCTAAAGAAGTTTACAGGCTTCTAAGCAGGTTTACAGTCGATCAGTTTGTGGATATGGTGTTGAGAATCGTAAACGCCGTTTGTGGAAAGCGAAAGAGAGGAAAAACGATAATAATTGGAGATACCACCAATTTGACGGTGGATCTTAACTGGTTCAGAAAGAAGTATAAGAGGGAAGATTTAAAAGATAAGGACTATAAATGGGCTTATTCCAGGTCCAAAGGCTATTATATCGGTATGAAACTTGTTTTAGCCATAGAATACCCCTCTTTAAAGCCGTTGGCTTTTCTTGTTTAAGCATAATATCCTTAATTGGAAGCTGTTTAAGCCGAAAAGGTCTTTAATAGAGGATGTTTTAAAGTAATAAAAGGTGCGTTTTCCTTAGATAAAATACATAGATTTACTCTGTCTTCTGTGACAAAGATCGCTTCTCTTGGTGTCGTTTTGATTGGCATTGCCATTTCTTTGGGTTTCAGGGATAAAGGAAGCCTACATCCTCCACATTTCGTCGCCATAACAAAATATAAAAAGTTTAGTCTGAGCATCTGAGCAAATACTGTAAATGACCCAAAACCCGTAAGCGGTAATCCAGGAACAGCTAAAACTGGGGCATAGCAATGAAAGCAATATTTTGAGTGGTTTTTGAGTCAATTGCATTTGAAGATGCGATTACACAGAGCATAAAGGTGAGAAGGGAAAAAGCGGAACAAGTAGAAATAATGGGATAAACCTGTTAGCATTCAATATAGTTCATAAGATACCACAGGAAAAAATCGGAAAATTTATATACGATCTATTTTATTCATCAATTATAAATAAGAAAATAACTGTAAAACCGCATAGAAAGGTGATAAATGATGAAGATAATGGTGTGTGGAAAAGGGGGGTGCGGAAAAAGCACGATTGCTGCGCTTCTCGCAAAGGCAATGGCAAATCGTGGATACCGGGTGCTGGTGATTGACAGTGATGAATCGAACTTCGGATTACACCGCCAATTAGGCATGGAGCTGCCTGATGACCTCATGAACTACTTCGGCGGAAAGAAAGTGATTCTTGAGCGGATGAGGTCATCGTTTCAGAATCCCAATGCAAAAAGCGGTCCGCCGAAGATCGAAATCTTCGATGAAATGTGGACACTCGACGATATCCCAAGAGAGTACCTGGTTGAGAAGAACGGAATAATGCTGCTCGCAGTAGGGAAAATACATGAGTTCGGGGAGGGTTGTGCCTGTGCAATGGGTGTTCTCTCAACAGGAATGCTTGAACACCTGAAAGTGGCTGCTAAAGAGGTTGTAATCATAGATACGGATGCGGGAGTTGAACACTTCGGCAGGGGCGTGGAACAGGGATGCGACATTGTTCTGGTGGTTATGGACCCGACTTTTGAATCGCTTATGCTCTCGAAAAAGATTGACGAATTAGCGGGTAGCATTAAAAAACCTGTCTATTTCATACTCAATAAAGTGGATGATGAAAGCAGGCAAGTTATGCTCGCATCTGTGGATGAAGACAGAATTGCAGGGATTATCCCGGTGAATAATGACGTGTTCCGGGCTGGACTGACCGGTAAAGAGCTTGATGTATGCTTGCCAGAGATTGATGAACTTATCAATGTTTTAGGAGGTGAAAAAGGGGGAAAATGAAAAAGGGGAAAAATGTGGATGTATTAACACTGGTAATACTAATACTTGTGTGCAGTGTTTTCGGTGGAATAGCCGCTGTTGCGGCAGACGAGAAAGTGGTAAAATTCGCTGGTGATCTCCCTGGAGGTGACTGGGGATATCCTTCGCCGTTCGGATTCTATCCGAGAGGACCTGGTTATATCAGAATGAGCTTTGGATTCGACACGCTGACCTGGAAAGACCAGAACGGTACTGTAATACCCTGGCTTGCAGACAGTTGGGAGATGTCTGACGATGGCAAGACGTGGACGTTCCATCTTCACGAAGGTGTGAAATGGCACGATGGAGAACCATTTACCGCAAAGGACGTGCAGTTTACTTTCGATTACATAAAAAAGCATAAGACCTCGTTCAAGTGGTTCCAGACTCTGGGCTACATAGACCATGTAGACATCGTGGATGACCATACTGTGGTTATACACCTTACCGAACCGTTTGCACCGTTCCTTGTGGACATTGCGGGAAACGTCCCGATAATACCCGAACATATCTGGAAAGACGTATCAGACCCGGTTAAATTTGTTGGAGACAAGGCTGTTATAGGAACAGGTCCTTTCAAACTGTTAAAATACAATAAAGAGCAGGGATATTACGAGTGGGAGGCAAACGAAGAATATTTCAAGGGAAAACCGCTGGTGGATAAACTCATCTCGCTCTCGGTCAATGACCCTGCGTTAGCATTAACAACCGGTGACATAGATGAAACCAGTTTCTGGGGACGAAGAGCAAAAGCAGTATCTGCGTTTGAAAACAAATCAGGTTTTGGTACTCGATGGGGTCCGAGCTACTGGGTGTTAAAAGTCATCTTCAACTGTGAAAGATACCCAACCAACCTCACAGCGTTCAGAAAGGCAATTGCTTACGGTATAAACAGAACGGAACTCGTTGAGCTGGTCGTGCACGGTTATGGAATACCTGCGAACACGGGATTAATTCATCCTGATGTGACAGAATGGTACAATCCAGACCTTCCGGACTATGAACATAACGTGACAAAGGCTATCGAAATACTCAATGCTTTGAACTTCACAGACACCGATGGCGACGGAATAATGGAATATCCGGAAGGAGGAGACCTGGAGTTCAATTTGATAACACTTGACAAATTCTCAAGGGAGGCAGAACTGATAAAATCGCAACTGGCAGCGGTCGGCATAAAGATAAACGTAAAAGTGATGGACATGAGCACCGTGGACGGGATACTCAAAGAAGGTAATTTCTTCATGGTTATATCGGGTCACGGTGGGATAGCAAATCCAAACATATTGGAAAAACCTGACTGGCCAGGAGGCACGTGTAAGAACGAAACGTACACGGCGTTATTTAAGGAACAACGGGAAACGATGGATTACAAAGCAAGAAAAGAGCTTGTATTTAAACTCCAGGAAAGCATTGCCGAGAATCTACCGGTGTACACCCTGTATCATCCAAAGATGTGCTGCGTCTATCGCCCGGAGAAACTGGATACCTGGTTCTTTACAAAGGGCGGTGTGGGAATTGGTATTCCAATCGAGATGAACAAACTCGTGTTCATCGGGGAGGAAGAAGTAAGACCTGCGCCATCACTTGCACCTGCTGCTTCAGCGTCCCCAGGTACGACGTCAGCACCAACACCAATACCAACACCAACACCAGAGCCAGAGCAGCCAGGCTTCGATGTAATATTCGCAATCACGGGATTACTGGCGGTTGCATACCTGGTTTTGAGGAGGAAGAACAGATAAATATCCTCCTCTTTTTATCCACATACAAAAATAAATGCACCGGATTACAAAAATAACGGGTTACGTCGCCATAATCCTTGTTGTTCTCTCTTTCAACTTCTTTTTACCAAGACTAATGCCCGGCGACCCATTATCATTTCTAACCGGTGCCCCTGGTATGGATATGCCCATCGTGCTGGATGAAGAGACGAGGGCAAAACTGCTCACATATTACGGACTTGACAAACCGCTCAGCCAACAATTCTACGACTATATGCTCGGTATTCTGCATGGCGACCTCGGGTGGTCAATATATCACAATGCTCCCGTATCAGACATATTGATTGGAGCACTGAAATGGACGCTTCTTCTCGTTGGAACATCAACAGCACTTTATATGGTGCTGGGCATCCTGCTGGGCGCTATATCTGCATGGAATAGGGGTGGGAAAAGCGATGTCGGACTGCTCGTGTCACTTCTTTCTATCGGGTCTTTTCCTCCGTTCTTCCTTGGTATGCTTTTCATCATTTTATTTAGCGTAAAGCTCAATTTATTCCCGGCTTTCGGTGCACAAACACCGTTTATGGGGTATTCGTCGCTTCTTGAAGAAGCCTCTGACATATTATATCACCTGTTCTTACCTGCGACAACGCTTGTTATCTCCCATATCGGTGGTGTGTATCTCCTGATGCGGAATTCAATGCTAAATGTGATAGGGGAGGATTATATACTTACTGCGAGGGCGAAAGGCATGGCGGAGTGGTATATTATGCGTAAGCACGCGATGAAGAACGCATTGCTTCCAATTACCACGATGATTGCACTTAGAACGGGTTTTATGATAGGTGGAACGATACTCGTTGAGACCGTGTTCGCATATCCAGGAGTTGGGAGGCTGCTTTTTGATGCAGTAACGTATCGTGATTATCCATTATTGCAGGGTGCATTTCTGATTATCACGCTTGTTATTATTGCAGCGAATTTCGTTGCAGACATGGTCTATGTGCAGCTGGATCCGAGGTTGAGACATGACTGAAATAAAGGATTTAAATCGTTTCTGGAATGCGTATAAAGAGAGTAGGCTTGGATTGATTGGACTTGCGATATTGCTCTTCTTTGTGACGTTGGCGGTCTTTGCACCTTATATTGCTCCCTACGACCCGCATGAGATGTTTAAACCCATGGAACATCCGGGTTCTGACCATCTGCTTGGCACGAATGATATAGGTCAGGATATACTGAGCGAACTTATATACGGTGCAAGGGTCTCTTTATTCATTGCGTTCTTCGTATCGGTCGTCTCGGGTATTATAGGGACAGCATTCGGTCTTCTTTCCGGCTACTTTGAAATGTTTGGTTTTTTCCTTATGCGGATTGTTGATGCGTTCCTTGCGATTCCGAGACTGCCATTGATAATAGTAATTGCAGCATTCATGCGACCCAGCATCTGGAACCTCATATTCATTTTCATTATACTCGGGTGGCCCATAACCACGCGAATTATACGCTCCGAGGTGCTGTCGCTAAGAACAAGGAATTATGTGGAAGCAGCGAGAATGGTCGGAGCGCCGGACACGTATATTTTAATGAAGCATATCCTGCCAAATGTATTTCCTCTGCTCGTTGTGCGATTGATTATAGAAGCAAGCCACGTAATAATTGCAGAATCGAGCTTGAGTTTCCTTGGCCTGGGTGACCCAACAGCAAAGAGCTGGGGCATGATTCTCCATTATGCTTTTGTGTATCCCACCATATTCATATCAGACTTATGGATGTGGTGGATGCTACCAGCGGGATTGTGCATTACGTTCACAATTCTTTCGCTCACGTTCATTGGTTATGCGCTGGAGGAACTGGTGAATCCGAGGTTGAGAGGTATGACGCGAATATGACGACTCTATTAGAAATAACAAGTCTAAAGACATGGTTCCCAACCAGGGACGGGATTGTAAAAGCCGTGAATGCTGTTGACCTCAAGATAGAAGAAAAAGAGAAATTGGGATTAATAGGCGAAACAGGCAGTGGTAAAAGTATTTTGGGAATGTCCATAATACGTCTGTTTCACTCATCTGCAAAGATAAATATAGAAGGTAAAATCGTGTATAAGGGCAAAGACCTTCTAAGGCTGAGCGAAGAAGAAATAAGGAAGATAAGGGGTAAGGAAATCGCTATGATACTCCAGAACCCAGCAACATCCTTGAATCCCGTTTTAAAAGTGGGTGACCAGATAGCAGAAGCAATTCAATTGCATCAAAGGCTGGCTAAAAGAGCGGCGAGCGAGAAAGCAGTAGAAATGCTCGAAGCGGTAAAAATCCCTGCTCCGGATAAAATGGCAAATAAATATCCACATGAGTTCAGCGGAGGAATGAAGGAAAGGGCAATGATTGCAATGGCTCTTGCATGTGACCCCTCGTTGATTATCGCAGATGAACCGACAAAGGGGCTGGACGTTACGATAAAAATGCAGGTAGTGAAGCTCCTAAGAGAAGTGACAAAGCAAAGGTCTATGCTGTTCATAACGCATGATTTAGGAGTTGCAGCAGAGGTTTGCGATAATATCGCAGTGATGTATGCGGGCGAACTCGTGGAATATGCAAAAACAGAGGATATATTCAAGAATCCACTGCATCCTTATACGCAGGGCTTTCTCAATTCACTACCAGAAAGGGGATTAAAACCGATAAGGGGCATGAGTCCTTCTTTAATTAACCTCCCAGACGGATGCCGGTTCCATCCACGATGTGACTATGCCACAGGGATATGTAAAACCAGGCACCCGGAAATGGCAGAAATAGGAAATGGGCATTTTGTGAGGTGCCTGCTATATGATCGAAGTTAAAGACCTGAGAAAATATTTCTCATCGGGAATACTGAAGAAACAGTATATAAAAGCTGTGGATGGTGTATCATTCCAGATTGAAAGAGGAGAAACATTGGGACTCGTCGGGGAGAGCGGCTGTGGAAAGACAACGGTCGGGAAGTTGTTATTACGATTGATTGAACCGACCTCAGGGAAAATCAGTTTCGATGGCATTGATTTGTTACAATTAAAAAAGAAGGAATTGCGAAAGGTCAGACCTCGCATGCAAATGATATTTCAAGACCCGGAGGCATCGCTCAATCCAGGAATGAAGGTAGGAGATAGTATTGCAGAACCTTTAAAATTGCAAGGGGGTTTAAATAAAAGAGAGATTAAAAACAAAGTTTCGGAATTGATAGAAACAGTGGGGTTGAATCCCGAACATGTAAATCGCTATCCTTACCAGTTAAGTGGCGGACAAAATCAAAGGGTCGTGCTTGCGAGGGTTCTTGCATTAAATCCGGACTTTATTGTTGCTGATGAACCCACTTCGTCTTTAGACGTCTCTGTTCAGGCACAGATACTGAATTTAATACGGGATTTAAAAAGGGAATTGCACCTGACACTTCTGTTCATCTCGCATGACCTCGAAGTTGTGCGACACATGAGTGATAGGATAGCGGTGATGTATCATGGTAAGATAGTTGAAATCGGTAATGCAAAAGACATATTCAACGATGCAAGACATCCCTACACGAATACATTGATTTCTCCAGCATCAATAGTGGATATAAAAACTACGAGCGATTATCATGGTGTATCGGGGTGCGTGTTTTATCCAGGATGCCCATTTGCTGCTGAAATTTGCAGTAAAAAAGAGCCAGAGATGGTTGAAATTGGAAGTGGGCATTGGGTAGCTTGCTATTATATCTCTTAACTCTTAATTACCCATAACTATCTATAACTATCTATATCTATCACTCTGCATTTTCACAAGAAGTTGCTTGCATTTCCTCAGTAGCAGCAGTAGCGTTCCTTTACCTCGGGAATGGTATCAAAGACTGAGCCATCAAAGACTGAACGGATCAACTTAAGATATTCCGCGTGGCTCCATGCGAGTGGAGTTGCACTTCCCGTGCCTTTGCCTAAGAAGAGTCCCCTATCCGGTATACCTATCTTCCGGTCCCATATCTGCTCGGGCAGCATATACCCGTCATTTGCAAAACTTTCTATTGCACGCACATACTCTGTAACATCGTTCCCCATCGCCAGCTCATAATGACCTCGTTCACCGGTCAGAATGGGCCACAGCCTGCCCTTACCTGAGCCGTCATAAGGTCTGCCATCCTCATATTCTCCATAACAATCGTGATTGTAACGGTAAAAGCATGGTCCACCGGGTGTTTCCACTCGCAGTACCCTGTCCACCTCAGGAATACTCTCAACAATAGACTCTGCCGACGGCTGCCTGACGCCGAGCCTCACCAATTCGAGGAATCCCGCATCTATTATGTCGCGTGCGAGGAATTCACCAGCACCATTCTTCAACCTTATTCTGGTTCTGTCACTCGGGTTGATCTCATACCATGAATCTGGATTGGTTCTCAAGAAGTAGTATCCATCGCCCAGATAGCCTGTACCCTTCACAAAACACCAATCTTCTATCTTCCGCGCCCATTCATCCGCTTTCTTATAATACCAGTCCGCTGCGCCCTGTTCCTTATAGTCACCCTTCTTCACCTGCTCCTCTGCAAACTTCGCTGCACATACCAGTGCCGCTATTTCTGCCGCTATCGTCGAAGGTGACAAGCCCTGCACCTCCTCCCAGCGCTCCTGGGGTGTGCCTGGTCCTGTATGTGTGATGAACTCAGCAGCAGGTTTGACCAGGGAATAGTATGGATCATAATCGAGCTTACCTGCTTTATACAATCGCCAGGCGAGAATGATGGGATAAGAAGCCTCATCCAGTTGCTCTCCTCTCCAATAGGGCTCTCCGTTCAACCACGAATTCTGTGGGAATGAGCCATCATGCTCCTGCTGTATTCTATCCAGATATTCCAGAGCCCTACGCGCACCATCATAATACCCGATAGCCATGAATGCAGTAGCCACCTGATATAGATCTCGTGCCCATACAAGATGATAACCCCCACTATTGCTGTCTCCTATACTATCACCCCAGGGTATAGAAAGCGATGCTATCATCGCTCCTTTATATGTTTTGTCCTCCAACGCTTTGAGCACCATCGCACTCACATATGCCAGCTTTGTATCTCCCGGATATGTCTCAAGACGGTTCAAACTCGCACAGAATTCCTGCCATTCCCTGATATACTTCCTTTCCATTTCATCATAATCCTTCATCATCGTTTTATATGCTGTTCTCAATGCGCTATCCTCGTTTTCGCCGTACCCAATCACCACCATAGCTGTCTTAGAACGGGACAAAGACAAATCCAGCTCGAAGATCAAAGCTGTGTTCCCACCTCTCGCCTCTGTATATCTCCAGTCCATCCTGTAATTGTCCTTCAAATCCGTGTATCCATCACTCCTCCCGACGAATCCACATGAAAAATTGGTTACCGGACAGCTAACAATGAATGCGCTGTATATGCCGTTCTGATATGATAGCAGTACATCTTTGCCTTTGTAGCGCACATGTCGGCTGGTATCGTTCCATCCGGAATTATCCATGTGTGGATTCAACAATGCATATACGCTGTATTTCTCGGCTTCCTGTGTGAGTGGTTCGTATTTCATCAGAATAACAATCGAATCGGCATCAGGATCCGTGATTATTCGCTCCTCTATCCTATATTTACCCTCTTTATCTCGATTTATCAACCGATATGCGAGCGCTCTGTCATCAATATACTGAATCTCATGATGCATATCATTCCTCGTGTCGTCTGCAAACGTCTTGCCATCAGAGACCAGGAATTGAAAATCCCGGCTGTTCGCCTTGTCAATCGTAGGAAAGTATATCTCATTCACAAGCCCTCTTGAGAGTGTGAACCACACTCTTGACCGGTCTGAACAGGAAGTCCCAATACCGTTCTTTGCTCCAGTGGTCCACAGTGGGGCGTTGCCTGGTGAACCCGGAGCAGGTCGGGTCTCCTCGCAGACAGTAAACGTGAAAGGACCACAGAGGCATGGGCAGGGGCATAGGCAGGGTCGGTCTCCTTCTCGGTCCGGTATCTTGAAATTACCCTGTTTCGCATTTATCCTGTATACAACCGTAGCATCGGCTTGTAGACTTAGACCGGGTATGACCCCACGCCAATAGCTATTCACATTGCTATTGTACTGCCAGTTGCACTGTATCTTCTTCCATGACCCGCCATTAACCCTATACTCTATCCATACGCTTTGACCAGGTTCTATTGGCCATGTGCCAATCCAGATCTCTACTGGCTTCTTCGCCTGCACTTTATATGGTATCCTGGGCGAGTCCCCTCCATCTTCGGTATGCCATACTGTACACAACATTTTTGTTTTTACATAAGCCTTGTTAATAATTTGATAATCCTTGCGGTATATAAATGTCCAAAATCTGTTCACACATTTTATTTTAATGTATACTCCGTTCCTTATAATTATAACAAAACAATTAGTGTATGGGAATATAGACTATAGACATGAAATGAAGCGAATATTCCATCTCGCGGACACACACATAGGCTATTCAGCGTATCGTAAGATAGACGAAGCGACGGGTTTGAACCAACGAGAAGTGGACACCTACAAAGCGTTCAAGCAGTTCGTGGACTATGCGTTGAAAGACCCACCAGATGTAATACTACATGCAGGCGACATGTTTGATTCCGTACGCCCGACAAACCGCGCTATTTCTTTCGTCCTCACTCAATTAATAAGGTTGAGCGAAGCAGGCATACCTTTCGTGGTGATCTCGGGCAATCACGAGACCCCCAGATTGAAGGAAACGGGCAGCGTCTTCAGTCTATTTGAGCATATCCCCGGGGTGTACGTTGTGCACAGGAACAAATACGAGACCATTGAACTGGATGATATAACGGTTCATGCAATTCCGCATTGTGATGATATAGAGGGAGAGAAGGATAAGATAAAGGTTGATAAGAACGGTTTTAACCTGGCAATGCTGCATGCAGGTATTAAGGTTAGAGGCAAGCCAGTGCCAGTATTCATGATGGGCGAAATAAACGAACAGATTATCAGCATTGACAACCTTAGAGGGCTTGATTACATCGCTCTGGGGCATTATCACCGCTGCACGAAAGTGCGTGAAGATGCTTACTACGCGGGCTCCACCGAGAGGTTCAGTTTCGGCGAGGTAGGCGATAATAAAGGGTTTTTAGAAGTTAGATTGCTGGATGACGGTACCAGGAAGGTTATATTTCATCAACTCCGTATAAGAGATATGCTGGACCTCGAGCCGGTTGTTTGTGATGGTCTTGATGCAGGGGAGATAAGAAGGATGATAAAGACTCGAATTCTTGATTGCAATCCAGATGACAAGATAGTGAGATTGCGGGTCCTGGGGATACCACTCCATGTGTATCACTCGCTGGATTTTGATGAATTCAAGCGCTTGACGAAGCATGCAGTTCATTTCGAGATGAGATACGAATTCAAGCGCGAGGAGGGGGGACCATCCTCCTACTCTTCTGCCAGTCAGAGTGCTTTTCATTCTCTACATACCGAATTTGAGAAATTCGTTGACGGATACCCCGAGACCCTGCATATAGACAAAAGGCGACTGAAAGAGCTGGGACTGGAATACATGCGCAACTGGAATCCGAATGAAGAATGAAGAATGAAGAAAAAAGATGCAAATTTAAATTATATATCGCCCTTGCATTAAATTAAAATTGAAATAAAAGATGGCAAATACACCTCAGACCAGGAGCAGAGTCTCAGCGGCGGAGAAGATAGGTCTGGCGCTCGCTTTGCTCATTGCAGTTATTCTGGTTGGTATCGCCCTATTCTCCCTCCTTGTTGATCTGATATTGAAATTTAATATATATGGCATCCTGCTGGATTTGATAGTCCTGGGGATAGGCATCTTGCTGGCTTATTTCACCATACGAATATACAAGAAGTCGGCATATTATGAGAGTTTGGTGAATGCCGCATTTGACCGTGGGATATATGAGCGTCTGGAGCCAGTGTTGAGGAAAGTAGCGGAGACGCATGTAGAGATGGAATCACTTGGTAGTCGCCTGAATAAGATTGACCGTATGGTTCAAACATTAATAGACGAGCAGCTAAAGATGGAGAGCCCGCAGGTGGAGGGGGTGGAGAAAGCTATTGCACCCGGAACCTCAGTAGGATTCATAGCAAAGATTATTCTCTTGACTGTTTTATCCATGTCTGCTTTTGTACTCATGATAGAGACCTCGTTTAGTATGGCACATTTCGCTACGCTATTCCTCTACATACTCTGGTGGCTGGTCATAACCGCTGAGTTCGATGTCTTTGATAAGAACACTGCGTGGGTCGCACTCTTCCTGCCCATCATCCTCGTACCTTTTAGTTTCATGTTCCTCAGTATTGCCGGGATATTGGGATTGAATAATCTGCTCGGTATTTTCTATGCCTGTTTAGCGCTATATGCGTTCCTCTACTACACGTGGGCGGTATATGAGACGAGGGGTACACTTCCGCTTAAACTGGATTACATACGGAGAATTAAGCATAAGTGAAAAAGAAAATGAAGGGAGATGATGACAGAGACAGAGAAGGCGAATATCATCGCGGTGGCGGGTAAAGGTGGTACCGGTAAGACAGTTATAGCATCGCTATTGCTCAGATTCCTGGCTGAAGATAGCAGGGTGCTCGTGATAGATGCCGACCCTGCCGCTTCACTGCCCAGCACATTAGGTGTGAAGGTGGAGCGAACGATAGGTGATATAAGAGAGGAGATAGCATCACCAAGCAGTGTCTATTTCTCCGAGCAGATGCCCACTGACCTCCTGATAGAATACAAGATAGAAGAGATAATGGTAAACACGCCACGATTCTCACTGCTGGTAATGGGTCGTTCTGAGGGTCCGGGCTGCTATTGCCTGATAAACGACATGCTGCGTTATTTTATTGATAGGCTCGCATCACGGTATTCCACAATTCTGATAGACTGTGAGGCGGGACTGGAGCATCTCAGTCGCAGAACGACGCGGGATGTGGATACGATGCTTGTGGTGAGTGATGCAACAAAACGGGGTATAGATACCGCATCGTCAATAAAGAATCTCGCAGCCAGTCTGCATATCAATTTCGGGCAGATATTCCTCGTGCTTAACAAAGTAACAGAGGGTGTGAGGTCAATACTTGAACCGGCAGTGGAGGCGAGTGGTCTCTCTCTCATAGGGACTGTGCCAGAGGATGAGAATATAAGAGCTTTTGATCTGGTGGGTAAGCCACTGATAGACCTGCCTGAGGATTCAAAAGCGGTTGTTGCAGTGAAGGAGATATATGAGAAGATTATTCACCTGTCATAGTTATTGGTTATTGGTTATTGCCATAGCCATAGCAGTTAATACCGGTGAATTTCTTTCTGTACGCTTCCAGGAGTGGTGTAAGCTCCCTGTGTGGCGGTTTCACGCGCTTTAGCCTATCTCTCAGTTCATCTACGCTCAACCTGACATTTAAACTCCGCCGTGGTATATCTATCTCAATCACATCGCCATCCCTCACCGCTCCGATTGCTCCACCATTGTAGGCTTCCATCTCCACATGCCCGATACAGAGTCCTGAGGTCGCACCGGAGAATCTACCATCGGTGATTAGAGCAACATGCTTAAAGCCCGCACCCTTTATCGCATCGGTCGGTGTAAGCATCTCCGGCATACCGGGAGCGCCAGCGGGACCCTGAAATGGGAGCACAACCACATCTCCCTCCTCTATTATCTTATCGCCCTTACCTTCTATCGCGTCCAACAGCTCCTTCTCGCTCATGAACACCTTTGCAGGTCCCGAATGCACCATCATATCCTCATCAACCGCGGTCTGTTTTACCACTGCGCTGTTCGCAAGGTTACCGCTCAGCACTGCTATCCCGCCTTCGGGGAAATAAGGGTTGTCTATGCTTCTGATAACCTCTTCGTCCAGAACCCTGCCCTCCTCCGCTATCTCCATTATCGTTCGCCCATTCACCGTTTCCGAATCTTTGAGCAGCGGACGCAAGCGTTGAAGGACAGCAGGTATGCCACCTGCACGGTCTAAATCAGCCATCTCGTGTGTTCCCGCGGGTATCAACCTGCATATATTGGGCGTCTCGCGTGATATTTCATCGAACATGTTCACATTGAGCTCGATACCGGCTTCTTTCGCTATCATTGGTATATGTAATACGGCATTCGTGGAGCCGCCAAGTGCCATATCCACCCTGATGGCGTTCTCGAATGCGTCTCTCACCATTATATCACGCGGCTTTATATCCTCTTTAACCAGTTCAACGATTCGCCTGCCGGTTTCATACGCCTGCCGCTTCTTATCAGGGTCTGTTGCCAGCGTAGTTGCGCATCCGGTGAGTGACATGCCCAGCACTTCGGTGACAATAGCCATTGTATTCGCGGTATAGAGCCCGACGCAGGAGCCAGCGCCACAAGCCAGCACGGGCAGCATCGCCCTCGCCTCTTCCTCGCTCATCAAACCCCCTTTCACACGACCGACGATACTGAAGCCTTCTATCGGATGATGCTTCTCGCCATCACTCCGATTCGCTTTCATCGCTCCACCAGTGAGTATGATAGCGGGCAAATTGAGGCGCCCAGCAGCCATCAGCATCCCGGGTGTTATCTTGTCACAGTTCGTTACGCCGACCCAGCCATCCAGAGAGTGCGATAGGACCATTATCTCGATATTATCAGCGATATTCTCTCTGCTTGGGAGTGAGAGTCGCATCTCCACATACATCGCTATACCATCACATACGCCAGGCACGCCCCATTCAAAAGGTACGCCACCCGCATCTATTATTCCTCGCTTCACCTCGTTCGTAAGTTCGTTCAGGTGGATATGCCCGGGAATGATGTTATTATAGCTATTGGCAATGCCGATGAAGGGCTTATCCGACTCCAAATCCGACTGCTTCACGCCCGCAGACATCAATAATGCACGATGCGGTAAGGTCTCTATATCCCGTTTCAATACATCGGAACGCATATAGATAGCAAAGTTTTCTTTTTAAAAGAAGGTTTCTCTATTTTTTATCTTATAGAATAAGAATAATAAAGTGTTAGTAGCAGTAATTGAGTAATGGATACGAAGGGCTTGAAGACGGAGTTGCTATGCCTGGGTGCGCGTGTCTCAGCTTCAGGAGTGGAGAAGGGCAGGAAAGCAGGTGCGGGACCCGCAGCGGGTGGTATGTTCCTGTTTGGTGGCACGGTGGCGAACGTTCCCACGCAGAGCTGGTTCGTCTCGCAGTCGCCGTACCGCGTTTATAATGATGCGGGGCGATACGTACTGGAGCGAGATGGGACGCGAATAACAGAGGTTAAGTTTCCTGCTGCGCGCTTCCAGCAGTTGAAGACGCGTGATGGCATACCCTATTATAAAATTGCACTACTGCACGGTGCAGATTGTTTGGCTACGACCACAATACAGACATGCGTGTACTGGGACACGCCAAAGAGGTGTAAGTTCTGTGCAATTGAGCTGTCATTGAAGAGCGGTGCGACGATAGCGAAGAAGACGCCGGAACAGCTTGCGGAAGTGGCAGAGGCAGCGAAGAGGCTGGACCATGTTACTCATGTGACGCTCACCACGGGCACAACAGCCACACCCGACAAGGGTATATATTATCTCGCAGAGACTGCGAGAGCGATAAAGGACGCAACAGGTCTGCCGATACATGCGCAATTCGAGCCGCCAAAAGAGCTAAATATGATTGATGCACTCTACGATGCCGTGGACACCGTGGGGATACATGTGGAGAGTTTTGACCGTGCTGTGCTGCAGAGAATAGCGGAATGCAAGGCGGAGATACCTTTTGAGCGATATGTAGATGCATGGCGACGGAGTGTAGCGCTATTCGGTGATACTCAGGTCAGCAGTTATGTGATTGCCGGGCTGGGTGAGAGTGACGAGTCTATAATAGAGGGTAGCCGAACGATGGTAGAGCTTGGTGTGTATCCATTTGTAGTGCCGCTGCGTCCTATACCAGGCTCGATGCTGGAGAATGAGAAGCCGCCCGCTCCGGAGAGGATGCACCAGATATATGAGAAAGTTGCGGGGGTATTGCATGAAGGAGGAATGAGCTGGCGTAAGAATAAGGCGGGCTGTGTACGATGCAGGGCGTGTTCCGCATTGCCTGATTTCGAGTATTAAGGAGGCTGTCTCCTGTTCTTGAAGGGTCTTTCTCCTGTTTTTGGTGAATAGCTAATCAAATACCTCCGTTTACTGGGTGAGGTCGTGAAGTTGAGTGTGCCGAGCAAAGTTCATAATATCCAGTTGGTGAAAATCCAACCTGAGGAAAGGTTAGCCGCCACCTCAGAACTGAACCCTGCATCCAGTCTGGTAACAGGCTGTGGTGAAGCCAGGGGGAAGGGATACTGGGCTGCAACGCAAGTGAAGGGATTGAGCCCCGAAATACACGTTGTCTCGGTGGTCGACGTTGTTCATTTGACGGAAGGCAGCATTCTCATCGCCGATAGTCCGAATCTCCAGTCTTGGAATATAGCAGGGAGCACTGGGACATGGCGAGGCGATGAGAGCCCGACGGGGTCTGAGACCGTGGCACGGTATCAAAAGGATATTATGGGAACTCGGGAGGCTCAGAGTGTTCTCCTTTACGGAGTATGTCCTATCAAGCCTATAAACGGTAAGATAGTACAGACGACACTCTGGGAGTCGGACCAGCTCATAGTACTGACGAAACAGGGTAATGCCTGTGGAGGGAAGGGGCTGGCAGGAGTGCGATGGCTCGACGGGGGCACACCCTCCATACCCAGAGATGGGCGAGGGGTGTCAACAAAACTGTCGGTCATAACTCTACGAGCCAGAGAAGATCCAAAGTGTAAGTTTACGTCTTTAGCGCACTTACTTACGGCGGATTTTCTCAAGCAATGCTTTTGGGAGTTAAAGAGAGATAAAGCTCCCGGCATTGATGGGGTAACATGGGGAGAATATGAAGAGAACTTAGACGAGAATGTAGAAGATTTGGTAGTGAGGCTGAAAGCAAAGCGATACAGACCACAACCAGTTAAACGAGTCTATATACCAAAGCCAAATGGGGATAGAAGACCGCTCGGAATTCCAGCTATCGAAGACAAGATAGTCCAGTTGGCGATAAAGAAGATCCTGGAGGCAATCTTTGAAGAGGACTTTATTGATGTCTCCTATGGGTTTCGACCCAGTCGCAGTTGCCACGATGCGCTGGACATGATTGACAAGACCATCATGACCCAACCGGTCAATTATGTGGTGGACATGGACATAGCGAAGTTCTTTGACACAGTAGACCACGAATGGCTGATGAGATGCCTGAAGCAGCGGATAGTAGACCCAAGTTTGCTGCGACTGATCGCTCGCTTCTTGAGATCTGGAGTAATGGAGGAAGGGAAATATATCGAGACGGACAGGGGCACGCCACAAGGCGGGATATTAAGTCCGATTCTTGCCAATATATATCTCCATTACGTTTTAGACCTGTGGTTTGAGCGAGCGGTGAAGAAGCGGTTGACCGGGTTTGCACAGCTTGTTCGATATGCGGATGACTTCATCGTCTGTTTTCAATACGGCGATGAGGCCAGAGCGTTTGGGGAAGCATTAAAGAAAAGGCTGGCAAAATTCGGGTTGGTGATCTCGGAGGAGAAGAGCAGAATCATTGAGTTCGGTCGTTATGCCTGCCAGAGAGCAAGGAAACAGGGTAAGAAGTGTGCAACCTTTGACTTTCTTGGGTTTACGCACTTCTGTGATAAGACCAGAAACGGAAATTTCAAGGTAGGTCGAAAGACGTCAAGCAAGAAGTTCAGGCAGAAGATGAAAGACATGAATCAGTGGCTAAAGCGTGTCAGGAATTGTGTGAAGTTGAAGGATTGGTGGCAAGTGCTAATGCAGAAGTTGGTTGGACATTATCAGTACTACGGTTTAAGCGGTAATTTCAAGGGACTTCAGAGCTATTATACTCAGACGGTGCGACTTGCCTTTAAGTGGATAAACAGACGAAGCCAGAAGAGAAGTTATAACTGGGGTCAATTTAATCGTTTCCTTTCATTTAATCCACTGCCAAAGCCGAAGATATATCATCTGACTTATACCTTGTTCAATCGTAGAGGATGTGCTTCTGAAGAGCCGGATGAGGGAAAACCTCAAGTCCGGTTCTGTGAGGGGGCTCATAGCTACCTCGGAGCTAATACTCCAATAGGAGGTGGGCTATGAGTTCTACTCGACGATATGAGATAGAAGTGATTTCCCCGGTTCACATAGGCAGTGGCGGGACAATAAGCCCGATTGAGTATGTTGTAGAGGATAATTTTTATCGTGCAGACATGGACAGGCTTTTTGAGGATGAGAGATTTGATACTGATGGATTTATCGAGGATGCAAAGGCAGGAGCATTTTATCTTGGGAGATTTGCACCAGGGGTTGCGAAGGAACACGTTAGATACGCACTGGATATTTCGGAATCAGCGAGAACGAATCTTCAGCAATTGATTGGTAGATTGAGTCGAAGTAGTGAAGTGAGAGAACATATAAAAACGAAGGATGAAGCGTATATTCCAGGCAGTTCGGTGAAAGGTGCGATAAGAACAGCGATTTTGTGGTGGGTGTTGAAAAACGATGCGGATAGGTTTGATAGAGCTAAAAAGCATTTAAATAGTCTGGTAAGGTCGAGAGGCAGGGTTGATAAAAAGAGGGTTGATGATGAGATAGAGAAACTTGTTTTTGGCGCGGACCCAACGGAAGATATTTTAAAGGCTTTACAAGTTTCGGATACCAGTGCGGTTAATGTTAAGGAATTGAGAATAGAAGAAGTGCGAACATTGACAACAACACCGCGGGGGCACAATTGGAAGGGCTTTTACACGTATGTGGAGGCGTTGAAGCCAGGAACGAAGCTGGCTTTGGAAACGAAAATAGATGAATTTTTGCTTGAAGACGATGCAGCAAGCGAATTGCATTTTGAAAACAAGAAGGGGCTTGTAAGGGAGATACCGAGGATATGCAACGAATTCGCAGATATGTTTATCGAGGATGAAATGAGATTTTTCAGGCAGTATAATAGACCAGAAGAACTTGACGATGTTTTAAAATTTTATGAAATGTTGAGAGAAAGAAGAGAAGAAGATTCTTTCTTACTTCATCTTGCATGGGGTTCTGGCTGGCACGGGATGACGGTTGGGAGGCTATTGCAAGGAGAGCCGGATTTGGATTTCTTTGGACTGCGGAAGAGATTCAGCCTGGGGAAGAGAAGAAATCAACGGTTTTTCGTGAGTGAGTTCCCCAAGACACGGCGAATAGTATTTAAAGATGGAAAGCCAAAATATCCTCTGGGGTGGTTGAAGATAAGATTTGAAAAGCAAGCCGGTAAAGCTAAAGTGGGGGATTAAAGATGAAACGGGCTTTATTCATGACCGTAGGAACAGGAGTGGGATTAGATAAAGAGAATAAGGTAAGAAATTTAGCACATGGTCTTTTGTCTTCTATTGAGAGCTATAATCCAGATAAGATTGTATTTTTTGGCTCTGAAGAGAGTATAGAGACAGTAGAGTCGTTAAAGGAGCAGTATTATGAGAAGAAGGGTAAGGAATTGGAGAATTACGAATTTGTCAGATTGAAGGATATAGACGATTTTTATGAGTGTTATACAAGAATAGAGGAAGAAGTAAAGGAGGAAGAGAAAGAAGGGAATGAGATAATTATAGACTATACTTCGGGGACAAAAACGATGACCACAAGCGCTGCTATTTGTGCAATGTTGTATCAGAAGAAATTGAGTTTAGTTGCGGGCAAGAGAGGTGAAAATGGCGTTGTAACTCCGGGTACGGAGGCGGCGAGGGTGCAGAATCTGTTTGCCGCTTATGACAAATACCTGCTTGACCGTGCTAAAGAAGCGTTTAATTCGTATAGATTCGGTGAAGCCATGGGCTATTTAGACCGGATATATTACAAGATTTAGGGGATGAGGTGGGTAAGAAATTCTTAGAGGACAAGAAGATGCAGGACCTCCTGTCAAAGAGGAACAATTCCATACTTGCTCATGGCTTAGTGCCGGTGAAGCGAGAAGATGCGGAGAGGATGTTTGAAAGCGTGAGAGAATATGTAGAACTGGTGGTTGAGGATGCGGAAGGCTTAATGATAGAATCGGAGTTCCCCAAGCTCTGAGTTCTAAGTTCAAGTTCTAAGATGAATTTGAAGATACTGGTAATGGTACTCAATACAGAAAGAGCAGTGAAAGAAGGGGCATCCAGGTTGCGCGGTTACATAGCGAATAGATTCAAGGAATATCCGATTTTACATCACCACATCGAAGAAGCGGGCTATTTATACACCTATCCGAGGGTGCAATACAAGATAATAGAAGGCACACCGATTATTCTGGGAATAGAAGAAGGAGCGGATATACTCAAGAGGATTGCGGATGAGATAGAGAAACTGGAACTGGGTGGTAGCACGTACAAAGTAGAAAGCGTGCAGATGAACGCTTTGAGAGGGGAACTGGGAGCATGCCGAGAGAACCGTCATTATAAATTCTTAACACACTGGCTCGCATTGAATCCCGGTAATTACGAAAGATACAAGGAGATAAGCGATTGGCGAGCCAGGAAGGAGTTTTTGAATGGTATCCTCGTGGGTAATATCCTCTCGATGTGCAAGAGTCTGGATTATGTGGTGGATAGAAAGCTTTATGTTCATTCGCGTGTGGATGCGGAGCGAGTGGAGTATAAGGGCATACCGGTGATGGGGTTCACCGGCGAGTTCCGGGTGAACTTTAAGATACCGGACTTCTTCGGACTGGGGAAAGGGGTGTCACAGGGGTTTGGTGTGGTGAAAAGAAAGTAACCACAAGAAAGCTGGTGAGCACCAATAATATATGTTGGTATCTTCTTAATCATGAGCAGCCAGGCATATCGAAAGATATAAATAGGATGAGAACATCCCAGAAAATGGGAATGGAGTAAAATTTTGAGGGGTTGCAAGAGAGTCTAAGAAAACAAGGATTGAAACTCTTTTATCCATCGTTCTTCTCTTTTTATTGCATCTTCGAGTTGCAAAAAGGTCTACGAAAACAAGGATTGAAATCTGTCAATCCCTTCGTTACCATTATACGTATCATTATGTTGCAAAATAGTCTAAGAAAATAAGGATTGAAATTCCATACTGTAATCTGCTGGATCGAAGAAACTGTAAATTGTTGCAGGAGAGTCCAGGAAAATAAGGATTGAAACTCCCAATACACCTTCCCCTTTGTGCGCTGTGCCATCTTCGTTGCAGGAGAGTCCAGGAAAATAAGGATTGAAACTACTGGTATTAAGACACCGTCTTTTACCCGACATACTCGCAGTTGGTTGCAGGAGAGTCCAGGAAAATAAGGATTGAAACTCCCCTTGTTTATCTGTATCACATATCTGGTTTTCTCCTGTTGCAGGAGAGTCCAGGAAAATAAGGATTGAAATTTTATCGTCTGCATGTGCCTGTGATAGTCGAGATAGTTGCAGGAGAGTCTAAGAAAACAAGGATTGAAACATCAAACCTTTTAGAAAAAGGTTTGATCCAAAAAAACAGGTTCGAGGTTTCCGATATTGCGGAGCAAAAATAAAGTTCTTTTGGTAAAGCTTTTCTTTTGAAGAAAAGGTTTGTTGCAAAATAGTCTAAGAAAACAAGGATTGAAATCATCTATCTTGCCAAGACCTATGGCATAATCGTCCGTGTTGCAAAATAGTCTAAGAAAACAAGGATTGAAATGTTAAGACAAACGCCATCCCCGAAGTGCTTCCCATGAAGTTGCAAAATAAAAATAGTCTAAGAAAACAAGGATTGAAACTCTGCTTGTCTTAGTGCTTTTAGTTCCATTTTTGTCAAGCCCAAGTTGCAAAATAGTCTAAGAAAACAAGGACTGAAACAATCAGAAACCCCCTTCGGGGTTTCCGATACCTTCCCCGCTTATAAAAATACAAGTTTTGCGGAGCAAAAACAATCCTATTTCTTTGATTAAACTTTCTTTTTAAGAAAGTTTGATGGTAAAGCTTCTTTCTTTAGAAAGAAGCTTTTGAAACAAAACTTTTTTCCGCTTCGCGGAAAAACCTTTACTAAAAATGCTTACGCGGTTTGCTCCGCAAAAAACAATCCTGTTTCTTTGGATTAAACCTTTTTTCTTAAAAAGTTTGATCCAAAAACAGGTTCCGGGTTTCCGATACCTTCCCCGCTTTATAAAAAATACAGGTACTCTAGAGAATACTATTTGGTCACCGCGAGGGAAAGCACAAGTTCCGAGAAAGTATTATATAAGAAAGCGAAATAATGAAATGATATATGATGAAGAAAGTGAAGATAAAGACGGAAAAGGACTTAGAAGACCTGCCTGAGGATGAAGTCGTGGAGGTCGAATCATGTGATGTCGGGTTCAGATTGGTCGAAAGGGGGAATTTGCACACCGAAGTCTCTATATCTGAAGAAGAAGTGAAAATACCACTACCTGAAGAGTTATATGAGAAGGTCAAAGATAAGAGGGTTGTGATAGTGCCGAAAGGATGAGAGAAGAGATACGGGGTTAAGATAATCAGGTGTGGAAATGACGGAGAGAGAAGTTTACCCGATAGATATAACAAAGCAAAAGGATAAGTTGGAGGCGATTTGCAAGAAGATGGGGATAAGCAAAGCGGAGGCAATCAGAGATGCAATAGACTTTTACTATGAGTATATCAGGGGATTGAAGGTTATAGAGTTGAGGGCTATAACAAAGGAACAGGCGGAGAAGGAGATTCTGGAGTATATGAAGGAAAAAGGGAAAGCATGGACTGATGAGATTGCAGATGATTTGAGAATAGATATTGTGCTGGTGCACGAGATACTGAAGGAATTGGCTGAGAAGGGTGTTGTTGAATGAGAATAGAAGGGGAGAAGATATTGTGCATATTCAGAAAAATGTCAGGTCCGTATGTAATTGCAGGAACTGGAAGGCATAGAGAGCAAAGAGCGATAATAGAGGGATTACCGGCAGTATGTATCGTTAGAAAGGAATGGAGATATAGAAACGAGGGAAAAGAGATGGAACAATAAATCGCACATTACAGATTACGACTGCTTTATTTGGGCGTAGATCCCCGATAAATAAGTAAAATGGGGTTGAGTGCATAGGAACTCTAAGAATTTTGAAAGAGGCAAAAGAGATGGGCTTAATTAAGAATCAAAAACGACCTTTACTTCCTGTTTTTGGAATCGGTTGGGGAGTTTTATTGTGGAAAAAATGAATACGCCATTAATAACAGACGAGAAAGACCCAAAATGGGTGCTATTAGGAAAAATACTCGGTACGAGCTCTACTGCGTGCTGCCATGCCGTTGCCACAGCTAACGTCTGATGAAGCCAGGGCACTGGTGACTAAACATCTGGTCAATCGGACCCGGTCGCGCAAAAGCAGAATGAAAGGCAGACATAGGGGTCCTTAAGTGGGTAATGGAAATGGGTTGGGAACGATCCAAAAGCTTGCAGGATGTTTGTCAATTGGGTAGCTTTTGGTATGTAAATGCATCGATCCAATGCTTCTGCGACTACATATCCAACATTGCCTCCTCTCTTTTTGGCCTGTACATTTACCTCTTTGAGACGAGTGAAGCAACATTATACAGTGTAAGTTTGGTATCCGTGCCCATAAAAGGGCAACATTCATGGGTTCTAAGAGTTGCCTGGGTCAGTTTCTTTTGCGGGGTTCCATTACAATGAACCACCAGAAAAAATCGACCAATATCACTCGTCTCATGATAGTATATATATGTGAAATTTAATTCTATTCATGTTCATCCATTTTCATACTCATGGGTGTCCCCCTTAGGGGTCATGGAGGTTTCTTTTTAATGAGATTTGGAAAGCAGGAGATATCAAAGATGGAAGGTGTGTGAAAATCCCGTTTTATGTTGACAATGACAACGGAGCATTTTATCTTTTTGAAGATGGACATAGAATACTATTTGGTCACCGCGCTCTTTGCTGTTTTTCCTTGACGAAGTGCTATAACTTTTCCCTTAAAAACCGAACTTTTTAGGTTTTTTATTGAAAACCGAACTTTTTTAGGGCAGGATTTTTGTACACCTAACACTGTACCGGAATATAAAGTATCTGTGACTGTGACGATGTGCAATACGATGAAGAACAAGGTTTTGGTGGACTGAGATAAGATGGTGGAGAAGCGATTGAGTGATATGGAAGCAGGAGAGGAGGGAGAAGTTACACGAATAGAGGGCAGTGGTGCATTGAGGAGGCGGATAATGGATATGGGCATTGTTAGAGGTGCGAAGATAGAGAAGGTGAGAGATGCACCACTCGGTGACCTGGTGCCGGTGGAGTTCCTTCTGAGGGGTTATAACCTGACATTACGGCGGGCTGAGGCTGAGAATGTATGGCTGGAAGTGTAAGTGAGGGATGAGAAGAAGATGATGAGCAAGGGTAGAATTTCGGGTATTACATGTTTTGGCAGTAGCATTTTACCACTGGCATTTCTGGGAGAGGGCGAAGAGGCAGAAATAGAGGAGTTGCAAGGTGGTAGAGGACTGGTGCGCCGTCTCTCTGATATGGGCTTCACACCTGGTACGAGAGTAAGAGTACTGACCTCCAATCCGCCTGGACCTATGCTTCTTTCTGTCCGGAATACGAGAATCGCACTTGGTAGGGGTGTAGCGATGAAGATACTGGTAAATGGAGGTGCAGGCAAGAGGAGATGATAAGAGTGGCATTGATAGGGAATCCGAATGTGGGTAAGACGGAACTTTTCAATCGGCTTACGGGTCTAAGCTAAGACAGCATGTGGGCAACTGGCGGGTGTGACAGTGGAGAAGAAGGTAGGGAAATCAGTATAAGGGAGAGGAGCTGGAGATAGTTGATTTGCCCGGCACTTACAGTCTGACTGCACATTCGATAGAAGTGGGTTCTTTTCGCACCCATATATACGCTGACACTGGCATTTCTCGTATCTGCGCTCGTGATAGTGATAGGGCATTTAATAGGATTATCATGAGGAGGTAGATTAAGATGCCGGATTTTGACCTTGGAACCGGTAAAAGATTGGCGGGCTATTCGCTCGTACTCGGGATTGTGTATCTCGTATTCGGGCTGATAGAGGTGTTTGGGGGTACTGGAGAGACAATACCAGGGGTCATCGCTTCGACGTATCTGAATGGTGTGGTAGAACTATCTAATGGAGAGCACAGGGGTTTGTCATTTCTCATTGGTGGGCTACTATCAGCGGTATTTGGTGTTCTGTATCTGCTCTCGATCTGTGCAGACGGGTTGGAGTAATCTGATAGGTGGTGCAGATACGTTCCCTGTAATTGCAGATATTCGACCAGAGATATGGCTCTTCTTAGCTTCGCTTCCGCTGGTATACCAGGCATGGAAACTGACGAGGGACTTGATATGGTAACTGGTAACGTAACTGTCCCGCCTTGCTATATCATGACAGAATCAGATATGCACCAATCAAGACGCTAACAGCGGCAATCCCTTTTATGGTTAGGGACCGCCGATCTGTCTTCTCTTCTATCAGCCCGGGATAGAATAATCCGAGTAGAGTGGCGAATATGAATACGAGAAATGGCTGTGTTGTCGGTATCGCACTCACAAGCGAGATATAAGTCATGGATACCGCCTTGAAATACAATACATAGCCAGCCCATGCGAGAGAGGAGCTGATAAAAGAGAGCAGGTAGACCTTTAGGGGTAATGTTTTAATAATCATGAGCGTCTTCTCGCGGTTATGGGGTATGAGGAGTAGAAGGGGTCTACCGGCGATATTACCAAGCAGGAACCAGAAGAGGTAAGAGAGATAATCCAGATGTGAGAGTATGAGCTTCGAGATCACATCCTTACCCGCATTCATTATATCAAGGACCAGTATCATGAGGAGCGCAGGAGAGAGCGCGATATGCAAGGAGTGCGAGTGACTCTGCCTGTAACTGTGCCTGTCCCCGTCCCTATTCCTTCCCCTTAAAGATACGGATACGGAGACTGCACTGAAGACCATCAGTCCTATACCCACGTATCTCCTCAAAGAGAGTCCTTCACCAATGAACATGAACGAGAATAGCAGTACAAAGAGTGGAGAGAGATAAAATAGCGGTGTCACCCTTGATACCTCTTCTATCAGCAGTGCTTTGTTGTAAAGCACATATACCAGCCCCATGACTACTCCGAGTAGAATGATAATAACGGGAAGTATGATGGGAGTGGAACTATTGGTATTGTGAGAGGTGAAAGGAAGCAGGAAGATGAGGAATGGCAGCATGGTGAGTGCGAGGAAGACCTGATAGGAGACGGCATCTTTGATATAATGTGTCAGAATGAATTTATCCACTATTACAACAACTGCCCAGAGTATAGATGCAATAAAGGCTAAGATAAACCATTGCATAAGCATAAATAAGTTTATTCTGCTACAAGAATAAGAAGAACTGAATATAGTTAAAAATGAACTCCTAAATACAGTTCAAATCGTTCTCTCTGTGGGAGTCGTTGTTTTGATTGCATTTGTAATCATACGATATCATCAATTGTTTCAATCCCAAAAACCCCGGACAAAATTCATTTCCGGTTTTAACTCAGGAATTTAATTAATAGATAGAGAACTTATCTTCACATTATCAGTCCATCAACTTTTATCGTTATCTTTAAATAATCGTCTCTTCTAATGGATAGGTATGAACCCAAATGAGACGATTATAAATGTATCAAGGGATTTTTTTAGCGTCGAATTCGACGTCCCACTTGGTGAGATGGCTGATGGTTGTATTTCTGTTGTTCTGTGGCGTTCCACAGAAAAACAGTTGCAGCCATCACCAATTACACGGATAGACAGGTCAGGAACATCAGAGATCGGTTTGAGAACTCAAATGGCGATTTTCCGCGGGAAGGGAAGAAGAGAGGGCGAAAGAAGAAGATAAAAAAGCGGATATTCGGGCGGATAGTGAAGTATATCATGGATCACCCCCGTTCCACACTCAAAGATGTAGCGGCGTTCCTCAAGGAAGAATACAAGCTTGAGGTCTCAGTGAAGACGATAGAGCGTGAATTGGAGTAATATGACCTCTCTGACCTGTACAAACTGGCCAGGGAGAAGGAAAAGCGGTTAGTTCACGTGAACTATGCCGGAGGATGGCTTTTAGCTCCCTTTATTGCCGATATGGTGAAGAAAACGGAGCAGGCATTTGGTGAATTAGCGGGTAGCGTTGAAGCTATCCCGACACTGTTCTTTTTATCAGTAACGGGGCTCCGCCCCGTTGACCCCGAAAACCCTATAAGGGTTTAAGCGGGAATCTTTTCTGTCCGCTGGATAAATGGATGCAACAATTGATGTATAATAACATTTTAAAGAGCAGTCTATTCTGATTTAATTATTTCCTTAAGCACCTCTTTTAATTTTTTAACTTTATCCAGATCTTTAACATCAACTTTTTCAACTTTTTCAATCATATCCTCCTTTAGCTTTTTTATTGTTTTCTTTTCTATATCTCTGACAGCGACTCGTGATTAAATGCTAGAAGACAATAGCATATTCTTGATACCAACAGGTATATGAAGTTGCATTGACAATGTATTCCTTTTATGGACTGCAAATTCATTGAGAATGTGCGATCCTGTCGTTATAGCGAATATTCAACTTGCACGTGGTTTTACAGAAGATTAATGAGAGAACAACACTTGTTCCCTTTATGTTCCCTTTATGCAAACAAGACATACCGTCAATCCTGATCCCCAGCGAGTTCTTTGCCCTCTTTGAGGTACAAACCACAGAAGAGGAGATAATTGCGAGATTAGTGGATTGTGCATTCTCCGAAGTAGCACGACGGACATACTCCGAACGAAATGCTCTGCGAAGCGAGAAAGAGCGACCGTGGGGTTTGAGGACATACAGACCATTCAGGGGACAGTTGCAGGATGCTAAACCGCCATTCACAGAGATGCTCAAGATTGCTGAGGAGGTTATTGACGAAATAGGAATGCCCATACCACCCAAATCACGGGCAAGACCCATGAGGTACGACTGGAAGCTGATTTTAGCAGGGCTATTGCAAGGTGGACGGTAGTACACCGTGTGATTCGGAGTTGCACTATGTTTAGAGCCAGATCTCGGAGGATTGGCTGGATAAAGCGTTAGAGCACATGGATGACTACGGGAATACCCTGTGACTCGCTTGTGGAGCGTGAGAGGATGATGAAAAAGCGGCTTGCTAAAGAAACAAGAGGAAATCACGAATAAGATATCATTATTCTCGGCTTCCCTGGATCCGGGATCTATTATCTATGGAGACCTCGAATTCGATGACAGAGCGAATTACCACGATGCTGAAGAGCGAAAGCTGGACATCCTGATAAAGCCGAGGGGTGTAGAAAGCTCGAGGTGCGCTAAGAAGCGCGTATATGGAGTAATATACCATGAATAAGGAGAGATACAGAAGGAGAAAAACGGGAGAAAGACCCTTCGGGAACGTGGAGAAGCGGTCACTAAAGTGCTACTATCGGAAGGATAAGGAGAAGGGCATGAAGCTCTATTTCTGTACACACAGTATCCTCGCCTATTTCAGTAACAAGAAGTGGTGTGATCTGTTCGTGCGCCTACCAAATTAAGAGCCAGAAGAAGTCGAGCAAAGAAACTGCGTGAGCTGGGATTAGTGGATACTATCACCTTTTTTGATGCTGATTGGTCATAGAGTAATTAAAATGAGTTCAATATGACCCCAAAAGTTGTCCTTCATTTTGAAAATGTCCTCTTCCTCATATCCTCAATAGCTATGTTTCTTGTCTTCATTTCTTCTTTTTTGGATGGTCTCTATCGCATGGAAAGTTTTTAAAGTAAAGGTAGCTATACAAGTACGATATAGCGATATAGTTATAGCAAGGAGGTGAGAAAAGGATGGAAAAAAGAATGAGAATATCTATATCTATTTCTATTGGCGCATTGCTCGTGGTGTGCCTGGCGGTGATGGCACAGGTAATAGCACAGCCTTCGCCGTTTCTGATCAGCGGGTGGGTCAACACAAGTGGTGGTGAACCATGCAATAATCCCATGGTGAGCATATCAAATCTGAACACGGATGCAGAGTGGCAGGCGGAGACAAACGCAACTTCTAACTATTATCAGCTCGTTCTTGAGAGCAACAATGCGAGTGCAGGCAACATACTCAGGTTCAACGCCTCCTGTTACAATCAGTCAAAGACGGTAGAGCACGAGGTAACGCAATCGGATATTGATAATGGTGGGATATTTGGGTTTAATATCACACTTGAAGCGCCACAAGGAATCGTCTGGCAGGGCGATGTAACCTTGATAAACGGAACCACATTCAACATAACAGCACACAATAGCGGAAACGAATATGCTGTTAACCGCACAACCGCACTCGGAGCTTTGGATGCAGCAGCACATGCTGGCGGATTCAATTATACCGTGTCAGACGAATGGGGCTGTCTCTTCGTCGATTCCATTGCAGACATACCAAATGAAGGCTGGAACGGGTGGATGTACTGGGTGAATTATCCTGATGAACCGATGCCCATGGTCGGTGCGGCGGAATATGTGGTGGAAGATGGCGATGTCGTTACATGGTATTGGAGCAGCAGTATGAACATGACGCCTGGGGATTCGCCTAAAGTATTGATAATCAATGTTACAGTAGCTTCAAGAGAATTTGACACGGGCAGAGGAACATACCCCAGCATCTCAGGCACGCATTACGGCACTATCATTCCTAACCGAAACATCAGGGTGAACAGAATATACACGTATCCATGCGCTGGCACAGGCGGGCATATCGAACATGTGGAAATATGGAATGAAACTACTGGTGAATGTGCTGTTGCAGAGTGGAACGGCTACCACGTCGCTGACTACCACAATCTTACATTCAACACAACGCTCACACTTGAGAAAGATGTAATCTATAAGTACATCATAGAAACGGGCTCGTATCCGCAGATAATACACGCACCCTACAAACAGCTAAATGAAGGGAACATTACCTGCACTTCGTTCGAGGATGCCAACGGAAAAGAGTATAACGATTGGATACCCGCATTCAGGCTGTGGTATGCAAGCTTATAGCCTACAGCCTACAGCGAAAACTTTTTAGGGAGCGAAATATAAAAATATTGGGAATCTGTACGGTATCAAAAAATGACCAATAAATACCTGCTACTGGTGGTCGTCATAGTATCTGGCGTTATGGTAGTATATGGCGTTTATAGTTACTACACGATTGGCGACAGCTCGGAGTCCTTAATAAACGAAAACGGAAATAATACAACCAATGGCTACAACGAGACCGACATGCCCGGCTTAAATGAGTCCAACAATAATAATAGAACCAATCGAAGCA
>PQXC01000035.1 GCA_003194435.1 Candidatus Methanophagaceae archaeon | reverse complement strand
AGTTGTGGCGTTCAGACCGATAGGTGTAATAAAAGGTTAGTTGTTAGTTTGGTTCTCAACCCATCATGCGAATAACAATAAGCGGGCTCCCCGGTAGTGGTACGACAGTGGTAGCGAAGTTATTATCGGAGGAATTATCAATGGAAGTGGTTTCTGCAGGTGAGATGTTCAGACAATTGGCAGCAGATAAGAGCCTGCATCTGGAGCAGTTCAGCAGATTGGCGGAGGCTAAAGCTGATTTTGACCGGTGGATAGATGCTAAGCAGGAAGAGGAGGCAATGAAGCGGGAGAATGTGATTGTGGAAGGCAGACTATCGGGTTTCATCATTCGAGATGCAGACCTGAAGATATGGTTGAAGGCGCCAGAGGAGATAAGGGCACGAAGAATCGCTGCACGTGAACATATAACCTACGAGACTGCTCTATCTGGCATGAGAGTGCGTGAACGCTCCGAACATACACGATACATGAGGTATTACGGGATAGACCTGAATGACCTCTCGGGCTATGACCTGATAATAGATTCTTCACGGTGGAGTGAACGCGACATAGTAGCGATGATAACCATGGCGATGGAGCGTGTGAGAGAGAGGTGACAGGGGAGATAAAATATCTGGGCGAGTGGGCTAAACAGACATTTAATTATGCAATTATAGGTATCTTAGTTGGTATCGCTATTGTCTGCTTCTTTTTGGGCTTAGACTTGCTATCTTCTCTATTTCTACACTTCCTCGGAGGTTATAGCCCACCATCGCCAGTGAATGAACCACACTTCTTCAGCTTCAGACCGCTATTTGGGAACGCATTCTCCGACCGCTGGTGGTTACTGATTCTATTGGCTCTAATTCCAGCGTTTGGTGGCTTGATCACGGGCTTGATAAAGTATAAACTCCTGAGGGTGGAGAAACCGGAACTTCACGAGACTGATGTGTTCATAGACGCTTTCCATAACGAGAGGGGGCTGATAAAAGGAAGAGATGGGCTGGTCAGGGGTGTAACTTCGGTATTGACAATAGGCTCTGGAGGTAGTGCGGGTCGTGAGGGACCGAGTGCAATGGTGGGCGCTACAGTAGGTTCGTTATTGGGTCGCTTTTTGAAATTAGAAGATCGGGAGAGGCGAAGGATAGTAGCTGCTGCTGCGGGTGCCGGTATTGCAGCCATGTTCAAATCGCCACTTGGCGGTGCTTTCTTCGGGATTGAAACGCTATACAGGCGTGATATGGAGGTAGATGCGCTGGTTCCAGCAATAATATGCTCCATCACCTCTTATATCGTCTCATGTTCGGTCTTCGGACACGGACATCTATACGGGATAGGGGAGTACAACCTCGCGGCACTCTTAAAGCCTTTCTCATTACTGCTCTTCTTTGCCCTTGGGTTAGCCTGTATTCCGTTCGTTTATGCGTTCATCAAACTGCTGGAAGTTTCACGCTCCGTATTCTTCACCAGGCTCAGGATTCCTGATTTCCTCAAGCCCGCACTTGGTGGGCTCCTGCTTGGATTCCTCTTCCTCACCGGGTATCTTGTTATGAATCCCCACCATGATTTAGAGCGTAGTATAGGGATAGCGAGCGGGATATTTGGTGGTGGCTATGGATTTATACAACTGGCATTTTATGGCAGGCTTACATTCGGTGTTCTCGCATTCATTGCGGTTGCGAAGATCATTGCCACTGCTATCACACTGGGTTCTGGAGGCAGTGGGGGTTCTTTCATACCATCCCTGACGATGGGTGCCGCATTGGGAGGCGCAATAGGTGAGATTCTCAACTATTTCTTCCCTGAGACGGTGGAGAACCCGTGGGTATTTGCACTCATTG
>PQXC01000034.1 GCA_003194435.1 Candidatus Methanophagaceae archaeon | reverse complement strand
AGTTGTGGCGTTCAGACCGATAGGTGTAATAAAAGGTTAGTTGTTAGTTTGGTTCTCAACCCATCATGCGAATAACAATAAGCGGGCTCCCCGGTAGTGGTACGACAGTGGTAGCGAAGTTATTATCAGAGGAATTATCAATGGAAGTGATTTCTGCAGGTGAGATGTTCAGACAATTGGCAGCAGATAAGAGCCTGCATCTGGAGCAGTTCAGCAGATTGGCGGAGGCTAAAGCTGATTTTGACCGGTGGATAGATGCCAAGCAGGAAGAGGAGGCAATGAAGCGAGAGAATGTGATTGTGGAAGGCAGACTATCGGGATTCATCATTCGAGATGCAGACCTGAAGATATGGTTGAAGGCGCCAGAGGAGATAAGAGCGCGAAGAATCGCTGCACGTGAACATATAACCTACGAGACTGCTCTATCTGGCATGAGAGTGCGCGAGCGCTCCGAACATACACGATACATGAGGTATTACGGGATAGACCTGAATGACCTCTCGGGCTATGACCTGGTGATAGATTCTTCAAGGTGGAGTGAACGCGACATAGTAGCGATGATAGCAATGGCGAAGGAGCGTGTGAGAGAGAGGTGACAGGGGAGATAAAATATCTGGGCGAGTGGGCTAAACAGACATTTAATTATGCAATCATAGGTATCTTAGTTGGTATCGCTATTGTCTGCTTCTTTTTCGCTTTGGACCTGCTATCATCTGTATTTTTACACTTCCTCGGAGGTTATAGCCCACCATCACCAGTGAATGAACCACACTTCTTCAGCTTTAGACCGCTATTTGGGAACGCATTCTCCGACCGCTGGTGGTTACTGGTCTTATTGGCTCTAATTCCAGCGTTTGGTGGTTTGATCACGGGCTTGATAAAGTATAAACTCATTAGGGTGGAGAAACCGGAACTCCACGAGACTGATGTGTTCATAGACGCATTCCATAACGAGAGGGGGCTGATAAAAGGAAGAGATGGGCTGGTCAGGGGTGTAACTTCGGTATTGACAATAGGCTCAGGAGGTAGTGCGGGTCGTGAGGGACCGAGTGCAATGGTGGGCGCTACGGTAGGTTCGTTATTGGGTCGCTTTTTGAAATTCGAAGATCGGGAGAGGCGAAAGATAGTAGCTGCTGCCGCGGGTGCCGGTATTGCCGCCATGTTCAAATCGCCACTTGGAGGGGCTTTCTTCGGGATTGAAACGCTATACAGGCGCGATATGGAGGTAGATGCGCTGGTTCCTGCGATAATATGCTCCATCACCTCTTATATCGTCTCATGTTCGGTCTTCGGACACGGACATCTATACGGGATAGGGGAGTACAACCTCGCGGCACTCTTAAAACCTTTCTCATTACTGCTCTTCTTTGCCCTTGGGTTAGCCTGTATTCCGTTCGTTTATGCGTTCATCAAACTGCTGGAAGTCTCACGCTCCGTATTCTTCACCAGGCTCAGGATTCCTGATTTCCTCAAACCTGCACTTGGTGGGCTCCTGCTTGGATTTCTTTTCCTCACCGGGTATCTCGTTATGAATCCCAACCATGATTTAGAGCGTGGTATAGGGATAGCGAGCGGGATATTTGGTGGTGGCTATGGATTTATACAACTGGCGTTTTATGGCAGGCTTACATTCGGTGTTCTTGCATTCATTGCGGTTGCGAAGATCATCGCCACTGCCATTACACTGGGTTCCGGAGGCAGTGGGGGTTCTTTCATACCATCCCTGACGATGGGTGCCGCATTGGGAGGCGCAATAGGTGAGATTCTCAACTATTTCTTCCCTGAGACGGTGGAGAACCCGTGGGTATTTGCACTCATTG
>PQXC01000006.1 GCA_003194435.1 Candidatus Methanophagaceae archaeon | reverse complement strand
TGCTGCCACGCAGGGGCACCGTACATGACCTGGGTAGAAGCACAACGCATAAAAAGATCATCTGTGAAAAATCGCTCCGGGCTAAAAAAGCTACGCCGGACATCGCAAGGGAAACTCATCACAGTCCCAGCGCCGTCGATAGATATCTCGGCGATTTCGACCGTGTGCGATTCTGCCTTAAGAAAGGATTGTCGGTAGAAGAGACTTCATTCATAACGCAGCTTAGTAAATCGCTGGTTGTGGAGTACGCTGATTTGATCGAGGAACTATACGAAGGCGGAGGTGGTGAGAAAGAGAATGTTAATTAGGTATTGGGACGGTATCCATTTTTCATTGTTCAAACTCTCTTTTGTAACGAGAGTTTATTATTTTGCCTCCTCCGTTCCATTAAATAGCCAGCACAGACGAGAGAACCAACCGCTGCTAACAGCGCAAGTCTTATCAGCCACGCAAGTAACGAGAATCCGCCCTTACCACCACCTCCTGTTTCTTCGCCGCCTGGCACGACCACACCCTTCATCAGTCGTCCAGTGATGGTCTTACCACCGCTTTCGCCTCCGCCCTGCCCTGTACCGCCTGCCACACCTTTAGCCGTGCCACTGCCCGGACCCGTTCCAGTGCCTGTTCCGGTGCCCCATCCGCCGCCAGTGCCGCCTCCACCACCAGGACCTGGCAAGCCCGACGATTGAACCACTACCGTTACCGTATCGTTCCAGATGTTATTATCCTCGCCATTCCTATAGCTATTTATCAACTCCTTCACGTGACCTTCCGGATGGCCCGCATCCACAGGGTCCACAACAACCGTGACATTGTGCGTAATAATACCCTCCACAGCTGGTGCCTTCTTTGGGATGTTTATAAGTCTGCTATCGCCACCTTTTAGCTCTGGAATGAGCTCGTTATAGACCTCGTTGCCATCAATGGTTACAATCACAGTGAAATTCTTCGCCTTGCTCCTGCCCCAGTTGTGTATCGTTATGGGTATGTCATAAGATGCACCGGCATTCGCATTCAATGTTGTCGGCACCTCAGGCTCGAGGTCCGGTGGGTATGTCACTTTGAGAATCGCAGTCGCAGGCATTATAAAGTCTCCTCTATCCTGTATCCCAAACAACATATTGCATCTTCTTCTTTCTATAAAATCCCTCACCTCTCGCTCATCAATGTCTTCCGCAATACCGGCAGTACTATTTCCCCATACTCCATCTGCTATTTCATCATCGATGTAGTGAAATTTCCCATCTCCGTCAAAGTCAAAATATAACCCATTCCGTTTCTTATCTTTCCATTTTCCTCCACACCTAACATCAAAAAACTCGTCAACATCATCGTCACCGCCATCACCGAACGGAACAACTGTAATCAGCGTCGCATTGCCCACTTTATCGAAGTCCTCCACACATTCATCAAATGGCACCCTCGTAGTGGTTTCATCCGGGCATAGTGGAGTATAATGCTTCTTATTCCTGGTTGGACCACCTATAAGCATATCTGCACCCTCATCAATCCAGTATCTCGTATACGTCTCGTCACCACCCCTATAAACCACCAGAAGACCCATACGTTTTATCTCTGTCTCATTAACACCCCGGTTCAATTTGAGCCTTGCACGATTAGTTCCATTTCGTACAGGCACATTATAACAGTATGTCCCGTATGCATGGTTTTTCCCATAAGACACAGTGGCATTGACAGGATAATCTGTATAGTTTCCATAAAAGGGAGGGGGTCCCCTCATGCCTACAACTCTATAGCCATTTCCATTATCGAACTTCATCGTGATACTGGGGCATGCGGGAACGTCACCACTTGCACTACTGCGCCAGCTCCATCCCCAATATACATATAACCTTGCGATTTCTATCGTCGCACCAGCCGGAATTTGAATATCCCACTCTACTTCCCCTGTTTCATTGGGGTGTAGTACTCCCCACGCCTTATATAAATCTTTTGATAAATAAAAGATTACATCACCCTCGACCGTTTTGTTTATTTTGTATGGTTCGAGTTTATCACCCCTGTAACCTATATCTGCGAATGCTCTTTTTAGGAATGCACTCCCATTATTATTTGTTTCATCCCGTTCTTCCACATCGTCTTCAGGGTCCGCTCTCAGGGTGAAATTATATACACCCTCAGCAGGCACTGTCCAGTTAAATACTTCAAGCAATCTCTCACCGTTGGGTTTGAGACAGATTACTTCATGAGGGAGTACATCGAAGGTGTTATTCGTGTAAGCCTCACTTGGCGATAACGTTATATCGAATCCTTCCGCACCCACTTCACCGGTGTTATTGAGACGCACTAAGATGTCGGCAGAATGATTGACAATCAAATATCGTGGAACTTCGAATCTCTCCACCACTATATCCGGTCCTAAGTCTGTTTCTTTTTCATTATTTCCTTCATCCAATTCCTCCACCGTGTTCTCCGGATCTGCAACCACCTCCACAAGTTCGTAAATATGGTTAGGGACAACACTAACTTCCCGGAATAACAATTTTGTTTCATTATGTTCACCCCATGGAAATAGACAAGGGATATTCTCATACACCGTTTCAGTTATATTCCCGCTCGTGCTGTTCAAATGCAACCTGACGGAGAAGTTTTCCGCTCTGAAATTGCCCTCGTTTCTAATAACCGCTCCGACAATACAGTCGCATGAAGAATCATTTAGAGATTCCGTATAGATTTCATCCACCACTATATCAGGTCCTATATCTATCGGCTTCTCATTGTTCGTCTCGTCATACTCCCATATTTCACCCGGGGCGCGATAAGGAGGTTTATCCTCAGAATCCACTACCACATTGAAATGATACGTCCTGTTGGGTGTAAGCATGAGTTCACTGCTGTTCTGATGCGATACGTTGAAAATCACCTCTCGCTCCTCCCCGCCATATATCGTCCCATTCTCACCTATCCGTTTCGTCAGCAGAGTTCTACCTGTATCCCTGTCCTTGAGTGCAACACTGAAATTACAAACCGGAAACGCAATACCATCCTCAAGCGTGTTGTCACTCCATATCGTTGCATTTATACCGCTCAGGTCGCCATCTTCCGAAAAGACCGTTCCCACACTTCTCAGCACGAGGTCTGCATAAATAACACCACTTCTATGGTTGTTACCCTCGTTCTGCTCCTCAAAATCACCTATTTTATTATCGGCTGTATCAATCTCAGGGTCAACCCACACATCGAGCATCATCGGGCGCTCGTATTTGCTCCATCGTTCGGGCAGCGAAACGTTCTTGCTTTCACTCGCATTTAACATATCTATGGTTTTATACTCCACGTCCCCCCACTTGTATTCATCAATCCAGAAATCTGCGCCCGCATAAACTATATAAACGGTATCACTATCTATCCATGGAGTCCACACATCGTAGAGCTCTTTTCCACAATACTCCTCTACGATGTCTTCATCCCCCAGGTTCTTTTTTAGCCACAGACATCCGGAAGTGGCATTAAGACGTGCAAAATGGAGCTGAAGGTCAAATGCACCGGGATGTGATAATGAAGGATAACCGAAACCGCCTTCAGCTAAAGGTAAACCATACGTGCTAAACTTAGCCAGTTTAAACATCACGGTGACATTGGATGCATTCTTCATGCCCGCGTTTTTTATAGTAACCGACGCGTTCTTCTCTTTCCTCGTCGGCTGATTGAACTTCGTAATGGCGAAGTCCGGATAGTTCATCCATAAATATTTATTCAGCTCGTTGTCGCTCTGATTCTCGTTTATCTCGTCTATCTCATCTAAGGGGTCAACAATTGCAGTTACGACGTATAAGGGGTCGCCGGAGAGGTTCATATTATGCCATGTGGCGTTCACAGTTGTTTCGTTACCTGGTGTGAGTGTAATATTCTCACGCCCAAGATGTATTATATAAGATGTTCTGTTTTCTTTATGCTGGATTGCCCACTCAGCATCGGGAATCGGAGCAATTGAGGAGTTCCTCGTGACGGTCAGCCACAAATCAACCATGAAAGTTGCGTTTTTCGTGCTATTATCGTTGTTCTTCACTGTTGCGATAATCGTAACGTTATCACCATCCTCAGGATGCTCGGGGTCAAATGTGATATTTACAACCGTTGGGTCGCGAGATGCATTCACTTCTAATGGCAGAATGAACGTGTTGTTCGTTTCGTTTATCTCTTTTGTTGTGTTATTCCACACAGTAACATTGATGCGGTGATTGCCGGTGGTTGCAAGCCAATTCTTCACGGTGAAGTTCTTCGATTCGTTCCACGTTTTCGTGGCATTCAGTGGCACGTCCCTTTCTTCGAGCCATTTCTTCTCGGTTGTGTATCCATCAAAACTGAAAGATGCATGTACGCTATAAATATAAACTGTTTCCCCTGACACTCGTATATCCTTGTGACGTATGTAGATAGTCTTAGTTTTTGGGTTTGCCGTTTCATTCCATATTTTTACCCCGCTTTCATTACAAACCGCTAAGCTGCCATACCTATTATCGTTCAAGTCTGGTTTATAAATCAATATATTGCTGAGATGAACATTTATTGCATCCACTCCCGGACGACGAATGACCATCACATCATCATAACCTGAACCTGATTTTAACAGGTCAGTATCCGGCGGTGTTGGCAGATAAGACCAGTTGAGGCTCTTATCAAAATGATACCTGTATGTGCGATTCTCAGTTTCATAATCCGTAATGCTCACATTCGCAGTTCCATTTCTGTATCCAATATTCGCCACCTCCGCAGTTATGTCCGCGGTATCCAAATCCGATAGATTCGGCTTCTCCGCAGTTACATTCGTTACATTTAATACCGTGAAGTCTATCGTCGGTAGAACACGCATTATCCGGGATATGATATTGTCAGTTTTATTGTCTTCGTCTTCGGGCACGTTGTTCTCAGGGTCTATCACCGCCATAACGGTGAAATTGCCCACACTCACGTTTCGTGTCATCGGTGGAGTGAGAATTTTCGAGCGATTTACAGGCACGTTAATTCCTTCATACAACATCGAGGTTCCGTTTTGATAAATGGGATAAAGAGAGACGCTAAAGTTTTCATTTCCTCCACGGCTAATATACACATTCACAGTATCCCCTCGCACTGGAATCCAGCATGACTTGCCTTCCATCACATGGGTCCAGTTACATGTATCGTTGAAATTGGATTCGTTCAACACCGCATTTCCACTTGCATCATACACTTTCACATCGCCCGCATCCATGGGGTCATATTCTCCCACCTTCGTTTTTCTTGCATTGTCTATTATCCGAAGATACGTCCAGTTCGCACCGGGATAACTTCTGTTTAGCCATCCTTCCCTCGATGATGGCGGGTCATAATCATAGAACAGGAGCACGTTGAAACCCGTTGCGTTTACACATCCGTAATTGTTGATAACAGCGGTGATTTTCACTTCGTCCTCGTCATAAGGCTGTGTGGGGTCAAACAGTATGGTTCCGTTGAGTCCATGAAGTCCCAGAGTTTCCCAGGACGTGTTTCCACTAACCTCAGCACCGCAGACATATCTTACCAGCGCTTCTATGTTGTTCGTCTCGTTTGTCTCGTTTATTTTGTCATCGTAATCTGCTTCTACCTTTATCACGTGCTTGCCCACTTCCGCCGTCCAGTTCGCATTTACCAATGTTGAAGAGCCATTTGCTAAACGTAATATTGTTTCGTTTTTAATAGGAATATCATCAACGAGGAAATATACAGAGAAATCACTCGCTTCTTCTATCCCAACATTGGTTACATTTGCGCTTATTCTCACGGTATCGTTATCTCTTACTGTGTCATTTTCACCGATTTCGGTGCCATTGCATGTCAGCGAGAGGTTGGTAACTTCAAGGTCAGCAGCCTGCACGGGCACGTGTTGTTTAAATGTGTTATTCGCTTCGTTGTATTCCATAATAACGTCTTCCGGGTCTATTTTAGCGACAATGAACTGCTCTCCATCTGTTGGGACGGTCCATTCCACAGTAATATTCGCAGTTTTGTTTATTGCAAAGTTTCGTGTAGTTGTATTTGTGTTAATTATACGGCTTTGTGTGAAGTAATAGACCTTGCTTACCTTTGTATCAATATCAGTATCTCTATATTCGGGTTTGTATATTCTCAGGTTGCCATTCTCCTCTTTAACTATTAAGCTGATGTCTTCTACCATCGTGCCATTGATTTCAAAAATTACCGTTTCATTCTGCACATCGAGCGTCAGGTTAGCGGAGTTGTTTCCCGCATAAATTTGAATTGTTCTGCTATCATCGGTTTTGTTGATGGTTGCATTCTCTGCCCAATCAACCCCTTCATCGGTAAGGAATTGGATAAGGCTCGCATTCTCGCTTCCCGACACGTTATCCCAGCAGAATAAGTATCTGTTTATTGTCATCCTTTTTATCGTTTCCACCACGCTTTTATTATCCATTATCCAGGGCGTCCAGCCGTGGAAACTGTGATTATAGCATCTTATCACTTCACCTTTGCCATCTTTAATGCAAACTTCTCCCCCTCTCACTACTGTCTCTATCTCAGGGTCAAGCAAAGGCTCTTCTTTCTCCAGGTCGAGATACAACCGCATTGCAGTTGCATTCGCTCTCTCTATTTCTATCCTCGGGAAACCGCTATAAGATTCATTTGAAGCAACGTTATCTATATGCCGTTCCGCCCACTCGTAGATGGTGAGGTTAAAGTCACGTGTTGTATTCAATCTTCCACGGTTCGCAATGGTAACGTTGATAATTGCATTATCACCTTTCACAAGCGTTTCTGGCTCTGGCGTGATATTGAACTTCTCGAATACCAGTTCTGGCGCCTTCACGTGTATTTGCCATGTGAACTCATTGTTTGGCTTTGACTCGTTAATTTCGTATATTTCCCCTTCTGGATCCACAACCACGGTTATGTTGTGGTCACCGGGGATATACACGTCTCCATATAAGTTATCTGCTTTCCACGTTATGTTTGCATACCGCGTTCCGTTACCTGGGTTGAATGGCACAGTTGTGCTCCCTATCTCGTGCTCTGGTTTGACTTCGTCGAGGTAGAAACTCAAATTAACCATACCAGGTTGATTCGCTAAGTTCGTATAGTCTATGGTGGCGTTCGTGGTCACGATGTCGTAAAGCTCCAGGTCCTGCGGATCACAGACTGTGCTATTGACAGAGAAATTTAGATTCGTTACGAAGAAGTCACGAGAACGGTTCACATGCACGTCCGTTGTTAAAGTATTATTAGCTACACGAGCCTGTTCGCGGTTCTCAAGCAGGTCAATCGTTACGTTTATTGTGTAGTCGTCCACACCTTTAAATGTTTTGTCGTGCCACGCGCATCCCGGGCATAGCCTGCACTTGCATATTATATCACGAATGCTCGCATTCCAGGGCACAGAAATAATTGTGGAGTTACCGGCTGGAAGACCACCTTTTACACGCGTGGTATTAATCTCTTTACGGTGAGCCTGACAATACCAATTCTCTAATCTTGGTTCATAAATCTCATAGAATGAAACCTCGAACTCGGTAGCATTCAAATACCCAAAATTCGTTATGGTTGCGTTTAGCCATACGAGGTCGCCGTCCCAGACCTCGGTCCTGCTCAGGCTGTTATTCCACATCCCTGGCTCTACTGATATATCCGTCACTGCTAAGTCGGTTCCACCGAGGTATGTCTCATTACTCAGCAGCGTCTGGTTCTCCACGACTGCGAGAATGGTGTAATTCTTTCCCGGTTGCAATGGGAACGTTGTATTCCATGTAATATTATAAACTTTCGATTCACCTGCATTCAATTTTACGGTTTGGCTACCGAGCAGAACCTGATAGTTGTCTATTAAAAGTTGAACGTAGGTTTGATACCCCGAGTTTGCATATATTTCAACCGCAGTGCCTTTCGTCCACTCAGTCCAGGTATCATCCCAGCTCTTATTTGTGCATGTATCACCTCCCCCGTGTAAATACTCATCATAGGGGGTATTAAAATTAATCTCAGACTCTTTTACTTCCTGACCCGCTTCTTTAACATAAAAATATACTGTGTGACATTGCCCTTTACTATCAGTGACGAAAGCATTAACAGAACCTCCTTTATATATCTTTATGTAATCAAAATGGAATCTCATCGGGACATCTTCTGGCTGTAATGCCGATAACCAGTTCCACTTTGGGTCATAATAAAGCCCAGTCTCTCCATCTATTGATTCATTACTCTGGATGTAGAACCATACGGTGCTGTTCGCTGGCGTGCTCCCCTTATTCTCTATTTCTACGCTTATGTTCACGATGTCGCCGCTATTTGGCGCCGCGGGGTCGAGTGTGAGATTCGTTATAGCTAAATCAGGACCAATCACGTGCAGCGAGCATTTCTTTACGTTGTTACCGGTGACCGAATCGTTACCGCGGAAGATAATAGAATCACCTAATTTGCGAACTTCCTCTATCTCGGGTATTTCTTCATCCGGGTCTGCCACTGCCACGACCAAATGCTCACCGCCGTGAACGTTTGCAGTCCAGTTGAACGTGATGTTAATTGTTTTGTTAACCGGCACGAACACATCATCAACGGTGCCAATTCTTACAAATCGCTCGCCTTTCGAGCCTGCGAAATCGGTGCAGTTCACGAAGAAACCAACGCTCACGTTACCGCTTTTGTGACCATGATTGCCTATGGTGGCATTTATAAGCACGGGTTCACCCTCTCTTACTTCCCGCGGATAAACACTCACGTTCTCTACTGAGAAGTCCCACTCAGGTTCCGCGACCTTGTGAATTGTATACAGTTCGTTGTTCGTTTCGTTATTATCGCGAATATCAAAAGGAATGTTCACAGCAATCGTATGTATGCCACTTTCAGCAGGTGTCCACGTCACGTTGATTGTAGTATTCTCGCCGCTGTGCAGCGTCAAAACAAATATTTCAGAAGGGTTAAAGACATCAGTGATTCCGCTCGTGTTCGCTTCGTAATAGCTTTTTGACATTCCATCTTTGAAAAGCACGGTGAAGTTATGCGCATCAATTACACCTAAATTCGCTATTGTCACAGTAATGTTTATATGCTGCCCGCAGTAACAAAAATCCGGTTCGCGACCACATGGTATTTTTATATCAGTGACTGTGAGGTCGGTGCCATTCACGAATACTTGCTCGCTTAACGTGTTATTTGCTTCATTACTCTCGGCAAATACATCATGTGGGTCAATGCAGGCAGATATGCTGTGGTTGCGTGCACCGCCGTATCGAGCACCAGTGCGCCAGGATGCGTTAATAATCTTCCATTCTGAAGCGTTTAACGTCACGTTCTCTTCTTTAATAAGTGCTTCGTATTCGTCTATTTTGAAACGGCACCGATGGGTGCACATGTGGGGGTTATAAGGTAAAACTATTTTAACAGTGATATTTCGGCTGTATATCCAATCTGTCCATACACTTATTTTAGTATCAAATCCCGTGTCGTAGAAACGCTCAACTACATGCCCTTTTCCATCACAAATATCAATATGTCCATTATATAGACAAAGACCATCAAAGTGGAGTCTTGCACCAAGAACGTTAGGTGGGAGTGAGATATTATCAGTAGAGGTATAACTTTCACTTTCGTTCCTTATGACTCTGTCTTCTTTTCTCTCTATTCCCACACTCATATTATCATAATATATCATAACAGAAGTCGTTCCGTTTCTGACACCGAAGTTCTTCACCGTTACGTTTATCCCAACCACGTCTTTACCGAGCACCGGCTCTGTGTTATTCAAAGAAATCTTCACAACTGCGAAATCCTGCGAAGCATTCACATCTATTGCCTCAGTTTTTTCATTATTTGACTCATTATATTCGATCACCTGATTATATGGGTCAACTCTTACTGTTATGTTGTGTCCTCCTAAGATAGCCCAACCCATATACTGGTCTGACAGGTTCCAGTCCACAGAGAGTTCGGCGGAGTCGCCAGCGTCCAGCGATATGCTCTCATTTAAAAGCACTGCCTCGTATCTGTCAATTTTGAACTCAGTAACATTCCACGATTCTATCCTGATGGTATCGCCATCGCACCATCCTGTCCAGTAACTTGTATTTTTTCCTTTAAGTTCCTCAACAGGTTCTAACTGGCTTTCATTATAAATCTTGATGTAACCATCAGAAGGAACATCAAAAGTTACAAAATGAACCCTTATCCTTTTAACGTCTGGAAGTATGAGGGAGTCGTTAATTGGCTTCTCAAAATAGTCAGCCAGTCCTCTCTCAATCTTTATACTTTTGTTATCATAGAACTCGACAGATGCTTCTCCTTCTGTTCCGAGGTTCGCTATCGTTGCGTTTATCTCAATGATGTCTCCAATCAACGGCTCTGTGGTGTTGAAAGTTATGCCTGTAACGTTGAAATCGGGCACACCCACGAATACGGTCATGGTGAGGTTGTTGTTCGATTCGTTTAATTCTTTGATTTCGTCGTCATAATCTGCGGAAACGGTGATGTTGTAACTTCCTTCTGAGGTTGGCGACCATGAAAAAGGCACGTTTATGAATTTCTTGGGTTGCAAACTGTCTGTAATTCTTGTCTCATTTTCGTATTCGGTTTCATTACCTTTGCTTACGAAGAAAGAGACGTTAACCGGTGAGGCTGCAGCGGTGCCGTTATTCCATACGGTGACATTTATCTCGTTCGTTTTGTTCACTAATAGTGGAGGTATGGATACTCCCGATTCTGATATAACCAAATCAGGTCCTTCGTTGATGTTCACCTTGATTACACCGCGAAATATGTCCTCAGTAGTTACGATATGAGTGGCATTTCCAACTGGCATTCCATTCTTACTCGCTTCTATTCGCAGTATGTCGCTCGCATTTACAAATTCCGGATTTGTTACGAGTTGATAGAAATCAGATTCGGTGCGATTCTCAGCAATGAGTTCTTCAGAGGTGTTCAAATTGGTTACGACCACAAAAGGCGAATTACATTCCTTGCCATTTTTGTAATGAACCGAGCCGAAGATATAAAAAGGTGAAGAAGGTGCTGTGAAGTTCGTGGGCGGTGGTGTGGGAGTAGGGGTAGGGGTAGGAGTGGGTGAGGGGTACGGAGAAGGTGAAGAAGTAGGTGAAGGAGAGGGTGTAGGCGCTACTTGCTGCGATACAGTCCAGATCCATGTTTGCATAGCGGTGCCATTTGCATTGCTCACAATCGCCGAAACATTCCATGTTCCAATAGCAGCACTCGTATTGGTGTAAGCAGATTCATTTACATTGGTCTGGTTAAAAACTTCAGTTCCATTGATTCGCCAGCTAACAATCATCATCTGGTCTATTGTAATGTTGAATGTTCTCGTTGCTCCCTCAAAATCACTTACCGGGGATTGCGGTGCATAGGATACAATCCTTGGCGCTGCTGGCGATAGCATCGTTAAATATGTGAACTTCTTCGAGTCGATGCCTGTGCCTTCAGCATCGGTTGCTCTGACTTCTACTTCGTATTTGCCCTCTGAGTAATTGGACATATTAAAAGTTCCTCTGTAAATAGCGGTAGCGGCACTGACGTTTGAGACGAAATTTAAGGATACCGGGCTGCCATCAACCTTGCTTGGACCTGTGATGTTTGCTGTAACATTCGTGATATTCTCATAGCCGTTCAAATCGGTGACATTTGCAATGATTGTAACCGTTTTGTTCGTGTTTGGGTCGGAATTGATTACCTGTATGCCATGCGTGGAGGGGTCGTCATCTGGTGTTAATTCTATATTTATGGTTAAAGCAGGCACTGGAAGTGTGAGGTTAAAATAGAATATCCCGCTATTGTTCATTTCGGTCTGCTTTACCTCATGCGATGTGGTATTGCATACTATTCCATTTGTAACATTGAATTCAAGTTTATCACTATCGTTTATGTTCGTTATGATAAGCTGAAAAAAAGAGGAGTTGTCAGAAGATTCTGCTCGCCAGCTCTCGCTTGTGTTTAGATTAGCTACCTTTACAATAGGATTGTAGCATTCAGCATCATTTTCATAATGAACCCAGCCGAAGATATAAAAAGGAGTCAAAGTCGTATCCGAAGATAAGATATAAGAGGGTTTGGGGGATGGTTTTGGAGTTGGAGTAATTATAGGAGAAGGGCCTGGTGTAGGGCATGGAGTAGGGGAGGGTGTGGGTATTATTGCCTGCAATACAGTCCATATCCACGTTTGCATAGCGGTGCCATTTTCGTTAGATGCGACTGCTGATACGTTCCATGTGCCTGTGACTGCACTTGTGTTCGTGTAGGAAGCGTTTTTCACACTCGTATTTATTTGAACCTCAGTTCCATTGAGCAGCCAGCTAACGTTCACTGTCTGGTCCGCTGTAATATTGAAGGTTATTGTTTCTCCTTCGGAGTTATAAACAGGTGAAGAAGGAGCAAAGGATGTAATGTTGGGTGCTGGAGAGGGTGTAAGCGAGGGAGATGGGGTAGGGGTAGGTGATGGGGTCGGCGTTAAGGTTAAGGTTGGGGTGGGACCTGGTGTTGGAGTTGGACATGGGGTAGGTGAAGGGGGAGAGGAAGAAACAGGCGATGGACCCGGACTTGGACCTGGCGTGGGCGATTGTGTAGGCGTAGGTGAAGGGGTAGGGGAAGGAGTAGGCGTCAAAACAGGTGTCGGCGTTGGTATTAGCGTAGGGGAAGGTGAAGGAGAAGAAGTTGGAGTTGTAGCAGGTGTTGCTTCAGGAATTTCGCCATCAGTGGCATTGCTCGCATTATTGAACAAAGAAAGCGAGGACTGCGGCATCGCAGGGCTCATCATGCCTGATAGACACAGGGTTATCACCACCAAAGTGCCAATTGCTTGCCAGTTACGCTTCTCTTTCATTGTTATCTTATTGATTTTTCATAAGATTTGCTTTTTAAATTTAAGTGTATAATAATAAAAGTTTTCTAAATTTTGTTATTCCCAACTTCATTCCTACACTCAACTTCTTGCGAGAACTTTATATAAAGTTAACTTTATCTACGTAACATGAAAGAACCAGGGAGTAACAATTCTATGAAAGAAGTAACAGGAAGAATAAGTATCCTGGAGGGAAAGGTAAGCGAACATGACCGGATATTTGATATGGGATGTCGAAAAATGGGTAAGGAGAACAAGAATAAAATATTTTTCGGGGCTTTGATTTTTATTTCGCTTCCGCTTCTTTTACTACTCAGTTCGAGCATAGCATACGCAGCAGAGCTTACACCGCCTCTCCCCGGTGCACCGAACTATATTGACATCAGTGTGGAGAAAGCGTATGAAATGGTTGAGGGCAATCTCGAAGAGATTATTCTGCTGGATGTGAGAACAGAAGGGGAATACAATGCAGAGTATATACCCGGAGCTATAAACATACCTCTATCTGATTTAGAGAACAGGATTGACGAATTGGACAGTTCTAAAGCCATTATCGTGTATTGCCAATCCGGTGGTAGGAGTAGAGCGGCAAGTGAAACACTCGCTCAGCGTGGTTTCATTGTTTATAATATGGAAGGAGGAATAAATGCATGGAAAGAGAAATTCGCTACTTCTACATCTACGCCGAAGCCAACACATACACCAGCACCGACTCTTTCGCCTGCAGTAGCCACAGCAACCTTAACACCTTCGCCTGCTGCTTCGCATGTACTCACGCCCATGCCTGTATCTGAAGGGGAGAGGAGGCGGATTCCGGGATTCGAGGCATCGGTTGCGATAATGATACTTTTTATCTTTACACTGTTCATGTTATTGAGGATGCGAGGGGAATGATGCTAACGAGGACGTGTGAGAAATGAAAAGGGCGAGGATTATAGTAAAGGGTAGGGTTCAGCGAGTAGGCTATAGGGACGAAGTGGAAGAGATAGCGAGGAGATTGGGGATAAAGGGATTTGTAGAGAATATCAAGCCTTATGATATAAGAATAGTTACAGAGGGCGAGGACGAAGCTATAAGCGAGTTTATCGAGAGGATAAAGATAAAGAGATTTCCGATAGATGTTGAAAGCGTAGAGGTAAGCTTTGAAGATTTTAAAGGTGAATTTGAATACTTTGAGATAAAAAGAGGTAATTGGCAGGAAGAATTAGGAGAGCGTTTGGATACAGCGGGGAAATTGCTTTACAAGTCAGTAGAACTGGCTGAGAGGTCGGTAGAACTGAGTGAGAGGTCTGTGGAGCTGGGTGAAGAATCAGTTTCGATTGGGAAGAAGATGCTAGAGAAACAGGATGAGACAATAAACGAGATAAAAGGTCTGCGAGAGGATTTGAAATCGTATATGGAAGAACGGTTTGACCGATTAGAGCATGAAGTCATGGCAATAAAAGCTAAGTTGGGCATGGTGTAGAGCAAATATTAGAGGGACAAGGAGAAGTTGCTGTGAAGCGGTTTGATCAACGAACTAAACCCTTACAGGTTACAGGGCTTGCGGGGTCAACGGGGCGGAGCCCCGTTATTTGGTGAGTCTCTTATTTAATATTCATGAAATAATTTTAATGCCGTGTTTGCTGTTATTTTTATTATTTAATATTTTCGATTGTTAATATAGTATTTTTAAAAAAGCAAAAATGATTTTATTAATGAATACAATGTTATTACCAACCATGTATACAAATGCGAGCGAAGGCGAAGATGAAGATGGCGGGGGGGTCATGGAAAACGAACCAAAGAGCTTGAAATCGGTAAAAACAGACAGGTATGCGACGCCTTTTGATTCCACAATGAACACCCCGATGAAGGGGGATGGAAAAATAGGCGATATGGCGGAGACATGTCCCCTGCAAGGAAAGCGATTGTGGTGCGAATCCACGAGGGGGCGAGGCGAGGGGAAACTTCTGGCTGTTCCCTGTCGTTATGAAAAAATTAGGGGGTGATAAGAAAAAATGAAAAAGCGGTATGTAATAGCACCGATAGTGATATTAGCGATACTGACAGCGTTAAGCATGCCGGCTTCAGCCCTGGAAGGACGTGTGCCTATCGACCAGCTTAACAGATTTGAGGTCGCGGTGCCTAATGGAGATTTCACGGTGAGGTGGACTCCGAACCCGTCGCCGTTTACGTTCTACGTGCCAGATGAGACCTTATATTGGGTAGGGATATATGACAGTGTCTGGATGCCTAATGACCCCGTACACGCATCATACAACGGACATACTCTCCCCGATAGTTCCCCCGTCAACAGCTTAAACACGAGATTAACCGGTTGTGGGACATGCGGCGTCTGGTTTGACAACGAAACTGGCAATACTACACAAGGCGCTTCCAACACGTATCAATCATGGAATTGGGATAATGCACACGGCGTTGGTGTACCCATTGTGTACATAGAGCCTGCGAATCCAAACACACTGTATTACTGGTTTTATCAGGGATACGATGATGCTAATGCGTATTCAGGTTGTGACGGTTATGGTTACTGCATGAATTATACATTCCACAACGTGACTGCGAGCGCGGCTACACACTGGACGCTCATGGTTGCGGTTACCTGTGCTGACGATGGTAACATTCTATTCAACGGTAATGGTCCTCTTCCCGATGGTTATGATTCAAGTACCAAATATTACCACGTTGCAATCAATAACGTAACTGGTATGGTACAGGATGGGGACAATGTGGTCAGATTAAGGACTAACGACACCTATTTCCACCCGTACTGGATGTGGCTGGTAGGGTACACGCCGGTTCAGCCGGAACCTGACCTTAGAGTTATCGACATTGACGCTGGAACACCAAGACCGAACCATGACTTCACGGTAAATGCAACAATATTGAATCAAGGAAATGCAGATGCAGGACCGTTCAACGTGAGTCTGTATGTGGATGATGTCGAAAACGGAACGGAACCCGTTTCAGGGCTTGGTGCAGGCAATAGCACAATTGTAAGCTTTACGGGAGTGAATCTTCCGGAGGACTGCTATGAATTCAAGGTAGTGGCGGATGTTTACGACGAGGTGGGCGAATTAAACGAGCATAACAATGAAACATCAGAGGATTACCAGGTTGGCTATGTCATTGATGTGAGGAGCGATAGCGACTTTGCTGACCTTCTAAACGATCCAGGTATGCCATCTGGCAGCGTCACGTATGATAGTGGCACAGATACTTACTACATACAGAACCTGACGATAACGAACTGCGCAGGTGAGGGTATTTACATCGTGAATACGAGTAAAAACTTCGTAATCAATAACTGCACGATAGAGGACTGCAAACCTAAAGCCAGCGGTGTGTTCTTGAATAATGTAACAAAAGGAACAATCACTGGCTGCACCCTACGGAACAACACAGCATACGGCGTAGAATTGGGATTGGTACCACTATCCGCAGAAGACCCACAGTTCATCAACATAACGTGCAATACATTTTATAATAACAGTTATGGCATCGAGCTGATAGGGTTCAATTGCACCGTGAAGGGCAATATCGTCCAGGACAACACGATATATGGCGTGTACGTGTATGGTAACGACAGCGTGATATACAACAACACGATAGAGAACAACGGCAACTACGGGATAAAGCTGTATAACAGTTCAGGGAACTATGTGTACTGGAATGACCTCACAAACAATAACGGCGGTGGAGTGCAGGCAAATGACACCTGGAGACACCACCCCGACTGGGCTTTTAACCACTGGAACACTTCCACGCAAGTTAGTTACTGCTACAACGGTGGAACCTGCACGAACTACACGGGCAACTACTGGAATGACTGGACGGCACCCGACTCGAACGGTGATGGGATTGTAGATACACCTTACGACATTGACCCCACAGGTGCAGCGAAGGACTATTATCCGCTAAAGGTGCCGTGGAGGCTGTGCGGTGATGTGAACCGTGATGGCTCTGTTGATAGAGGAGATGCCGCGGCGGTAAGAAACCATTGGGGCTTTGGATACGCAATTTGCAACCTGTGGGCAGCAGATGTGAACTACTGTGATGGCTTTGTGGACAGGGCAGATGCATCGGCGATAAGAAATCATTGGGGCTTTGGATACCTGCTGAACTGTTGCAAAGATTGTTAACAACAACCTTGAACGAGAACAAAATAAAAAATTGGGGCTTTGCCCCTCTTTATTTTTTGATGAGCAATGATGGGAACAGGGGGAAAAAGAATGGAAAAAGGAAAACGAGAGCTGAAAGAAAAAGGAAAATGCCCCTCAATAAGAAAAATCGTGGTGCGAATCCACGGAGGGGCGGAAGTATGCTTGAAAAAAGTTAGGAGGTGAAAAGAAAAAAAATGAATAAAACAAAAAGAATAGCATTCGGAATAGGAGTAGCACTGGCAGTACTGGTGATGTTCACAGCATCTGCGACGGCAGACAATGTGGTGTACTTTGACCCGGACCCCAGCTGCGCAGCACCCGGCGAGACAATCACGGTGACAATGTGGGTTAATGCGACCGATGGTGTTGAGGGTTTTCAGGATGACCTATACTTCGATCCAAATGTAGTTAATATAACCGATGTCCAACCCGGTTTTTATACCAGTTATTGGATGGTCATACCTTACTACGAGGAAAATTTCATAAGATTCGGCGGTGACAGTCCTGATTTCCACGATCACACTGGACACTTGATCCTTGCCAACGTCACACTGGAGGCAATCGGTCCTGGAACGGGCGCATTAAACCACGCCGACTTTCCAGCAGCAAAATTGTATGACGAATATGGGAATAGCGTTCCAAATCAAGTGTGGATAGACGGCACCTTCAACTGCCCGTGCGCAGTGCCGTACACCATCAGCGGCTACACCTTCAAGAATGACGGCGTCACCCCAGAGAACAATGCAACAGTCAAAGTAATAAACCTGAACACGAGCAAGAAGTGGGATGCCACCACTTCGCCCGCGGGCAACAGCTACGAACTCACGCTGAATGTTGGCGAGGACGTGAACGCCACCGAGATACTCCGGCTGATAGCAAAAGACGGTGTGGAATGGGTGAACGTAACAGACCATGAAGTAACGCAGTCGGAAATAGATGCTGGCGGGGTTTCTAATGTCAACCTCACGCTGAACGAGTACTACTTAGACCTGACGGACTTCCCGATGTATCAGGCGAATGCAAGTGCGTGCCCGAGTCCGGGAGACGAATACCACAAGATGTGCGGACCCGCAACTGCTCAGATGAACCTGAACTACATGTGGTGGAACAAAACCGCTGACCCGGCAGGACCGCCAATGTACTATGATAACCAGACATGGCTATACGAGTATGGTATTGACCATAACGCAAACACAAGCCTGCCTTACTTCGACACACAGGGAATGTTTGCTACAATCCAGTATCTCGACCCATCGCCGTACAGCGAATACGGCTACAACTTCGGGAAGTGCAGCAGCACAGACGTGGACTACATGCTGAAGTTGATCTGCCACTGGATAGACTATACGGTGGGCACTTACGGAGGTCATAAAGAGGGGCATCCGTACCACGTCCCGGGCGCAGTTCCCGCATACGGTGACTATACGAACTGGATGTCGGTTCGCGGAATACACACGAACGAGCATGCATACCCGTGGCCCGCCAACCTTGAGGTCTATGGATTCTGGGTGAACGACCCGTATCCAGCGAGCATGGGCGGTATAGGCGAGAACAGCTACAAGACTGCAGAGGAGTGGAAAAACACTTATTACAAGCCACTGAACACCGGAGATGCGTGGGATGGCAAATACGTGGCAATACTCGAACCATATAATGGAACGCCTGGCAATGTGACAATAGCAGCTTCACCCGCGAGATTCAACGCCGAAGCAAAACGGGCGGTGCAGGCAGCAAAGGCTGTGCAGGCACAGTCAGACACACGCACTGGCACAGGCATAAAAGCAGTGAAAGGCATGGGCACGGGCATGAGAGTAATGGCGGGAGTCGATGACGTAGTAGAGGAAGCAAACAAATGGGTAGTTCAGGCGGCGATTGACGGCGCCAATGAACAGCTCGTTCCTTACGATGAGGAGTTCGCAGCGATTTTCGAGAACGTGGTTGCGGACAACCCACTGTTTGTTAAGAGCGCCAATGGCGACTACTATCTCGTGCCGTTTGCCAAGAGTTACAAGGATTCCGTTAAAAAAGTGGATGCGATGATTGCAGACCTGGAGGCGATGAAAGGAGTGGTTCCAGCAGCTCATGAAGATGCTATTCAGGCTTCTATTGATTCGCTCACATCGCTAAGAAACGAGCTCAATACAGACAGAAGCGAGATAATGGTCGTGATAATCGTAGATGCTGAGGACGGTCACTTCAAGGAGGCTTCGTGGGTTACAGAACCAGTCGAGTATCTGCCTGTAACAAGAGAAGAAGCTTTGCGGATCGCAGGCAAACCCGGTGCAACTGCTGAACTCGTTTACACAAGTGGAAGCCCATACTATCCTGACTGGAAGATTACCGATGGATGCAGTGTATATTACGTGAACCAGCAGGGTGAACTGTTCGATGCAGATGCAGACTGTGACGGCTATTTAATCAGTGAAGGCGATTGCAATGACAACAATGCCGCTGTTTATCCCGGCGCTACTGAGGTATGCGATGGTGTGGACAACAACTGCGATGGCGAGGTTGACGAGGGATGCCCGACAGAGCCGAGCGTGATTGACTATGATTCCGAAACTGACCAGTGTTGTGAAAACTATGGCACTGATTGGTGCTGTGAGCTGGGATGGAGCGACGTGGACAATGTCCTTGTAAGAGACGGTTCATGTGCAGTTGCAGCGTCAGATGGCTTTGCATACATCACGCTCGATATGGGTGAGACAAAGAACTCCGGGACAATCACGGTGCGCAGTGCTGTTGTTGATTATGACGGAGAGCAGCGTTACGGTGATACGATCGTATATGGCTCAGCTGACAACAGTAACTGGGTAACGCTGGGAACATTTGATACCCCAGAGGTTAATCTTGCTGACCGCACAGTCTCGTTCTCTGACCAGCAGGTGCGCTATGTGAAAGTGTATCTGCCTATCGCAGAGTGTGGTGTCTGGTGGGATATAGACTCGATAACGTGGTAAAGCGAATAAAGAAACAGGAAGGCGTTTCGCCTTCTCTTGTTTTTTATTTTTGCATGAGCAGCCGTTCTATCCAGCCAGGTATTCTTTCCATGATAACAGCATACATAAAAATATTTATAAGTATTACCTCAACAAAAATAACTTTATTAATGGATACAAATGATGTTTATATTATTATAAAACAAAACAAAATAAAGTGAGGGTATGAAGGGATGAAGATGCAATGGAGCGAGGAAAAGACATGTCCCCTGCAGTGTCTTGACGTGGTGCGAATCCACGAGGGGGCGAGGCGCGAGGAAGGAAGGTAAGGGGGAAACTTCTGGCTATCCCCTACTCGTTATGAAAAAAATTAGGAGGTGAAAAAGAAAAAAAGAAAAAAAATGAAAAACCGGTATGTAATAGCACCGATAGTGATGTTAGCAGTGTTAGCAGCATCCAGTGTACCAGTGTTGGCAGCTTGTGGTGATGTAGTTACAGTTAAAACAGGCACAGTTACCAATGGCAAAGTAATAATGCAGGAAGGTCCTGGAGGCACCAGTTGGTCATTCACCGTGCCGAATGGCGATGTGCAATTTGTGCGTGTGCACTGGCATTGCTGGATGCAGAGCGGAGATAGCTCCGCAACCTTTACCAATTCTCAGGGTCAGCAGCAGCAAATAACGATTCCCATGAATACACAAACTGATACTTACGGACACTGGGAATGCGGTTTCGGAACCAGCCATAATTATTGGACGGTGAATGCAACTCCGGGCATCAACACGTTAAGTGGTATTACCAACTGTGACTGCATGTGGAAGTTCGTGGACATCGTTGTTGACAATACTACCGAACCTGCGACACATAATGGACGCTGGTGGCTGAACCAGGGTTTATGGAAAGAGGAGGATTGTGTTGCCTCGTATACCACCTGGTTCAATGGTTCTATAAATACGAACGCGAACCACACTGTATGGGCTGCTCAGTCCCACCACGAGTATGCGAAGTTATTCTTCAATGGTGCGAAAGTTTTTGATGGCTGTGCTGATGGCTGGTTCGATGTGTGGCAAAAATCCGTAAGTAACATAAACAGTGGCATGTCGCAAAACTTGACCTGGTGGAATGATTGTAGTGGGTGTGGAGGTGGTTATGAGGGTTTCTTCGTATGGGCTGCGATGCTTGCAGAAGAAGTCTCGGGAGGAAATCCTGACCTTGTGGTCTCTGACATCGAGTTCCAGCCAGAAACACCGAGACCACACCAGAACTTCACGGTAAATGCAACGATTCTCAATCAGGGCAATGCAGGGACAGGAGTGGCGTTCAATGTGAGTTTATGGATTGACGGTAGCTTCCATGATAAAGTGACAGGTGTTGGACCACTGGACGCAGGTAAAAGCACAACCGTGAGCTTTACGAATGTGAACCTTGGGGAGGATTGCCACAACTTCACCGTGGTTGCAGACTGCGACGACAACGTGGGTGAGTCAGATGAGAGCAATGCAAAATCAGAGTTCCATCAAGTGGGGTATGTGATTGTGGTGAGGAGCAACAGCGACTTTAACGATCTCGAAAACGAGGGTCTTGCCACGAAAGTGGGCGATACTTACTACATAGAAGACCTGACGATAACGAACTGTGGAGGTGCTGGCATCACCATAGAGAACACAACTGTTCCTTTCGTGATCAACAAGTGCACAGTTCATCACTGTGGCTACAACGATAGTAAATTTATCGATTACTTCAGCGGTATATGCATGGAAAACGTCACTAACGGAAAGGTCACGAATAGCGCGGTATATAACAACTCAGATATAGGGATAAGCGTAGTAAAATCAACGCACATTGATATAACGAACAACACCATAAGTAACCATACAGAACGTCCAATAACCTCATACGGTATAGAAGTGGGAAAAGTAGACTTCCCTGAAGAGACGAAATTCATCAACGTGACGTGCAATACGTTATATAATAACAGATACGGCATCGAGCTGATAGGCTTCAACTGCACCGTAAAGGGTAATCTCGCCCGGAACAATATGATATATGGCGTGTACGTGTATGGTAACGACAGCGTGATATACAACAACACGATAGAGAACAACGGCAACTACGGGATAAAGCTGTATAACAGTTCAGGGAACTATGTGTACTGGAATGACCTTACAAACAATAACGGCGGTGGAGTGCAGGCATACGACAACCGCGGGACCAACCACTGGAGCACTTCCACGCAAGTTAGTTACTGCTACAACGGTGGAACCTACACGAACTACACGGGCAACTACTGGGATAAGTGGACGGCACCCGATTCAAACGGTGATGGGATTGCGGATGCTCCTTATGCACTTGATGGTGGAGCGGGGGCAGCAGACAACTATCCGCTGGTCGTGCAGTGGCGGCTATGTGGGGATGTGAATCGTGATGGCTCTGTTGATAGAGGAGATGCCGCGGCGGTAAGAAACCATTGGGGCTTTGGATACGCAATTTGCAACCTGTGGGCAGCAGATGTGAATTACTGTGATGGCTTTGTGGACAGGGCAGATGCATCGGCGATAAGAAATCATTGGGGCTTTGGATACCCGCTGAACTGTTGCAAAGATTGTTAACAACAACCTTGAACGAGAACAAAATAAAAAATTTGGGTTTTTGCCCTTTTTATTTTTCGGGGGCAAATAAAAAGACAGAGGGTGGAAATAGAAACTAAAAAGAGATGAAAAAATAGGCTCTAAGGAAAAGTAGGTAAAACAGAAAGAATGGGAGAAGAAAAGTTTTTAAGTCAAGCTTTTTTACGAAGGTAAAAAGTTGCTTAGGAGGTGAAAAAGAAAAAAATGAACAAAACGGGAAGAATAGCATTCGGAATAGGAATAGCGCTGGCAGTATTAGTAGTGCTTACGACATCTGCGACGGCAGACAATGTGGTGTACTTCGATCCGGACCCCAGCTGCGCAGCACCCGGCGAGACAATCACGGTGACAATGTGGGTTAATGCGACCGATGGTGTTGAGGGTTTTCAGGATGACCTATACTTCGATCCAAATGTAGTTAATATAACCGATGTCCAACCCGGTTTTTATACCAGTTATTGGATGGTCATACCTTACTACGAGGAAAATTTCATAAGATTCGGCGGTGACAGTCCTGATTTCCACGATCACACTGGACACTTGATCCTTGCCAACGTCACACTGGAGGCAATCGGTCCTGGAACGGGCGCATTAAACCACGCCGACTTTCCAGCAGCAAAATTGTATGACGAATATGGGAATAGCGTTCCAAATCAAGTGTGGATAGACGGCACCTTCAATTGCCCGTGCCCAACACCAGAGACATTCACCAAAGACCTCGTTGAGGGCTGGAACCTGATTTCACTGCCTTTGACCAACGATACTGACATGACGGTAGCGAACATAATAGATGCATCATTGAGCGGCTCATACGATGCACTCTACAAATACGATGCTTCCGCACACAACTTCGTACCACTGAGTTCCTCAGATACGATGGAGAACGGCGTTGGATACTTTATCCACATGACATCCGCTGACACGTGGACATACACCGGCATGGCATACAAGCAGATGAACGTTTCGCTGGAGCCGGGCTTGAACATGATAGGCTGGCTGAACTGCTCCAAGCCGATAGACGATGCGTTGCCTTCAATTGCTGGCGACTACTGGTATGTCGCGAGGTGGAACGCCACCGCACAGAAATTTGAGGTCTATAACCCTGTTGCGCCAAATGGGTTTAATGACTTCGATACGATGGAGCGAGGCGAGGGCTACTTCATAAGCATGAAGAGCGCTGAAACGCTGACCGCGAGCTGCTAACACACTTCACAGGAAAAAAGAAAATCTGGGGCTAAAAGAAAAAATGTAAAATTTTTTCCCCTTTTTTATTTTTTTGGGGAATGAGAAGCTAAAAAAAGCGTATAAAGGAAGAACAAGAACAAGAAGGAGGTGATGATATAATAAGATGGGAAAGGTAAAAAGCATAATTTTGGTACTGGCTGTTTTAGTGATGTTCACAGCAACAGCGATGGTAGCAACAGCGACAGAACCGCCAACTCCGTTCCATGCATACGGCTGGGTGAAATACAGCAATGGAACCGCAGTGCTCGGTCCGAATGTGAACATAACGAACCTCAACACCAGTGAGAATTATACGGTGGAGACGAATGCATCTTCTAACTACTATCAGGTTATAACTTCGTCGTGTGACGTTAGCGAGGGCGATGTGCTGTACTTCAGTGCAAGCGATAATGGCAATTCAACTAACCGCACGATTACGGTCACATCACAGAACATGACCGACGGCGGGTTGTTCGAGCAGAATCTTACGATACCCGTTCCACAAGTAGGGATATGCGGTGATGTAGATGGCAATGAAAAAGTAGATTCTATGGATTACGTAACACTTCGTGCTTACGTGGTTGGGGCACCAGGTTGGACAATAACCAGTGAATGGGCGGCAGACGTTGACTGCAATGGAAAAATAGATTCTATGGATTACGTAACACTTCGTGCTTACATAGTCGGAGCTCCGGGTTGGACACTGAACTGTTGCTAATAATGAAAAATAATGTCAGGCAGCGCAAAGCTGCCTATTTCTTTTTAGAAGATGAAAGTGGAAGAACAGAGAAAGTAGGAAATGGGAAAAGAAAATGAAAAGCGGGAGAGGAAATGAGAGAAAATGGATGCCCCCTTGCAAAGCGTTTGACATGGTGCAAATCCATGAGGGGGCTGAAAGAAAAAAGAAAGCGCAAGGAGGGGCGCTATATAAATAACCCCTTAGGAGGTGAAAAAGAAAAAATGGAAAATAAGAAAAGCGGTAAGATAGCGATGGGAATGGCGATGGCAGCGATAATGCTCGGTTCCATCTTTGCAATGATTGCACCTGCCTCAATTGCACAGCCTCCAGTGCCTACAGGAAAAGATGCCATATATTACCTGGAGCCGGACAATAGCACTGTGCCAGACTACTGCAACACGACAACTGTAGGGGTGTGGGTTAAATCTGATGTTCCCATACAGAATGGTGTTGTAAACATTACATATACCCATTGCTGTGCGAATATAACCAGTTACACACCAGACCTTACACACTTTGAGGACCAATCGTGGGCTCCCGTTGCGCAGACTCCGGGGCGGTTGACAGTCATATTCGCTCATTGGTCAGGTTCTCCACCTGTTCCCACTAACCAACCAGCGGGTGTTTACCATCTCGGCGACTTCACAGTTCACTGCTGCGACACCGATGGCTGCTGCGTAAGCAACCTGCTCTTCGATGTAGGAACAATGAGTCTGTATAATGTCAGTGGTCCAGTACCATTTGGAGTAGACAACGGAACGTTCACCTGCGGCAACCCCATTGAAGTTACCAAGTATGTGAAGAACGAAACAGGGGCATGGGTAAAAGAGATTAGCAAAGATATAACTGAAATAGGCACCAACGTGACCTTTAAGACAACAGTCCATGTAAAATGCTGCAACCTTACTAATCTCGTTATCTGGGACAACATGACAGGCTTGAACTTCAGTGGAATGGTAGCAGGTCCTGCTCCGAATTATGTAAGCCCCGACAACAGAAGTGTCAGATGGAACTTCGCAGGTCCTCTTCCGCCATGCAACACTATAACCCTCATATTCAATGCCACAATCGTAGATACTGGCAGGGATTGCAATGTTCAGAATGCAACGGGGATATGCGAGGAAACGGGAGTCGTGGTTTCTGATGAAGACGAAGCATCTGTAATTGTGGGTGCTCCGGACTTGATAGTGACTCGAATAGACCCCAGGTATGTATTTGAATCCAAGCATAACATGATGACCGTCTGGGTAAAGAACGTAGGTCAAAACGATGGTTTTACGGGTAATACGAGCTTAAGTATAACGGGTGGCGGTGGCTTTATCGCAAAGAATACAACCAGTCTCCCAATAGCAAAAGGCGAAGAAGTAGAGGTGAGAATGGGTTGGTGGCATCCTACGGTGTTAGAGAACGTCACACTGACTGCAACCGCAGACTGTGATGATGACATTGACGAGATGGACGAGACTAACAACATGAGGAATGAGACTAGGAACACAACAGGAGATTGCATAGTTGACGATATGCTGCCGCATACATGCTACGGGTATCAAGGACAGCACCCAATGGATACAGTGATAAAAGGTGCATGCAACAGAAGTCTCATCTACACAACAGGAGACTACAAACGCGGCAACGACACAGTGCACTTTACTCTTCCAGGAGACCTCAACAGGATTACCAATACTACGGCAAACATTCCGGATACTGCAACTATAAAGCTGGCAAGGCTGTACGTGTACTACGATTGGTACAAGTGGAAGGACTATGGTGCAGTACCTGACTTTGGGATGACATTTAACGGCAATCCAATTTCGGTAGACGCTTCTTATGCAGATACGAAAGGATTTACCACAATGGACGAATATCAAAACGGAATGCTCGCGTTCGATGTGACAGAGTATGTGAACCCGGGAGCGGGGGTTTACACTGCAAATAGGACTATCCCATACGCATGGGGAAAAGGAAAAACTGCTGGAATGGCTCTGCTGATCGTGTACGAGGATCCAAGCGTGCCGCACATCGAATACTACATAGATGAAGGAGCTGATTATCTTGCTACCTTCTACTACAAGGACTCAGGAGGTCACTACTGGCAGTACTATGTCCACCCTGATAATGCAACCACGACTGCAACATTCCCATGTATAGACAATCCACCAGAAGAGATAATGAACGCTACACTGTTCACTGCCACGCTATACGCAAATCCAGAACCACCGTATAAACCACCAGAATCCAAAGAAGAAACCCTTTATTTCAACGGCGCGAGTAAGTCACCAGTGTGGCCTACGGCACCCAATTATGAGATAGGCACAGATTCGTGGAATGTAACAAGTGAACTACAGGCGAATGACCCATGCAATCCAGAGGTGGCGGAGTTCCAGGAGAGGGACTCGTACTATTGGGCATACGGCAGACCCTATGGCAACGGCTTCATGGCGACCAATGCAATCCTGATTGTTGAGAAGGATACGAAATGCACTGCGACGATAAGCGTTGAACCCAACGCAACGATTGTCCAGCCTCAGGACCAGTTCGATGTAATGATAAACGTTTCTTCCGGCTGGCCAATATATGGTGTCGAGTATTACTTGACGTATAACACGAGCGTGGTAAGAGCGGAGACGCAGAACAAAGGTCCTTTCCTCGGTAATTACAGCGATACAATCGTGGTCATAAACGACATAGACCAGGCGAACGGCAAAGTTTCTTATGCTGAGACGAGAAAGGTTGATGGCGGTGTAAAAGGAGAAGGCACAGTCGCAACCATTCAGTTTACCGCAATCGGTGCACGTGGCGCAGTAAGTCCGTTAGACCTGCTTGATCTTGACATAATCATTGTTGACGAAGATAAGCAAGAGGTATGCAATGTCTGTGTCGAAGATGGCACAGTCAAGATAAATGACAACAGACCACCAGTTCCAATTCCAACCTCAAAGCATCGTGTGAACAACGTGGCAAAGAAATATCCGTGCATTACAAAACTATGCGCTTGCAAGTCTTATGACCCGGATGAGGGCAAAGGCGGCAATATCTCTTATGTCAGATGGGACTTCGGTGACGGTCAATACGGAACGAGCGAAGGCGAGTTTATTGAGAACTGCACAGGAGCAGAATGCGAGGGCTGCCAGAAAGAGCATAAGTATGAGTCATGGCAGTGGGAGCCATGGGGCGTTCCATATAATGAAGGTGGACACTACGTGCCATTCAATGCCACCTTAACACTGACAGACGACGGATGCCCGGAGGAGACCAACTCGAGCTTCCTGGATGTAACTGTTTACATCGCAGGAGATGCGAATGGAGATGGCAGGGTGAACATCCTCGATGCAGTATGGGTAGGAAAACACTGGGGCAAGAGGTGTGATGACCCAGGATATCCAGAACCTGGACGATGTTGTTATTACTGGACTGGAGACCGTGAGCAGCAGGATGGAGCGGACCTGAACAACGATTGCGTGATAAACATCCTGGATGCGGTAATCATCGGTGCGAACTGGGGACACGTCGCCTGGTAGCGATTAGTGAATAGGCAATAGCCAATAGGGAATAAAGAAACAAAAATAAAAAATTTTTTCCCCCTTTTTTCTTTTTTCGGGGACACGATAAACAATAAAAAATGCAAAGAGCAAAATATAAAACGTAAAATGCAAAGGAGTAGGACTAAAGTATGAAGAAGAACGGGAAAAAAAGCGGGGATCTGAAGGAAAAACGCGCCAAAGGAAATAATTCTTATAGTAGTTTTAAAACTTCTCTGGGCGATAGAACTTTAACTGGGGACAGTTTCTCTTCGCTTTCGACTTCAAATTCCACAAGTTGTGAAGATGCAAGTCAAACATGTATCATGTATCCGGCATCCTGCATCCGTCAAACGCCTATTGGCGTAATTTCTAAATCCCAACTGCCAAATCCTAAGCACTATGCAGTTACTTTCTTCTCAAGCTCAGCAAGACGGACTTTAAACTCTGCCATCTTCTCCATCACTGGTATCTTCGCTTCCGGCGTGTCGAACCTTGAATCCACCGCTTCAAACTTTGTCATCATTTCTCTCCTCAAACCCCCGATTTCCTTCTCCACACCTTCTATGCGAGTGTGTATGGCTTTTATTTCGCCACTGGACTCATTCAGTTTTGGCATGAGCAGCCGAAGTTGTGAGTCAAATTCTTTAAATGCTTGTTAGGAGGTGAAAAGTAGAAAAAATGAAAGAAAAAAAGGAAGAAGAAAGAAGAAAAAAAGGAGTGGAAAATTGTACGCGTAGTGTAGAAGGAGCAGGAGTAAGAACAGGAACAGGCTTAATTATTGCTGCGATAGCATTGACATTGTGTGTCTTTGCGCAGTCGGCATTGGCAGCGCAGATAAGTGTTGAACCAGCGTATTTAGAGGTTCCCCCGGGTGAGAATTTTACCGTTGATATTATCGTCTATCCGGAAGGAAGTGAAGTATATGGTGCCAGCTACACGCTGTATTTTAATAATACGCTGTTGAACGCAACTGGACTTACCCAAGGCACATTTCTCAGTCAGGATGGTGCTGAGACATATCTATGGGTAGACGAAATAAATAATACCCTTGGCAAGGTCGAGTATGCTGAATCACGGAAGAAAACAACGAGCGGCGTGAACACTTCAGGTGTGCTTACAACAATTACATTTCAAGCGATTGCTGAACGTGGACTCAGTGGGCTTCACCTTAGCGACCTGGAGGGCGTCATCTTAAGCGACCCTGATGGTTATCCTATCTTGACCAATGTTAGCAATGGAAGCGTGAGAATAGGTATGTGCGGTGATGTAGATGGAAATGGAAAAGTAGACTCTATGGATTACGTAACACTTCGTGCTTACGTAGTTGGAGCTCCGGGTTGGACAATAACCAGTGAATGGGCAGCGGACGTTGACTGCAATACAAAAATAGATTCTATGGATTACGTAACACTTCGTGCTTACATAGTTGGGGCTCCGGGTTGGGGGTTAAATTGCTGCTGCGGATGAAAGGAAAAATGAAAAAAAGAAAAAAAAGCATCCTCGCATTGGTGTGCATTGCAATGGTATGCACAATAGCAGTAGCAATACCAGCGATTATTGGGGAGTTTGCATCCGATGATTTTCTCACGGTAAATACTATCACGCAGACCACAACTTTAGGAAGCAATGCAACCTACCTGATTACAATTAAGAATATCGGAAATGAAACTGACACTTTCAATCTCTCTGCAATTAATCCCGATAATGCCAGTGTTGCCTCGCTGAGTCAATCAGAAATAACCCTTGATGCTGGACAGAGCGGAACGGTAATACTGAACGTCACTGATGACTTTATTACAGGTCCCTATTCCGTGCTCGTGAATGCTACTTCGCAAACAACCGGATTGAGTGAGGAGGTGGAAACCATAACCGCAGTGGTTGATGAATGGGAGGGTGAAGAATGAGAGATAAAAAACCACGAGATTTCGCGAGAAAAAGTTCTTTTGGTAATCTCCTGGCAATCTGTGTAATCTTGTGGTCAGTAACTCCAGCAGCTACTGCTCAACTCGCCTCTTCGCCATGGCCCATGTTCCATCATGACCTGAGCCACACAGGGTTAAGTCCCTATTACGGACCAAACACGGCAACGGTGAAATGGACATTTTATACCGGAGGAGGTAGAGGGATATTTAGTTCTGCAACAATAGCTCCAGACGAGACAATATACATAGGCACAAGCGGCTGGCACTGGTATACTCGCTCGAGATTGTATGCTATTAACCCGGATGGCACGGAGAAATGGCACTGGTCGCCCCCTCTTTATTTTTATCATGGCCTGGTTGATTACATTGATTCCACACCAGCGGTAGCTTCGGATGGCACGATATACGTAGGATGCTGGAATCGCAGATTATATGCTCTGTATCCGAACGGCACGGAGAAATGGGAGTTCTATGACTCTAAGTGGAAAAAATCCAGGGGCTTCGTCCTCACATCGCCTGCTATAGCCCCTGATGGCACTATTTATATAGGCAATAACAATGGAAAACTGTACGCAATAAACCCTGATGGCAGTCTTAAATGGAGTTATCAGACAGGATGTTCAATCCAATCCTCACCAGCTGTTGGCTCTGACGGCACCATCTATATAGGTTCGTTTGATAGAAAACTATATGCAATAAATCCTGACGGCTCGCTCAAATGGAAATATACCGTCGGGATGACAAAGTCCTCGCCTGCCATCGGCTCTGACGGCACTATTTACGTCGGCTCGTATGACAGGAAATTATATGCAATAAATCCCGATGGCACACTTAAGTGGACATATCCAACAGGCTGCTGGATTGTATCGTCACCTGCTATTGGTTCTGACGGCACTATTTACGTCGGCTCGTGCGACAGGAAATTATATGCAATAAATCCCGATGGCTCGCTTAAATGGACTTATACCACTGACGGCGGCATAAGCTCATCACCTGCAATTGATGCCTCCGGTATCATCTATGTAGGCTCACAAGATGGGTATGTTTATGCAATAAACCCTGATGGCTCGCTTCTGTGGAGATATAACACCGGGATAATCTGTTATTCTTCGCCCGCAATAGCATCCGATGGCACTCTCTATATCGGAACCTGTGGCGGTAAGCTATATGCTTTTGATGTTAATATGCCGCCAGTGCTCAATCCCATCGGTCCCAGAACCGTTGACGAGGGCTTTGCCCTTAATATAACGATTACCGCATCCGACCCCGATGGAGACGTGCTAACATTCAGCAGTAACGCCTCATTTGGCGCTTTTACACCCATCAACGGCACTGCCACTCTCTGGAGCTGGACACCCTCCTATGACGATGCTGGTGTTTATCATGTGGATTTCGGCGTTTCTGATGGTGAATTCAGCGACAATGAGACCGTGAAGATAACGGTGAATGATGTGAACAGACCGCCGGTGCTTGAATCAATAGGTGATAGAACAATTGATGAGAATGAAACACTCACGGTGGATGTGAATGCAACCGACCCCGACAACGATGTGCTTGTTTATTCCTGCAATCGAACCGATTTATTCACTGATTTTGACTCCTTAACGGGCATCGGGCACTGGACCCCTGATTATAACGATGCAGGCACATACTATGTTGACTTTGGCGTCTCTGATGGTAAAGGTGGGACTGATAACGAGACCATTAAGATAATGGTGAAAGATGTGAACAGACCGCCAGTGCTTGAATCAGTAGGTGATAGAACAATTGATGAGAATGAAACGCTCACGGTAGATGTGAATGCAACCGACCCCGACAATGATGTGCTTGTTTATTCCTGCAATCGAACAGATTTATTCACTGATTTTAACCCTTCAACTGGTATCGGGCACTGGACCCCTGATTATAACGACGCAGGCACATACTATGTTGACTTTGGCGTCTCTGATGGTAAAGGTGGGATTGATAACGAGACCATTAAGATAACGGTAAACGATGTGAACAGACCGCCAGTGCTTAAACCCGTTGGCGACAGAGAACTAAACGAAAGCGAAACGCTTATGATTGATGTTGATGCTACCGACCCCGACCATGATACGCTCACCTATTCATGCAACCGTACAGACCTGTTCATTGATTTCGATACTGCTATCGGCATTGGACACTGGACTGCTGATTATGATGATGCAGGTACCTATTACGTTGATTTCGGTGTTTCTGATGGTAAAGGCGGAATTGATAACGAGACAGTAAAAATAATCGTTCATAACAAGAACCGACCACCTGTTCTTGAACCAATAGGCGATAAGATGGTAAATGAAAGCGAACTGCTCGAATTCATGATAAACGCCACTGACCCTGATGGCGACACACTGACATATTCAGCATCGAATCTCCCAGAGGGAGCGAGTTTCGACCCCAACACGAGAACATTCTCGTGGACTCCTTCTTTTGAGCAGGAGGGGATATATCATGACGTGCACTTCGAGGTCAGCGACGGCGAATTGTGCGACTGGGAGAACATTACAATCGTGGTAGGTGGCACGAACAGACCGCCTGTTCTTGAGCAGATAGGCGACAAAGCGGTGAACGAGAGCGAACTGCTCGAATTCACGATAAACGCCACCGACCCTGATGGCGACACACTGACATATTCAGCATCGAATCTACCTGATGGTGCAACCTTCAACCCGGACACGAGGACATTCTCGTGGACTCCTTCTTTTGAACAGTCGGAGACATATCACGATGTCCACTTCGAGGTCAGCGACGGTGAATTAACCGATTACGAAGACATCACGATTGTGGTAAATAACGTGAACCGGGCACCTGAACTTGAACCTGTTGCAGATGTGGAACTGAATGAAACGGAAATGCTAACGATTGACGTTAATGCAACCGACCCTGACGGTGATTCACTCACTTATTCATGCAACCGCACGGACCTGTTCACTGATTTCAACGTGGAAACGGGCATCGGACACTGGACTACCGACTACGACGATGCAGGCACTTACTGCGTTGATTTCGGTGTTTCAGACGGCAAAGGCGGGATTGATAACGAGACGGTGAAGATAACCGTGAAAAATGAAAATAGACCACCGGAACTCGAACCCGTAGGAGACCGAGAAATAAATGAATGTGAAACGCTAACGATAGATGTGAATGCAACCGACCTCGACCGTGATACGCTTACATATTCATGCAATCGCACGGATTTATTCGCCGATTTCAAGCCTTCAACAGGTATCGGGCACTGGATTACCGATTATGACGACGCAGGCATTTACTACATTGAGTTCGGCGTTAGCGACGCTAAAGGCGGGATTGATAACAAAACTATTAAGATAACGGTGAACGATGTGAACAGACCGCCTGAACTCGCTCCCATTGGCGATACAGGAATAAACGAGAATGAAACTCTCATGATTGCTCTTAATGCAACCGACCTGGATGGTGACACGCTCACCTATTATTGCAACCGCACGGATTTGTTCGCTGATTTCAATCCTTCAACTGGTATCGGGCACTGGATGCCTTCATATGACGATGCCGGTGTTTATCACGTGGATTTTGGCGTTAACGATGGCAAAGGTGGAACTGATAATGAGACCGTGCGGATTACAGTGAATAACGTCAACCGTGCTCCGGTGCTCGAAGAAATAGGAGACAAGCTCGCTAACGAGAATTCTTTGCTCGCATTTACTATCCATGCTACCGACCCTGATGGCGATGCACTGATATACTCCGCATCCAACCTGCCCCCTGGGGCAACTTTTGACCCGAGCACGAGAAGATTCGCATGGACGCCCACTTTCGGACAGGCAGGTATCTATCACGATGTGCATTTCGAGGTCACCGATGGCGAACTAACTGACTTCGAGAATATCACTATAACCGTGAGAGGAGTACTCGTTGAAATAAGTGTTGAACCAAATAATGTTACTGTTCAACCACAAGACCAGTTTGACGTGAACATAACGGTTGACCCTCACGGGAACTCGGTCTATGGTGTCCAGTATTATCTCCATTATAACACCAGTGTAGTAAGAGCAGAGACGCAGACAAAAGGACCTTTCCTCGGTCTTTCCGGTGAGACAATCGTGGTCACCAATAGCATAGACCATGCCACGGGCGAGATTTCATACGCAGAGACGAGAATAGGGGAGAGCGGTGTAAATGAAAAGGGCACCGTGGCAACTATTCAGTTCACCGCAATTGGGGAACGCGAATCACTCGCTAACCTCAACCTCAGTGATGTGATCATTGTCAATCCTGACACAGACGAATCGTACGACCAAATAAACATCTTTAATGGCACCGTCACAATTTCCCACAACACACCACCAATTGCAATTGCAGTATCAAAGCACCGGTACAACAACGTGGCAAAGAAATATCCGTGCAACACGACTATATGCTCGTGCTCATGGGACCCGGATTTCGGTAATAAAGGTGGCAACATCTCGTATATCCGGTTCGCGTTCGGTGACGGGCAGTATGGAACCAGTGAAGGTGGTAACCTAAACGGATGCGCTTGCAAAGAGCACAAATATAAGTCATGGCAGTGGGAACCATTCGGTAACCCAAATGGAGATTACGTGCTATTCAGTGCGGTATTAACGGTGACAGATGACGGATGCCCGGAAATGAGCAACTCAACTTCCTTTGATGTTACCGTTTACATAGCAGGGGATGCGAACGGAGACGGCAGGGTGAATATCCTGGATGCAGTGTACGTAGGAAAGCACTGGGGTGAACATTGTTCTACAACGAACCCTTGTGACAACTGTGAGGGTTATCTGTGGGATGACCTGCAGAAAGACAAAGCAGACCTGAACAACGATTGCGTGATAAACATCCTCGACGCCGTTATAATAGGAGCAAACTGGGGGCATGTAGCATGGTAAGAATAGGGAATAGACAACAAAAAATAAAATTTTTCCCTTTTTCTTTTTTGGGGGAACTTGTAAAAAAAGATAAAAGACGGGGGTAAAAAACAAACGAAAAAGTTTGAAAGGAGGTGAGAAATGGGAAATGAGAAATACTATCAAAGACATTGTTAGAATAACAACAGTATCTCTATTCATTCTAATTTGCTGTGTTACATCGGCTCATGCAGCACCAGTAGTAAGCGTTGAACCATCTTATCAAAACGTCCTGCAGGGTGATCTCTTTACAGTGAATATAACAGTAAATCCAGCAGGTGTTGAGGTAATGGGTGCACAATATGATTTGTATTTCAATAATACGCTTCTAAAAGGGATTGAACAGGTCAAGGGTCCATTTCTCAGTCAAGACGGCGCATCAACAATGGACATAACGAATGTAATCAACAACACCATCGGCAAAGCGGAGTATGGTGAAATGAGAACGGGTGTTGAGTACGGTGTGTTCAATCCCGGTGTACTTGCAACGATTACCTTTAAGGCGATGGAACCCGGAACGTGCAGTTTAAATCTGAGCAATATTGTATTAAGCGACCCTCTCGGTTATGAAATTTCTGGCATTTCGGTCAATAATGGAACAGTAGAAATTAATGCGACACACTTTAACATCTCTGGTTTCGTTAATTATGACGACGGCTCTCCGGTATACAATCCAAACGTTACGATAGAAAATGTGAACACCTCAGAAATATTCATAGCAGAGACAAACGAAAACTCTAATTATTATCAGGTATTAACAAACTTCGCTCATATAAGCGAAGGAAACATACTTCATTTTAACGCCAGTGATAATCTGGGCAACTTCTCTGTCTTCGACCATATAGTGACGCAACAGGAGATGAATGCCGGTGGTTTCATGCAGAACATCACTTTATATCCGCCAGATGTTTCTCCGCCTGTCATCACCAATATCAGTGCAATACCAACAGCGAAAGATTCTGCAATCATAACCTGGGAAACTGATGAGCCGAGTGACAGCATGCTCAAATACGGCACAGAACCCGGGAATTACACGAAAATCGTTTATAATGCATCTCTCGTGACTTATCACTGCATCTCAATTGCCGATCTCATCTCAAATACCACTTATTATTACGTGGTGAACAGCACCGACGCGAGCAACAACTCCGCTCAGAGCTCTGAACGCGCATTCAAGACTTTTGCTGATATTGTTATCAGTATCGGTGATGCAAGTGCAGTATCAGGAGAAAATGTTACCACTTCGATTATCATCAGCGATATAACCAATGTCGGCACTGCGGATATCTTCTTATCCTACAATCGATCAGTGGTTCATGTCATCGCGGTTAACAATAGCGATTTCGATTTCCTGGAGTCTGCAATTGATAATTCTTCCGGCATAACACGAATAGGTGCATTTCAGACTTCTTCTCCGGGTCTCAATGGCGATGTGAAACTCGCAGACGTCACGCTAAAGGCGGTAGGAAGTGCAGGCGAATCGTCTACTCTGAACATTACCATCAATGAGTTGAAGGATGCAGGTCCCGATGAAATTCCTATACCTGCAACCACACACAACGGGACTTTTGTCATCGCTGAGGTTACACCACCACTGGTAACAAATCCAACAGCAAATCCACCATCTATTCCCGAGGATACCGATTCTGAGCTGAGGTGGGGCGAAACATCACAATTAAACGTTACAGTAACAGACGATTGTGGTGTTGCCAGTGTCTCGATCAACCTCTCATCACTGGGTGGCTCGCCTGACCAGCCAATGACTCGCATCCCCGGCACTGATATATGGACTGTAACTGTTAATGCTTCGATTGGAACGGCGATATATAATGGGAGCTACCTGCCACATAACCTCACGGTATACGCAACCGACATATTTGGAAACGTAAACGCATCGGTGAACATACCCCTAATTGTCATACTAAACGGGGATGTGAGTGAAAATGGTGAGGTGGATATTTATGATACCATGTATCTTGCCAAGCACGTGCTTGGAAAACCCGGATTTGAAACGATGACCGAAAGCGTAGGAGAAGTCAGCGGTAACGGAGTGGTAACACTGTATGATGCGATGTATCTTTCAAAACACGTACTTGGTGAATCGGGCTTTGAAACGCTTCACTAAATGGAAGGAGGTGAAAATAAGAATGAAGAACGATATGTGGAAGAAGAAAAGACCGGGAGTAGCAGTGTTGTATACTGCACTATTTCTGCTCTTTGTCTCATTCCTCACTCTGTCTGCTTCAGCTTCAGCTTCTGCTTCTGAAACTACTGTATCAATAAGCGATGCCTTTATGAAGCCTGACGAAACTGCAGTCACGAGTATCATGATCAACAATGTATCATATTTGGGTGCTGCCGATATAAGCCTCGCTTTCGACCCATCTGTGGTTCATGTGGTATCGGCAGCGAACAGCGATTTCGATTTATTTGATGCAGTTATTGACAATTCGACAGGTAGTGTCAAAGCAGTGGGGGCAGATTTTGGCGATGGATTATACGGCGATGTCAAATTCGCAGACATCACATTAAAAGCGGTTGGCAATCATGGAGAGACAAGTGCATTGAACCTAAGCATCAATGTGCTGAAGGAAGCTGGTCCTGATGAAACTACCATACCGGCGGCAGTAGATAATGGCACTGCATTTATAAACTTCCCCCCTGTTGCAATCGCATTCTCTGCGCACCGCTACAATAACGTTGGCTCCTATTATCCATGCCAAACCATCTTTAACGCTTCCGCTTCTTATGACCCGGATGGCGATGCCATCACAAGCTATACATGGGACTTCGGAGACACACATTCTGGCGAAGGTCCGGCGATAGAGCATGCTTATTCGAGCTGTAAATGGAATGGAACAGGCTACGAACCATTTAATGTCAGTTTAACAGTAAAGGATGATGGTGGTCTCGCAAACACGGCTATTATACAAGTTAACGTCTATATTGCGGGAGACGCAACCGGGGACGGCAGGGTGAATATCCTTGATGCAGTAATAGTAGGGCGTGAATGGGGCGAAAAATGCACGTGCGGTAATTTCTGCTGGGAAGGACAAGACAGGGCTGACAGGGGAGACCTTAACAATGATTGTATCGTGAACATACTTGATGCAGTGATAATAGGAGCAAATTGGGGGAATATTGCATGGTAAAAATAAGCGAAATGGGCAATAGGCAATAGGCAATAGGGAAAAGTGGAAAATAGTAAACTTTAAAAAATTCCTTTTTTTCTCTTAGGTTTCAAGAGGAATTAGCTCGAGTTCTTTCTTAATGAAGGAAAAAAACCCGTATGAACTCTTCTTTAGAAAATTCTGTAAACTCGAATCACTTCTCAAGAAGCCTTTTAGCAATCGCCAAACTAACTAATCCAAGAGCGAGATGCAAGTCAATCTATCCGTCAATATAAAAGCAGTGGTCTTTCCTTCAATGTTCCGGTTGCAGGATCTACATCAAAGCCAAAGGATTCTAAAACAACCACTCCAAGCAAAACCTTGTCTATAAAACCCGAAATCCAGATGGGAAAGGCATCTTCCTTCCCCTTCAGCTTTATCCAGGCTCTACCCCTCTTTACCTTTATCTCTCCTGCTCCTGTCGAAACTTTCTCCTCGCTTATAGGTTCTATCCCAAGCTCCTCAGCTATTTTTTCTGGCAAAACTGCCAAGCTCGCTCCAGTATCAACCAATGCGTTTAGCTTTGCGGATTTCTTCCTCTCAAGGTCTGATATTTCAACTTCTATCCACGAATGTTCCATTTCTACCACTCGTGAATAATATTGGCAATGCGCATATAAAAACTTCTCTTTGAACTTGAACTGAAGAATTTAGAGACTCAGGAGTCGCATCTCCTTTACTTTTCCTTCTCTTTTATTCTCTTAAGCACATTCCTTATCCGCTCCATAACCTTACCTAAATGCAATTTCTCTAACATCATAGAGACGAAATCGGCTTTCTCCGCCTCCAACTCTAACACTGCCTTAACTTCTTCCTTCTTCAACGCCTTTCTTCCCATGCTTCTTCCTCACATGCTCCTCTATCCCCACTACATGCAAATGCAAGCCAGATGCCAAAAGGGAGGAAATATTGTCCTATCAATTGCACTGTGAGCATGGCTTTAAAAGCATAAGGGACTCCAAGGTTCGGATCCGTAAGAGATTTATACACAAGGAAAAAGATATGTGCAATTACTATTATAGGCAAACCTATTCCCATAGCCTTCATCTTATTCTTAAAACTAATTGCTCTCGTTGCGAAAATAAGCCCGATAAAAGGAACGAAATTGAAAGTAGCGGTCATCAATTCCGGTGTTATTATCACTTCTACACCAGTGTATCTCATCTCTTTTAAATTTGCTAAACTTGATTCCGGAAGCACCATATTCACGATTGGTTCCGCGACCTTCGCAATCAATAAGCTATAATCATAGTTCAGAAATAGCCATGAAACGGAGAAAAAAGGAAGAAGCCGTATCCTTCACCCTCACCTTCACTACAAATTCCAACTACACCAGACATGCCACAAATATCATTATCAAGATGACCGTCTGCCACAGATATGTATGCGCATAATCAAAAATCCCGGGATAATAAAGAAGGATAAGAGAAAGGAAGAAAAGCCGGAAAGCATTCACGAGGAAAAGAGCCGGGAGTCCAAATATGAGCCCTATCACCTTGCTCCCGAAATCCGATGGATATGCTAAACCGAAAGCAGAGAATAAAATAAAAAGTTAAAAGGGGAATCGCTGAACATTCATGCACTATTTTTAGCGGGCGTCCACCGACCGATATACTCCCCCCACTCTTCCCCTCCCCTTTTCCTTATAGCTATATATAGGGTTATTCTTTCATAATCCTAACAACAATAAAGAAAAAAATCGAAAAGCTTTTAAATAGATAAAAATATAAAAAATGAAAAAGTGATAAAAAATGGAAATAAGAAGGGCAATATGTATGGGTTTGGTATTTTTTGTGCTACTAAATCTGGCGTTTAGCTCGCTGGTGCAAGCCGCACCCGGACCAAGTATAAGCGTGTCGCCAGCAAGTGTTGAGGTATCGCAGGGGGAGACATTCACAATCGAAATCGTGGTGGACCCAAAAGGAGAGGAGATATATGCCGCTCAATATGATTTATATTTCGACCCCAATTTGCTCAATGCAACATCGCAAACCAAGGGGACTTTTCTAAGTCAGGATGGCACGAATGCAATCGAAGTGATAAACAAAATAAACAATACAATTGGCAAGATCGAATATGGCGAGACACGAACTGCTGAGAGAGGCATATCAGACTCTGGTGTATTAGCATCTATTAGCTTTGAGGTAATTGGAACCTCCGGAACGAGCGATTTAACATTGGGCGATGTGATATTAAGCGACATAAATGGGAAAGTTTTTGAGAGTGAAATTGGCGGTGGAACATGTACCGTAGGAGGAGTTACAGGTGAGCCCGCTGTTATTGATATCACAGTTGAAAAAGCACACGAGATGTTGGAAGAAGAGCCGGAAGAAATCATTTTGCTGGATGTCAGAACGAAAAAGGAATACGATAGTGAGCATATACCTGAAGCTAAACTTATACCTTTACCTGAATTGGGAAACAGAATTGGCGAATTGGACAAATCTAAAAAAATCATTGTTTATTGTAAAACCGGTAGCAGAAGCAGAACAGCAAGCGAAATACTTGTCCAGCATGGTTTTGAACATGTTTATAATATGCTTGGTGGTATAGAAGAATGGAAGATTTACTTCCCCGTAACCTCATTGCTCACACCCACACCTCCAATAACAGTAACCCCTTCACCTCCTGCATTGTCACCTCCACCTTCTCTCACCCCTGCTGCTTCACCAGCAGCTTCACCTACATCAGGATTTGGAGCTATCACAGCAACAATTGGCTTGCTTGCAATGTCATATTTTATCATAAAAAGAAAAAGGAGGAGATGATAAAAAATGAACAAAGCTATGGTCGCAGCGATTGCCATTGCTCCCCTATTTGTCTCTTCACTCATACAAACGAGCCTTGGAATGCCAGGACCAAAAATAAGTGTTGAACCGCCATATCTACAAGTTTCACCCGGGGAGAAGTTCACAGTGAACATAACCATATATCCTGAAGGCGAGGAGATATTCGGTGCTCAATACACCTTATTCTTTGATAATAGTTTATTACAGGCGCTGAGTCAAAACCAAGGACCCTTTCTCGGAGGCAATGTGATGGTAAATGAGATTGATAATTCCAACGGCAAGGTCAATTTCAGCGAATACAGAATAGGTAGCGGTGGAGTGACTAACCCCGGTGTGCTTGCAACCATTACCTTTAATGCAACGAAACCCGGAACGAGCAGTCTAAATTTGAGTGAAGTAATATTAAGCGACCCTTACGGTTTTGAGATCGCAGGCGTTTTAATCGGTGATGGAACATGCAATATAGGAACTACACCAACACCTACTCATACGCCCACGTCTACGCCAACACCAACTTCGGAAAGTGGGGATAGCAACAGTGGAGACGCATCTGTAACGTCAACACCAACATCAACGCCTGCATCTATATCCTCACCTACGGAGACACCGGATTCTACACCAATGCAGACATCCACTATAAACTCTGTTCCCTCACCATCACCATATCCATCACCATATCCAACTCCAACCATAGCCACGTCGTCGCCGGCTTCAATCGTTTCATTGCCTATGTCAGGGGAAAAAGAGAATAAGGGACAGGAAATACCGGGATTTGAGGCTGTGTTTGTAACAGCGGGATTGTTCGTGATAGCGTCGTATTTGATATTTAAAAAAGAAAAATAGGGGGTAAAAAAATAAAAAATGAAAAGAGTTTTGACCACCGCAATTGGAACTGGCATTATAGCTTTATTTATATTTATATTTGCACAAATTGGCTTTGCCGTGCCAACAGCGATTGAATCACAGGCAAGTCCAGTAGTGAGTGTTGAGCCTTCATGTCAAAAAGTCGCATCTGGGGAGATATTTACAGTTAATATTACAGTTTATCCGGAAGGAAGTGAAGTATATGGTGCCAGCTACACGCTGTATTTTAATAATACGCTGTTGAACGCAACTGGACTTACCCAAGGCACATTTCTCAGTCAGGATGGTGCTGAGACATATCTATGGGTAGACGAAATAAATAATACCCTTGGCAAGGTCGAGTATGCTGAATCACGGAAGAAAACAACGAGCGGCGTGAACACTTCAGGTGTGCTTACAACAATTACATTTCAAGCGATTGCTGAACGTGGACTCAGTGGGCTTCACCTTAGCGACCTGGAGGGCGTCATCTTAAGCGACCCTGATGGTTATCCTATCTTGACCAATGTTAGCAATGGAAGCGTAGAAATCGCACAGCCATCCAGCTCATTCTTGATATTTGGATATGTTTATTACAGAAATGACACCGAATGCAATAATCCAAAGGTTAACATAACTAACCTGAACACAAGTCTGAACACAAGCAAGGAATGGAAAGCTGAGACACATCCTGATTATAACTACTATCAGCTCGTGCTTACACCTTGCACTGACATAGTTGCAGGCGAGATATTGCAGTTCAACGTTACAAGCCCGGATGGAAAACTGTCAAATATTACAAACTACATGGTAACCCAAAATGATATCAACAACGGCGGGCTCTTCAACTTCAATATCACACTTGAAGCAAAACTTGGTATCTTTGACACCGGTGCGCCAGATAGCCCGTATCCAAGCATAATGGGCGTGCATAACGGAACAATAATACCTGCCCATGAGATAGAAGTGAACAGGATATACACTTATGCATGCCCTGGCACTGGCGGGCACACTGAATATGCGAGGATATGGGGCAACGGCGTGGATGCACACGCAAACTGGAGTGGATATTCAGACGACTGGCATAACCTTACGTTCAACACAAGTTTCACGCTTGAACCATGTAAAGAATACAACTACACCATTCGCACAGGCTCGTATCCGCAGATTATCCATCATCCCGGGGAATACAACGCAACAGGCGGTAAAATAATATGTGACGAGTTCACAGATGCGAACGGGAAAGAATACACAGGCTGGATACCTGCAATAAAGTTGTGGAGGGAAGAGGAATGAAACTGAAAAATCGCCGATGAGAAGTGCTATAAGTAAGAAATTCAGGAGGTGGCAAAATAAAAGATGAAATATACAATTGCAGCGATAATGATAATAATGGTGGTAATTCTGGCTATTTCTCAGACTGCTTCTGCTGCGACGATAAGCGTTGAGCCTTCATGTCAAAAAGTCGCATCAGGGGAGATATTCACAGTTAATATTACAGTTTATCCGGAAGGAAGTGAAGTATTTGGTGCCAGCTACACGCTGTATTTTAATAATACGCTGTTGAACGCAACTGGACTTACCCAAGGCACATTTCTCAGTCAGGATGGTGCTGAGACATATCTATTGATAGACGAAATAAATAATACCCTTGGCAAGGTCGAGTATGCTGAATCACGGAAGAAAACAACGAGCGGCGTGAACACTTCAGGTGTGCTTACAACAATTACATTTCAAGCGATTGCTGAACGTGGACTCAGTGGGCTTCACCTTAGCGACCTGGAGGGCGTCATTTTAAGCGACCCTGATGGTTATCCTATCCCTGCCAACGTAAAGAATGGAAGTGTAGAAATTATACAGCCCTCAAGTCCGTTCCTCGTATATGGATATGTTTCTTACGAAAACGGCAGTGAATGCAATAATCCCAGAGTTAACATAACAAACCTGAACACGAGCGAGGAATGGCAGGCTGAGACTTCACCCACTTCTAACTACTACCAGCTCGTGCTTAGACATGGCATTGATATAGTTACAGGCGAGACACTGCAGCTCGATGTCAGAAGTCCGGATGGAAGTCAGTCAAAGATTGTTGAGTTCAAGGTATCATCAGAAGAGGTCAACGAAGGCGGGAGATTCGATTCCAACATTACGCTTCCGGTTCCAAAGCAGCAGACATGGTATCTTACCCCTGAAGCTAAACCCGATGATGCACCAAACGCGAACGATAGTAAGACGCACGCGAAGGACAACCTGATGCACAAAGGTTCAGGAAGCGGCACAGGCGAATATTTCAACCTGAGTTATACCGGAGTGGCATGGTTCTATGCGGATACCGGAGCGGAATGCGGACTCGGATTTGGCGATAACCCGTGGAAAGCGCATATTCGGACAGAAGCGATAGAAGATGATGAAATAGGGCACAACCTCACGGTTGAGATTTGCAGGCTGGAAAAAGGCACCGGAGATGTAACCGTTATTGCCAGCCACACCGAGCAGTTAACAGCAGCGGAAACTAAACATCTATGGGACATAACCTGTGAAGACAACGTATCAACAACACAGGATTTCAGTACTGGCGATTGGCTCGCTGTTAGATTATCATGGGATTGCCCAACGGATGAACTCCAGATATACTATAAAGCCGAAGCCGGCAGCGACTCTTATATCGAAAGCCCTTCTACTGACCCCGGCTATCCAATTCCCGAACTGTCAACGCTCATCCTGTTCGCCTCTGGCTTGCTCGCACTGGTGGGGTATGTGCTGTTAGAGAGGGATAAGAGGAAACGCAAAAATAAAAATGGGTGATTGCTTGAGGAATTCCAGTTCCTGTGCTTTATGCTCTCATTTATCCTTTATAATTATGCCTCTCAGCAAATATACGACAACAGCGATGACGCATTTCTCCCTCTCAAGGTCATCTTTTTAACATTCCTTTAAGCACGTTACTTACAATGAATTATAGAAGCACGGGATGAAAAAATGATAGACCCTGTATCAGGAAGGGAATACCCGGAAGAACTAATAAAAAGAGCTGCAAAGATGAATAATATCGGTTATGATGCCTTAATCGAGCATATAAAAAAGGGCAGAGTGGTCCTGCTCGAGAATGGGAGAATCCTCAAACGAGGCTATACAACAGGAACTTGCGCTACTGCGGCTTCAAAAGCTGCTGCTCTTCTGCTCGCAGGTAAAGAAGTGAAAAAAGTAGAAGTTACAACCCCGATTGGTGTGAAAGCGGAGATGAACGTAGCGAGTTTGGATAAAGCCAGTTGTACCGCCTGTGTTCGTGTAGATTCCGGCGATTACAAAGGTGACACATTCAGTGGAATGCTTATATGTGCAAAGGCGAGACGTTTTCCTGTGTTCTCTATAAGAGCGGGCAAGGGTATAGGGATAATAAAAAGACCGGGTTTGGGTAAAGTCGGAGCACCCGATATATACCCGCACATCTTGAGGAACATAGAAGCGAACGTGAAGGAAGTACTGTCCGGTGGTGTAGAAATAGAGATTTTCGTGCCCGAGGGTGAGAAGATAGCGAAAAACACAGTTCTTCCAGCGGTGGGAATAGAAGGAGGAATACCCATCTTCGGCGCTACTGGATTCGTTGAGCCATACACCAGGAATGGCTATAAGCACGTTATAGACTTCCTCGTAAGAGATATAAAGGACGTTATCGGGGTAAGCACAGGTGCTGCAAGCAAGAGGTTCGCTACCGAAAAACTGAATTTCCCGGCGGAGAAGATTATTGTTGCCGGTAATTTCGTGTGCTACGCGATAGAGAAGTCAAAAGCGAAGAGGAAGGTGATATTCACGATGCCCGCGAAGATTTGCGATATGTTAGATATTAATGCTCACAACCATTTCAATTTTGAGTTCAGCAGTGTCAGCGAGCTTGTTGAACGATTGAAGAAAATAGATTATGAACGACTGAAGACCTTCTTCGGCACCCTTGCAGAGAGGTTAGCACAGAAAACCGATGCTGACGTTTATGTGTTCGATGGCAGTGGTGAAATATTGGGGAGCTTTTCTCGAACGGGAAAAGATGAAAAGTAAAAGTCGGGGACCGCCTTTGCCTTTGAACATTGCCTCAACCGTACAAAAGCAAACTTAAATGTATTTAAATTAAAACAAAATCTACATCTAAACTAACTAATATAGGTATAATATAAGGAGCAAAGAGAGATGGCATCAACGGCGAAATTCTGGCGTGAGCAGGCAGCGCGTTATAATTTAGAGGGTACACGGTGCTTGAACTGCGGCAGCTTCTTCTTCCCGCCCCGAACTCTATGCCCGAAGTGCAGGCGAAGAGGCGAGATTGTACCTTATAAGTTTAAAGGCACAGGAGAGGTGGTTACTTACACGACCGTACACCAGGCTCCGCGGAATCTCAATCGGCAGATACCATACAACTTAGCGATAATTAAGCTTGATGAGGGTGCACAGCTACTTTCTGAAGTGATATGCAAGCCTGAGGAGATGCATACAGGGATGCGTGTCCAGGCGGTGTTCAGGAGATTGGGGGAAGAAGGTGAGAGAGGGATAATCTATTACGGTACGAAGTTCGTGCCCGCTAACGTACAAACTTAACAATACCACTTGAAGGTGAGAAGAGGATACCATCCCGTTTCATCACCTCTATTATCTCTTCTGCCTTCTCTCGCTCCATTCCCTCCTCCTCTGCGAGGTCAAGCACCTCCTCCAGCGGTACTTCATCACCATACTCGCGTTCCAGGTCCTTTATTATCTCCCTTATTGACCTCGCCCGGTCTCTTTTGGTCTTCGTTATGCCCACAGTGACCCAATCAGTATCAAGCCTGCCGGTCTCAGGGTCAACGAAGACACGCTTCAGGCAGTAAGTGACGATATTAATCACGCGGTCGGCGTCCTCCTCCGTTATTTCATCGCTCAATCGCGCCCTCGCCCTCGCCTCACCGAGTCGAATCAGTGCCTCTAATTGCCGCGCAGTTACGGGAACCGGGGCATCCTCATCTTCATAACCCTGCCTGCGTAGCCCGATATAGAACTCAAGGAATCTCCGCCTCGCTCCTTCGCTCATCACCGGGAATACATTCCGTTTGCTCCATGCTACGTATTTTCTTAGCAGGTCACTCTCAATAGGGGGTTTCATAACCGCCACTGCACGCTCGAAATGCTCTCGCTCGGCTCTATTTATTTTGCTCACATTCTTAGCCCGTGCGAGTAGCTCGCCTGCATAATGTGTCTCGATTATATGTTCAGCAGTCTTCGTGTCTGCCTCCTCGTTTGGTCTATCCATCATGGTGAATATGAGGTCGAACCGCGATAGGAGCGTGGGCGGCATATTTATCTGTTCCGCAATAGGAGTGTACTTATCAAATCGTCCATATTTGGGGTTCGCAGCAGCTAACAGCCCACAGCGAGAGTTCAAACGCGCCATTATGCCCGCTTTCGCTACTGATACCGTTTGCTGCTCCATCGCTTCGTGAAGTGCGTCCCTATCCTCCTTCCTCATTTTGTCTATCTCATCCACCGCTGCTATACCCTTGTCTGCGAGTACCAGCGCTCCCGCCTCTAAGGTCCATCGCCCTTCGCCGAACTCATCTTTCACTGCCGCTGCGGTCAGTCCAGCAGAAGTGCTACTCTTACCACCGGTATACAGGCCCCTGGGTGCTAACTTCACAAGGTATGTCAGTAATTGACTCTTCGCCACACCCGGGTCACCAACGAGCAGTACATGTATATCGCCACGTATTCGCGTCTCGTCCGGCAGCTCCTTCGGTACACCCGCGAACAATTGGAGTACCATAGCCTCTTTTATCTCCTCATAGCCATAAATAGAGGGTGCAATACTCATTATCAGCTTCTCGTAAACGTCTGGCTGATTCTTCAGCTCCATTATCCGCTGTTCATCCTCCTCCGTTATCTTTATCTCCTCAAACTCCTCCTCCTTATGCTCCAATGAATTACCCTCAAGATAGATATCAAAGAAAGGCGTCTTTCCGAACCTGGTAGTCCGCTGATAAGACCTGAGAATGCCGGTAATAATGACACGGTCACCCGGTGTGACACCACCGGTGATGTCATCCTCAAGATAGACATCTATTGCCTGTGGCAATTCACCACCACGCAGTTCCTCCGGCGACTCCTGAAGTTGTATCTTCTGCGCATTTGCAAATTTACACTGCTCGAGTAGGAGTTTGAAATGCTGAGACTTCCTACCACAGCCGCCACTCTCCTGATCGCACTCCACCGGCTCTTTGAACTGCCGTCCACTCTGCTCCACTGAGAACACATGATGACAGAAGGGGCATTCAAATACCGCTTCCACCACCTTCGGACGCACCTCGGTAGCTTTTGTCACCAATCCTTCTATACTCACAAGCTTTCCTATATCCTCGCTCCTGATATCACGGATTTTTAGCCTTCTCGGTACCTTTATTATGCGGAAGTTTGCCTCATCCAGTGTGACCCCGGTTGGGGTATCAATAGCTCGTAATGCCCTTGTTGCCGCATTAATAGCAACATCGGGACTTTCCAGTACCATATCTGCGAGATTCGGATCGTAAAGGTCCATGTCAGTGAACTTAACAAATAAACTCCGCTTCTCCGGATAGTAATTTGAGAGCTCTACAAGCTCATCCCAGCAATATCGCTTCAGGAAGTCCTCCCACCTCTCTGTTGTAAGGTCAAGGTTTTGAGCCATCACTCACACCCCATAACCATATATTAAACCCTCTTTATTCTTATAGTTATAGCTTCACTCATAAAATTAATTTGGAGATGATGCTCAAATGAGGGATTTAGCAGTAGTATTTGACGGTGCAGGTGTTCTTTATGCGCCGTTCAGAATAATAAAAAATATGGATAGGGGGATAACGAAGCGGAGCAGGGTGTCGGGGTTGAGCTGTACGGACAGGTTGGAGAGGGGCGCAATGGCGATATTGAAGACGCGATACGATGAGACATTAGCGAAAGAAGAGGATTCAAAGTTGCTGTCAGAAGTGATGAAGGATAAGAAAATAGAAATTGGGGTGGTATATAAGAGAGAAGGGATAGATGATAAAGAAGTGCTGGAGGCGATATTGAGCGATAGGCGCATCAAGTTGAGGGACGTGCATGAAACGATGGGTTTTTTAAGGAGGTGTGACATTTTACCGGTAGTAGGGATAGCTTTGATAGTGGAGATGGCGAGCAAAACGATAAGATATTTAATAGCGGGAGGTATAAAGTTCTTCCCTGGGACTCGCAAGCTCCTGAAGGAATTGAGTCAGATGGGTTGTGCAGTATTTGTAGCATCAGGAGATAGGATAGAACCTGAGGAGATATCAGTATATCTACCAGAGGTGCCTACGGAGAATATCTTTGGTATGATGACCCCGGAGGACAAGCGTGATTTGGTGAGGAAGTTGAAAGACCGGTATAAGGTGATAATGGTTGGTGATGACAGGAACGATTATCTCGCATTTTGTGAATCTGATATAGCAGTATTGTCCTTACATGAGGCTACGGATAGGCCGAGCGAGATTTTTGAGGTTGCTGATTTCAGAATAAAGGATATAGAAGAGGTAAAAGAGATAATAGAGGAGATGGAGGCGTACAAATGTGGGGCATGAATCTGGAGTCTCTGGCTGCGGAGCTCAGGAACTTTGAAGGAGTGAAGCGTAAGGGGGCGATAAGGGACCTCGTGAAGACACTCGGAGATGCAGATAGGGTGGGTAATAAGACAATAGCGGGATTTGGAGAGGATGCGGCGGTGCTCAGAGTGGACGATGACAATTTTATTCTGCTTGCGGTGGATGGGATATGGGGTAAATTATTGAATGCAGACCCATGGTGGGCAGGTTATTGCGCAGTACTCGTGAATGTGAATGATATAGCGGCGATGGGCGGTACTGCACTGGCGATGGTGAATCTGACCTCAACACAGAAGAGGCATATATGTGCGGAATTGGGCAGGGGGATGCAGGATGGCGTGAAGAAGTTCGGCGTGCCTATGGTGGGCGGGCATCTACATCCCGATACTTCATACAATGCGCTTGATGTCGGGATTGTTGGAACTGTGAAGCGGGACAGTGTGATATTCTCAAGTGGAGCGAAGCCGGGTGATAAAATAGTTGTGGCAATTGACCTCGATGGTAGAGTATATCCGAAATACAACCTTGCATGGGACAACACGACAAGGAAGTCAGCAACTGCGATAAAGAGGCAATTGAATACCATGGTGGAGATAGGGGAGAAGAGGCTGGCAACTGCCGGTAAGGACATAAGCAATCCCGGCACGCTTGGTACCCTGGGTATGTTACTTGAGTCCTCGGGTGTGGGAGCGCGAGTGGAGCTGGAGAAGATACCGAGACCTGATACGGAAGAAGTGCCGATTTCTATTGCACAGTGGCTAAAGATGTATCCAGGTACAGGATTTGTATTAACGGTGGAGGATGCGGAGAGGGGCGCGGAATGCATAAATATATTCGAGGATGCGGGTATAACAGCCTCTATGGTCGGGGAGATAGATGCGAGTATGAAATTGGTGATAGAAGATGGTGCGGAGAAGGCAATGATATTTGACCTCAGCAAGGAGATAATAACAGGGATAAAGTAAGTGAAGTAAGAGAAGGAAATATCAGATTCAGATGGATGAAAGACGATTTCGATGAGTTATATGAGCGAATAAGGAGGGGAGGGATAGAGCGTGCAGATGCCTTCTTTCTTGTGAATCACCCCCCTCTTTTATTTCGCTTCGCGGATGAGCTGCGGAAGGATACGAAGGGTGATATTGTCACCTACGTGGTGAACAGGAACATAAATTTCACGAATGTTTGCATCGGGAATTGCAAGTTCTGTGCATTCAGGGAGGATAAGAAGCGGGGCTATATGCTGACTATGGATGAGGTTCTGGAGAAGGTGGAAGAGGCGGTGAAAAATGAGGCGACCGAGATATGCATTCAGGGTGGATTGCATCCTGACCTGCGGTTGGACGACTATTGCAGACTCGTTGAGACTATAAAATCGCAGTTTGATGTGCATATCCATGCTTTCTCACCTATGGAGATATATCATGTAGCAAGGAATACGGGGTTGGAAGTGGAAGAGGTATTGAAGGAGCTGAAGAGCGCAGGTTTGGGCTCTATTCCTGGCACGGCAGCAGAGATACTGGATGATTCTATAAGAGCGATAATATGCCCCCGGAAGCTAAATACAGCTAAATGGGAGAGTATAATAAGGAGTGCACATCGCATGGGGATTCCATCCACTGCCACTATCATGTATGGACACATAGAGACGTGGAAGGAGAGGATAAACCACATTTTCAGGATAAGAGAGCTGCAGAAAGAGACAGGAGGGTTTACCGAGTTCGTGCTCCTGAAGTTCATGCATAAGAATAATGAATTGGGAAAGCTGGTGAAGCGCGATGTCAGCTTTGAGGAGAATGCAATAGTACACGCACTCGCAAGGGTCATTCTTCATCCATATTGTGTGAATATACAGGCGTCGTGGGTGAAGCTCGGGGTAGGGTATGCACAGAGGATGCTATATTTCGGTGTGAATGACCTTGGAGGCACATTGATGGAAGAGAATATATCACGGCTATCGGGCTCTTCAGCTGGAGAATACCTGAGCCCGGAGGAGTTTGAACGGCTGATAAAGGATGCGGGTAGGACACCAAGGAGGAGGAACACACTGTATAAACTGATATAGGATTTAGGATTATTTTATTAACATTCCCTCACAAAAATCTTCGAACAACTGTCTACCAAAACATTAGCCTTTACATACCCTCCTTGTAAAAATATCATTATGAAAGAGTCGTTACAGATACACAGCAAAAATATAGAAGACGATATTTGAACACCACTTGGGCGAAGGTGTGAAGCATCGAAGCCTTTTATCCGCTGTTATACGCCATTTCGCAAGTCATTCACTTCCTCCTGTAAATCCAAACAATTTAGGTGATTTGTATTCTATAATTGACTATTTGTATTCCAGTTTAAGTAAAGACCTACAACAGATAAAAATGCCACATTACCTTATAGAATTCAGATTCCATGGATACACCAAAAATATCTTAAAAGAAGAATTTTTGGACCTTCTTTTCAGTGCTGTTATAGGTGTTATTTCTACTCATAGATTGCCGAATGGTAGTTAGTGGAGGGGGCTGAACACTTTCTCTTTCTTCTTGAGTGGCGCCATATTCCAGAGCTTTAATATGAGCTCATTTGGTATCTGCTGCATTGGTAGTGGATTCCCGGCATTGATGATGTATCCACTCGCCTTCGGTGTCCATTTGCCATGTCTGAGCAGTTCTGAGAAGATACCACGCTTCACTTCCGACCCTGACCCAGATTCACAATAGCTATCAACAAACGCTCCTATTACGTCTTCTTGGTAGCAGAACGGGAGTCTCTTCAGTGTATCCTCGTAAAACCCGATATTCAGATGTGCAAGAACCTCAAAAACAGGTATACCCACTGTGATGGATATATTCTCACGCAGAAACCTTATCTTCTTCATTAACTCATCACGAGAGAGTTTAAAGCATGTCTGACATCTGTGCAGAATCTCACGAGCGCCAGCAAAGAAGAGGTCAATGTCTCGATATCGCAGATGTGCATCATCCAGTAACTCACTTCCATTCAGGCATAGTCTTTTCAGCACCGGAATCTCTGCACTGCAGATTGCATGCTCGAAATCCACAAGGTTGCCATGTGCATCTATATTACCCGGATGCGTGAAGCAGTGATAAATCCCAATTTCATGTGCAGTCCTCAATATCAAGCCCAATCGCGCCATTGCACTCTTCAGCAGTTCGATATGTGACGTGCCCTCCAGCGTGGCAAGTCGCCTCACAGCATCAAAGAGGTCAAGCCTAATAAAAGGTATGTAAGCATAAGCATAATCGTAATCATCACTCCAGCGCCTGAGAACGCCGTAATGTATTATCTCACCACCTTCTCTTTCTCGGTTCTGTATTGCCACTCCCGCATCGTGATACTCACCATAGACACCACCGATTCGCCTTGCAATTGCATTCAATGCCATTGCTTCACGTTCACCATGCTCCTTCAAGAGCATGCCCCAGGGCTGTCCACTTGCCGGCACTATCTCTATATCATTGTCATTGGAATAGGGATAGACAAGCCCCTTGTACTCCACAAGCTGGTGGCTATCTGTGATGATGAAGAACGCTCTCTGGCTATGTGATTCAAACCCGAGCTTTGGTAATAGCCTGTTTCGAATGATCGGTGGCAGGAACTCAGGATGTGTATAAGCCATCCCCGTCTCTGGATCGAGATAGACGTGGAACTGCGCTAATTGCCGCACCTGCTGCCATTCGGACATACGATGCCCATACAGTCTGCTATCCTCTATCATCTATCCTCTATCATCTCTGAAAAAAACACCTCAACCTACTTTACCTATACACATCCTGATTTATAACTTATTATTTGGTATGAAAATACTTTCTTATTTTCATGTTCATGGGTGTCCCCCTTGGGGGTCATGGAGGTTTCTTTATTTTTATCCAGTAGTTCCGGAACTATGGAGTTCCGAGCGCACATCGCCTCTTTAAACATGTTAGCGGGCTATCCGAAAGAGGGTAGAGCCAGGAAGGTGTTGTTTCACTATCTCAGGGTCAATGGTGTGAGGATTATGCGCAGCATGGTTCCTCGGCTTACGAAGACCTCTATGCCTTCTTTCTCGTATCTGGGCTTCCAATGTGCTTTTTCAAGCATTTTACCACGCCCAGTATCAGACTTGAGAATAGTGCATTATATCTCACCTGCAGCCCATCCAGAGCATAACCGCGCCAGCCCAGCTCTTCCGGTAATGGACCATAGAGCAGGATAAAAACGGCAAAAGGAAGAATTCTCCAGGGTTCAGACAGCAGATTTCTGGCTGTTTCAAACTCTGGCCACGGTGAGCCTGCAAGAACGCCAACAATACAACCCACATCCAGAAAAAAACACGAAATGCCAGGAGCAAGGGCAAAAAACCGCCATGGATTTGCAGCTTTTGAGTTTCCTGTGCTCATTATTTTATCCATGCTTTTTACCCCTCTCTTGTTAATCTCATAAGCTATACCCTAAAACGATTGTAACAAAAATCAAAACAGGGAACGAAGTTGCTGGAATTCCACGGTACCACGGCTTGTTCTTAAAAGATAGCATACCAATAACGTTCGGAATCTGCCCAACAATGATAGCACTGATAGCCATCCAAATAGCATGTATTCCCCAAATTTTTAGAGTGGCCCCCTCAATAAGGGCAAAAACAAACATATCTCCAATGCCAGTTATTTGATAGAATCCTGAGAAACCTGGAATGGGCATGCAAACCGATAGCTTTTTGCAAATGTTTTATTCTCAATCAATTTCCGATTAGGAGTCCACCTTCCAAACCGTGTAAAACTGATGAAATCTATTATAGCGATTGGTATCAGAAAACTTATTAACTTCTCCTGGCTTGAAAGCCAATAAGCAGCCAATATTCCTAATAAAATTCCACCAAGCATATTTGATACATCGTGCAGATGTGGATATAGTATATTATCTTGAAAAGGCTGCCGCCATGTCCAAATGGCCGAGACTATCACTATTGCGAGATATAAAAACTTATCCAGAAATAAGCAAATTTATTCCTGTTTTTCTCTTTCGTAGTGAGTTGATTTTTATTTATATTTACCATGTCTTAATCTCCTTATCCAATCTTTCACTGCTCCCATTTGTTAAATAATCTTCAATAATCTTAACGATACTCTTCCCTACACCTTGAATCTTTTTTAATTCTCCTTTTTTATAAATCTCCTTTATGCTCTCATCTAAGTTTTCTATATTTTGAGATGCCCTATGATAAGCCCACGCGGAATAAGGATTTGCTGATTTGAATTCTTTGAAAAACGCTATCAACAATAAATGATTTGCCACATCAAAATTCTCTTTGAGAGGTCTTTCAAAGCTCGGCGGCTCAATATAATTCTTTATCCCGTATTCCTTGCAAAACTCAAATGCAAGACCATTTAGCCTCACAATATAATCTTGTGGAGGATTCTCTTTCTCTCCATATAAATTCTTATATTTTTCCACGAGTTCAGGAAAATTTGTTTTTAATAATTCAAAGAATCTTATGCGTTGATTACTTCTCAGAGTCATTGCTGCACCGATTAGAATATATTGTGCACATTCAGATGCCCTTTTGATCACTTCTTCAATATTTTCTGGACCATCCAAAAGATATGGTACAATGGGTGTAAAGTCAACACCTGCCGGTATTCCTTCCTTATTTAACTTATCAACTGCATCTAACCTCCTTTCCGGCGAAGGTGCAAACGGTTCCAGGTAGGGCAACAACTCCTTATTGAAGGTTATAATTGTTAAGGAAACCGTACACCAGGTCTGTTTTGCTATCTCTCGCAGTAAATCAACGTCTCTTAAGACCAAATCGCTCTTCGTGATAATATGAACCGGAAACCTATGCTCTGCTAAAATCTCTAACATTTTCCTTGTTAACTCATATTTCTTCTCAGCGGGCTGATAGGGGTCAGTAACGCCGGACATAGCAACAACATCTGGCTTCAACTTTTTAACCTCTTTTCCTAAGATTTCGGGAGCGTTCTTCTTTACATAAATTATCCTTGAGAAATCCTTGTAGGATTCATGCACAAGATATTTCTCTGTTATCGCATCGCAATAGTTGCATGCGAACTGGCAGCCACGATAAGGGTTAACCCCGTAACGATTCCAGAACCAATCATCTCTAAACTTATACTTCTGTAAAATACTCTTCGCTTCGATTTCGATGAATTTTGTCATATTCTCAATCTAAAAGAGTTGGGGTGCACCCCTGTTAGTATACAACTAGTTAAGAAACAGTATTTAAAACTTTCGATGCTTTCACCCCCTTTTCCATTTCCATCTCCATCTCCATCTCCATTTCCTTCTCGAAGTCTATGGGAGAGCGGTACCCTATGGCAGAATGCAGCCTCTTTTTGTTGTATACGTCCTCTATGAAATGAGCGATATTATCTAAGGCGTCGGAGAAGGTCTCATATTCATTGAGATAGACCTCTTCATACTTCAATGTCCGGATGAAGCTCTCTACGAATGCATTATCGTAGGGGTTGCCACGCGCTGACATGCTGATCAGGATTCCATGCGCTTTGAGACATCCGATATATTCTTCCGAGGCATATTGAACTCCCTGATCTGAGTGGTGAATCAGTCCCCGCAGGTTCTCATTCCAGCGTGTTTCTATTGCCATAGCCAGAGCTTTTAACGCCAGTTCTGTGTGAAGGCTTCTATCCAGATTCCATCCGATGCATTTCCTGCTGAAGAGGTCCAGGATTACCGCCAGGTAGACGAATTCGCCCGATAGACGGATATAAGTGATATCGGAAGCCCATACCTGATTCAATCGGGTTATCTTCAACCCCTTCACAAGATTGGGATAGACCCTGAGATCGTGCCTGGAATCGGTGGTTTTTGGCTTAAAATCCTTACGAACGCAAAGGAGATTGTCTTCTCTCATGAGCCTGAGTACACGTTTATGGTTCACCGAATAACCACGATTCCGGAGTTCGGCGGTTATCCGTCTGTATCCGTATGCGGGGAACTCCACGGCGATCTTCTGTATTTCGTTTCTAACGTCCATGTCCGGTATGGCGTTCACCTGTCCGGTCTTCGATTGCCCGAGCCACTTATAGAACCCGCATCTGCTTACGCCCAATAATTGCGTGGCTCGATTTACTGATATTTGGCTTCCAGATTCGAGACTCTCTTTTATGAGCATGTATTTCACCCCCGTGCTTCTTTTACCTCCTCTTCCTTGATTTTGACTTCCAATCTGGTCAATGCTTTTTTTAAAAACTCGTTTTCTGCGTATAACTGCCCAACCAGCCTTTCAAGCTCTGCCATCCTTGCTTGCTCTTTATATGCCTTCCCGTTGCCACGAAAGGCATTTTCCGGGTCCCTAAAGTATTCCTTCTTCCATTTCACCACGAGAGATGGATGTATCTCGTTCTCACGTGACACCTGGGCAAGCGTTTTTCCACTCTCGACCTCTCTAATTACACCAATTTTGAAATCCCGTGTATATTGCCTCCTTCTTTTCATCTTGCACCCCTTTTTCATTTTTTCTTATTTCTTAACTTACTGTCTACTTTTAGGGGTGCACCCCAAGTTAAGATTTCAGTCTGCATTTCTTTTGGCAGCTTTTTCATCCCATCCTTTATGATCCATCTCGCATTCTTATCTGGCTTTGCCTCTGCCCATCGTGTTAAAAACTCTGCCACCCCATCTGGATTCTTCTTTGTTATTTCTCTCAAAACCCACGATACCGCCTTTTTTATATCTTTGTCTTTGTCTTCCATGACCAGATCAAGAATCTCGAAAGCTTTATCTGTTATTTGGATTCTCTTGTATCCTCGTAAACTTACCACTCCAAACCGCCTGATCCATTTGTTCTCGCTCTTAATCCATCTTTCAGAGAGAGGTAAAACGAGTTCCGGATTGGAATAAACTATTGGTTCTACTCCACACATGGCAAGATTATCACAAACAGCCCAATTATCAAGATCAGGTAATACTGAAGAGACAAAATCTAAACAAATTTTTGGATTCTTTGGACCAAACTTCTCTAAGCATTTCCCTGCTATCTGTCTTGATTCAAAGGAACCTTCATCCCAGATAGTTTCTAACAATGTCGTAGCTTTTGTTGGTTCTTTCTGGATAAACTTTCCTATTTCGGCAGATATTATTCTCAAAACAGGAAGTGGAACTCCATAAAATTTTCCAGTATCTGGGATAATCCTTTGATAATTTTTTGTCGCTTCCCTATCTACATAGGATTTTAGGAGCTCCTGTAACCCTCTTGTAAACTCTTTTTGCCACTTAGCGTTTCGAGCGTATCTGAAGTATCAATGTATCTTAGTCTCTTCAAATCTAATCCTATTCATATCATTATAAAATCGCTTTATAGTGTCCTGCATTAACCAATCTCTATTTCGTTTAGGCCATGTTTCTAACCCTCTTTTAGAAAAATAGAGAAACATATCGTGGATAGTAGCAAAAATATTCTGGCAAGCTTGGTCATAGTCCTTACAGTCTTCGGGAGGCATAGGGATATTTCCTGATTGCAAGTAAAATTCCGTGACCCTTGGTTCCATCTTTTGCATCCTCAAGATCAACTCCTCTTCAGGAATGTTCCCTCGGCGGTATTCTTCAAAATACTCAATTGCTCGTTTAGCAAACTCTATCATTTCATTCAATATGGGCTGAATGGCTCCCAAAAATTCCTCCTTCGTGCCAGAGAAAGTTTCAAAGAAGTTCTTATATGGTTTATAGTCATCGTTCCAAAGGATTTCTATATCTCCGAGTTTTTCATTACCATTTAAATCAACAGGACGCATATCTTTTGTTAACGATGGATCTATCCAACAAGTACGACAGACCCAATTTGCATTTTGAATATCCTCTAAGTCATAAGCTATGAATAGCCACACTACATGAGCAGGATTTTTCCCCCAGCGTGCTTTCAGTCGTTCACTACGGTAATAACTGCTATATTTCAGCTTCTCTGTTGCTTCTTGAATAATTGTTCTAATTACATCCTTAGGATAATGCCTGTCTAAAAGAATAGTAGCAGAGTAACGTTTGGCTCCAGCGTGGCTTACGTCTTTTTGATTTACAATGGTGTATCGTATTTTTTCTCTTACTTCCATTTCTAAAGGCAAACCCTTATCTCGCACATGCCCTTTTTTACATGTGCCTGTATCATCATAAGGTGTCCCATCTTTTGGACAGATTTTTTCATAGGCAATAAACAAGCGTGCCAAGTCCTGAGCATCCATGATAAGATAGTCACATCCTGCATCAATAGCTATTTGCACAAAATCTCTCTGAGCATCATCTTGGATATTCCCGACTGCTCCAAAAACCATCAAACCGAGTTCTGAGATTTGCCGGAGTTTAGCGAATTGATGAGTTACATGTCTACTTGAAACTCTTTGGAAGCTTTTTCCTTTCAAAACAAAAGCAGTTAATCGCTTATCTCCTCTAACATGTACATTTGTCAATATATCTGCTATTTCCGTAGGACCATGAGGAGTTTCATTTGGATCATATAAAATTTCTCGAAGAAAACGCTCCAGTTCCTTTTTTTCATCTAAATTTCTGATGTTAGTCAGTATTTCGTTATTTATAGTTGCATCTGGGATAGTTTTGACTTCTGAAAACTCGTCTATATCGTGTATTTTAATAAGACGTCCCATTTTCACACCTCACTATAAGCCAAGCAATTGCAGATAACGTTCCGAGCGTATCTGAAGTTCCCCGCGTGGGAATTTTGGCGAAGGCTATAACCGAAGCCAGATACGCTCTGTTATACGCCGTGCCTTCATTGTTAACTACTCGCTTCCCCAACAATTTGACGTATTCAAAGAAACTTAATCCTTCAAGTTGCGCTTCTTTAGCAATGATTTTCCTCGCGATGTGAACCTGTTGTAAAGCAGGGTCTTCTGGAAACTCCTTTTCTATGGCTTTTCTTATGTTCTCAATATCTTCTTCCTTAATCTTGCTCATATCTGCCTCCTATAGCAATTCTGCAGGTGCCATAATTTCTATTTGTCTCAGGTTATTTAAAGTATTTACCATCCTCACTATGTCTCTCGTTTTCCTCCTCACTATGTGCTTGAAGTTCCAACTCAAAAGATAGTCTACCTCGTTTATAACAGCGATGGCAATATGGTAGGCATCCTCAGAGTAACTCTCTGGAACTGGGATATACTCGCGCGCTACCCATTCAACGTCATCGGTTAAAGAGAGCACTGAAAATCGCGATACTGCATCCTTCAATTTGCTTTGGAGTTCCATGTCGGGAGTGCGGGATGAAAGTCTCAAAATTATCTATTTCCGCGAAAAAAGCTTCTGTGAGTGATTTCCTCTCTGGATTCCTTTCATCAAATAGCGCTGAAATTACCGAAGTGACCAAGTATACTCTTATCTTTCTTCTCATCTTCATCTACCTCTTAGGCATGGCGTATAACGCTTTGCGGGTATGCGAAGCCCGTAAGGGTTTGGGTCATCAAGATTAGCGGATCGCCCCTTGAGCTCTATGTTTACTACCCCGTAAATTGGTTTTATTCAAGAAATGGGTATAGTATACGTGTTCGCGTTACTGTATTACTTTACCCTCCTCTCTTCTACCCTCGTTGCCTTATCCAGTGCAATTCCAAGCGCCTTAAATATCGCTTCTATCTTGTGGTGCTCGTTACCGCCCCGTGCATATATGTGGAGTGTGAGATTTGCATGAGATGCGAAAGAATTTAGGAAATGGGGTATGTCCTCGGTGCTGACGTCCTCAACCCGCTCCCTTGCCAAGCCCAGTTCCAGGACCGTATAACTTCTACCCTCTCCACCTATACTGCCTATATCTACTGCACATCTCGCAATGGATTCATCCATGGGCACCGCAGCGAGACCATACCGCACGGTCTTCGTCCTATCGGCTGCAATTGCATCTTTGAACGCTTTACCGAGCGTGATAGCAGTGTCCTCAATGATATGATGGCTCAGGTCACCTTCCGCATCCACAACGAGGTCAAAGAACCCGTGAGTGGCGAAAGCAGTGAGGATATGGTCAAAGAATTTAATTCCGGTGTCTATCCTGGTGGCACCGTTACCATCAAGTTCAAGTTCCACCTCCACACTCGTCTCCTTCGTCTCCCGCTTCACTCGCGCATTCCTACTCATTATATCCTCTTTTATATACTATATATACCCTGATACATCCTCCATTATCCGCTCACAGTAGAAACACCGGAACCTCGGAGGATTCGTGCTTAAAGTCACAAATCTCGGTACAACCGGCTCACGCTCCGCATTAGATATGCAATTGGGATTCGAACATCTTATTATACCCTCTATAAACTCAGGTAAATATACCTTATGCTTCTCTATCACTTCCGAGTCGCGTATTATATTTATAGTGGCATTTGGCGCAATCAAAGCGATTTTATCCACCTCCTCCGGCTTTAGTTCCCTGTCCTCTACCTTCACTATATCCTTCCTCCCCATCTTTCCACTCCGTACGTTCATCACCACACTCACAACCGCATCAGTCTTACCATTGATACCCAATATGTGAAGCACATTCAGTGCCTGACCGGCAGAGATGTGGTCAATAACGGTGCCATTTTTTATAGGAACTACCTTCAACTCCTTCTTCATTCCTCTCTCCTTCACCCCCTGAGTGCACTTTCCAGTGCCTGTATGGTTCTCGAGACTTCACCCTCTGTTATATTCCCCATTGTGGCTATCCGAAATATCTTGCCCTTCAGCTTACCCTGACCACCTGCGACCATCACCCCCCTCTCTCGCATACCACCCCTCAAGTGCGCATCATCGAGCCACTCAGGTACCTTTATTGCGGTCACCGTGTTGGAGTATGCACTCACATCGTTCAGTCTCGGAAATAAACTCAATCCCAGATTTGTGACAGCAGAGCGGAGAGTATCTGCGAGTCGCCTGTGACGTTCTACTCGCTTTGCCATCCCTTCCTCCTTTATCACCTCCAGTGCCTCTCGCAATGCAAAGAACAGAGGTAAAGCAGGTGTATAGGGTGTTTGTCCCTTCTCAAAACTATCTCTGTAAGCGATGAGGTCCATATAATATGGTCTCTCCCTACTCTCACTATTATCATTATCACCCAGCATCATCTTCCATGCACGCTCACTTACCGAGATTGCCGACAGCCCGGGTGGTGCACCGAGGCATTTCTGTGAGCCGACAATGGCAATGTCCACCCCCCAATCGTCTACCGGCACTTCGTAGCCCCCAATTGAGGTGATGCAATCCAGCACGAACAGTGCATTGTACTTACGTGTGAGTCTTGCAATAGCCTCTGCTGGATTGAGTATACCTGTTGATGTCTCGTTATGCACCATTGTAACAACCTGAGGATGCTTCTCCTCCATAGCCGCCTTCACTTCCTCCAGTTCGATTGGACTGCCCCATTCGAAGTTAACCGGGGTGACATTATCGCTATACCTGTTTCCTATCTCAACTAACCGCTCGCCAAATTTGCCATTGGCTATGCTCACCACCGGGGTATCCTTACGAACGAGGTTGCCTATCGCCGCTTCCATTGCACATGTGCCTGAGCCTGAGAGCACGAAGAGGTCGTTCCTCGTCTGAAATATCCACTTCAGCGTTGCTACTATCTCCTCATACATCGCCCTGAATTCCTCTCCCCGGTGGTATATCATCGGCTTTGACATCGCATTACGAATGCGAGGTAGTACCGGCACCGGTCCTGGAATCATGAGCAATTCTTCATTCATCATTCATCATTCATCATTCTTCGACGACGCCCTTTTGCCCTTTACCGGTCAATGCCCACTTATAGGGTCTCTTACCGCTTCGTTTCACTATCTTCTCCTCCTCCAGCAGGTGTAAATGGTGTAAAGATGCCCGATAACTCAAGCTAAGGAACTGCGATATCATCCTTGCCGTCGTTTCCTTTCCAGCTCCCGTTTCCGTATCCACATTCTCCATCATCTTGATTATCTTTGTCCTCGCCTTTAAGCCACTCACGACATTCCTCCTGTGTTTCAAATATGCATTTGGATGAAAAGAGGTTGCTCTTCGCATAACATTAACATGCTCTCAATCAAGGAACAGGGAACAAAGAACTCAACCACGCCTACGCCTCCCCTCCCTCTTTCACCTCACCAAATATCTTCTCTATCGGCTGGTGACCATACATTCTTATCTTCACGTTTATCTGCGATATATCAGTTGAAATTTCATTACCACGGACATACTTCCTCCTCCTCTTGCCCTTTTCCCGGGGTCTGTAACCGGGCGGTGAAGCGATCAGGATTCTCCTCCTCCCTGCCCCTGGTACATCAGCCCGCATTGGCACTCCATCACGGTCTGAGCCACCCCTTACTTCCAGCATATAGCCACTTAGCCCCAGAATGTCTCCATCCACTAAATCCCCTATCCGCTTACCCACGAATAAGGCACTCACTTCCGTATCCTTACCTTCCAGCTTGTATGCCTTACCCGTCTTTGGATCACTAATCACGACCTGCATCTCATCTTCGCCTCCTCAATTTTATTTCATACACTTCCCTCAGTAACTCCTCCTCACACGGTGAGAGTAAACCTCTCAGCTCCTTCTCAGCTCCTTCCGCTACGCCTACATCCACATCTACATATAAGATATCATTCTCTTTTATATGCCGTCCGAAGATGGGCTTCTTCATTGAGATAGCCACCTGCATGCCTTCATCTGCCGTGGCTATGCTCTCTCCTCTGTTCTGTATCTCATTTATACTGCCGATATTTGTGCCATCTGACTTTATTAATTCCACACCAGTCTTTATCCTGCCACACAATACTTCAATTCCAAATATAGCAGGTTTGCTCTGCCTGAATACACAACCCGGTAGTACCTTTATCTTCGCTGGTGTTGTCAGCCTGTCTATCTTCTCCTGTCTCTCTCGTTCCTTCTCCTCCTTGACCCAGTTCTCATAATCCTCTATCACCCTGTAAATGACATCGCTCACGAAGATAGGGATGTCATTTTGCATGGCTACTTCTCTCGCATCGGGTAGAACATCAACATTAAAGCCCAGAATAGCTCTCAAATAACGGTCACTGACCATGATGGCATCAACTACATCCCGCCTCGAGATATTCCCCACTTCCGCCTTCTTTATCTGCTCTATCTTCTCGCTTCTCAATTCCAGAGCTAATGCTTCCAGAGAACCCATCGTGTCTGCCTTTATAATCAGCCCCTCGGATGATGTGTCCAGCTTCATCTCCGCTATCTCATCCTTCATCTCTTTAATTACACGCTCTATATCTGCGTCTACATTACCCGTAGCGGGGACAGCACGAACACGAGAGCCAGGGAGCGCATCTTCTATATTCGGCGCCATTATCTTCACCCCTGCAGCGGCACTCACGGATTTTACACGCCTGAATCTCTGCTCCGTTCTTATCTCCTGGAGTGCTCTCGGCTTCAATAATGCCCTTATCTTCGTCACTATCGGCTCTTCTTTCACGCTCCCCACCACTATCGTGTCTCCTACGCTGAGCTTACCATCGTACAATATAACATCAATCGTGGTTCCAAGCCCTCGCTCCTCCTTCTTCTCCAGTATCGTACCCACACCTGGACCCTCCAGATGCAGTCGCAGGTTCCTCTCAAAGTACTTCTGCGCCAGACCTATAAGAACAAGAAGCAAATCCGCTATCCCCTCTCCTGTCTTCGCACTCACCGGCACGATACTCACAGTCCTTGAGAAGTCACTGATCCGGTCATATCGGTCAGCGGAGAAGCCCTTGTCATATAAGTCGCCCACTATCTCGTATATCCTTGTATTCAGCTCCCTGCTCGCAAACTCCGGTTGTGACCGGTAATTTATAACAAATGGCTTCCTCGATGACTGCCAGCCCTTTATTCTATCTATCTTATTCAATGCCACAACAAAAGGGGTCTTCAATAATCTCAGAATGCTCAACGATTCGTAAGTCTGGGGTTGAAAACCCTCCATCACATCCACCACAAGTACCGCGACATCTGCCAGAGCGCTTCCCCGCTTCCTCAGTGATGCGAAAGCGTAATGCCCTGGAGTATCAATAAATAATAATCCTGGAATTTCAATTCCAGTCCAATCGCTCTTTAAGGGTTCACAAATCTCCTTTATCACCCGAATCGGTATCTCCGTAGCACCTATATGCTGCGTTACGCCACCCGCTTCCTTCGCTGCTACTGCTGTACCTCTGATACTATCGAGTAAAGTGGTCTTCCCATGGTCTATATGTCCCAGTACAGAGAGAATCGGTGTCCTTAGCAGTCCTTCCATGACTTCCCCCTCGCATCTTTTCTATTTCTACTTTAATCTTTCTTTTCACCTATATAAAGTTAATTAATCTTTCCTCTTCTCTTCCAGAAAGCAGAATAAGTATCCCTTTTACTCTTACTCTGCTTCTCTTCCTCCTTATCAAACTCCTTTAGCAGTTCCTTCTGCCTTTTACTCAATTTCTTCGGCGTTACTACCTTTACCCTGACCATCATGTTACCCCGTCCATGTCCCTTTAAATCCGGCATGCCCTGATTTCTTAATCGGAAGATGGTACCCGATTGTGTACCGGGAGGAATTTTCAACCTCACTTCATCACCATATATGTTCTTCACCCGTATTTCATCACCGAGAGCCGCCTGAGCGAATCTTACAGGGACGTCACAATAGAGGTCTTTCCCTTCCCTCCTGAAGATTTCATGCTCTCTTATATGTATCACTATGTATAAATCACCAGGCGGACCGCCTCTTTCACCCGCCTCTCCCTCTCCCGGTATCCGTAATCTACTACCGGTATCCACTCCAGGCGGTATTCGCACTGATAAACGCTTGTTCACGGTTATTTTACCACTTCCACCGCAGGTATTGCAAGGCTTTTCTATCACTTTACCCCTGCCCCCACATCGCGGACAGGTGGTAATGGAGACGAACTGAGCAAAACCCTGCCTCTGGACCCGCTTTATCTGCCCCGTTCCACCGCATGCAGGGCAGGTCTGTAAGCCACCACTTGACGCTCCGGTGCCCTTACAATCCGGACAGGTCTCTTCTTTGCTCACCTCTATCTCCTTCTCTATACCCCTCGCTGCATCCTCTAACTCTATCTCCATGTCATACCTGATATCCCTGCCCCTCTCCGGGTACTGGTACTCAGCACCCCGGTGTCTACCGGCACCAAAGAGGTCCTCAAATATGCTACTGGTCCCCCCTCTACCCGCGCCTCCAAAGCCAAAGTCAGTGCCGAATATATCCCTGAATATATCCTCTATATCACTGAACCTTGTGAACTTCGACCAATCGAATCCACCGGGACCAAAGTCAACGCCGGCATGCCCAAATCTGTCATAATTTGCCCGCTTCTGAGGGTCTGACAGGACCTCATAAGCCTCAGAGATCTCCTTAAACTTCTCTTCCGCCTCTTTCGGATTATCCTTATTCAGGTCAGGATGATATTTCTTCGCCAATCTGCGATAAGCGCGTTTTATCTCCTCTTCTGATGCTCCTCTATCAACACCCAGGATCTCGTAATAATCCTTATTCTGTGCCAATTCTCAGTCCTCCGCTTCTCCTATGATTTTTTCCTTTTATCAATGTAAATATTTTTTCCGTCTCTTCACCTATTCTCACATTCACTCCAGTGGAAATGTATGGTCACCCCACCCCTTCTACCATATCCTTTATATATAGCATGGGTCTATCTTTCATATATTCATTGAACACGTGAACAGATAGCGATGGTACTGAAGGTGCGCGTGGAAGTGACGAACGAAGAGGGCGTGAAGACTTCTATGGAGCGAGAGGGCGATTTAATGAATGAAGCGTTCAAATCTACCACAATAAGGAGTATTGTGCGGTTCCTGGAGGACCAGATACCTTCTCCTTCGGCTATTGACCCTTATGATATGGACAATGAGGACCTCACGATAAAGGGCAGATTGGAGTATTTCCTCCGTTACGATAAGAAGGCACCCCGTGATTGGTTCACTTCTTCAGAGTTAAAACGAATATATGAAGAAGTATATGGGGTGGATATTCGACTCAGTACTTTATCAACCTATCTGGCGAGTCTGCATTCTGAGGGTGTTTTAATCAGGAAAGGGAGCAGAGCACAGAGGAAATATAAGGTTATATCTACACAAAGAACTGATAGGGAGCCCGATGATGACCAGCATATGGACCAACTCATAGAATGCCTCCCACTTCGTGAAATCATACAAAATTGAATTTGAATGATACAATACAATATACAATACAGAAGATTTTTATTTTATTATAAAAAATAAGAGTAGTAGAGGTAGGGGTCGTGGCCTAGTCCGGTAGGGCAGCGGGCTCCAGACTCGCCGATCGTGCGTTCAAATCGCACCGACCCCATTTGCAAAAACTTCTTTTATGCTGGCACGGGAACGTTAAGTGAAATGCTATTGCTCTCTTTTCATCCTCTTTATCCCTTTTAGCCTTTAATTCTGATGAGTCGCTGGCTATTATTTCACAACACTCCCTCTCCTTGCACTCGCAACGAAGTTCGGTGCAAATTCTCTATACGAGGCTGCATGCAGATGTGTATAGGAAGCGAGACAGTTGTTCGTTATTATCCCATCCAGTCCTTCATAGATGCCCTCGCCTCTCAGCATCCGATACGCAAACCGGTCTTTATTTTTATTCTCATTCCCGAGCTCTATCACCGACCGGTGAAACTCATGCCCTTTGAACCGTGTGCCGCGACTGCCGATAATGCATCCCCTTCTAAATTCCCCCTCCACATAGTTCACCAATCGCCGTTCCCTGAACTTCACCCTGCCCTCTATCACACCACACATCTCAAAGGCATCGCCACCATACTCAAGCTCATCCAGGAGATACATCAATCCGCCACATTCAGCATACATAACGCCATGAGCATCGTGGAAATCCCTGATAGCCCGTCGCATCTGCTTATTCGCAGCCAGCTCGCGAGCATAGATCTCGGGGAAGCCACCGCCGATATACAAGGCATCAAGTCCTTCCGGCAGCCTGCTCGCCCTTATTGGACTGAAATAAACAATCTCCGCTCCTTCATGCCTGAGTAAATCGAGCGTATCGTGATAGTAGAAATTGAAAGCCTCATCAAATGCGACTCCAATCGTTACTCGAGGGGGTGTGTGAGCATGATGCTGATGCTGGAATAGTCTCGGCTCCGGCAGGTTCAATGCGGGCGCGCTATCTGCTATCTCCAGTAGTGCGGATATATCCAGATTAGACTCTACCGCCTCTTTTATCCTATTCAGAACGTTATTGAAATCATCCCATCTGCTTTTACATTCCTCTGCGGTAATCAAGCCGAGATGGCGCATGGAGATTGCCAGGTCGCTCCTCCTTGGTATCTTCCCTATCACTTTAAGCCCGCAATACTCCTCCACCGCACGCTCCGCCTTCTCTCCATGCCTTGAACTCCCGATATTATTCAGAATAACACCCGATAGGTTGACTTCGGGGTCAAAACTCCTGTATCCATTGACCAGTGCGGCAGCACTCCTCGTTATGCTCGCAGCATCCACCACCATTATGACCGGGCACCGGAGAATCTTCGCTATCTGGGCGGTACTGCCCACGTCATCGTAATAGTTCAAACCCTCGTAAAGCCCTCTCACTCCTTCTATAACTGCTATATCCGCATCTTCACAAGCCCTCACAAATAGCTCCTTCACCACCTCCGGCGACATAAGAAAGCCATCAAGATTCCTTGAGCGTCTGCCGGAGACGAGTGTATGAAATCCGGGGTCTATGTAGTCAAGCCCGACTTTGAAGCCCTGAACCTGTAAGCCACGTTCGCGTAACAGGCTCAACAGCCCGATGCAGACGGTGGTCTTACCTGCCGAACTCCTATCGCCCGCAATCACCACCCTTGGTATATCTATATCCATCATCGTCATGGCTTCTTCCATCTCGGCACTGTATGCGCTATACCGAACTCGCGAAGGATAAGCGCCACAATGAAGTCCACCATGTCCTGAATTGACTTTGGATGGTAATAAAAGGCGGGCACCGGTGGTATAATCGTCACACCCATTCGCTTTAGCCTCAGTAGATTCTCTAAGTGGTTCTCATTCAGCGGTGTCTCTCTGGGCACGATGATTATCCCCCTGTTCCTGCTCCTGCTCTTCAGCATCACATCAAATGCGCGTAAGAGCAGATTATCTGCTATCCCGTGCGCCATCTTTGCCACTGTGTTCATCGTGCATGGTATTACCACCATCCCGTCACACAATTGTGTGCCACTTGCAATGTCAGCAGCCATATCATCAATGTCCCAGAGGCGTGTTGCGAACTTCTCTATCTCCTTCACCCCTATCCCGAGTTCATACTCTATTATGTAGCGCCCATACGGAGTGATAATCAAATCAATCTCCACTCCTCGCTCATGAAGCATCTCCAGTAATCTCTTCGCATATATCGCACCGCTCGCTCCTGTTATCCCTATTATCAACCTCATAATCTGATTCTAATCATAATGTAATGTAGTGTGAATAGTGAATACACCCTCGAATACCTCCTCCGCCGGTCCTGTAAGGTATGCACCCTCCTCTTTCACTTCCACGCTCAAATCACCACCCCGCGTATGCACCGTCACGGGTGTGGAAGCATTGATAAGACCGAGTTCCTCCAATACAACCACAGAAGCTGTTGAACCTGTCCCGCATGACAGCGTCTCACCCACTCCTCGCTCATAAGTCCTCACTGTTATCTCATTCCTATCCTCCGCTCCCAATAGCACGAAATTCACGTTCGTCCTGTTAGGAAAAGCGGGATGCGTCTCAATGCGCTTACCCACCATACCCACATCAAGATCGCTAAATGAGTTGAGAATGACGACGGCATGTGGGTTTCCAAGATTCAGGGATGTCAATTTTATCTCACCTATCCCGTTCACGTATAAAGGCTCATTCAACCACTCAAACCTGGGTTTGCCCATAAACACCCTTACCGTGGCAACCCGTCCATCAATAAGGTCTTTCACCTCCGGCACCACCAGCCCGCCCAGTGTCTCCACCTTTATCCGTCGCTCGTGAACCAGCCCTCGCTCATATACATATTTGGCAAAGCATCGCATACCGTTCCCACTCATCTCCGCCTCTGTTCCATCGGCATTGAATATCCGCATTCGCGTGTCACAGCCTGAGCCGGGGTCGGGCTTGCAGACAAAGATGACGCCATCTGCACCTATTGACAGCTTTCTCGTGCACAATTCCCTGCTGAGTTCCTCCTTATGAGGCTCTGGTATCACCTCCGTCTCATGCTCGTCTATCACTATGAAATCATTGCCACAGCCATGCATCTTCGTGAATTTAATCCTCTTACTCTCCTTCATCTTATTCATCTTCTTCAGTTCCTCCGTTCAGCAACTTTCGCAATCGCTTCACCACGTCAACGGCGGTAGTATCAAAGATTCTTATCATTGCCTCTTTACCGTATGCACCGCGGTCGAAGATGACATCGGGAGCTCTGCCTCTGCTTCCACCCCCATGCTTCAGTGCTTCTTCCGTGCCCCATACCATCGTCTCCACACCTGTGGGCTCTTTTTCACGCTCAAAATAGGCTACCTGCAACCCCGCATCTTCACATGCTGAAACCAGTTCCGGTGTATATTTGATGTTGATAGCACTCCTCTTATCTGGTTCGTGTCTCATCATCGTCAGTATCATCCGCGCTATGTGACTGCTCACGCCGAACTCGACACAGCCCGAATGTATGCCGTCATGGGTGGGATGTATCCTGCCGTCCACCGCTGCTACATCCTCTATACCTGTGGCTCCTTCTATCGCCATACCTATGTTCGTTCCCACTTCGGGTATTACCTCTTTAAAGCCCCTTGTGCGCTTCAATAGCCTTAATGCCTCTTTGAGGTTCTCCAGCACACTGTATCTGTCCGCATCTATTCGCATCCTGCGTGCGGGATTCACAACCATAAAATTGGAGATTGTATCACCGTCCATGATACCATCATGAACGAATGCTTTTGCTTTTGCGGCTGCCGTGTATAAATCATACCCTTTCGCCAGTTCCGCGGTTAGAGCAGCGGAGAATGAACAGCCACTGCCGTGCAGTATCTTACCCTTACCATGTGCGGGTGCGAGTCCTGGCCCTGGTCTTATATACTCCAGTGTTAATTCCCTGAACCCATCGCCATCGTATATCAAATCCGTTGCTCTACCTGCTCCTGTCTCGCACTCGAGATGCCCGCCCGTTATGATAACTGCGGGAGCGCCCTTTTCGTGTATCGCAATGGCTGCTTCTTTCATATCCGAGAGTGTTCTTATCTCCTGACCAGAGATAGCCGATGCCTCCATTATATTCGGTGTTACAACCCTGCACAGCGGCAACAGATACTCCACGAGCGCATCCACGGCTGCGGAATCCATCAGTGTGCCGCCCGAACCTGCCTTCATCACCGGGTCAAGGACGAACGGCACCGTATATTCTTTCAGCAGTGCTGATACTGCCATTATCATCTTAGAAGAAGAGAGCATCCCTGTCTTCGCATAATCCACGCCAATGTCGTCAATTATAGACCGAACCTGTGAGTTCACCAATTCAACCGGTATCTCCAGTTTATCCTGCACGCCCTTAGAATTCTGTGCAGTAACAGCGGTGATTACAGAAGTGCTATAAACGCCAAGAACGGAGAACGTCTTTATATCAGCCTGTATCCCCGCACCGCCACTGCTATCTGAGCCACCAATGGTGACAATTCTCTTCGCTATCATCTTACTATCTCTATCTTACTATCTTATCATCGTACGGGATAAGAGCCATAAGAGCCCTGGGCGGGATTTGAACCCGCGGTCTCCACCTTACCAAGGTGGCGCATTGCCACTATGCTACCAGGGCACAGCGCGGTGAATCAATGAGGGATATATAAGGGATATAATACATTTTTATATAGGTTGAGTATAGCAATATTTATATAGAACCATAGATATAGAAAATTAGAGGTGATGAAGGATGGCACAATTGGGTGGTACGCCGATATTGATATTGAAGGAGGGTAGTGAACGAACGAGGGGTAAAGACGCGCAGAGCAGGAATATACTCGCCGCAAAGACTATTGCAGCCGCAGTGAAGTCTACATTGGGACCCAAAGGTATGGATAAGATGCTGGTGGATTCCATGGGTGACGTGGTCATAACGAATGACGGCGCGACGATATTGAAGGAAATGGACATAGAACACCCGGCGGCGAAGATGATGGTGGAGATTGCGAAGACGCAGGATAACGAAGTTGGAGATGGGACGACCAGTGCGGTAGTCATAGGCGGTGAATTATTGAAGAAGGCGGAGGAGCTCCTGGAGCAGGAGGTACATCCCACATTAATCGTCTCAGGCTACCGATTAGCAGCCGAGAAGGCGTATGAGATATTGAATGACCTGGCACTGGACATAGACCCTGAGGATACAGAGACGCTGAAGAAGATAGCGATGACTTCCATGACCGGTAAAGGAGCAGAGGTAGCGAAGGAGATGCTGACCGAGCTTGCTGTGGAGGCGATGAAGACGATAGCAGAGAAAGGTAAGAAGATAGACACAGACCAGGTAAAGCTGGAGAAGAAGACCGGTGGGAGCAAGGAGGATACAGTCCTGATAAAGGGGATGGTCATAGACAAGGAGAGGGTGCATCCAGGGATGCCGAAGCTTGTGGAGAATGCGAAGATAGCACTGGTGAACTCGGCACTGGAGATAGAGAAGACGGAGGTGGATGCGAAGATAGAGATTACCTCACCAGACCAGATGAAAGCGTTCCTGGATGAGGAAGAAGCGATGCTGAAGGATATGGTGGACAAGATAAAAGCGAGTGGTGCGAATGTACTCTTCTGTCAGAAGGGCATTGACGACCTTGCACAGCACTTCCTGGCGAAGGAGGGCATACTGGCAGTGAGACGGGTGAAGGAGAGTGACATGAAGAAGCTTGCGAGCGCAACGGGTGGCAGGATATTGACGACGCTGGAGGAGATAAAGCCGGAAGACCTGGGAACTGCGGGATTGGTAGAGGAGCGTAAGATAGGAGGCGACGAGATGATATTCGTTGAGGACTGCAAGAATCCGAAAGCCGTGACCATACTACTGCGTGGTGGTACAGAGCACGTAGTGGATGAGTTAGAGAGGGGGATGACGGATGCATTGCGTGTGCTCGCATGTGCGCTGGAAGATGGTAAGTATGTAGCAGGTGGTGGAGCGACGGAGATAGAACTGGCACTCAAACTGCGTGATTATGCCGCGACCGTGGGAGGTAGGGAACAACTGGCGATACAGGCTTTTGCAGATGCTGTGGAGGTGATACCGAGAGCACTGGCTGAAAATGCCGGTTTAGACCCCATTGATACGCTCGTCAGTCTTCGCTCGGCACATGAGAAGGGCAATAAATACGATGGTCTGGACGTGTACAAGGGTGAGCCAACGAACATGCTGGATGCGAATGTAATCGAGCCGCTGAGGATAAAGACACAGGCTATAAGCTCAGCTACGGAAGCGGCGACGATGATTCTGCGGATAGACGATGTAATTGCCGCAGGTGCTGAGAAGAAGCCATCGACACCACCAGGAGGTGGTGGTGGACCAGGAATGGAAGGAATGGGAGAGGAATACTAACTTCTTCTTTCTCTCTTTTTATTATTTTACACTCAAGCTCATTTATTGTTATCTACTTCTGTTGATGACGTATGATGTTGATATGATATAGGGGAAGAAAATGGGGAGAATAATAGGTATTGACCTTGGAACCACGAACTCGGAAGCCGCGTATATAGACGAAAGTGGTGAGCCGAAGATAATACCCAGTGCGGAAGGCAGTGCATACGGTGGAAAGATGTTTCCGTCAGTGGTAGCATTCACGAAGGATGGACAGCGGTTGGTTGGAGTGGCGGCGAAACGGCAGGCGGTTATCAATCCAGAGGGTACAATAATGGAAGTAAAGCGGAAGATGGGAACTGCAGAGAAGGTATATGTGAAGACCATAGATAAGGAGTTCACACCACAGGAGATATCAGCAATGATACTGGAGAAGATAAAGACGGATGCCGAAGCGTATTTGGGTGAGAAGGTAGATGCTGCGGTGATCACCGTGCCGGCGTATTTCAATGATAACCAGCGGCAGGCGACGAAGGATGCGGGTGAGATTGCGGGCTTTGATGTGAAACGGATAATAAATGAGCCGACGGCAGCGGCGATGGCTTATGGACTCGGCAAGGAGGGTGAATATAAGGTCGCGGTTCTCGACTTCGGCGGTGGTACTTTTGATGTCACGATTATGGAGATAGGGGAGGGTGTATTTGAGGTATTATCCACTTCTGGTGATACACATCTCGGTGGTGCGGATATAGATGCTGCAATAATAGACTGGTTGGTGGAGGGTTTTAAAGCGAAAGAAGGGATAGACTTGCGTAACGACCTTACAGCGATGCAGCGGATAAAGGATGAAGCGGAGAAGGCGAAGATAGAGTTATCCTCTTCTGTCTCTACAACAATAAATCTGCCGTTCATTGCCGTCTCTGGCAATGAGCCGAAGCATCTGGAAGCCACGCTCACGCGGGCTAAATTGGAGGAACTGGTAGAACCGATATTGAAGCGAGTAGAAGCACCCATAAAGCAGGCGTTAGAAGATGCAAAGCTCACCCCAGAGGATATAGACAAGATAATATTCATCGGTGGACCCACAAGGTCGCCAATTGTGCGCGGGTATTTTGAACGCATAATGGGTAAGAAAGGCGAAGGGGGAGTGGACCCAATGCAGTCGGTGGCAATTGGCGCGGCGATACAGGCGGGTATAATCGCAGGGCAGGTGAAGGACGAGATAGTTCTGCTCGATGTTACTCCGCTCACACTCAGTGTTGAGACACTTGGTGGCGTAGCCACTCCGATAATAGAGCGGAACACCACGATACCAACGAAGAAATCGCAGATATTCACCACTGCTGCTGACAATCAGACATCGGTAGAGATACACATCGTGCAGGGTGAGAGACCGATGGCTGCCGATAACACCTCGCTTGGGAGGTTTCATCTGGATGGCATTCCGCCAGCACCGAGGGGCGTTCCCCAGATTGAAGTCACATTTGATATTGATGCAAATGGCATTTTGAACGTAACGGCGAAGGACCTGGGCACGGGCAAAGCCGCTTCTATAAGAATAACCGCCTCAACCAAGCTCTCAAGAGAGGAGATAGACCGGATGGTGAAGGAAGCGGAGAAGTACCGTGAGGCGGATAAGAAGCGAAAAGAGGAGGTGGAACTCCGAAATCAGGCAGACTCGCTCGTTTATACCTCAGAGAAGACGATAAACGAGCTTGGTGACAAGATAAGCAAAGACCAGCGGGAGAAGGTGGAGCAGGCGCGAGAGAAGCTAAAGAAGTCGTTAGAGGGTAAAGACATAGCGAAGATAAAGGAGGATATGGATGCACTGACGAAGGCGCTACACGAGATTTCGGCGGTGGTGTATCAGGAAGCGGCGAAGAAGGCACAGGAACAGGCACAAGCTCAGGGGCAGGGGCAGACTAAGGAGCAGGCTAAGGGCAAGGGCGAGGAAGGCACTAAAAAAGAGAGCGAAAGCGAAAGCGGCGATTACGTGGATGTGGATTATGATGTAAAAGAAGAAAAGAAGAGATGATTGTAGATTGTAATTAATTGTAAATTATTTTTTACATATGCAAACCTTTTTATGTGATTAAAGATAAGGAGTGAGGGAAGATGGAGAAAAGAAGGAGACCGTCTATATTTGATTTGATGGAGCGGTATATGGAGCGGATGTTCGAGGAGATGCGGAGTTTACCACTGCCTTTTGAGGAGGAGTTCAGAAGACGGAGGAGAGAGTCGCTGGATATCGAGGATTGGTTCAAAGACCCGTTTGAGGATTTGATGGAGCGCTTAGAGGAGGAATTGCCTGAGGAGTTCAAGAATTTCGTGACTGAGGAGGAGACGCCACGAGGCAAGATAAAGAGATATGGACCTTTCATCTACGGGTTCACCTTCACGAAGGAGCCGGGTAAGGAGCCGGAGATAAAGGAGTTTGGGAATATAAGACCGTCATTCAGACGTATAGAACCGTTCCCGGAGCGTGAGCCATTAGTTGATCTCGTGGAGCAGAAAGATTCTTACGAGGTGGTTGCGGAACTGCCAGGTGTTGAGAAGAAGGATATAAAATTGCATGCAACGGAGAATTCACTTGAGATAAAGACAGAGAACGAGCGGAAATACTACAAAGAAGTGAATTTTGATGTACCTGTGGATCCGGAATCGGCGAAGGCGACATATAAGAACGGTGTGCTCAGTGTGAAGATAAAGAAGAAGGAAGGGGGAGAGAAGACCACAATATCGCTCGAATAATCGAATCCATTTTTTTCTTTTTTATTTTGGTACATAAAATAAATATAATCTTGGTAAAGCTTTCTTTTTGAAAGAAAGGTTTTTTAGCACGATGAAGATAATATTCAGGGATGGACAGACCAGAGAGGCGGAACTCGTTGCGGGTCGGACAATATTATCTTATCTACAGGAACTGGGAATAGAAATAGATGCTTCATGTGCCGGTGAGGGCAAATGTGGTCAGTGCATAGTTGAGGTGGATGCTCCACCTGATGCGCTCTCCGCTGTAACCGACTCAGAGAGGAAGTTTATCAAAGCAGAAAACCAGCGACTCGCATGTCAGGCGCGGATATTGCGAACCGACGAGCAGATATATGTCAGAGTACCGAAGAGTGGATATTACATACTGGAGTCTGGCGAATATAGATGGATACCAATAGAGCCCTTTGTACACCGTGAAGGCGAGCGGGTATTTTACAACTCCACATATATAGGTGAGTATACGGGAGCGCTGTACGGTATCGCCATTGACATCGGTACCACCACGCTTGCTGCCTATCTGGTTGATCTGGAGACCGGGAAGGTGGTTTCAGTGAGTTCAAGGCAGAACCCGCAGACGAAATACGGGAATAATGTGATCAGCAGGATAGAATACGCGAGGCAGGGGCATGATATACTGGTGAGGGAGATAAGAACCGCAGTGAATGAGATGATTGCTAATATGAGCGAAGTGGCAAAGACTAAGGAAAATATCTATGAGCTCGTGATTGTGGGCAACCCGGTGATGCGAGACCTGTTCTTTGGCTTCTCCGTAGAGTCGCTGGGTAAGAGTCCTTACGAGCCTGAGAGCACTGAGCCGGCACTCACCACAGCAAAGGAGCTCCAGCTCACGGCTAACCCTGAAGCGCGGGTTTATGGGCTACCACTGATAGGCAGTTTCGTCGGCGCTGATGCGCTCGCAGTGGTGCTGGCAACGGAGATGTATCTGAGTAAAGGGATATGCTTAGCGCTGGATGTCGGAACTAACACTGAGATTGTGCTCGGCAACAGGGAGCGGTTAATTGCGACTTCAGCCGCTTCGGGACCGGCATTTGAGGGCGCCAGCATCTCCTGTGGGGTTGGTGCCGTGCAGGGTGCGATAAAGGAGGTGCGAATAGTGGATGGTAGCATCAAATATAAGACGATAGGAGATGCTCCTCCTGTTGGTATCTGCGGTTCCGGACTGATAGATGTTCTGGCTGAGCTACTGGAGCATGGAATGATAGATGGCAGGGGTAAATTCACTTTCACGGGCGATGAGGGAAAGGAACTGAGGATAGCCGATGGTATCAAGCTATTGGAGACTGATATAGACCAGTTGAACCTTGCTAAAACGGCTATTGCCGTTGGTGTAAGAGTATTGTTGGAGAAATATGGCATAAGTTTCGATGATATAGAGCTGTTATTACTCGCAGGTGGATTCGTTAATTTCGCAAATACGGATAATGCGATACGTATAGGACTACTGCCACCGATCGCCCGAGAGAAGGTGAAGAAGGTGGGTAATGCCGCACTGGAAGGCGCCAGGCAGGCTCTGGTCTCGAAACGGAAGCGAAACGAAGCGGAAGAAGTGGCGAAGCGGATAGAGCATATAAAACTGGAAGAGGAACAGGATTTTATGGAGAAGTTCGTCAGTGAGTTGTATTTCCAGAATTATCTTGAATGAGACCGATGTGGAAAAACAAATATACTACGCTATACGCCATGCCTAAAAATCTTTTTGGAGGTGAAAAGAATGAGAATTTATAGCATCAGCATTAGAAACTATCGCCCGTTTAAGGTGTTAGGAGAGACACGTTTAGGTCCATTGTCAACAATAGTTGGGAAAAATGATGCCGGGAAATCAAGCATTCTACGAGCAATTCAATTATTTTTTGAAGATAAACCTAAAATTGAAAGTGAGGATACCCATGACATGGCCAACCCTGATGAAGATGTAATTATTGAAATTGCTTTTACAGATATCCCAGAAACGATCCAAATAGAGGAGGGAATTGAAACATCATTTCAAGAGGAAATGTTACTCGATCAAGAAGGGCGTCTTAGGATTCGGAAAACATATCCACGCAATGACCTTACTAAAGTCAAAATTTCTTTTATTACTTGGGACTTTCAGAATGAACATTTTGCAGGTCTAGTAAACTTAAAAGAACGTGAACTTAACAGCCGGTGCCAACAAGCCGGTATTGATGTCTCAAAAGCAGGACGTGGGTTAACTAATAAAAGTAAAAGAGAAAAACTTCGAGCTAAGGCAAATGAAGCAGGGATCCCACTTGGAGAATTCGAACTCGTTGTTTCTCCAAAAGGAGATCTGTGGAAATGCATTAAGTCACACCTTTCAGATTTTCAATTATTTGAAGCCGAAACAAAAATCAATGTAAGCGAAACATCGTTTCAGAGTCCATTTCGTCCGATAATTAAAATGGCTGCCGAACAACAAGAAGTTGCAGATGTGAGAAGCAACTTTACCGGCGCCATAGAAGAGGCACTTCAGAGAGAAGTTGATGAAATATTTGAACGACTCAAAAGGCATACTAGCGATCTAACAACTCTCAGAGTTAAACCGACTTTTTCGTGGGATAAAGCTGTAAGTATAGATATTCTGGCAAAGGATAATAGCGGAATTGAAAAGCCCCTTGATAAACGTGGTAGTGGAATAAGACGACTTTTAATGGTAGCTTTCTTTCAATATTTAGCTGAAAAACGAGATGAAAATACATCAAATTTTATTTTTGGGGTTGAAGAGCCTGAAAATAATCTACATCCGGGACTTCAAAGAGAGTTGGCGTATTCTTTTAGGCAACTTGCAGATATGGGGTATCAAATCATTATTACATCGCACTCTCCCGTCTTTGCGGGAGCCTCGCCAATAGAGGATTTGACATTGATTGTACGCGAAGGCGGCGTAGCAAGGTCTATTCGGTCTCCAGACCTTAATACAAGTAAAATTGCAGAAGAGCTTGGCGTCGAACCTTCAGATCAGATAACTGGGTATAAAGCATGTGTTTTTGTGGAAGGTAATGACGACATTATATTTTGGAAAACAGTGGCATCCAAATTAAAAGAAGCGGGGCATATAGAAGCTAATTTTGATGAAAAAGACATCGGGTTTATCCCTGTAGGTGGAAGCAACTTAAAGTATTGGATAGACCTTAGAGCTATGAAGAGATTAAATCGGCGTTTTGCCGTTGTTGTGGATAGCGACCGTAAAAGCCAAACTGACAGCATTCCTCAAAGGAAACTTAATTGGAAAGAACAGTGCAAACGAGAAGGAGGTGTTTTCTTTATTCTTCGAAAGCGTGAAATAGAGAATTATCTTCACCCTAACGTCATTCAAAGATCTGGTAGGACTTTACAACAATATGATGAGTTTACAGATATGAAAAAGTTATTTGGAGAAAATGTTATTAAAATTATTGAGGATATGAGGGTAGATGAGATTTTAGAGATGGATAAATATGAAGAGAACGGCGCTACGCATCACGAGCTTAAAGAAATTGTTGAAAAACTTCTTAACTTGGTGAGTGAATGAAAGGCACGGCGTATAACAGAGCGTATCTGGCTACAGTGCTTCGCACCTCTGCCAAAATTCCCCTTCGGGGAACTTCAGATACGCCCGGAGCGTTGTCCGAAATTCACTCTGCCCCGCTTAAAAAAGAAAATTATTTAAAGGAAAAGGAGGTAATAAAATATATACACATGTGAGTAATAAAGATATAGGGGAGATAAAAAGTCCATTAGATAGTTTGTTTAAGAAAAAGAATGGCAAAAGGATGAAAGGAAGGAAAATCGAGGAGATAGGAGTTTCATCCAGAGGGATGTATATACGCATTGCAGATATAATACCAAATGGGAGTGATATATGCAGTAATGCGGATATACCGGAGTTAGGCGACATTGGGCTTAAAACTAAGGAGATGATATGATGGAGTATGATGTTTTTATAAATATTTTGACTGCACTATTTGCAGCAATATATGCTTCTTTTGTAATGCAATTGTTATTGAAGAAAAGAATCGGTGAAAGAGATGAAGCCAAAAAGAAATTTTTCAAAGCTCTTTTAGAGGGGTTAAAAATTGGGGCGATAAATACTATAGACGATATTGAGAACGTGTATAGGGGGATAGGTGTTTTAAGTAGCGAGGAGGTAAGTTATAGGTATCGCTTAAGTAGATGGCTTAGAGAATTTATGGTCGCATTAATTTCAAAAGAAATAGAGAAATCTATCGAGGATAAAACACTTATAGAGTGGAAAGAAAAAATATCAGGTTTCATTCAAAAAATTGAAGAAGTATCACCTTACTCGGACCTACCCGACATCGAAAGAAGTATTTTAATAGATATATCTACTTATCTTGAGAATGGCAACAGAGACGCAGTTGAACGAAAACTATCTGAAATAGCTAGTATAATTCAAGCAAGGAACGACGACCTGAATAAGATAAAAAGTACAAATAAATGGGCTGTTCCATTAGCGGTTGTCGGCATGATTCTAACGGTGGTGTTTGGATTACTATCAATATTCACATAATGAATGCCCAACGGTCGCCTATCGGCTCGGACTTCAGATACCCACCGTACGTTAGGCGACATTGTGCTATGGGTATAAGTTTAAGATGGTTCCTATATATAAGCAAATCTCTAATGATGAATGGCATCCTGCAAATGGGGGGTTTTATCATTTGGTCCTTATCCAGAAACACCCTTTTTAAGCGAGCTAAGGATAAAAGTTATCAACACGGAAAGAATTGAAGACAAAGATATTAATCCAAGGTATTATCCACTGAAATTTAAGACAAGTTTATCAAGTTCAAATGATTTGGACTCAGTAGCATACCCACAAACCGTTGTCCGAAATTCACTCCGCCCTGCTTAAAAAAGAAAATTATTTAAAAGGAAAAAGTCCATTAGATAGTTTGTTTAAGAAAGAGAATGGTGGAGGCGCAAAAGGATGAAAGGAAAGAGAATCGAGGAGATAGGAGTTTCATCCAGAGGGATGTATATGTGCAATATGTGATATATCAGCAATGCGGATATACCGAAGTTATATGAAATTCCGAACCCAGCCTTTAAAAACAAAAGGTATTTATCCAGATTTAATTTAACTTATGAAAGGAAAAACTGCTATGGAAAACAAAATAAAAATCTATAAGCAGGGATTAGAAGAATATCCAAAGAGTAGCATAATCCTGGGCAATGTCCTAATGCTTCTCTGGATTGTTTTAGGAACTCTTTGTTGTTGGTTTTTTCATCCAGTGGTTGCTTGGATTTATCTTGTCTTTGCAATAGTAATGGTATTTGTTGTTCTACGAAAATTGGTCTGCACCGATTGTTATTATTATGATAAGTGGTGTTGCATAGGTTGGGGAAAATTATCTGCTCTATTTTTCAAAAAGGGCGAGATTGAGAAATTTCCTAACACTTTAGGTTTAAAAATTGCGCCCTTGACTTATGGCTTATTAAGTTTAATTCCTCTTATCTTAATCAGCATTTCTCTTATTCAGAAATTCACTTTCTTTAAAATTGTTATATTATTACTCCTGCTTTTGATCTCTTTTTATAGCGGAACAGTCGGCAGAAAAAAATCCTGCGCAAAATGTAAAATGCGATTAATCTGCCCAGGGAGTGCGGTAAAATGATCATGGACAAATCACAAATCCAAGAGAGAACAAAGAAACTGCTTGAAAAACAGATAAGCCAAAAGAGTTTACAAAAGGGTTACAGAAGCTCCTAAAATCCTATGTAGATAGGGAAGCGACAAAATTTTGAGAGTAGTTGGGGTGCACCCCTAAAAGTAGACAGTAAGTTAAGAAATAAGAAAAAATGACTACATGAAAAACACCTCCTTATAAATAGGGAAGAAGGAGGTGCATATGTATATAGGATTGAATGAAGGTTTGGACGAATTTGGGAGTGAGTTGCCTGAAGGCGCAAAAGTAGCGATCGAGGCATCTATGAATACCTGGATGAAAGGGGGATAGAAGTGCATTTGGCACATCCGGTTTATCTCAAGCCATTTGCAAAGAAGCATGTGAAGACAGACAGGGTGGATGCCAGAGTGTTAGCGCAATTGTTGAGGATGGATTACTTGCCGGAGAGCTATGTTCCGGGTAAAGAGATGAGGGACCTGAGAGTTATGATTTGGCATCATGCGAGTCTTGTTCGTTTAAGGACTTCAATAAAGAACTGGGGTGCACACATTACTGGCAATAGAGGGAATACAGACATCGGAATTCAGTGACCTGTTTGGAAAGAGAGGGATGGAGTTCCTGATGAGAGTGAAACTTCGGCAAGGAGTGGGGTGCATTACCTGATTCTTACCTCCTCTAAAAAGGTTATGGGTTCGACTGCTGGAGTGGGAAAGTAACTTATTTCCAGTTCTAAATTTGTCGTAGGTAAAGATCGTTAAGCAGGAGAAAAGATATGTGTTGTATTGCACAATTAAACTTTCTTCGCTTAAGATTTTACTGATTGCTTACATCTTAAATATTAAGAGTTCGTTGGGTATGATCGTGAGAGGTGAAGAGAGAAGGCATCAAAAATCGGTATAACACATAATAGATAGCATCTCGCACTTTGCATACACCGAAACAGTTAGGCAATATATAGCAAGTGTTGACTTACCAGTTGAAACTTTTGAGCCACATACAGGAACGCAAACGAGCATTTTAATTTTAATTGTAATTGCTCAATATCAATATCATAAAATATAAGAAAAGATGATAAGATGTGCGATATGTGGTGAAAGAAAAGCATCAGCAACTCTACGTGTCTGTGCCGATTGCATACGCCGTGGAAAGGGAATGGAGTATATTGAAGAAGCGCATGCAAAGATAAGAGCGGCATATAAACTTGTGAGCAGTCCACCAAAGACAAAGGGTGGTATAACCTGTGGTCTGTGCGCAAATGAATGTAAGATGGGTGAAGGAGAGAGGGGCTATTGCGGTCTTAGAGCCAATATAAATGGGCGATTGGTCTCTTCTGTGCCCGAAGGCTATGCGCTCATGCATGTGTATTATGACCCACTACCGACAAATTGCTGCGCCGCCTGGTTCTGCCCCGGCTCTTCACAATCCGGGAAAGTGAATGTCGCAGTATTCTTCTATGGCTGCAATTTCAATTGCATCTTCTGTCAGAACGAAACGCATAAGAATCTCGCTGCTGCGAGGGCGATGAGCGAATATGATTTCGTGTCCGCTGTACTGCGACGTGAGAACGCATACTGTATCTGTTACTTTGGTGGTAGTCCCGAGCCCCAGCTTCCTTTTGCTATCCATGCCACACGCAGGATTCTGGATGAGCGGGAGCGTGGGCGGGACTTGCGAATATGCTGGGAATGGAACGGCTGTGGCTCCACCAATCTGGTGCGCCAGGCAGCGGAACTGTCATCAGCCAGTGGTGGGATAGTGAAATTCGACCTCAAAGCCTTCAACCCGAACCTCAGTCTCGCACTCAGCGGTGTTCCTAACGAGCGAGCATACGAGAACTTCAAGCTCATTGCTGATGAGTTCTTTGCAGTCTCCGCGTCTGCGTCTTCAACCCCTGTTCTCACCGCCACCACTTTACTCGTGCCTTTCTATGTAGACGCGCAGGAGGTTGAGAATATCGCACGGTTCATCGCTGATATTGATCCACGAATACCTTATTCTCTGCTCGTCTTCCATCCTGCTTTTTATATGCGCGATATGCCAGTAACGCCACGTGAACAGGTCTTGCGCTGCTATGAAGCGGCAAAGAGGCATCTCAAATATGTTAATATCGGTAATAAGCATCTGCTAAGTTTGAGTCGAGTCTTTGAATGAAAATGGTAACCAGAGAAGCATTGTTGGAGGCATCAAGAAGGGTGATAAAAGATGCGGTAGTGGAAAATGGCGCGATAGTCGCGGCTAACACTGATATGAAATACTATCCCCGCGATGTCACGTCCTATCGGTACGTGTGGCTCAGGGATGCTTCTTTCATCTGTGTGGCTGCGGACATATTGGGATTAGATATCCAGGCAGATTTTTTCCAGTGGTGCATGGAGCGCGCGGAAGCACCAGACGGTATCTTCTTCCAGCGGTATCACACAAATGGCGCAAGAGCAGGGGAACAGTTCCAGCCTGACCAGGCAGGCACCTTATTGTGGGCTATCTGGCACCATTATAATTACAGGCAAGAGCGAGAGCAAGAGGAAGCGATGAAGGACTTCAAAGAACTGATATCGAAAGTGGCAGATGGTATCTGCAAACACTGGTACAGGAACCACTTTCTCATCCCGACATTCGACCTCTGGGAAGAGCGAAGTACATACCCTGATATCGGGGACAACCACACGTATTCGATAGCTGCCTGTATGTGTGGGCTCAGATACGCAAACGAGCTGATGAACGGGGATAAGAATAATAACAATAAGAATAAGAATAAAAAGTGGCTGCTGTGCGCTTCACAGATGGAAAACAGTCTGAAAAGAGCATATGACCCCGACCCTTCACATGGCTATTTCCTCCGCACTTTTGGCGAGATAAATGATTATGTGGTTGATGCCTCTCTACTTGGACTGGTATATCCATTTGAGGTATGTTCTGCTCAGGACGAGCGGATGGTGAACACAGTGAGAGCAATGGAACGGAGAATAGTGCATGACGGTGCAGGTGTCCACAGATATGAAAACGATGTATATGATGGGTGGATGGTGAACGGCGATGTAAGACGTAAGGGTGCAGGTGCATGGCCTTTATTGAACTTCTGGATGGCAATATATTATAAGAGGAAGGGAGAGCCTGGAAAAGCAAAGATGTACCATGATTGGGTCCTGAACCGATTGGAAAAGCCTTATATCCCTGAGCAGATATTTGCCAACAGGTTGCAGAAATCGGTATGCCCACTTGTATGGGCACATGCAATGTATGTAATCGCTCTCAATGCTGACTCTGTTTGACTCTGTTTTGTTTAAATGATTCTCATCTCATTCTCATCAACCTGCACTCGCTATTTATCCTTTATCCATTTATTTTTGTGCTTGTTATTCCTTCGTAACTTCTGATCCTGGATATTGATATTCAACTCCTGCTCGAGCTCATCTATGAAGAAATCCACAAAATCCACTTTCATCTCCCCCTCTCCTCCACCTTCCACTAACGCACCATCGTCCAGATAGTTCGTTACCACATAACGCCTGAGTATATCAGTAGGTAGATGAAGTGTCTTCGCAAGTACTGCATGTGAGAAATCATCCAGTATCAGCTTCGGGTCTCTTCCACTCTTCATGTAGCGTAAAGCCTTCTTCTTCTCCTCCGCCCTCACACGGTCGCCATACTTGTATATCATTCCAATAAGCCGCTCAACACGATGTTTAGCAAGAATCTTCTTAAATAGCTCTATCTCCTCCTCTATTATCCGCTCCACTTTCCCAACCTCGGATAGCCGCTTCTTCAGGTTCTCCTCGCTTATCTCGTACAGGCTATCGAGGTCATATAGCTCAATACCCTCTATCTTCCCCACCCGCTCCTCTACATCCTTTGGATTCGCAATATCTATGATATATAGTACATTCCTATTCTTACGATGCTCCATCACCCGTTTCATCATCTCGTAGTCCAGGATGTAATGGGGTGCAGAAGTCGTGCAAATCGCAACATCACAACAGGATAGCCACTTCTCATTCTCATCCAGCCTCGCTGCTCGCCCTCCTACCTCCTCCGCCAGCTTCTTCGCACGCTCAAACGTACGATTGGCGATGAACATCGCTTTTAATTTCTTCTCCGAGATCGCTCTCGCTACTAATGTGCCCATCTCACCCGCACCAATCACAAGGATACTCTTACCTTCCAGTCCCCATGTGACGTATTCTGCGAGTTCAACTGCAGCAGACCCGATAGAAACTGACCCTTCGTTTATGCGAGTTTCCTGCCTCGCTCGCTTCGCTACCTTTATCGCTCTGTCGAACGCCAGGTCCAGCAGTTCATCCAGTTTGCCCTCTTTCTTACTCTCCAGATAGCTCTTCTTTATCTGTCCCAATATCTGGTCTTCACCCACTATCATTGATTCCAGCCCGCAAGCAACCCGCATAAGGTGCTCCAGAGCATCTCTACCCGTGAATATGCCACCCTTCTCCAGCTTCAACTGCTCAACTACCGCTTCTAAAATCTCCTCTGGGCTATCTGCACTGATATACACCTCCACGCGGTTACATGTATTTATTATTATATAACCCCTGACCCGTGGGTTCTGTGCGAATAAATCCGGCTTCACCTGCTGAGCTATCTCTTCCAGTTCCTCTACACTACACTTCTTATGTGAGAACCATAAAGTACCGAGTTTATGCATATCTATCACCAATAATCCTTAGTATAAGCTCCTCTGCAATTGCCAATGGAGCATCAAGCGCCGCCCAGCAATCAGGGTCATGCAGAACCTGGTTCAATATCTCCTGCCGACGCGCCTCATCCTTAATAGTAGCTTTTAAATCCGACCTCAGCCTTGACTGAATCAACAGCATCTTCCCTTCTCGCTCTCCTATAAGTGGTTCTATCTTCTCGCGCATATACCGCGCCATTGCCGGTCCTCGACCTTCTGTGGAGATTGAGATCAGGAACCCATGCTTATTTATAACAGAACCCATAAACACATCTCCTTCATGCCTGTAATTGATGAGTACATTGAACTTGAGCGCAGCATTCAAGATGCGTTCATTTAGAGGCTCGTCACTGGTACAGATAATAGCCAGGAAAGCGCCATCCAGGTATCTCCCCGGGTCCTCATGCCACAGGTTACACTGGAAACACTTCAATTTACCCTCTGCTGCGAACTCCCTTATTTGGGGTGTGAAGTCACGACTGTAAACCTCAACTACAACTTCAGCACCGCCTGAACCTGAAGTCTCCAGAATCTGTCGTATCTTCCTCTCTGCTACCTCACCGCCACCAAACACCACTATCCTCTTACCTGCGGCATTGATATATAATGGGAGCATATATTAAGATTCAAGTTCGTGATTCTTAAACTTTTCGCTTTTTTTCATCTATTGTGGAATCGTACACCATTTATCTTGAATATAATCAAAGTAAGGATGATAGCAATTAGAGTACCAGCAGCGCCTATCGCCGGTAAAGGGAAGTGCCTCTTCGGGCTACCAACTTCAAGCTGGATACTCCTCTTATCCGTCTTCTTTCCCTCGTACAGTACATAGCCACTTATATTGTACGCTCCAGGTGCATCAAGTTTAAGGTAAGAGGTAAGTACACCTGTCTCTCTCACCGGTACCTCCAGTTCTTCGCTATTTATAACGTCAATAAGCTGCCCGTTTCGGTATACCTCGCCATAGAACCTCGCTTTTGTACTTATCTTACCCGTGTTCTCAAATGTTGCGAGCACCTTTATCAACGCACCAACTTCTGGTTTGCCCTCGTACGACAACATGCGGAGAATGCCATTCCTCGTTAAGGTCCCCGGTTCAAGAATCTTAAAAGGTATCTCACTCGAGTTCAGAAGCTTACCAGCCAGCGATACTGAAACATTAGCGAGGTAATCGCCCACTGCCTGCCCCTCTGTATCCCATTTCAGTCTGATCTCCTTCAATCTGTGCGGCTTTACCGTTTCGTTACTCGCGGAGAAGCTGGAGATCTGCGTGGTTCCTTTGAATATTTCAACATTGATCACCGGCTTTGCTATTACATTTCCGGTATTCCTGAATAGCACGCGGATTATCAGAGGATAACCCTCCTCTGTATCACTTATGGTGATACCGTGAATGATCCCAGAAAGAATCTGTTCGCCTGTCACGCGAAGGTTAATCTCCACAGGCACCTGTATTCCCACCTGAGCTGCCGCGCCCTTAGTCGCTGTCTTTCCAGGAATACTCTCCACGTACACCCTGGATTTATAACTGCCCGTTGGTGCGTCTTCTGGTATTCTGAACTTCATGAGTATCTTCGTTCGGTTCTTACCCGGTATGGTCATTTCCGTCAATCTGTTGCCCTGGAGGTCGTAGAACGAAATCCAGCTCCGGATATCTCCCGTTGCATAGACTCTGAAAGTGCTTGTCGTTGTATCCGTATTATACACATTTATCACCTGCTCATACTCACCGCCGCGTGTGGCATCAGTTATCGAAACATTAGCGGGGACAACGCCCACCCCGACCGCACCAGCATTTGGAATGACAATGATGGATAAGATGAGCAATAGCAATAGCAGTACAAACATCAGCCCTGCGCCTGCCGCCTCTTTTGCCACTTTGAAAGAGAGACCTTTTATCATCTGTTTTTCCCTTTCCTCTACCTCTACCTTTAATGGATATAATATTGATAACATTAAGCTATATTCCACACATATAGATATAAATCATAGCCATGGGTGTTTTGATACGAGATTGTCTTTGTATGGTTTCTTTCCTCGAGATGAACAAGCTCATGGATAACAACGTGAGAGACGAAAACGCTGGAAAATAAGATAAAGAAGGAGAAAGAACGTGGAAGTATCACGAGATAAGCGCAACTGCGATGGAGAGGAAGAGGAAGAGGAAGAGGAAGAGAGAAAACGGAGGATGGGGAGACCAAGAAAAGACGAGCCAACACAGACGGTCTACTGCGATGGAGGAGCGAAGAACCTACACTGAGATTGAAAGGGCACTAAAACACTCTTTAACGGCGATCAAGCGCTATATCCTGACTTTCTCCCGTGTTGCGTATCTTACAGAAAAGGGATACACAACAAAAGAAATCGCTTTTCTCGTCCAGGTCTCAGAGCGATTGACACGTGATTACCAGGCGTTATACCGTAAATACAAAGGTGACCGGGCGTACAAAGACCGATTAGACGAGATACTGGCGTTGAACTCCGTGGATCGTGAGCCGTGTAAAAGGGGGGCGACAAATTGAGCATGAATACACGGCAGAGCATCTATGC
>PQXC01000033.1 GCA_003194435.1 Candidatus Methanophagaceae archaeon | reverse complement strand
TCGCTCCTTCGAAAAGGGAGGAGAATACGAAAAAGTGGATTAGAGTGTATCCAGACATGAAAACGGAGACAATAATTGCAAGACCGTGTAGGTGGTGGGTATAAGTTGGTGTAATAAAAGGGATTATATCAATATTTTTGATGACGGCACTCCAGGTTTTTTCGCAAGAAGCAACTAAGATATTTTGAGAATGCTTCGCACAATTTATTATAATTTTGTCTAACCTGCTTTTCCGAGATAACGAAAAATGAGCTATGCTAAACTTGTCACGGCACGTTTTCCTGAAAATGTATCATTACTTCTTACATATCTCCACCCAAATTGGTATTATACCCGAAACTTGCTTCATATTCGTATATACCGCCTTTAGCTGACTGCTAACTTTCATCTTCAACCCCTTTCACCATCGCCTCTATCTGTGCAGATGTGAAATGCTTCTGCGTCATCGCACCTACCGGGCATTCCGCAATACACGCGCCACAGCCCTTGCATAGCACCGGATTAACAAACGATTTCCGCGTTCTGAGCACGATCTCTTCTAACTCTTTTTCCTCCTCTCTTAACTCTATTGCACCAAATGGGCATACTTCCTCGCACGCGCCACAGCCGATGCAGAGTTCCTCATTCACTTCCGCAATTATCGGCTCCACTTCCACATACTCACTCGCCAGAATGTCACAGACTCGTGAAGCTGCTGCGGATGCCTGTGCCACACTGTCGGGAATATCCTTCGGCGATTGACAGCATCCAGCGAGGAAAATGCCATCAGTGAGCGTATCTATGGGTCGAAGTTTGGGATGTGCCTCCATAAAGAATTTATCACCGCTTTGTGTTATCTTTAACTTCTTTGCAAGCTCAAGGACATCGGTTCGGGGAATAATACCGGTTGCAAGCACGACGAGGTCCGCCTCCTTCTCCACCAGCCGCCCTTCACATAGCGCCTTCACCTTCAACTTGCCGTTCTCCTTCTCAACTTTTATCCCCTCTCTCAACTCTCTCCTTATATAATTCACACCTTCAGCCTTCACACGCTGGTAAAACTCCTCATAACCCTTACCAAATGCTCTCACATCCGTATAGAACACCGTTACATTGGCATCGGGAATATGTTCCTTCACCAAATGCGCCTGCTTCGCTATATACATGCAGCACACACGCGAACAGTACTCATTTCCTTTCCCACCTCCCACCTCTTTCTCCCTCGACCCCACACAACTAATAAAAACCACTTCTTTCGGCTCTTTCCCTTTTATTTCTATCTTGCCGCCGGTGGGACCTGAAGCGTTACAGAGCCTCTCAAATTCCAAGCCCGTTATCACCTCATCATATTCATACCCGTAATTCGGCTCCACAACAGGATTGAATAAGTCATAACCCGTTGCTACCACTATCGCACCCACTTCTATCTCCATCATCTCTTCTCTCATATCATGCATTATCGCATCAGCCTCGCATACACGCTCACAGAGCCTGCAATCGGCACAGATTCCGCATTTCAGGCATCTATTCGCCTCTTCTATCGCTTCATCGTGATTAAATCCAACCTCAACCTCATCAAAGCTGTGTATCCTCTCCTGTACCGGTAGCTTTCGCTGTTTCTTACGGCTTTTTGGCTCTATTGCACCCTTAAGCCGCGCTTTTACCTCCTCTATTCCTATCTCCTCTCTTATTTCCTCCTCCCTGGCTGGTAAGCCTCGCAGATAGCAATCAATAGCCTCTGCAACTCTCTTACCCCCTGCTATCGCTTCTATCACCGTTGCCGGTCCTGTTACTGCATCGCCACAGGCAAATATGCCCTCCTTACTCGTGCGCCCAAACCGATCTGCTCTGATCCTCCCCCCCTCTGTATCTATACCACTGCCCTCCAGGAATTCAAGCCCTGATTGCTGCCCTATCGCCACTATTACTGTATCCACATCAAGAATGAACTCCGAACCCTCAACAGGTATCGGTCTTCTCCTGCCTGATTCATCTGGCTCGCCCAGCTTCATCCTGAGGCATTCCAGCGCCTCCACTCGCTCACTACCAATTATCCTGCTCGGTGATGCTAAATATAAGAGTTGCACACCCTCATCCTCGGCATCTCGCAGCTCATCTTCACGCGCTGGCATCTCTTCACGTGTTCGCCTGTATATTATTGTCACTTCAGCACCCAGCCGTAGAGCGCATCTCGCTGCATCTACTGCCACATCCCCACCTCCTATCACCGCCACTTTATGTCCTATCTCCACATCCCTCGTACCCGCTTTATCCAGCCTGAAATTCAATTCCCGGAGGAAATCAACGCCATGAACCACTCCTTTCAGTTCTTCGCCCTCAATACCGAGTTTCCTGCTCTTATCTGCACCAACAGAGATACAAATGGCGTCATATTCTTCCATGAGTCTCGTAAAAGCGTTTTTATCTATCGCCTTTCCCGTCTCTATCTCCATTCTCCCACCGCATTTACGCTTGATATACTCTATATCCTTCCTTAATACTGCACGTGGCAGCCTGTAATGTGGTATTCCTGCTGTGAGCATACCGCCCGCGACTGGCAACTTCTCAAATACCTGCACTTTATAACCCGCTCTCGCAAGGTAATAGCCTGCCGTGAGACCTGCGGGACCTGACCCGATAATCGCTATCTTCTCACTCC
>PQXC01000005.1 GCA_003194435.1 Candidatus Methanophagaceae archaeon | reverse complement strand
AATCCCATGCTCGGCTCGTCTATCGAGACGCACCTGACCTCGTAATTCCGGGCTTGCTCTATGCTATGCTTTATGAATCTGCCGACCGATTTAGCGATGTTCAACAGTATATCAAGGTAGACCGGCGGCTGGAATTGGCTGTAATACAGCTCTATCGGTCCGGTAACACATATCCTCAACTTCAGGCGCTCACCATTATCCGCTCTATACCTGGCAGCCAGCCCCTCAATCGCCTCTAACTCCACTATCCGCGCTTCCTCATCCCTTATCAGCAGTGGCGCTTCCACCTTCTTATCATCCATAATCGGGTCACTAAACTGAGAGAGCATATCCTGGAATTGCGGGTAATTGGGGAGTTCAACACCCGCATTTATCTTCTGCCACATCGCATCTGCTATCATATTGTACAATGCTTCTGCCTTTGCTTCTCGGCGTGTGGATGTGGATGTGGATGTGGATGCAGATAGCTCAGCAAAAGCTTCTTTTAGCCATTCCCTGCTCGTGCCTTCGGGCAGTGGATAGCTCCCTATATCGTCGTATATTACCCCGTCCATTGGAAGCCTCTCCCTCTTACGCTAAAAATTGTGCCTCTCAATAACCTGGAAGTGGAAGAGATATAGATATGTTTATCTATACAATAAAATTATAAAGGGATACTAAGGGGTGTACATTTATGGAAGCTATCTCTGTTATCCTGCCACAAAAGCTCGGGTTGAAGCTAAGAGAAAAGGCAAAGAAAATGGGCTACCTACCCGAGGAGTTGGGTGTTGAACTATTGAGCAGGAGTTTGAACGAGGAACTGGATCCTGAGGGGCTTGTAGAACATTATCAATCCTTGAGCGAGAAATATCTTGGCGAGGCGAGAGAGTTATTGAAGAAGGGAGATTTAGTGCAGGCGTCGGAGAAGTTTTGGGGTGCAACTGCATTAACAATAAAAATGTTGGCTGCAAAGAGAGGTTTGAAGTTGGATGAGCACGGCAGCCTGTGGGCTTTTGTAAGTACGCTATCGAGAACGAGTGGCGATGAAGAACTCGTCAGATTCTTCGGAGAGGTAAATGCGTTGCATCGTAACTTCTATGAGAACGAAATGGATAAAGATGCGGTAGAAATTATAGCAAGAGATGTAGAGAAGTTAATAGAAAAAATGAGGAGAATTTCGTAACCTAACCCATAAACCCATAGATTCTGCCTACACTAACAAGAATTTTGTTCTCTTCCAGGACAGACATTAATTTTTACGATTATTCGGGCGAAGCAGAAGCTGTGCGGAGAAGATAGAGGGGAAGATGGGTTTGAAAAACCTCATATAGATCGAAGGAGACTATATTACGACAGGAGAAGAAGGAATTAAGCAGGGTAAACCCGAAGAAAGGGTTTAAGAAGGAGAGGTAGGAGACGTTCGATGGGGATAAGCCACCACAAAGCGACCATTTACGGACGCTGGTTCACACATGTTCATCGCTTCATTCTTTCTGAGCCATTAATATTCTTATTCTTATCACCACCCTTAAATAGCACCTTATCCCAGTAATCTGCGATCTTCTCAGCTTTCTCCGCTGCTATCCCCCTGTACTGCTCAGCTTCAAATACCCGCTTCCTCTGCTCCGATGTGAATCTATCCAGATAAATGCGCACTGCATCATCAGCTTCTATAAGCTCCTTTAAACTCCGCCCGGTCTCATAAGCCTGAGCAGTCTTTTTCCTCACGTATTCATGCGCATCTGGATGCCCGTAATAGGAGAGCAGGATATACAGAGGCTCAGCAATGATTGTATCTGCGGCGAGTTCGAAATTCGCTCGCATACGCTCCCTGTCTACTTCTAAACGCTCGGAAATCCTTGTCAGTCGCCTCACACAGTGGTCAAATACCACCAATAACTCAGGTATGTAACGCTGAGAAGCGGAATTTGTAAGGTCTCGCTGGTGTTCCGAGACCTGGTCGAGATGTACTGTCACAATTTGGGGCATAAATCGCTTCCATAAACTCTTCACACCCTCAAAACCAACCGGATTACGCTTGTGTGGCATAGTTGAGGAGCCCACCTGCTTCGCATCCACCCTCTCTCTTACCTCTGCGATCTCACTCCTCTGTAAATGCCGCATATCGTCACAGAAATTGGCAAGTACCGAAAAACTGCTTATCACTGCATGAATGAGGTCGCAGACCGGCTCAGGTGGCACGATCTGTGTGGATATCGCAGCAGGCTGGAGCCCGAGCACCGCTAACACATCACGCTCAAAACCTTCTGGGTCGTCAAGAATCAATGATGAGGCATTGTATGCTCCTACTGCACCTGATAGCTTCCCTACAAGCCTGTCACTCGCTTCTTGCATCTTCAATATCCGTGTACCCCACCTGTTTACGTATTGTGCGAGTGCGAACCCGAAGGTTATAGGCTCTGCATGTTGCCCATGTGTTCGCCCAATCTGTAATGTCTCCTTCTCACGCCTGGTTAGTTTTAGCCATACGCGCTCCAGTGCTTTCATATCTGGAATGATTACCTCTTCCACTGCATCCCTATACCTGAGTGCATTCGCTGTATCCACAATGTCATAAGAGGTGGCACAGAGATGCACAAACGGTTTCGCATCGTCGCTTACCTTCCGCTTCATTACATTTACCAGCGCTCTTATATCGTGCTTAGTCAGCTTCTCCTCTTCATATACCTCTTCCGGGCTCACCTTCGATGCCGCTTCCTGTATCTCACGTGCCAGAGCCTCATTCAGCAGCCCTCTCTGAGAGAAGACCTCCGCAATTGCAGCTTCTACTCGCGCTTTATAACGCAGAAAAGCCTCATCTGATAGATATCCCCTCAGTTCCTCCACTGCATACCGGTAGTCCGTAGGTGAGAACTCCTCAAACTTCATGCTCGTGCTCATGCTCATGCACTCCTGCTCCTGTTCCTGTTCATCATCCTGCTCATACTTATAAGCTCACATGGGTTATCAGTAACAACACCGTCAACACCATACGAAATCGCATTATTCAAATCATCTATTGTATTTACAGTCCATAAATATACTTCTATTCCCTCATATCCCACACAGTCATCAATGAATTCGCGAGTTATCCTCGAATATTTCGCAAAGATGATGTCCGCCTTCGCATCCTGTACCAGCCGCAGGGGATTCACCGGGACACTTGCGATTATCACACCGGTCTTTATCTCCGGTGCTTTCTCCTTCAGGTTACGTAGTGAAGTGTGAATAAACGAAGAGATGATGACTTTATCCTCCAGACCCACTTCTGCCACCTCTTCAAGCACCTGCCATTCCATACCCGCTTCCTTCAGTTCTAAAACCAGTGTGCGTGAGTACCTCTTTGCTACTGAAAGCGCTTCAGATAGCTCTGGTATTCGCTCACCTTTACCTGCATCAAGGGCTCTTAACTGCGCTAAGGTCATATCACAGACCTTACCAGCTCCGTTAGTGGTCCTTTCGAGCGTATCATCGTGTATTACCACCAATTTATGATCGCTGGTAAATCGGAGATCAATCTCAACGGCATCTGCACCACACTCAAAAGCCCTATTCATTGCTCTTACTGTATTCTCAGGTTCACTTGCTCTTGCTCCACGGTGGGCTACTATCTTCATCTCTAAAGGTACCAAATGGAGTCGCTAAGAAAAGCTTTTTGAATTCAAGATAAATTTTTAATTATGGGCATAACGAGAAGGGTGTGGGTGCACCATCGGACTGATGATAATGAAAGATCGAAGGCGCAAATAGCGATTGTTGGGGCTTCTGGACTGAGGTCAGTTGGTAAAATAGTGATAAAGGAACTTATAGCGAGGCTGAAGCCTCAATTGCTCCTGGAGTTGTACTCCTATGGACTGCCAGGGGTCTATTATGGACCCTCTTATCTCGCTCCACCATCCGCTGCGGGCGTGGAGATAGGCAGAGGCGGCATTGTGGAGCTCCCGGGTGTGCGGTTCTATCTATTAAAGAAGCGAGATATTATTATTGTGGATGGTTACCAGGCATATAATCCTCCAAACCAATACCTGCTTGCTGATAAGGTAACAGATTTGCTGCGTGATTTCCACGTAAAGAGGCTGTTTTCGCTCGGTGCACAGGTGATAGAAGAGGGAATCAGGTGCTGCGCAACAGACCCCCGCCTGCTGACAGAGATGCAGGCATACGGGATTAAGCGAACGAATGTGGACAGGTTTATAGGCTTCTCCGGGCTTGTAACTGCGATGGGACATAATAAGGGTATAGAAGGAGTTTGTTTATTCGCATGCACGAGCCAGAACGCGGCAGACCCCGAGTATCCTGATTATACAGCGGCATCGGAACTGCTGGTCAAGCTGAATGAGATATTACAGCTCGAGGTGGATACATCTATATTAGAAGCGAAGAGCAGGGTGGAAAGCAAGCTGAGGGAGGAGGCGATGCGGGAAGAGGAGAAACGTGCGATGAGAGAGAAGCGCGAACGCGAGCAAGAAGAGACAAGAGGATACATATAGAGAGGGGGAATGGAAACCACCGCAACATACGAGATTGCATGCCGGGAAATAGCAGAGCGGATACTGAAGGAGGGATTGACTGAGCCTGAGAGCATAAACCGTGCGAAAAAGGAGATAAGTGCGAGATATAACCTGTGTCACATCCCGAAGAATTCCGATGTGCTGAGGTTCAGTAGCAGTAGCAGTGATAAAGGCAGCGAATTGAGAGAGAACCTGAAGCGTAAACGTATGAGGACCGCATCGGGCGTCGCTCCTGTCGCTGTTATGACCTCTCCATATCCATGCCCTCATGGGCGGTGTATCATGTGCCCTGGCGGTCCTTATTCCAGTTTCGGGTCGCCACAGAGCTATGTAGGTAAAGAACCCGCAGCTATCAGAGCTGCTCAATGTAACTATGACCCTTACAGGCAGGTAACTGTGAGACTGCACCAGCTGGAGGAGATAGGGCATGATTTTGAGAAGGTGGAACTTATCCTGATGGGCGGCACACTGACTGCGAGACCCCGCCATTATCAACGCTGGTTCGTCCAGCAGTGCTTAAACGCAATGAAAGACTTCGGGAAGGCAAAGGCACGGCAGCGAGAGGTGAGAAATGTCGGCATCACATTTGAGACGAGACCGGATTATGCACGTGAGAGAGAGATAGACCAGATGCTGGAGATGGGCGCCACGAAGGTCGAACTGGGTGTGCAGCATGTGAGGAATGATATACTGGAGGGGATAAAGCGTGGGCATACCGTCGAGGATACAATAGAAGCGACCCTGAGGTTGAGGAACTCTGGCTTGAAGGTGGGCTTTCACCTGATGCTCGGATTGCCCGGCTCCTCAATAGAGGAGGATAAGCGCATGTTCGACCGTATCTTCTATGACCACCGATTCATGCCCGATTACCTGAAGATATATCCCACACTGGTAGTCAGGGGCACTGAGCTGTATGAGCGCTGGAAACGAGGTGAATACAACCCGATATGCGAGGAAGAAGCGATTGAAATCATAGCTTATGCGAAGCGGATAATCCCCGAATGGGTCCGCATACAGCGGATACAACGAGATATCCCGGCTCAATTCATAGAGGCGGGTGTTAAGAAGAGCAATTTGAGGCAGCTGGTGAAAGCTCGGTTGCAGGCACTGGGCTATAAATGCAGGTGTATAAGGTGCCGTGAAGCTGGTCTATCGCAGTTGCAGGGTAGAATCGTGGATGAGAGTTCTATCCGGCTGGTAACGAGGACTTATGAAGCAGGTGACGGCATGGAATATTTCATCTCGTACGAAGATATGAAGAACGACATTTTGATAGCCCATTTGAGGCTCAGGCTGCCTTATGCATCCGCAAGCATACATAGACCAGAACTTATGCACGCGGCTCTTGTTCGTGATTTGCATGTATATGGTGAACTGGTCCCTCCGGGTGAGTCAAAAGAAGCGAGCTGGCAGCATCGCGGCTATGGCACACGATTATTGAAGCGAGCAGAGGAGATTGCATCTGATTATGGTTACCAGAAGGTAGCGGTAATGAGCGGGGTAGGAGTACGCCCCTACTATGCGAAACAGGGCTACAGGCGAGAAGGACCGTATATGGTGAAACAGATAGCCACATGAATATCCTCTATCATATTCATAATCGTGTTCATACAATCGCTACTCCATACTCCACACCGGTCATGGCGAGCGCCTTCCGCAGTTCTTTTAGAAACAGCCTGAACAATTCGAGAGATGAATCAGCCCAGTCACTGAAATTGGTTTTTGCAAGTTCTTCCTCTACATCGTCCTTACTCGGAACTCCAAACTGCTTCACAGTAGCCCAATTCTTATCTAAATAGATGAACAGGGCGGCAGATGCGAAATGAACCGGAATAACGGGGTATTTAGAGCATAATTCGAGAATCAATTGCCGCTCCTTCTCCAGTTCCTCTTCTTCTATTCCCGATTGCTGTATCGCACGTAACCGCGCTTTCTCATATATCAACCTTTTCATCTCCCGGTCGGGACTCCTGACTCTCTGCTCTGACAGCACTTTATAAAGTTCGCCCTGCGCTATCTCATGTTCTATCATGTATCTAAGCATCAACTCACTTGCGGACGTTAGGTATGCTTCGTTCAGCGCTATGATGGAGAACCATGCACCACGGATAAAAAATCTGCGATGTATCGCAGTCCCATAATCCAGATAGCGGGGCGAGGGTGCCAGTATAGAAGGAGCAAAGATAAGCGCCTTTGTCTTCAACAGTATTGTGTTCTTGACTCGATTCTCACCTACAAGCCTCTTTATCAATTCCTCCTCTTCTCGTGCCAGAGGTGCATGTAGCGATGCAGGATTGAGAAGAGACGCATCGTAAAAATCCAGTATTCTTATAATCTCATTCACTTCAAGCTTCTTTAGCATCTCTGCTACTTCTCCCGCCGCTCGTGCCAGCCATCTTCTATCGCCATCCTCTAATTTGAATTTAAACACTACCATCTCTTATGCGGGGGGCAGGATTCGAACCCGCGAACCCCTTCGGGAGCAGATCTTGAGTCTGCCACCTTTGTCCACTCGGTAACCCCCGCTAAGTTAGCTAAGTTACCTCACAGTGATTAAAGAAGTAATTATTCAGGTTAAAAAGTTTTTCGCAATCGTCACAATTTGAAGGTAATTTGGGAACAGCCTTTATTCCTGATTAAACACTGCCCATTAATTGCTATTACTGCCAGACCTTATAAGCAATGTTTTACACCCTTTTTATCACCTCCTTTAGAGTGGGGGTGACTACATTGGATTGGATCTTAGAATTTTTATAGACCCTCCACAATCTTACCCAAATTCTTATCCGCTCTCTTCTGCTTCAATCTTGCTACTCGCACAATCTCACGCTTATCCACCTCTGTACTGCGGTAGCCAGTCATTTCAAGGAGCTCTCTACCCTTTTTAGAACGCACAATCACCGTTGAATACCCATCTGGACTGCCAACCGAGCCAATAGAGATGTCCGCCAGTCGCGATACGAAGTCGGTGCAGAATGCGCAACCTTCACGAACGTGAGTTGCGAGCTCACCAACATCGCATGAGTACTCACGTCCATTACTCTCGATAATAAACCTCCCATGGCTTATCTGTGTCTTAGCCGCTTCGTCAAGCTCAATCCCGAATCGTGTCCTTGTGAAGTCCTTCAGTCCTTCATAGTCGAAACTCTCGAAACAGAACAGCCCTATAAGCGTGGGCTCCACGTTGCCAAGCTGCTGCCGCTGCTGTAGCTTCCTCACTGCACGAACCTCACAGGGCGTTCCTACTACCGCTATACGCCTCCATTCGGAGTGTAAATGTAACGCCTCCTCTATCTTCGGTATCATCGGCACACGGAGATACTTCGTGCCACTCGCATCTTTTATCGCTTCCACATCCGCTGTGATAACAGCTTCTGATTTATAACCACTGATACGACGCACAATGAGTGCGGCATCAAAGAGACCATTCTCAATCCCGGAGATGAGTAGAGCGGTGACCATGCCACCGTCCTGACCTCTAAGTGATGATTTACCGGCGATTAAAGCTGAATATACACCTATATACTCATCCCGCTCACCTTCCAGGTAGTGCTCCTCTATCGCTGTCACATCCTCCGGTGTTGTCGGGTATATACACCTGTTCAGGCGGATTGCCTCGGTCGGGCACACGAGTGCGCAGGAGCCACAGCCGATACAGTCGTCCGAGAGCTCTTCATAGGGTGTCCCCACCTTACGCTCAACACCGCGACTTATAAAGTTTATCGCCGATACACCCACCAGCTCCTCACATACGCGCGCACACAGCCCACAGAGGATACAATGTTCATTCTCCAGTGTGAACCGGCTACGGGGCTCCGCTACACCATATTCCCGCGCAAGCTCCTGTATCCGCTTCTCTTCCGGGCAACGAGCGAGTAGTAGCTCAATCAGCATCTTCCTTATCTCTATAATCTCCGGCGAGTTCGTCCTCACCTCCAGCCCATCTTCCACCGGATAATTGCATGCAGTAACAACCCTCTTACGCCCATGCCTCTCTATCTCAACCGAGCACAGCCGGCATGCACCAAAGGGCTTTAATGCGGGATGATAACACAGTGTGGGTATATGAATACCATTGATGCGTGCAACCTCTAAAATCGTCTGTCCGGGTTCTGCATCCACCTCTTTACCGTCTATCGTCATCTTCATCTCTTTGCCCTCCTCTCTATTATCCGCTCTGATTCCGGCAATGGTGGTGGAACTGGTTTACCCGATATCTTCGCCACAGCCCTCACCTTTGGCGGACAGACCTCGAAACAGATACCGCATTTTATGCATTTCGTCTGGTCTATCACGTGTATCTTCCGCTTCTCGCCCTGTATGGCGCCAGAGGGGCAGTTCTTCAGGCATAACATGCATGCTATACACTTATCCGGCTGTATATAGTACGAGATCAGGTCTTTACAGACCAGTGCGGGACATCTCTTCTCCTCTATGTGCGCTTCATATTCTGCCCTGAAGTATCGGATGGTGCTCAGCACGGGATTTGCTGCCGTCGTTCCGAGTGCACAGAGCGATGCGCTCTTCATCACCCGCGCTATCTCCTCCAGCAGTTCTATGTCTCCTTCTTTACCCCGACCTGCAACTATATCGTTCAATATATCCCTCATTCGTTTCAGTCCCTCACGGCATGGCACGCATTTGCCACACGACTCATCACAGAGGAAATCCACGAAGTAACGCGCTATGTCCACGATGCAGGTGTCTTCATCCATAACTATCATACCGCCGGAACCCATCATCGAGCCCAATCGAGTGAGTTCGTCGAAGTCAACGGGTGCATCGAGATGCTGCTCAGGAATCACGCCACCCGAAGGACCTCCGGTCTGAACCGCTTTGAACTTCTTACCGCCGCGAATACCGCCCCCTATCTTGTATATTATATCACGCAGTGTTGTTCCCATCGGCACTTCTACCAGACCCGTGTTATTAACTGCACCAACGAGCGAGAAGATCTTCGTGCCCTTGCTGTGCTCGGTACCAATAGAGTTGAACCAGTCAGCTCCTCGCTCTATTATCAATGGTATATTAGCCCACGTCTCTACATTGTTCAAATCGCTGGGCTTCTCCCAGATGCCACTCTCCGAGGTATGAATATACTTCGGTCTCGGCTCGCCCACCTTACCTTCTATCGCGTTCATCAGGGCACTTGACTCACCGGATACAAAAGCGCCCGCTCCTCTGTGGATACGGACATCGAAGTTGAAGCCGGAACCGAGTATATCATCACCGAGGAACCCGTATTCCCGTGCCTGGTCAAGGGCTATACTGAGATTCTTCACTGCCAGTGGATACTCCTGCCGCACGTAAACGAAGCCCTGATGCGAGCCTATCGCGTAAGCACCGATAGTCAGTCCCTCAAGCACCCTGTGGGGATTACCTTCCATGAGTGACCGGTCCATGTAAGCGCCCGGGTCACCCTCATCGCAATTCACAATCACATATTTCGGTTCACCGGGTGCATTCCTCGTTGATTCCCATTTCCGCCCCGCCGGGAAACCGCCACCGCCGCGTCCACGTAAATTCGCACTCTTCACTTCCTCCAGCACCTCCTCCGGCGTCATCTCCTCCAGCACCTTTGCCAGTGCCTGATAACCACCAATGGCGATATAATCCTCGATATTTGTGGGGTCAATCAGGGGGTTAGCACCGAACACGAGCCGGGTTTGATGCTTATAAAAAGGAATCTCCGATTCATGCACTATCCGCTCGCCGGTATTGGGGTCAGTATAGAGTAGACGCTCAATGACCTCGTGCCCTTTTATGCTCTTACTGATTATCTCTGGTACATCCTCTGGTGAGACGTTGAGATAGCATATATCCTGTGGATAGATGGTTACTATCGGTCCTCTCTCGCAGAACCCATGACAGCCAGTCCTTCTGAAACTCACGGTATCGGCTAAGCCCTGCTTCTCCAACTCCGCTTTTATTGCCGCAGCGACGGCATCACTACCGGTAGCGCAACACGCAGTACCGGAACATAGAGTGATGAGTGGCTTGTTAGGGTCGCGCTTCGCTAATATCGCCTTCTGTAACGCCAACAAATCTTGCTTACTCCTAATTCTAACTTGAGGCATTTCCTCTTACTACTGCTACTTGTAGCTACTTGTAGCGCTGCAGGATGTCCTTCACTCCCGATGGCGTTACTCTGCCGTGATAATTACCATCTACCACCACTACCGGTCCCATAGCGCAGCAGCCAAGGCAGTTCACACGTCTAAGGGTGAACCTCATATCCGGCGTAGTCTCACCCTCCTCTATACCCAGACTCTCCTTTACGCGGTCCATAATCTTGGGTGCACCACGCACCTGACATGCAGTACCCAGACATACCTGTATCAGATGTCGCCCAACGGGATTAAGACTCATCGCTTTATAAAAGCTCGCTATACGGTATATCTGGCTCTTTGGAATGCGCATCCGCTCACTTATTCGCGCAATCGCTTCCTTTGGTATCCAATTGAATTCGCTCTGGAGATCAAGAAGCATCTGGATCAAGACGCCCCTCTCACCCTCATATCTGTCTATTATCCCATCCACCCTATTCATGTCTATTTCTACCATTCCTCCTCCATCTACTCTCTGAGGAGGGGCAGAGATATAAGCTTTACTATTTTTTTATTTCAAGGTGAAGTGTATAGTGTAGTGGAGTTAGTGTAGAGGAGCGAGGAGAGAATTCGGGTGACGAAGAAAGTTGGTATTGCGGATACAACGTTTGCACGCTATGATATGGCTGCTGTGGCGATAGATGAGCTCAAGAAAGCCGCATCTGTCAGTATAGAGCGATACACGGTGCCGGGCATGAAAGACCTGCCAGTAGCGGCAAAGAAGCTGATAGAGGAGAAGGGCTGTGATATCGTGATGGCATTTGCGATGCCCGGACCCGCGGATATAGATAAGCAATGCGCGCATGAGGCTTCTCTTGGTATCATTGCCGCACAACTTCTCACCTCCACGCATATAATTGAGGTCTTCGTGTACGAGGATGAGGCGAAAGATGATAAGGAGCTGGCATGGCTCGCGGAGCGAAGAGCGAGGGAGCACGCACGGAATGTGATAAAGCTCTTATTCAAGCCCCAGGAGTTGACACGTGATGCGGGTATGGGTAAGAGGGAGGGTTTTGAGGATGCGGGTCCGGTACGATTGTAAATTATAGTTATAGTCCTTTACAAGGACATGCGCCGGCCGGGATTCGAACCCGAGTTAGAGGCTCTTTACTCCTCCTTACCCCTCTCATAAGAGGATTGGCAAGCCTCTGTGATACCACTACACTACCGGCGCGATATGATATGTAATGAGAGTGAAGCTATTTTATTATAAATTCTTCTCCATTCTTCGGTGCGATTGCTTCACATCCAAATTTATCCCTCGCCCATGATGCGAACTCCTCTGTGTGCTCACCATGCACCGGGAATACAATCTCTGTACCTGAATTGCAGAACCGAGCCACCAGCTCCTTCAACTCTGAGTCACCTGCATGTGCAGAGAAATCATACTGCTCCACACTCGCATTCACCTTCATCAGTTCCCCTTTCGTCTCTACACAGCCCTGCTCGATTAATCGCCTGCCATTCGTACCCTCTATCTGATAACCAGTGAGGAGAACCTTGCTCCTCGGGTCTTCGTGTATCTTCTTCAGATAATACAGCACCGGTCCTCCATTGAGCATACCGGCGGTAGTGACAATAACAGAAGGTTCAGAGAGAGCTTTCTTGCGCTTCTTCGAGTTCACAAAGATAGCATCAGCGAAGGCATCATTTAGCGCTTTCGCATCCTTTAAAAATTCCGGATAGTGCTTGAACAGGCTGAACACACTCAGACCCATACCATCTACGTATGGTGTAACCCCATAAGAATGGAGTATCATCACTATTTCCTGCGTCCTGCCTACCGCGAAACAGGGCACAATCGCATTACCACCGGATTCTACCGTCTCTTTTATAGAATCAACAAATTCACGCTCCTGCTCCTTCCTGTCGCGGTGCTCCCTGCCATAGTATGTACTCTCTATCAGTAAGATATCAGATTGTGGGTATTCAGCAGGTTGAGCACTGTTTATCAACCGTGTTGCACCCAATTTTATATCACCCGTGTAGAAGAGGCTTATATCTTCACTCTCTTTCCTCAGGTATATGGATGAGCTACCGGGTATATGACCTGCATTGTATAACATGATCTCATATTCTGCATCATAATCAGAACCGTCCAGTATGATCTGTTCGCCATAATTCACCGTGTGTGTATGCCGGTCCATCCTCCGGATATTGCCCTCATCAAAGAAACTAAACCCCTGTTCCCTGCCTACCTTTATCGTATCCCTGCTAAGGAGCTGAGTCAAATCCCGCGTCACCGGAGTCAGATATACTTCGGGCACTCGCTTCTTGTGCTCGGGCATTAAACTCGGTACCATACCCGAGTGGTCAAGGTGTGCATGCGATACGATAACAGACTTCGGGAAAGCACCCTCAACCGGTACTTCTGGTGGCTCAGAAGGTCTGAGTCCATAATCCATGACTATCTTATCATCAATCAATATCGCAGAACGACCAACCTCATTGCAACCGCCAAGGAACTTTATCTTCATCTCCTCTCCTCTTTCTCTTGCACTCCATAACGCTCTGTCTTCGTTATCTCAACCCTTCTCAGTGGGTATATCTTCTTCGCAACCTTGTATATGTCAGAGGATAACTTACCCAGAATTATCTCCTGAACATACTTGTTTAATTCCAATGTTTTTGCTCTATTTATAATTATCTCCTCCATCATCTTCCTTATTTGCTTCACCTGCGCCTCACTCGCCTTCTTCAGCGTGAAGCAAGAAGTTTTTACCCGCAGCTTCTCGCCGTCTTTCGTCATGACATCAATATTGGAGTCTATCTTGGAGATTCCTTTCCTCGCCAGACTCCGCAAATAGCCAGTATCCATCTTATGTCCTATGAACCTGGTATAAGCCGTTGTATGATTCACATCGTCAATCTCCAATAGCAACTTCAGGTTTGAATTCTTTATCATCTTCCCCGTGAGGTCTCCAAGAGTCATCTCTATCCGTCTACCTATCAACTTTGAAGGCTCATCTGCCACTGTCTCGCCCGCCTTCACCTCGCCAAACATCTTCGGTGCCAGAACTGTATACCATTGCTTCGCCTTCCATTTATCTTTTGGTCTCTTGTGCACCAGTTGTACTCACACTCCTTTCTACTGTTATCCTATCTTTTATCACAATAATGGATAGTATCACATATAAACATGAGCTTGAAGATGGTTCAGGATGGACTCAAATATCCTCTTTCCATCGCCGTATGATGGCTCTTTCTTTCCCCTTCTCCCCCGCACCTTCCCCATCCCCTCCCTTCTCCACCACTCGGTATCCAGCCATGGATAAAAAGCACGCTCAGGATGTGGCATTAAACCCAGTATGTTCCCCTCAGGATTGCATATCGCGGCGATATTGTAAATAGAACCATTAGGATTCCAGGGATAGGGTGCATAATTGCCATCCGGGTCCACATACCGGAATACTATCTGGTCGTTATCCTCCATGCGTTGTATATACCTCTCATCCGCAATGAAGAACTTCCCCTCGGCATGTGCACATGGCATCTTCAATATTGAGCCATGCTCTATACCGCGTGTGAAGATGCATTTGCCACGGTTTTCATGCTTCAGGAGTGTGGGACGGCATTCAAAATGTGCAGTACTGTTCGTTGTCAATACCGCGCGCACACCATCATCAGTACCGGGTAGCAGTCCGAGTTCCACGAGTACCTGGAATCCATTGCATATACCCAATATGGGTTTACCCTCAGCTACAAACTCCTCTATCTCATCGCCCAGACTGCCTCTCAATCGTGCTGCAAATATCGCACCAGCGCGTACATAATCGCCCGCGGAGAAACCTCCGGGAATCACCAGCAGGTCGTAATCAGTAAGATTCCTCCTGTCTCGCTCCTTCACCGCACCTGTCAATTGGTTGAGATGCACTATCTCTGCTGAAGCGCCCAGTCGAGCGAAAGCGAGACAGGTCTCAAATTCACAGTTCGTGCCTTCTATTCGGAGTATACATACCCTTATCATCGCTTCTATTCTTCTATTCTTTTGGTATAATATGAAATTCCTGAGTGACTAAATAAACGAGGATGAGGCAATGCAATGTCGAATATTTCGAGATCCTGTGATGAATAGGCGGATTGAATCAGATCCAAACCATATAGAAACTCTTGGTATTGGTAAATATTATCCCAAGCGTGGAGACCATACAAAGACATGAATGAGTTCTCCAGCATGATTCTTGATATTGATATAAAAAAGGATGAAAGGAGAATAGATCCACAATCTGGAGAGTATTTTTATTATAAATTATTATAAAAAAGCAATCAACAGCAATCTGGAGCTAAAATAGTCGCATTGCTTGCGCTTGGTGAAACTATCAAAACTCAAACGAATGGGGATTCGTAAGTATGGACCCAATACCTATATTGACATTGGAAGAAACCTCAAAGGTTGGACCAAAAACCATTGAGAAGGTTCTTTCTATATTCCCCTCGTTCAAGCCGTCCGATCCATCGGATTTAATCGAGATACTTAAAAAGGCAAAAGAGAGATTTGGGAGGATTTCCGTGCCTGACATTCAAGCGGTCACAAATGGCTGGAATAAAGCCCATGAGATATGGGAGCATTCACAAGAACATAATATCCATATAATTTCGATGGTGAGCCCAGAGTATCCCAAATGTCTTTCGCAGATTTCTAATCCCCCTGTGTTATTACATGTTCGTGGAAACATTGATGCTTTAAATAAGGACTGTATCGCGATCGTTGGAACAAGAGAACCGACAGAGTATGGTATTGATGCAGCAGAAAGACTTGGTGCCCTTTTTGCAAAAAGAGGATATGTTGTGGTTAGTGGTTTAGCAAAAGGCATTGATGCAGCGGCACATCAAGGCGCGCTACGTGCCAATGGTATAACTATAGCCGTCTTAGCTCATGGATTGCATACTGTTTACCCCAGTAAAAACAAGGAACTTGCGAATGCCATACTTAAAAACAATGGTGCGCTTGTTTCTGAATACTCCTGGGGCACAAAAGCTAATCGTAGATATTTTGTGGATAGAGATCGAATTCAAAGTGGTTTATCATTAGCTGTATTTGTGGTTGAAACTGGCATAAAAGGTGGCACTATGCATACTGTAAAATTTTGCAAGGAGCAAAAACGCATCCTCGTTGTTTTGAAGCATCCATCAGATCTAATTGATCATCCAAAGACGAGTGGTAACGCTCAATTGATTTCAGAGAAACAAGCTGATATAGTCTTTGAAAACGATGATGACATAGATTTGGTAATAAGAGAAATGAAGCGTGTAAAGAAGGAGTTGTTAAATCAAGACAAAAAGAAAAATCACCGTAAGAACTCAATTCAAATGACGTTGAATTTGGGTAAAAAGAATAATAAAAGCCCTCATTTTTGACTTAGACCAAACACTCGTTGACTACAACATAAACCGCACCCAGCACCATTTATTGAGGCTGCAAATCGTTTGCGGATTACCGCTAAGGATTGCTGGGCAGTAGGTGATGAATCTAAGGATATTATTGCAGCAAAGAAAGCAGATATGTACACGGTTGCTGCACTTTGGGGCTCACTTGACAAAGAATCTCTGAAAAAGACAAGACCAGATGCTATATTTGAAACAGTAACATTAACATCATTTTACAAAGCGATATGTAATTACCTTTTACATCTCTAACATTCTAACATTATAGGACGGGCTTCGTGCCTTTGGCACTCCGTCCAAATTCCCCTTTTGGGAACTTCAGATACGCTCAAACCGTTATGTCACCAAGTTGCTGATGGATACAACAACCTCGAATTAAATGCCGTGTTACAGCGAATGGTCTTCTGGCTAAATTTCGGGTGAGACGCTTCGTTCGGGCGGCGACTTCGGATACACGCCAAACGATTGAATATATATGAGCTGGCTTATAGAGAGTGATAGAGATAAAATGGAGGAAGAGGGCGAGCAAAAAGTAAGGGCACACGTATTCATAAAAGGGCGAGTACAGGGTGTGTTATTTCGATACACGACGAGGGATGAAGCGAATTTGAGGGGAGTGAAGGGCTGGGTGAGAAACCTTAGAGATGGGAGGGTAGAAGCGGTCTTCGAGGGAGATAAGAACAAGGTGGATGAACTGATTGAATTCTGCCATTATGGACCACCAGCGGCGAAGGTATCATCTGTGGAAGTGAGATGGGAGGACTATACAGGCGAGTTTCGGGATTTCCGTATTCGCTATCGCTAACTGCACACTGCACTATAGGCTATAGAAATGTCAATTCTATGCCAGCCCGGCGTAGATACTCCAGTCCTTCCCTATCACTATATTCACCTGACATCACCACGCGCTTTATACCCGCATTTATTATCAGTTTGGCACATATCTTGCAGGGATATGAATTCACATATAGAGTAGCACCTTCTGCATCTCTGCCTGCCTGGAGTAGTGCATTCTGCTCTGCATGAACACCAATACACTCCTCATGCCTCTCGCCCGAGGCGATCTTTAACCTATCGCGTCGACACCCGACGTCAAGACAATGGGGGAATCCCCTTGGTGCACCATTATAACCCGTAGATATTATAATATTGTTCTTAACCACCAATGCACCTATCTGCCTTCTTAAGCATGTAGAACGCTTCGCCACGTCCTCCACAATGCTCATCCAGTAATCGTCCCACGGTATTCGCTCAGCACCCACACCCATTTATATTCTCATAAGAAGATACATCCCTCAGATATAAAGTAAAGCAAAGAAGGGGGGAGACTTTGTGATAGCAGAGTCGGACATAAACATAGTACAAACAATTGAGGAGTTAGTGGAAGAAGTGAGAAGGAGAAGGAACGAAGATGTAGGTGCTATTGTCACCTTCCTGGGTGTGGTTCGTGGTGGAGCAGGGATAAAGGGCATGGAAGTGGAAGTGAGGGACGAGGACAGGCTGGAGAGATTGAAGCGAGATGTTCTGGCGAGGTTTGAGGTTGAAGCAGTAGAGGTTGTACATCGTAAGGGGCGTTTGAGAGTGGGCGATAGTATCGTTCTCGTTATTGTAGCTTCAAAGCGCCGTAAGGATGCATTCAGAGCCTGTGAATACATGATAGATAAGCTGAAGGAGGGAACATACATAAGGGAGAAGGAGATATCGTGAATGACGTGAGCATCAACAATCACAATCCATAATCACAGTATTATGTTTATGTCACGCCCGCAAGCGGGACATCTGGGACTTCTTATTCTTCGTTTCACACGATAATCCATACGGTGGATGAGCAACTCGCCACATTCAGGGCAGTAGGTATTCTCATAATGATGCCCCGGGATGTTCCCCAGATATACATACTCAATACCCGCATCTTTAGCAAGGTCATGAGCCATCTCTAAACTCTCGATACTGGTTGGTGGCACATCAAGCATCAGATGTGCGGGGTAAAACCTCGAGAAATGCACAGGTATTGCTGTACTTAACCCGGCTACCCAGTCAGCGAACAGCTTTATCTCCTCCCTGCTGTCGTTATAACCGGGTATAATCAGGTATGTGAGTTCAAGATGTATCTTCTTCTCAAGCATCCGTTCACAGGTCTCCAGCACGGGCTCTAACCGGGCGCCACAGATTCGTTTATAGAATGAATCGGAGAATGCCTTCACATCCACATTCGCAGCATCTAAGAATGGTGCTATTTCATTCAAAGCATCCTCACTCATATAACCATTGGTCACATAAACAGTGTAAAGTCCTTCGGCTTTCGCCAGTCTGGCACAGTCATAGGTGTATTCAAACCATATCGTCGGCTCGTTATACGTCCATGCGATGCCATCGCAGTGGGCTTGCTTCGCTCGCCTGACTGCTTCTTCCGGAGATATCGCAAATGTCTGGATATCACCCAGGCGTGCAGTTGAGATACCCCAGTTCTGACAGTGCTTGCAGCGGAAATTGCACGAGATCGTACCGAGTGAGAAGACATAACTGCCAGGATAGAAATGATACAGAGGTTTCTTCTCCACCGGGTCTGCATTAATAGAAGAAGCTTCAGCATAGATGAGTGTATAAAGCTTCCCCGCCCTATTCTGCCTCGTCCGGCATATCCCGAACCCATCCTCTGGTATGAGACAGTGATGCGCGCAAACATTGCAACGCACCTTTGCATTTGCATTTGTATACAGCATAGCTTCCTTTAATGGCATAGTATTGCCTCTGCCGCTCTCTTCACCGCGGCTCGATACCTCATGGGTGTGTAAATACCCAATCTACGGAAATCATAAGATGCCCTGTTGAGCATCTTCACAAGTTCAGAAACATCACTCAAACTTCTTATCTCATTGTGTATAGCTACCTGCGCTTCGCTCTCTTTTAAAAAAGCCCCTATATCGCTCTGGACGTCCAGTATGAGATATTTCTCATCCACACCTGCTCGCTTGCTTATCTCCATCTCCAATTCCCTCACACGGGATTCTTCTCTCAATTCCTCCATCAGGTTCTCCTCCAGCATATTCAACTGTATATATAGTGCACGTTTGAACAATCGCCGCTCGTTAATCCTGGTTATCATCTCCTCTGGATAGCCACCGGCGTTACGCAGTGTTGTATCTATCTCATAATCGTCCATTACTCGTAATGCGAGTGCATAATCAAGTGGCGAAGGGCTCGACTCTATGAGAGATTCCACAGCTCGTGAGAACATCAACTGTGCTATTCGCGTTGTATGATGACTATAAACCGAAGGATACATGAGGAACCGAGAGAAGAGGAGATACTCTGCGGGCAGCAATCCTTTCTCTGTTATTACCAGCTGGTCATTAAAGAAATCCAATCCCTGAATCAGCCTCATATTGTCCACCACGCCATAAGCCACACCTGTATAGAAGGAGTCCCGTACCAGATAATCCATCTTATCTATATCTATCTCGCCATTCAGGATCTTAGAAAAAGCGCCCTTCGCATCTCCCTTTATAAAGCCCAGTATCTCCTGCCTGTCCAGGTGATATTTATCAATGACATCTGCTATATGGGTTGATTCTCCGCATTCATCTTCTTCATGGCTGAAAATAATGTCTTCGATGTCTTCATGGCTTTTACCTGTGTATTTCTTTATCACAGGCTCTATCACATGCGAGTAGGGACCATGTCCGACATCGTGGATAAGAGATGCGACACGAAGCTCCTGCTCCCTCTCCCTTGCGATTGCAAACCTATCGAGGATGAGATTCATGAGGTGGTAAGTGCCGAGCGAGTGTTCGAATCTTGTATGATTCGCACCAGGATAAACGAGATAAGAGAAGCCTAACTGTTTTATCCGATGCAATCGTTGCATCTCCACAGTGTCTAATAGCGCAGTAATGAGCTCATCTATCTCTATATATCCATGTATCGGGTCCCTTATCAGCTTATGCATGCTTATGCATTAAATATAAGAGAGGCGTAAGAGAATAAAAGTAGAATAAAAGTATAATTGATACGCCCTTTACTTAAACGGAGGATTAAGCCATAATATCAATATCAGCACCCAGCCGGCGGATATCATCAAAGAAAGTGGGATAGGAAACACTTGCGCATTCCACATCCCTGATCACCGTCTCACCAGGTGTACATAGACCCGCGAGTGTCAGTGCCATTGCTAACCTGTGGTCACCATGCGAATCCACCTCCGCTGATTTCAAATTACCCTTAGCCCCTATACCCTCTATCAATAATCCATCCGCTTGCTCCTTTATCTTCACACCCAGCTTCCGCAATTCTCCCGCGAGAATGTTCAATCTGTTGGTCTCCTTATATCTCAGATGTGGAACACCTGTTATCTCAGTATTACCTTCAGCAACAGCCGCCAGAACTGATACCGTGGGTACCAGGTCAGGATTCTCACTCATATCTATACTTATTCCTCTCAATTCCCCTCCCCTTACCTCTACAACACCGCTACTTCTATACCATCTTATATCCACACCCATATCGCTTATTATATCCACTATTCGGGAATCACCCTGTGCGGAGGGTAAGAGATTCCTGACCCTCAATTTGGAATCCGTAAGTGCCGCAGCAGCCATGAGATAGGAAGCAGAGGAGAAATCACCGGGTATCGTGAATGCTCGCAGGTCGTAGCTCTTGCCCACGGGCACATGGAACGTAAGAGTATTAGTAGTAGAATTAGAATCGTGATATAAACCTGAACCCTCCCCCTCTTCTACTTCTACTTCCACCTCCACCCCCGCTTTTGCTAGTATCTCAACCGTTATCCTCGTATATGGCACGGATATAAGGTTTTTTGCCCTGATATGAGATTCGCGCTCCGCAAGTGGGCAAGCAATGAGCAGTGCGGACACAAATTGCGAGCTAATAGAGCCATCTATATCAGTATCACCACCCCTTAGCTTGCCTTTTATTACTATTGGCGCTGTGCCATCCCCCTTTGTCGAGAATGCCTCCGCACCGAGCTCGTTCAATGATGCCAGCAGTGGACCGTTTGGTCTCTTCCTTAACGATGCATCCCCGGTTATTACCGAAGCACCATCTTCGCACAAAGCGGAGATTGCTGTGAAGAATCGGAGTGTGGTGCCAGAGTTCTGAGCGTTTATCACATCATCTGGTGTAGCAGGTCTGCCTTCCACGCCTTCTATCACTATCTTCTTACTCCCTCCTTCGAGCTCTACAACAGCACCCAGAGATTTTGCAGCATTTATCGTCGCTTCTGTATCTTCAGAGATAAGAGGGGCTATGAGCTCACTCCGCGTCCGCGCACCAAGTGATGCTATTGCGATTGCTCTATGCGTGTAGCTCTTAGAAGGTGGGGCATCTATTTCACCGCTTATCCGCGACCTTCGCACTATCGCTCTCATACACATCTTCTTTACAAAGAGAAAACCTGTAAAGTCAAACTTTCTTTCTAAGAAAGTTTGTACGGAGTCGCTGGGATTTGAACCCAGGTCGTCAGGTCCGGAACCTGACAGGATATCCTCTACCCTACGACCCCATCCTTTTATCAACTACTAAATGATTACTTTATACATAGGAAAGAAGATAATAAACAATGGACTTGTGGATTTAAGATAAAAGATAAGGCTAAGGTGCGAAGAGGAGGGGTGATTCGCATAGCAGATATGTTAGATGCAGGCACTTTTAACGTTAAGGATGTCTTAGTGCAGATGAAGGACATCTCGGGCTCGATGGTTGATCTCGCATATTCCGCAGTTTTATATAGCAACCCGGAGATAGCGAAGGAGGTGTATAAATTAGAAGAGAAGATGCATTCGCTCCTGTATAAGATGCGTATTGCTATAATGCTCGGTGCGCGTAACATGGATGATGCGGTAGAATTTGCCGGGATATTACAGATAGCTTCAGCGGCAGAGAAGATAGCCAGTGCGGCTGGCGACATAGCGAAGATAGCAGAATCGGTTGATATAACACAGTATCTGGACAGGAGCGATTTCGAGGAGGCAGTGATAAATGTGAGGATAAAGCCCGCGTCTGAATTGACAAATAAGACACTTGAGGGGTTAAAGCTCGAGACTGAGACTGGTATGAGCGTATTAGCGATAAAGAGGGGTTCAAAATGGATATATCTGCCCTCGGGTAGCGAACGATTGAAGGAAGGCGACCTGATTATCATCTCAGGACCAACAGAGGGGATACCTGCATTCTGCAGACTGGCAACAGGAGAAGAGTACAGAGAGAGGGTGAAGAGAGAGGGTGAAGAAGGAGCGGAAGGGGAGGAAGCGAAGGAAGGAGAGCCAAAGCCCAGGAAGAGGATAACAGAAGAGATTGCGGACTTCATGGCAGATATGAAGAACCTCTCTGAGCTCACGGTTGGACTGGCATATTCCGCAGTCATGTTCGAGAGTAAAGAGATTGCGGCAGAGGTGAAGGATTTAGAAGACACGATGGACCGGATGAAGGATGAACTGGAGATACTGGTGATGAAAGCAGCGCGGGGAGTGACGAGTAAGACCAACTTCGACGAGCTCAGGGGGATACTCCATGTGGCTATCTCATCGGAGACGATATCCGATGCCGCGTATGAGATTGCGGATGTGGTGCTCAGGGATATAAAGCTGCATCCAGTATTTTCAGCATCTGTAAGGGAATCAGATGAGGTAATATTGAAGATGGAAGTGAGGAACAGTGCGATATTTGGAAATACGCTGCGAGATTTGAAGATAGAGACGCGAACCGGGATGTTTATACTGGCAATTCGCAGAGCAGATGGTAAATGGGTCTATAATCCGGGTGGCGATGCAGTACTGAAGGAGGGAGATTTGTTAATTATGCGTGGTCCAAGGGAGGGTGAGGACAAGGTGAGAGAGATATTTTTGGGCTCGGAACAGGAGCATGAGCAGGAGCAATGGCTATAATAGACAGGACAACATACAGGGCGAATGACATAAGGGGGATTGCCGATGAGAACAGTCCAGACTTCCAGCTCAGTGATGAGTTCTGCACTATTACGGGTCTGGCATACGTGGAGCTACTGCGAAGACGGCGTAAAAAAGAGCCTGAAGAGCTGAGGGTTATCATTGGTAAGGATGTTAGAACCAGCTCGAAGCGAATAAAAGAGGCATTTGCCGAAGCGATGGTGAGCAGGGGCGTTCACGTTATAGATATAGCACCCCAGGACAGGGTAAGCTCCACACCACTGATGTATTTCGCTACCTGGCTGTTCAATGCCGATGGTGGTGTAGAAGTTACGGGTAGCCATCTTGATAAGGAATGGAACGGTTTCAAACTCTGCATCGGCTCAGAAAGCACCACCTCTGACCAGATAGACGAGATGTATAACATAGCTAAAGAGCTTGAAGCCGGGGGAACCAGTGGTGCAGGTGCAGATGCAGGAGTTGAAGGTGAAATAGAGGATGTGGATGTCCTGAACGATTACCATCGTATGGTATGTGCGAATGTAATTCTGCGTGAGAGATGGGAGGCGCTGGCATTAAAGGCTGTTGCAGGCAAGCTCGGATTGAGGGATGCAATATCAATAGCAGAGTCAGAGATAGAGAAGCTGAAGGAACAGGAGGAGGAGCAGCGGACAAAGCCATTAGCCGGCTTAAAGGTCGTATATGATGCCGGGAATGGCACAACCGGCGTGATTGCCCCTCCTATATTCCGCGACTTGGGTGCAGAGGTGATAGAACTTTATTGTGAGCCGGATGGTAATTTCCCACATCATCTGCCAGACCCCACAATTCCACGCTATCTCGAGGATTTGCATAACGCGGTGGCGAGTAATGAAGCTCACATCGGGCTCGCATCCGATTCCGATGGTGACCGTGCGGGTGCAGTATCGCCACGCGGGCGGATGATAATAGGGGAACAGATTCTGGCTCTGCTATGCAAGCATATCTTGAAGGAGCATCCGAATGCAAAGATCGTGTATGATACAAAATGCTCGGATGCTATAAAGGAGATAATCATTGAGAACGGTGGCGTGCCTGTGGAATATAAGACCGGTTTTTCATTCATAAAATCGAAGATGGAGGCAGTATCTGCCGTTGCAGGTGGTGAGATGTCGGGGCATGTGTACTTCGAGAAGAATAATCGCGCTGACGATGCCGTGTTTGCATTCTCCGAACTCTTACTCCTCACTGCTGCGGAGCTCCGGCTCCATCAAGATGTGAATATCGTGGATAAGATGTTAGAGGACTTCCTCAGCAGATACGTGAATACACCGGAGATAAGACTGCCAGTAGTGAATGACGAAGAGAAGGAGCGAGTTTCTAATATTGTAGAGCGGAGGTATCGCGAGCTGGCGGCGGAGCAACCTGAGCGATACAGGAGGCGAACAGATGCTAAAGGTAATGACATAGATGGTGTGAAGATAGAGTTTCTGGAGTATGATGGCTGGGCACTCATCCGCCGCTCGAACACTTCTCCGGTTATTATACTCAGAATGGAAGCGAGGAGCGAGGAGGGCTTGAGGAAGATAGAGGAAGCGGTGATAAGCGAATTCCGCAAATTTGATACCGTGGACCTTGAGGCTGATGAGTATGTGCGGGGAATAGTGCGCAGATTGGATGCGGCATAATTGCATAATTATTATTAAATGAGACATCGCTCATCTATCTATCATGGCTGAAGAAGATGCGAAGGTCTTGATTGTGCTTACACCTTCGGAATCGAAGCGATTGATTGCAAAAGCGGTAAGGAAGCTGGAGGAGGTAGAGCGAGCACTGGAACATGGAACCATTATAATAGGACTGGGAACCACAAACGCGTATGTAGCCGAGGAGCTTCTGAATGCACTGCGAGATAAAGATGAGGCTGTGGCGAAGATAGAGAAGGAGAGGTTTGCAGCAGGTGTAATTACTGCCAGGGGCACCTGTATAGTACCTAAGGAGGAACGAGGTAAGGAACTTATCATAAGAGAAGGGAGGATAAGCGATGTACCGCTTGATGAGGCTCTGGAGGAGTTAAGAGCAGATGATGTCTTCATAAAGGGTGCAAATGCACTGGATGTAAATGGTACAGCGGGCATTCTCATGGCAAACCCCGCAGGTGGCACGATAGGCTCTGCAATCGGAACGGTGATGGCGAGGGGTGTAAATTTCATCATCCCGGTGGGTATTGAGAAGACCATACCATATCCCGTTACAGAGGCGGCGAAGCGAGTTGGAATAGGCAGGTTTTATAAGTCGGTAGGCAAGCCTGTGGGCTTGATGCCCGTATACGGTAAGGTAATTACAGAGATTGAGGCTTTGAAGATACTGGGTGCGAGTAACGCATTCCCAATGGGTGCAGGGGGAGTGGAGGGAGGAGAGGGCTCTGCTGTCATCTGTGCCGAGGGCAGTGCAGAACAGATGGACAGATTGATGCAGATTATAACGCAGATAAAAGGAGAACCGGCATTGAAACTGGTGAAGTATGAATGAAGTATGATGTATGAAGTATGAAATGACTATGAAACTTGGTAATCGGAGATATACAGACGAACTGAGCGCTGCGAATGACGGTGAGCAGGTATGTATAGCGGGCTGGGTGCATGAGAAGCGAGACCTGGGTGGCGTATTCTTCCTTATAATCCGCGACCTCAAGGGTCTGGCGCAGGTCACACTGCACAGGGGTAATGTGGATGCTGAACTGTTCAGGAGAGTGAAGAGAGTGCCACGAGAATCGGTGGTGGCGATAGAGGGGAGAGTGAAGAGCGAGGAGAAAGCACCCGCGGGCTATGAGATAATACCAGAGCGAATGGAAGTACTGAGCGAGGCATCGCCGGTTTTACCGCTTGACACCACGGATAAAGTGGTTGCCGAACTGGACACGCGGCTGGATGCGAGGTTCATGGACCTCAGAAGAGAGCGAGTAAAGCATATCTTCATCATTCGGAGTCGGGTACTCAAAGCGATGCGGGACTTCTTTGATGAACATGGATTTATAGAGATAAACACGCCGAAGGTGGTGAGTGCGGCAACAGAGGGCGGCACTGCGCTCTTCCCCATCTCCTATTTCGAGCGTGAGGCATTCCTGAACCAGAGCCCGCAGTTATATAAGCAGATGCTCATGGCTTCTGGCTTTGACCGCGTGTATGAGATTGCGCCGATATTCAGAGCTGAGGAGCATGATACAACCCGCCATTTGAATGAAGCCACGTCTGCGGATATAGAAGTTGCATTTGCAACGATGGAGGATGTGATGGCGATATTGGAGGAGCTTATCGCATTTGTATACGCCCGAATCGCGGATTATCCGGGTTTATCCAGTCTGGGAGTGGATCTGGAGGTGCCGAAGTTGCCATTCAAGCGTATAACCTATGACGAGGCGATAGAAATGCTATCAGAAGCAGGTGAGCATATAGAATGGGGAGAAGACCTGAGTACTTCCGCTGAGCAGATGCTGGGTGAGATGATAGGGGAGCATTATTTCATCACCGACTGGCCATCAGCGATAAAGCCCTTTTATGCACAGCCATCTGCACATCGCAGTGATATATGCGATGCGTTCGACCTGATGCACCCTCGACTGGAACTCGCATCGGGCTCTCAGCGTGTGCATTCATACGAGCTACTTAAAAGTAAGATAGAATCGAAAGGGTTGAGTGCCGATAGTTTTGAGTTTTATCTCGAAGCTTTTCGGTATGGTATGCCTCCACATGCGGGTTGGGGATTGGGCGTTGAGCGCCTGTTGATGAGCATGCTGGAGATAGGGAATATAAGGGAGGTGGTACTGTTTCCGAGGGATAGGAGAAGGCTTGTGCCTTAGTCGGGTGGTGTGAGCGAAAAAGCGAAAAAAGCAAAAAATTTATATGATGATAATGCGAAGGGAAGAAGTGTGAGAGTATATGGCGACGGAAGCTGAGGAGAAGGGGGCAGGAGCAGGAGTTGAAGTAGAGGATGCAACCAAGCGAGTGATGACGGAGATAAGGGACAAAGTAGAAGGTGCGTTTCTGGGTAAGGTGGAGGAGAAGGAGATAAGCGTGGCTCAGGAAGCACTGGTGATAGGAGGCGGAATAGCAGGTATGTATGCCGCACTGGATATAGCAGAGGCGGGCTTCAAGGTACATCTGGTTGAGAGGACACCTTCTATTGGCGGGCACATGTCACAGCTTGATAAGACGTTCCCAACGCTCGATTGTTCAGCATGCATCTTAACGCCGAGGATGGTGGATGTGGGTGCGCATCCGAACATAGATTTGATGACCTATTCTGAGGTGATAGGAGTAGAAGGCTCGGTCGGGAATTTCAAAGTGAAGGTCTTGAAGAAGGCGAGGTATGTAGATGAGAATAAATGTACCGGATGCTCATCATGTGCCGATGCATGTAGATTGAAGAACAGATTCCCGAACGAATATGATCTGGGATTGCAGAAGAGGAGTGCAATTTACAGACCGCATCCTTTTGCTATACCTGCGATATACACGGTGGATGGCGAGCACTGTTTGATGGTAACGAAGGGCAAGTGTGGTAAGGCGACACTGGAGAGCACGCTGGAAGGAGTGAAGAAGAAGGAGCAAGGTGAGGAAGTGACGAAGAATGAGGTACCGCCGTGTGTGTTTGTCTGTGATGCGAATGCAATCAGGCACGATATGAAGGATGAGATAGTGGAGTTGACGGTAGGGGGCATAATAGTAGCAACCGGCTACGACGTTATAGACCCGAAGGTCTCACCGGAGTATAAATATGGTGTGTATCCGAATGTGATACATGGACTGGAATTTGAGCGATATTCGTCAGCCAGTGGACCAACGATGGGGAAGATGATAATAAATGGGAAAGAGCCGAAGGATGCAGTCTTCATATCTTGCGTGGGTTCGAGGAACAAGCAAACGGGATATGAGTATTGTTCGCGGGTATGCTGTATGTATTTAGCGAAGCAGGCGCACTTATTGAAGGAGAAGGTACCTGATTGTAACATAACGATTCTGTATCAGGATGTGAGGGCATTTGGAAAAGGATTTGAGGAGTTTTATGATAGAGTGAAGGAAGAAGGTATCAGTTATCGCAGGGGGCTTGCCGCTGAAATCTATCAAAAGCCAGGTAGTGACCGTGTAGTGGTGCGAGCGGAAGATACAATGCTGGGTGAGGCGTATGAACTTGAAGCGGACCTTGTAGTGCTGGGTGTGGGATTGAGACCGAGTGATGGCTCGGAGAAGCTGCTGAAGATGCTGGGCATATCACAAACTGCGGACCATTTTGCAAAGGAGGCGCATCCGAAGCTCAGACCTGTGGATACGGAAGTGGAAGGTATCTTTATAACAGGCTGTGCACAGGGTCCAAAGGATATTCCGGACAGTGTAGCGCAGGGCAAAGCTGCGGCTGGCGCACTTCTATCGCTGCTCGCGGGCGGAAAAGCGAAGATAAGACCATCAGTATCGGAGATAGAGGAGGAGACGTGTATAGGCTCAAGAACACTGAGAGAGATGGCGGAGAAGATAGGGGCGTAAAATAAATAGGAATAGGAGGCGAAAGAGAGATGGGTGAAGAGAAGGGTGAAGAGAAGTGGGAATATGATTATACGAAAGTGCCAATGCAGGGTTTTGTGAAGGGACCAGCATATGATGCACCGAAGGACGCACTGCGGATTGGTGTTTATGTCTGCCATTGCGGTATAAACATAAAGATGACGGTGAATGTGGAGGAGGTGATGAAGTATGCAGCGACATTACCGAACGTGGCGTTAGCACGCCATTATATGTTCATGTGCTCGGACCCGGGACAGGATTTGATAAGGAAGGATTTAGCGGAGGACAGGGTGAACAGGGTGATAGTGGCATCGTGTTCACCGCGAATGCACGAACCTACATTCAGGAAGACCTGTTCTGATTCCGGGCTGAATCCATATTATTATGAGATGGCGAATATAAGGGAGCATTGCTCATGGCCACATGCGGATTATCCGAAAGAAGCAACGGATAAAGCGAAGGAGCTGGTGAGGAGTGCGGTAGCGAGATGCACATTACTGGAGCCGCTGGAGGAGAAGGAGGTGCCGGTCGCCCCGGAAGCGCTGGTGATTGGCGGGGGCGTAACAGGGATGTATGCCGCGCTGGATATAGCAAATGGTGGTTTCAAGGTGGACCTGGTGGAGAAGGCACCGTCTATCGGTGGGCATGTAGCACAGTTGAACAGGACATTTCCAACGCTTGAGCGCTCCACTTCTCTTATCACACCACGCATGATTGAGATAGGTGCGCATCCGAATATAAATTTGATGACGTATTCGGAGGTCGAGGATATAAGTGGCTTTATAGGTAATTACACAGTGAAGGTGAGACGGAAGCCCAGGTATGTGGATGTGGCTAAATGCACGGGCTGTGGTAAATGTGCAGAGGCTTGCCCGGTCAAGGATATACCGAACGAATATGATGAGGGGCTGGGTGTTAGAAGTGCCATTTATATGCCGTTCCCCTTCGCGGTGCCACCTGCGTATATCGTGGATGCTGAGCACTGTGCATTGTTGAAGGAAGGGAAATGCGGTAATGCCACACTCGAGACGATAAAAGAGGGCAAGGAAGTGCCACCGTGTATGAGTGTATGCTCGCCGGGTGCAATAGATTTCAGTGAAGAGGAGAGAGTAGAGGAATATACTGTGGGTACGATAATAGTGGCAACGGGCTATGACATAGTGGACCCGCAAGTAGCGCCGGAATACAAGTATGGCGTGTATCCAAATGTGATAACGAGCCTGGAGTTTGAGCGGTTGTCATCTCCGAGCGGACCGACGGGCGGTAAGATAGAGCTGAACGGCAAGAAGCCGAAGGATGTTGTATTCATAAGCTGCGTGGGCTCGCGCAATAAGCAGGTTGGGAATGAGTACTGTTCGCGAATATGCTGTATGTATTTAGCGAAGCAGGCGCATTTGGTGAAGGAACAAATACCCGATGCGAACGTGACCGTATGTTATCAGGATGTGAGAGCGTTTGGCAAGGGCTTTGAGGAGTTTTACGACCAGGTGAAGGAGGAAGGGGTATTCTATCTGAGGGGACTGCCGGCAGAGATATACAGGAAACCGGGCAGTGACAGAGTAGTGGTGAGAGGCGAGAACACCATGATAGGAGAGCCATACGAAAAGGAAGCGGACCTCGTGGTGCTCGGTGTGGGCTTAGTACCGAATAAGGGAGTGGAGAGTGTAGTGGATATGCTCAAGCTCTCGGAGTCTGCGGACAGGTTCTTGCTGGAAGCGCATCCGAAGCTCAGACCCGTGGATACGGCAGTAGATGGAGTATTCATTGCGGGTTGCTGTGTGAGTCCAAAAGATATAACAGACAGTATAGCGCAGGGTAAGGCGGCAGCTTCTGGCTCGCTCGTATATTTGATAGAGGGTAAGGCGAAGATAGAGCCGGCGATATCGGAGATAAACGAGGAGATTTGCATAGGATGTCGGTGCTGTGAGCAGACATGCCCGTTTGGTGCACTCGTATTCGATGAAGTGAGGCACGTAATGACGGTGAACGAAGCAATCTGCAAGGGCTGTGGCGCGTGCAATGCAATATGCCCCTCAGGTGCCGCTACAATGAAGCATTACCGTGACAAGCAGGTATATGCGCAGATAGAGGCATTGACAGAGACGGCGATGCCGATGCCCATTATGACACAGGGGGAAGGAGCGGCAGTGGAAGCGGAGGCTGAGACAGACGGTGGGGAGCAGAGTGCAGAGTGAACGAACGAAACAAAAAATTAAGCGATAAAAACTCCTTTATTCTTCTTTTTTCTTTTATTCTTTTCCCTTAACAGGTTTGGATTATACTCTTTTCCCGTATCTGTATTTTAGCCTGTGATGATACAATAAGAACATAACATAATAGAAAAGCTTAAATATTGAGAAACTGCTTACGTTTATAAGCAGTAGTGATATGCAGATATAAGGCACATGTAAAAAGCATATGCTTTTATATATAGAGGGACATAGAGAAGAAGCAGGGTAAAGGTGAGAGATGAAGATGAAGATAGGGGTAGTGCATGAGCATAAGAGGGGGAAGGGAATATTTGTAGCTATAACGGCAGTTATTGTTCTTGTATCGGTGATGTTTGGGGTGGTAATTAGTGCTGGCGACCCTGGTACACCTCAACCACCGAAGCCTACTATGATCATGGTCACCGCGAATCGAACCTGCATTCTCGCCAATGGTGAAGCGGAGGCGCTAATAACAGCGCGCGCAGTGAATGATAGTGGCGTGCCCAGTGAGGGCTTCCCTCTTACATTTGTGATGGAGGGTCCATTCGATGCTGAGCTGATTGATGCACCTACAGGAGGGCGGTATACCAGGACTGCTGTGTGGGATAAAACAGACAAAGATGGCTATGCACATGCAACGCTGAAAGCGGGAACGGAAAAGGGCACTGCGGTAATTCGTGTTTATTATGGTGCGGTAAGGGGCGAGACGCAAGTGGTCATAGCGGACCATTGTAAAGGACGGGAGCTGGTAGTTGCAGATATAGAGCCAAATCCTAATTGCGGGTTCTTATTTGCGAATGAGAGCAACCACATAAATGCAACAGTAAAGAATATCGGTACAGAGGATGCAGGTGCATTCAATGTCAGTTTTCAGGTGGGAGATAAAACAGAGGAAATCCGGGTTCCGGGGCTGGCTGCTAACAGCAGTACTCAGGTAGCAGTTTTAGACCTTACGTCAAGAGTAGCGGGGGTCAATGTTACAATAAGAGTGAAGGCGGATTGTAGAGATGAAGTTGCAGAGATAGATAACGATAATAATGAAAAGGAAGTAACCATGCAGGTGGTAAATAACGGGTATAAAGGTAAGCGATATACCGGCGGTGGCGCTGAGACCGGGAATGGTGATATTAATATAACCACCGCGCGGGAATATAAAGTTAGGGGCGGTTTTCTATATTCAACAGGAGATAGCCGTTATTTGAGTGGTTCCACACAACCATGGTACAAGTATACAGTCAACTGGAGCACAGCGGATTTATCCATTCCTGATGGTAAAGATGCGATAGTAAAAGAAGCGAGACTGTATGTGTATTACACATGGGATAAGGTGCAGGGGATGCCTGACAATGTCAGTCTGAGATTTAACAATATCACGGTGGAGCGGGATGCGTTTTATACAGATCGCAAGGGGTACGACGGCTCCGACTATCCGTATGGAATGCTTGCATACAATGTAACCGGCGAATTCAATAATAGCGGTAACACCGCAGTTCTTGAGAATCTGAATCCGGTTGCTGGTAATCCATCCATACGGGGTATGTTGCTCGCGGTGATATACGAGAGCGAGAGTGGGGAAGGTCCAGAGTGGTGCAAGATATTTGTGAATGAAGGGTTTGATTTGCTCTACGGTGGCTCTGATAAGTGCACAACGCCCGAAGAAGCGACTGCTTATGCGCCGTTCACGGGGGCGATTGAAGATGCGGGTAACAGGAGTGCACGGTTGATAACAGTGGCGCCGGGCGCTTCGGATGAGGGCGAGTTGATATTCAACGGGCATAAGTGGAGTGATGTGTGGAAGTTTGCAGGCGACTCACAGATAGGCATTAATGAGTGTGATGTCACACCGTATCTAAATACGACGAATGTGGCTGCGTTCCAGAGCAGTTGCGATTACATGGAGGCGAGTAATGCGATACTGGTGGTGGAGGGTAGCAAGCAGAGAACAGGCGACATGGATGGTAACGGTGAAGTTACTTTTGATGATGTAATATCATTAGCAAAACATATATATTTCAATGAACATGTAAGCGATGATCCTGATGTAAATAGCGATGGCAAAGTTACTTTTGATGATGTAATATTATTAGCAAAGCATATATATTTCAATGAGCCAATATACCCGTAGGAGGTGAGAATAGAAAAAATGACTGATAAAGGACTGGGGAGTATAGCAGTAGTAGGGTGGGTTATATTTTGTTGCGCCGTAGGAGTGATAGCCTCAGTTCAAGCAGAAGATACCACGCCACCAACAATTCAGATTATAGAGCCAGCGCCATTATCGGTAAACACCACGGGTTACATAAACATCACAGCAGAAGTTGTAGATCCCATAGATTCCTCCGATGATAGAAGTGGTTTTGTAGACATGGTCAATACTTCGGTATGGGATGCAACAGGATACTTCTTGGACGTCTGGAATGAGGCATTTCAACGCTTGGAAAAGCTGAACAACAGAACAATGTACATGATCGGTGACAATAAATTTTCTTATAGAGTTTCTGCCTTTAATCACTCTTTATTCCAGTACGTTCCTTTACCAAACGGCAATTACAGCTACGTAGTTTACGCAAATGATATAAGAGGTAATAAAGCCGCGAGTGATGCAAACGTGGTAAAAGTAAAGATCGCAAGGGGAGACATGAATGGAGATGGAGAAGTCGCTTTCAGCGATGTTGTTGCGTTGGCAAAACATATTTACTTTGGGGATCCCGTGAGTGACGAACCTGATGTGAACGGAGATGGAGAAGTCGCTTTCAGCGATGTTGTTGCGTTGGCAAAACATATTTACTTTGGGGATCCGATATACCCATAATAACGATTAGGAGGTGAAAGGGAAAAAATGAAAAAAGATAAAAAAGCAAAAACTGGGTTACCAGTGTTAGCAACGGCGATTATAGCGATAGCAGTGGTTACCTCTCTATCTATGGCACTTACTTCTAACCTAGCAAGTCAACCAACAATAAAAATTGCGAATGTCACTGTACAGAATACAGGAGATACGACCAATACGTCAGTTACAGCTTATGATATCGAAGATCTCGCTAACTTTGGGATAAGCGTAACGTTCAATCCTGATGTAGTGAATGTTACAAACATAAGTGCAGGGCCTGGAGTTGGGACGTTTTTTTGGGAACGCACCGCACCCAATAAAGTGCGCTTCTATACCGTTAACATCTTCCAGAAACCATCTCTAAATGGTACAGTTGTACTGGCAACGCTCACATTAAAAGCAGTTGGGAACAATGGTGACATGAGTCCTCTTAATGTAGAGATCGGTAAGTTAGTCAGTTCCAGTAATGGAGAAATAGCTGCAACACCGGTAAACGGCACGTTTAAGATAGGTGAAGTAGTACAAATCCATGACATAAACGTCTCAATCGATTACTCAGGTGCAGTAAACGGGATAAAGGTAACACGTGATGGGACAGATGTAGTGGGAGCTGATGAGAACTTAACGATTGGCGAAACTTACAAAATCAGATATAAACTTACGAACGCGGGCAGCTTCAACGAATCGGTTAATGTTACGGTGAGTGTTGCAAACGCTACGGGCTGGAATGAAACTATTGCAACACATACGTATGCGGTAAATATGGGCGAATCTAATACTTACAGTGATCCATGGAACACATCGGGTCTTGTATCGGGCACATACACGATAAAAGTGAAAGCAACAATCCCAGTAGATAACAACACAGGAAACAACGAGAGGACAAGAGATGTGGTATTAGAAGAGCCGCAAGTGGTGGGTGTGGATAGTACACCGCCGACAACCAGCGTAACAGCACCGGAACTTACCGGTGAGCCGAGCCCGATACCGTCATCGCACATACTGAACTGGTCAAGTGCGCCAGTAACGCTAAAATTTCTTCGTACTGATACTGGCGGTGGTATGCTTCACGGTTCTGGCGTTAATTATACTAATCTATCGGCGTCTGCGCAGGTAACCGTTAATTTGAATGGTACAGAGGTGACCATACCAGAGATAGGTACCGGTAATCTCACGATTTACAAGAATGATACGTTCGGGGATTCGTTTAACGTGACAGTATCAGATGAAGGTAGCACCACGATATACTACTATTCGGTGGACAAGAACGAGACGGCAAATGTAGAGTCAACGAAGAGCCTGACGGTTAGGATAAAAACACCTGTAACATACACACTGACAATTACAAGTACTGCTGGTGGTAACGTAACAGAGCCAAGCGAGGGGACACATACCTACGATGCCGATACGGTAGTTGCACTGAAAGCAGTAGCAGATACAGGCTATGTCTTCGTTAACTGGACAGGCGATGTAGATACGATAGAGGATGTGAATGCTTCAGAGACAAGCATAACGATGAATGACAACTATACCATCACGGCGAACTTCAAGCCTATAGTTAGATTTGAGATTCCATTCTCGGTGATACCTTATGGGACCACATACATAGCTAACGTTACTAACGACTCGATGTCAACCAATGTGGGTAAAAACGCGACGATAGTATTCTTCGCTGAAACTGCTACGATTGATTCCAAACTCTACTATGTGCTGAATATAAGCAAGTTAGTGGGTGGCACGGAGATGTATGTAGGCATAAACGAGACAGCGAAGAACTTTACAATGAAACGTCTGGTAATGAAGGACGAAACAGGAATAACGAATCTGACATTCAATCCAGAGTACACGATGCTTAACTACCCCTTATGGGTAGGGAAAACATGGGCATCAACTATAAATGTTAGTGGTACAGTTACAGTTGCAGGTGCAACGACTCAAGTTGATGATATAACTGCGGAGATAGAAGGGAAAGTAACGGGCGAAGAGAATCTGACAACGCCTTACGGTGAACTTCGTTGCTTGGTGGTGGAGAACAATGCCAGCATTTCGGTATCGGGTTCGAATTTGACCATTACAGCGAAGTACTGGATAAGCGACCATGGAATAGCGAAGATTCCTAAGTATCAGAGTTATATTAATGGTGTTCTTAGAGAAGAACTGGTGCTGAAAAGTGCTGTTGTAGAAGATACAACACCGCCCGCCAGCGTTAGTAACTTAAATAAGACCTCAGGTGTTACATGGATTAACTGGACCTGGACGAACCCACTGGATTCTGATTTCGGTTATGTAATGGTATATCTGAACGGTACATGGAAGACGAACACGTCTGTGCCGTATTACAACGCTACCGAGCTTTTACCAAACACATCATATACGATTTCCACTCGCACCGTGGATACACATGGAAATATAAACCAGACATGGGTGAATGACACTGCAAAGACATTGACCACACCATATTATGTTTACATGACTGCTGAGCCAGCAGAAAAAACGGTCAAGCCGAACGAGGATGCAACTTACACACTCACCGTGAAGAATCTGGGGACCAATACCGATAACTATACACTAACGGTTGATAACGTAAGCAATGCGGACATAGCAATACTGAACACATCTACAATACAAAATCTTTCTGCAGGAGCCAAACGAGTTGTATTGCTTACTGTGAGAGATGAAGCAGCAGGAACGTACATTGTGAATGTTACCGCTACCTCAGAGGCAGATAAAAATGTTACAGATACGGTTTCGACAATAACCAAAGTGAAAATACCACCAACACCAACACCCCGACCAAGAGTCGCTGGCGGTGGTGGCGGCGGAGGAGCACCACGTGACAGTGATGGAGATGGCATCACGGATATAGAGGAGATGCTTCAGGGTACCGATCCTAATGACCCGTGCGACCCGAATCCGGAATGCGCCGCATGTAAAGCGTTAATGCCAACAACACCAGCACCCACAACAGCGCCGGTCGTATCACCAACACCGAAACCCACTGTTAAACCTACACCTGTACCGACACCTGCACCAGCTACACCCACACCAACACCGAAGCCCACACCTGGTTACGAAGCGGTATTCATGATTGCGGGCTTGTTAGCAGTGGCGTACTTAGTGCAGAGGAAAAGGCGGAAGTAAACGTTAAACGGTAACAGTAAACAAACCAAAGAAAAAAATCGAAACTGAACCGTTCAGGAGATTTTTATTTTCTTTTTTATTTTTTTCTTTTTTATTAACCACAAGGCAAGATCAGGCACGATTACAGGTAGTTTCTCTTTGCTAAAAGCGAAGTAAAGTAAAAGTTTGAACAAATCACAGCTAACTGTAACTGTTTGTTACACTGGTATAGGGTGGGGTATAAGAGTGCGGGGGATGAAAATCATGCACGGGAATCAAAGCCACCCAAAAGTTTATATTAAACAATCAAGCAATCGGAAGTTTTAAATATATCGTAGATTTAACCTAAAATTCGGCTAACAGGAAATCTTAGAGGGATAAAAATGACTAAAATGATAAAGAAAGTGTCGAGTTGCCTGGTTATGCTTGCGATTTTGACGAGTGTGATATCGGGAGTTATGTCAGCAGGAGTAGCTACGAGTTCAACAGGAGCAGGCGATAGTGTAATCATCACTGAGATAATGTATGCACCGAGTAGCACGTGGGGAGGGCAATACAATGAATGGATTGAGCTATACAATAATGGGTCGCAATCTGTGAACATTACAGGTTGGACAATAGATAACAAAACGATACCCAAAGCAGAAATACAACCCGGTGATTACTTAATTATTGCAAGAAACGATACCAAGTTCAAGAAAATCTATCCAAGAGTTGTTTGCCCGGTGGTAAAAGTTGCGATTTCGCTTCTTAACGATGGCGAGACGATATTTCTGAACGATAGTCAAGGAAATGTAAGTGATACCGTAAACTATACACAGTATGCATTACAAGGTATGGCAAAGACGAATAACAAAACACTCGAGTTGAATGCGTCCGGTGGCTGGGAAGAGAGCAAGAGAGTCGGTGGAACACCGTGTCAGCCGAATAGCGTACTGCCACCAACATCGTTCATGGTTTACGGATACGTATTTTACGAGAATAACACCGCGTGCAACTATCCGATTGTGAACATAACGAACGTGAACACAGGCGAGAATTGGTCTGCGGAGAGAAATGCAAGCACTAACTACTATCAGCTCGTGCTTAGCAGCACTGTTGATGTGATGGCAGGAGATACGTTGCGGTTCGATGCGAAGAGCCCTTCAGGGAACCAAACGAAAAACATTGAACATGTGATAACTCAAGAAGAGATTGATAACGGCGGGCTGTATAATTTCAATATTACGCTTGAGAGAGCAGCATTGACGGTGACAGCGACCCCAGCGGTCGTTTACGTGGGCGAGAACACGAGTGTAGTGTTCAATGTCACATCAGCAGGAGCAGCGGTTGATAATGCAACGGTCAATGTGAGCGGCTGTGGAGTAAACGAGAGCGGACTGACGAATGCGACAGGACAGGTAACTCTGTGGGTCAATGCGACGATGGAGGGCACGCTAAACGTTACGGCAAACAGGACCGGATACGCGGATGGTACGACAACGCTAACCGCAACGATGCCAACACCACCAGTCCACAATATAGATACTGGCGAGGACTTCTCAACGATTCAGGCGGCAATAGATGCCGTTAATACAATAGATGGACATACAATTACGATGGACGCAGGCATATACACCGAGAATGTGTATGTCTACAAACAACTGACAATCAGGTCTACTTCTGGGAATCCTTCGGATACGATCGTTCAGGCAGCAAACGCAAGCGAGCATGTATTCAATGTGACCGTTGACTACGTAAACATAAGCGGGTTCATGATTACAGGTGCAACAGAGCATGCCGGAATATGGCTTGATGATGTGGAGTTTTGTAATATCTCTAACAACAACGCATCGAACAATGGACTCGGTATCGTCTTGAAGGATTCGAGCAATAACACGCTCATGAACAACATCGTATCGAATAACCAGGGTGGCATCTACTTAGAAGAATCGAACAATAATACACTCATGAACATCACTATGTCGAATAACGAGATCGGTATCGACTTGCAGGATTCGAGCAATAATACACTCATGAACAACAGCGCATCGAACAATGAACTCGGTATCTACTTGATGAATTCAAGCAATAACGCGCTCATGAACAACATCGTATCGAATAACTGGGGTGGCATCTACTTAGCCGAATCGAACAATAATACGCTCATGAACAACAGCGCATCGAACAATGAACTCGGTATCGGCTTGCATGATTCGAGCAACAACTCACTTACAAACAACGACGTATCGAACAACCGGGACGGTATCCAGTTAGGAGAATCGAGCAACAACACGCTCACAGACAATGAAGTCTCGGACAATGAAGTCGGCGTCATCTTTGCAGATTCGAGCCACATTAAGCTTGCAAACAACACTTTTGTAAACGATGGACTTATTGTTTATGAGTCCTATGAAAACACCGTGCAGGGTAATACAGTAAACGGCAAGCCTCTTGCTTATCTCGAAGATGCAGCAGATCAGACAATTACAAATGCTGGACAGGTTATACTCGTGAACTGCGATAATATCACAGCGAAGAATCTCAACTTATCGAATTCAGATGTTGGCGTAAAACTCTATGGAACCGACAACAGTACGATAAAGAACATCAATTCATCGAACAACTTAGTCGGTATCTACATGGTAGAATCTAACAATAACACACTCATGAATATCACCGCATCGAACATCGGGTCTGGCATTTACCTGGAGAACTCGAGTAACAACATGCTGACAAACATCACGGCATCAAGTGGACTCACTCGATGGGATGGTCTACCTGGAATGATATTCTACTCAGACGATTTATACAAACATAGCAACATTGTCGAATCAGACGAAGATTCACACAACAACATTGTCGAATATCTCACGATAAGCAGCTATCCAACTACGATTTCGTTCACTTACGATAATGGAATCAGAATAGCGTCTGTAACAGATCCATATTCAGATCCTGTCGGGAAGAGGAACATCGGTAAATACGTGGATGTATATGATGTGAGCGAAAATTCTTGGATATTCTTGAACGTGAGCTACGAGGATGCTGATGTTGCCAACGTTGTAGAGAATAGCTTGAGATTATACCACTGGAACCGGACTGAAACAGAGTGGGAAGTGATTCAGGGAAGCAATGTCAACACGGAGGAGAATTATGTCTATGCGAACGTAACGAGTTTCAGTCAGATTGCTCCATTTGGGAATCCCACACCAACACCCCGACCAAGAGTTGCTGGTGGCGGTGGCGGCGGAGGACCACGTGACACTGATGGAGATGGCATCACCGACATAGAGGAGATGCTTCAGGGTACCGATCCTAAGGACCCGTGCGATCCCAACCCGGAATGCGCCGCATGTAAAGCGTTAATGCCAGCAGCACCAGCACCCACAACAGCGCCGGTTATATCACCAACACCGAAACCCACACTTAAACCTACACCTGTACCGACACCTGCACCGGCTACACCCACACCAACACCGAAGCCCATACCGGGTTACGAAGCGATATTCACAATTGCGAGCTTGATTGCGATTGCAGTCGTGTATGTAGTGCAGAGGAGGAAGAAGTAGGGAAGAAGAGCAAGAGCAAAAACAAGAACAAAACAAAAGTTAAGAGATTTAGAAGGGGGATTTTTTATAACCCCTTTTTATTTTCATTTTTCTTTTCCTGACGACATTATTCAGGATTCGGGCAATGCATCTTTCAGTGCTTTGATCAGTAATTCACCCGCCTGCTGCATTATCGGTCGGTCAGGACCCATATACGCCACGCACTCGTTATCATGCATCTGCCCGACTTGCTCCTCAAATGACTTCAAATCGTTGTATGCGAGTCCAGCGAGTCTCGGAGCGATTTTTGATGCTGAGCCACAAGGTGTGTCCCTGATGACTTTTGCCACCTCGATTATCTTCTTCTTCTCGTTAACTTTCAATTCAAACCTGGGTTTACCAAATGCGGAGGCGAAAGAATTCACCAGCCCATCATCGCTTCGCTCCAGTGCGCAGAACGGTTCCGGAAATTCCACATGTACACCCATATTCTTCAGTTCCTCCTCTATTGAATATCTACCCTCGGGTATCAGGTTCGGGTCCTCAATGGGCCACAGAACCGCCTTCGCACACGTCTTAGCTGCAATAATAGGCACGAGGTCACCGGCTTTGGGCAGTATCCCAAGCACAAGTAGCAGGTCACATTCTGGCAGTGGTATATCATCGGGCATATCTCGCTCTGGCTCGTCAAGTGATACAGATGCGACTTTGAGGTCATAGAACCCGACAATCCGGTCTGCGAATTCGCTTGTAGCCAGGTGCTCGGTTACCAACTCACCAAACGATCCGTGATATAGTATATATATCCGTTCATTCATAGCACATCTTAATTATAATCGGTCAGTGATGATAAAATTTTCCATCACTCCATGAAGATACATTCTTTTTATACTATGGGATTATTTATTTTTTCCTGTCTTATATAGATGGCAATGGAAGAAGAGGAATCGAAGGCGCGTATGCATATAAAAGAGCTTTTAAGTGTGATAGAAGCTATGTATGAGATCAGGATATCGAATATGGAGTCTGTAATCGAGTTTATAATTGGCGAGACACTCGATGCTGACAGGATATTGGCGATATGCACTGCTTTGAACTCATGGGTCGCGCTAAACAGCGCACCATATAGCGAGGTTGAATTACCACTGGAGGTTGTGGAGGAGTTTGTGAGAAGGATAGAAGGATAGAAGTTATAGGGGGATATAAATGGCTACGATAGCGGAGAAGATACTTGGTGGTGAAGCGGGCGAGATAGTGGAACGCGAGGTTGATTACATAATGGTTAATGATATAACAGGTGTGCCCGCATTTGAGGTCCTTGAAGAACTTGAGAGTGTGAACGAGAATGCGGGAGAGCCGAAGAGGGATAAAGTGGTTATTGTACAGGACCATTATGTGCCAAACAAGGATATAGCCTCAGCGGAGCAGGCGAAGGCGTTGCGGAATTATGCCCGTAGATACAATATTACGAACTATTACGAGATAGGTAAAGGGGGGATATGCCATCAGGTAATGATAGAGGAGGGTTTTGTGGCTCCCGGCAGGTTGATAATAGGTGCGGATTCCCATACATGCTCTTATGGCGCCCTCGGCGCTTTCTCTACTGGTGTGGGCTCAACGGAGGCGGGTGCGGCAATGGCTACCGGCAGATTATGGTTCAAAGTGCCGGCAACACAGAAGTTTGTTATTGATGGCAATCTCAGGGAATACGTAATGGGCAAGGATATAATCCTGCATATCATAGGCGATATAGGCGTTTCAGGGTCACTATACAGGTCAATGGAGTTCTATGGCTCTACAATAACTCATTTAAGCCTGTCTGACAGGATAACAATTGCGAATATGGCAGTAGAAGCGGGTGCCAAAGCGGGAATCATACCACCCGATGAGAAGGTATTCAGATTCCTGCGTAACCGAGTGAGAGGTGATTATAGACCTGTGTATGCGGACGAGGGTAGCGACAGCGATAGCGAATATGAAGCTATATTTGAGTATGATGCATCGGAGATACCCCCTACAGTTGCAAAGCCATTCTCACCTGCTAATACTGTACCTGCGAGCGAACTGGACGTTCCTATTGACCAGGCGTACTTAGGTTCTTGTACAAACGGCAGGATAGAGGATTTAAGAGCTGCTGCTGCGATATTGAAGGGCAAGAAGGTGAGTCCCGATGTGCGGATGATTGTGGTGCCCGCGAGTGAGAAGGTGCTGAAGCAGGCGCTTGAAGAGGGTTTAATAAGTATATTCGTGGATGCTGGTGCATTTGTCTGTAGCGCTACCTGCGGTGCATGCCTGGGTGGCTATCTGGGTGTACTCGCAAAGGGCGAGCGCTGCATAAGCACAACGAACCGAAACTTCATAGGGCGGATGGGGCATAAGGATTCTGAGGTATATCTTGCGAATCCCGCAGTAGTAGCCGCTTCTGCTATCACCGGGCGAATAACAGACCCTGGGGACCTGAACTAAAAAATTAAAAAATTACAGATAGAACTCCTTTATGAACTCATAGTTACGCTTTATATTAGCTCGCCCTTTTATTATGCGACCATGACCAGGTAGCAGGAGCTCAGTCTCCAATAGAGCTATCTGATGAATGGATTCTCTCAGCGCTTGGTTATTACCAAAAGGCAGGTCTGTCCTCCCCACACTATGCTCAAACACCAGGTCACCCGATATCAGGAACATATCAGTGGGCGAGTAAAAGCATATACTCTCCGGTGAATGCCCGGGAGTATGTATTATCTTCAATTCCCGCTTCCCTAATCTCAACACATCCTTTATCTCCATATCAACCTTGAAATCAAGCCTGTGTGGCATAGAGAATAATCGCGATACCTCTTCTATCATGACACCGAGATATTCTAATTGCGAGGAATGCAATGCCACCCTGGCGTTATAAGCTTCTTTCAATGCCTCTATTGCATCGTAATGGTCCGGATGGAGATGCGTTACCGTTATGATGTCAACTTTGGTCACTCCGTCGTTAGCCATCTCTTCGATTCGCAGTTTGAGATAATCCTTCAGCCCGGGGTCTATCAGGAGTGTGAGTTCATCCTTTATCACGTATGTGTTCGCGTCGAACGGTCCTTTCTCCCTGTACCAGTACACACCATCCTGAACTCTCATGAATCATGCCCCGCTCAGCCTTCATTTAACAACCAGTGGTAGCAATGTGATCAGTGCTGATTCAATAATAGCGGCAATGACAAGAAGCGGTAATACAAGTGTGAGAAATACCCACAAGCCTCTTTTCAGCTCGCCTCCCAAATCCCGCTCATCTCTACTTCGGAAGACCTCCCTGCCCAGTCTCAAGCCAATAGCAGCAGAAATCAAGAAAGCTGGTATCTCAAATACCCCATGCGGTATGATCGCAATGAGAACAATTCCCCCTTCCTGCTGTACAAACCAGCCAACAATCCCACCGTTGACGAACGCGGAGAATAGCGGGACTATACCTGCTAAAGGTCCAGAGAGGATATCAATGAAGCATGTAAAGGCGTTATTCAGGAATATAACGAAGAAGAACAGGAGGAATGATACCCATAGGGGATATGAATCTGAGAAGCCCTTCACGTTCTCACTCAGTTGCTGTATATATTGGAGAGCCGCACTAAATAACTCATTGAGGAAGCCGAGATATCCAATGATAGCGGAAGAGATGAAAAAGACGACGATGAATAAGATATAGAACCTGAGCGAATAAATATATTCACGTAACGTGTATTCTTCTCCCATCTCTCTCATAATCTCCATATCTTCATCTTCATGATTGGTTTTCTAATATAATAATCATCCTGTATCAGTATCAGTATCATCCATACTTCCACTTCGGTATCCCTCAAGGTCTATGGTGATGTAGCGGAATCCGAGCTTCTTCAGTTCCGTGCTGAGATGTTCAAGCTGATTAAGCCGTTTTAAATTGAAGAAGCGCGTAAGTTCATCCCTCGCCAGCTCTATCCTTGCTATCCCATCGCAGTGCAGCCGAACCCTGAGCTGAGAGAAGCCAGCATCTAAGAGGATATTCTCCGCATTCTCTATCATCTCCAGTTTATCACTCGTTATCCTCTCGCCATAAGCTATCCTTGTCGCTAAGCACGCATTTGAGGGTTTATTCCAGAACGGAAGCCCTATCTCCTTCGCTATTGCTCTCACTTCGGACTTTGTTATGCCTACTTCCGCGAGGGGATGCCATAGCCCGGATTCCCGGGATGCTGCTATGCCTGGTCTGTGCCTGTATCTGTATTCGTAGTAATCAGAGGCAGTAACACCTTCTGCAACTGTTGCTATTCCCTCATCGGCTGCTATCTGCTTTAATAACTGACTAAAACGTCTCTTACAGTAGTAACACCTGTCACGAGTATTCGCTACGAATTCTTCATCGCTAAGTAGCGAGAGATGCACAATCTTATGTCGTATGTTAAAGTAAGCGAGTATTTTTTTTATTGACTTCAAATCCCTATCAGGGACGAGTTCTGTGGCTATTGTCACAGCGAGAACGTTATCAGCCAGCACTTCATGGGCGACTGCGAGCAGCAGACCACTGTCTACACCGCCAGAGAAAGCAACAATTAAATTACCTCGCTCTGATATTCGCTCACGCAACACTTCAAGTTTCTCTATTACCATTATTTCTCCATTATTCCATTATATATGATAATTGATAACGTAAGGAAAGCGAACATGCATGAACAGAAGCTGAAGATAGCGGTTGGCGGTAAGGGCGGTGTGGGAAAGACAACAGTTGCGGGTACTCTCGCCCGGCTCATAGCGAAGGAAGGGCGTAGAGTTATTGCGGTTGATGCAGACCCCGCTATGAATTTAAGATTCGCATTGGGCATAAAGACGAATCCTGCCCCTGTATCTGACCTCAAAGACCTGATCTATGAACGAACAGATGCATATTCGGGCTATGGTGTCTACAAGCTGAATCCAAAGGTGGATGACATAATAGATAGATATGGAGCTATTGGACCTGATGGTGTCGTTCTGGTGGTGATGGGTACGGTGGAACGAGGTGGTAGCGGGTGTATATGTCCTGAGAGTGCATTTCTTCGCGCTTTGCTGCGTCATGTGATATTCAGGGAGAACATGGTTATAATGGATATGGAGGCAGGAATAGAGCATTTAGGGCGTGGAACAGCAAGCGGGGTAGACCTGATGCTGACGGTTGTGGAGCCAGGGATGAGGTCGGTGGAGACAGTGGGGCGAATAAAGAAACTTGGCGAGGACATCGGTATAAACCGGTTTGCGGGTGTGATTAACAAAGCTACGGATTCAGGGATGGTGGCGGAGATAAAAGAGCGATTGAAGGAACTGGGCATACCTCTGCTGGGGGTGATACCCTATGATAGGGCATTGATAGAGGCGGACATGGAAGGTGAGGCGCCGGTAGATAAAGGTGGAGCGGCAATAGAGCAAATAAAAGAAATAAAAGATAGGATTATTAAATCACTCAGTTCTTCAATTGTATTATAGATAGGATATTATAGGAATAGGAGAAGAAGGAGTGGAGAAGAGATGGGAGAGATAATGAAGATTGCGGGTCCTCTGGTTGTTGCCGATGATATGCGTGGCTGTGAGATGTACGAAGTGATAAAGGTAGGAGAAGAGGGTTTGCTGGGCGAGACGATAAGGCTGGATGGAGACCTTGCGTATATTCAGGTGTATGAGGATACAGCGGGCTTGAAGCCCGGGGAACCGGTGATAAAAACAGGTTCGCCTCTATCTGTCGAGCTCGGACCCGGGCTTTTAAAGAACTTTTATGACGGTGTGCAGAGACCTCTGGAAGCCATAAAGGCGAAGGTGGGTGATTATATAAAGAGGGGAGTGTATGTAGAGGCACTTGACCGTGCTAAGAGATGGAAATTCACAGCAAAAGCGGAGGAAGGACGCGAGATAGAAGGTGGTGATATTCTTGGTACTGTTCAGGAGACGAAGGTGATAGAGCACAGGATTATGGTACCACCAGGTGTGAAGGGTAAGCTTATAGAGCTTAAAGAGGGCGAATTCACGGTCGCCGAATGTATAGGGCGTGTGGAGACGGATACAGGCGAGGTGGAATTGAAGATGATGCAGAGCTGGCCTGTGAGAAAGGGGCGTCCGTATAAGGAGAAACTGGACCCTGATGTACCATTACTCACAGGGCAGCGTATCAATGATACCTTCTTCCCGATAGCGAAAGGTGGCACGGGCGCTATCCCGGGCGGTTTTGGTACCGGAAAGACGGTCATGCAGCATCAATTAGCACGCTGGGCTGATTCTCAGGTTATTGTTTATATCGGATGTGGTGAACGCGGTAATGAGATGACAGAAGTGCTGGAAGATTTCCCTAAACTCATTGATCCGCATACAGGTGAAACACTGATGGAGCGGTCCACACTCATTGCGAACACCTCAAATATGCCAGTAGCAGCCAGGGAGGCGTCTATTTATACAGGAATCACTATCGCGGAGTATTATCGTGATATGGGCTATGATGTGGCGATACAGGCGGATTCCACATCGAGATGGGCGGAAGCGTTGCGAGAGATCTCGGGCAGATTGGAGGAGATGCCGGGCGAAGAGGGCTATCCTGCGTATCTGGCGGCGCGACTGTCGGATTTCTATGAAAGAGCGGGACGCGTAAGAACTTTGTGCTCACCACAGGAAGACCGAATAGGGTCTGTTACGGTGGTCGGAGCAGTATCACCGCCTGGAGGCGATTTCTCAGAGCCTGTAACACAGAATACACTGCGTGTGGTGGGAGATTTCTGGGCACTTGACTCCTCCTTAGCAGATAGGCGGCATTTCCCCGCTATAAGCTGGTTACGCAGCTATTCACTTTATATCGGGTATCTCCGCGATTGGTTCACGAAATTCGGAGCTCCTGACTTCATGGAGCAGCGTGAGGAGATGATGAGTCTATTGCAGAAGGAGGCGGAATTACAGGAGATAGTGCAGCTTGTCGGTGCCGATGCGCTACCGCCACGCGAGAGGTGTACCCTGGAAGTGGCACGAATGATAAGGGAAGATTTCCTGCAACAGAACGCATATCATGAAGTTGATTCTTACTGCACATTGGAGAAGCAGTATTTGATGGCGAAGGTGATTCTGCAGTGGTATGACAATGCGAAGGAAGCGATAGAGCGTGGTATAGCCATGGAGAAAGTGGAATTGATGCGAATAAAGGATGCAATAGCGAGGATGAAGTATATAAAGAACGAGGAGTTCAGAGCTAAATATGAGGATATAATGCGAGATATGAAAGAAGAATTTGAGGCTTTGATGAAGCAAGGTTCAGGTTCGTAAAGTGAGAAGAGGTGAATAAAATAAATGGCGGTAGATATATCGGCAAGGGAATACACCACGATAAAAGAGGCAGCGGGTCCTTTAATTGTGGTGGAAGGAGTAGAGGGCGTGTCATACGGAGAGGTGGTGAAAGTAGTAACGCCGGAGGGTGAAGAGAAGACGGGGCAGGTGCTGGAAGCGAGCAGGGGACTTGCTGTGGTACAGGTCTTCGAGGGTACTTCCGGCATAGACACATCAAGGACTCGGGTGAGATTCACCGGCGATATTATGCGAATAAGTGTTGCGCAGGATATGGTTGGACGGTTCTTCGATGGTCTGGGCAATCCGCGTGATGGAGGACCGGAGGTGATAGCGGAGGAGCGCCTGCCGATCATTGGTGCTGCGATAAATCCCACTGCACGTGATTATCCACGTGAATTCATACAGACCGGGATATCCACCATTGATGGCATGAACACACTTGTGCGGGGTCAGAAGTTACCGATATTCTCAGGTGCGGGTATGCCGCATAACGCCCTTGCTGCCCAGATAGCGAGGCAGGCGAAGGTATTGACGACTGGGGAGCCGTTTTCGGTCGTATTTGCTGCAATGGGGATTACACATGAGGAGGCTTCTTTCTTTATTCGCGATTTCGAACGCACAGGTGCAATCGAACGTATAGTTGCATTCATCAATCTCGCGGACGACCCCGCAATTGAACGCGTGATAACGCCACGAATGGCGTTGACAACTGCCGAGTTCCTTGCATATGAGTATGATATGCACATACTGGTGATTCTTACAGACATGACGAACTACTGTGAGGCATTGCGAGAGATTTCTGCGGCACGCGAGGAGGTACCGGGCAGGCGTGGCTATCCAGGCTACATGTACACCGATCTATCAACGATTTACGAACGAGCAGGTCGAATAAGGGGACGTAAAGGGTCAATTACGCAGATACCAATACTGAGTATGCCAGATGACGACATAACGCATCCCATACCAGATCTGACGGGCTATATAACCGAGGGTCAGTTTGTTCTATCGCGAGACCTGCACAGGCGTGGTATATACCCACCGGTGGATGTATTACCGTCGCTATCCAGGTTGATGGATGAGGGTATAGGACCAGGAAGGACGAGAGAGGACCATGCGGGCGTATCGAATCAGCTATATGCGGGCTATGCGGAAGGACGAGATATGCGTGACCTGGTGGCGGTGGTTGGCGAGGAGGCACTAACAAGCCGTGACAAAAAATACCTGGAGTTCGCTGATGTCTTTGAGAAGAGGTTTGTCACGCAGGGTAAGAACGAGGAGCGGAGTATAGAAGAGACACTGGACATTGGCTGGGATTTACTTGCAACACTGCCGGAAGGGGAGCTCAAGCGTATTGATGAGCACATAATAAAGAAGTATCATCCAAAGTATAGGAAAAGGGCTTGAAATGAGCAAATACATAGAAGAGGCGAAAGAGATGTAGGAGGAGGCGAAAAAAAGAGTTTGAAGAGGGTTGTAAAGAGAATAATCGCATAAAAATGCGCGATGCGAGTGAGAAGGCATGGATTTCTGTTGTATTAGCCACAAATGAACTGTTTGCCAAAAGAAACGTGAGGTTAAGAGAACTGGAGAAACAGGATGAACTCATAAGAGAGAAGGGATTGGTAGATAGGTTCTCGGCAAGGGACCATCATCTACATGAACAGTGCTTTTATGAAGGATACTGTGAACCAGACCTTTTAGAAGAGAATATTGAAAAAGTTAAGAGATATATTGAGGATATTGAAGAGCTATGAAATAAAATACAAAATACGAGTAGAAAAAGAACCAAAAGGGAGGTAGAGGATAGATAGAGGATGAGAGGATTAGTGGCAGGGGCAGTGCCAATATTGGCTTTTGTTTTAGTTCTGGTTGCTCTACTCATGTCACTGAGCCTGAGCCCTGCCCCTGTAATGGGCAAGGAGCTTGAGGGTAAGCGCTTGAAATGAGCAAATACATAGAAGAGGCGAAAGAGATGTAGGAGGAGGCGAAAAAAAGAGTTTGAAGAGGGTTGTAAAGAGAATAACCACATAAAAATGCGCGATGCGAGCGAGAATGCATGGATTTCTGTTGTATTAGGCACAAATGAACTGTTTGCCAAAAGAAACGTGAGGTTAAGAGAACTGGAGAAACAGGATGAACTCATAAGAGAGAAGGGATTGGTAGATAGGTTCTCGGCAAGGGACCATCATCTACAAGAACAGTGCTTTTATGAAGGATACAGTGAACCAGACCTTTTAGAAGAGAATATTGAAAAAGTTGAGAGATAAGAGATATATTGAGGATATTGAAGAGCTATGAAATAAAATACAAAATACGAGTAGAAAAAGAACCAAAAGGGAGGTAGAGGATAGATAGAGGATGAGAGGATTAGTGGCAGGGGCAGTGCCAGTGTTGGCTTTTGTTTTAGTTCTGGTTGCTCTACTCATGTCACTGAGCCTGAGCCCTGCCCCTGTAATGGGCAAGGAGCTTGAGGGTAAGCGTGTCTTGATGGTGGTAGCTCCGGAGGGGTACAAAGAGGATGAGCTATCGGTGTCTTCGGGCATATTTAAGGAGTTAGGTGCGGAGGTGGTGGTAGCGAGTACACGTACATGTACAACAGGCATAGCGCGTGGTATGTCTGGCGGTGAAGTGGCTGTAAATCTTTCGATTAGTGATGTGAACCTCTCAGAGTATGATGCGATTGTGATTGTGGGTGGTGTCGGCTCGATGCGATATCTATGGGATGACAGCGACCTGAGGGACATGGTTAGAGCGGCTTATGATAGCCATATGACGGTGGCTGCAATTTGTCTCTCGCCAGTGGTGCTGGCACGAGCGGGTATTCTGCGTGATAAAGAGTGTACGGCGTTCATAACAGCGAAAGAGGAACTGATAAAGAATGGTGGGAAGTATCAGGATAAAGGTGTGGTGGTCTCAGGTAATATAGTAACAGCAAAGGGACCGGAATATGCTACCGAGTTCGCTATTGCGGTGGCGGATGTGATGATGAACAGAAGTAGTAACATAAGAAGACTGTATGAGACGCCTTCACCGAAGCCAGCAGCAGGCGGGTTCACTATGAGCTTGGTAGCTGTGGCTATTGCTGTTGTATTTGTCTCATTTGCATCGCGGTGGCGATTGCGATTGCGGTGGCGGAGATGATTTGAAGGTGATTTTCTGACTACAACATACTTCACCTTACCCAGCAGTTTCAGCGCATTCTCGACGTTCATCTTCAATCCGCCTTTTTTGAGCATGTGTTCAAGTGTATCTCCAGAGCAAGGTTAAATATAAATGAAGGAGGAAAGTAAGATATAAGGTGGGGTGTTTTTTCAGAGATGAAAATAATAATTACAATCCCAGCCTATAACGAAGAAGAAACAATCGGCAAAGTTATAAACGAAATACCTCGTAGAATAGATGGAATTGATCGAATAGAGGTTTTAGTCATCAATGATGGCTCAATAGACAACACGGTGGAAGTGGCAAGAAAGGCTGGTGCGGATAAAATAATTTCTCATAAGAAAAATCTTGGTTTAGGAATAAGTTTCAGAGATGGATTGGAAGAAGCACTGAAAATGGGAGCAGACATCATAGTAAACATAGATGCAGATTTCCAATATAATGCAAAGGAGATACCGGAATTAATAGAGCCAATCATCAATGGAAAGGCAGATATGGTGTTGGGAGACCGGCAAATAAATACCTTAGACCACATGCCTATTGGGAAAAAATTAGGAAATAAACTCGCTACATGGGTGACGAGGCAGGTAACTGGCTTACCAATTAGAGATGCGCAAACTGGGTTCAGAGCGTTTTCAAGAGAAGCTGCCTTACGAATGAATTTAACCGGTAATTATACCTATGTACAAGAGACACTGATACAGGCTGCTAATAAGAACCTAACAGTGGAGCAGATACCTATAGAATTTAGAAGGAGAGAGGGCGAATCCAGATTAATCTCTAGTTTATTGGGCTATGCGAAATCTGCTGGTAACACAATTATTAGAAGTTATAGAGATTATCATCCTTTTAGAGTTTTTACAGCGATAGGTGGTGCAATAATATTAATTGGATTGATATTTGGATTCAGAGTATTGATACATTATTTTGCTACCGGCATGGTTACACCTTACCTGCCTTCGGCTGTCCTCGCTACTGTATTAATTGTTGTTGGCCTACAGGTGATTGTACTTGGATTGCTTGCGGACACGCTAAAAACCCAGAGGATGCTGGAAGAAGAGATTTTGTACAGGCTGAAAAAATGAGAAAAGAACCTCTTCTAAAAATTGGGCTAACCATACTTCTGTCTATCGTATTATTTAAAAAAATAAATCTTTTTGAGGTAATGGATATTTTATCTTCTCTGCACCTATCATACCTTGTAATAGCTATATTTTTTGTTCCTATACTCTACATAATTAGAACTTACAAATGGAGCATTTTACTCGATTCGATAAAAATAAAAAAGCCATTTGTTAATTTATTCAAGATACTGATAATTGGTGTTTTTTATGGGTTAGTTACACCCGGAAAGGTGGGTGAGATAGGGAGAGCCTTTCATTTAGACGAGAAAAAATCTGTGACAATTCCAACGATTTTAATTGAGAAAATCATAGATATTGTTATATTAGTTTTATTGAGCCTTTTAACGGTCATCTTTTTTTTTAATGATTATTCTGCATTTAAATACATAATTCTAATCTGTGCATTTGTTGTTCTTTTAGGCACATGGTTACTAACTAAAAAACGATTTATTTATCTCATCACTAAACCGTTCAAAATCAAAGATGAAAATGTGGATATATATGTTGATAAATTCATGAAATTAGTTAAAGATAAAGGAGTTATGTTCAAAGTGACTATTTTAACAATCTGCTACTATTTAATCGTCTATATTTTAGCAACCTTCTTGTTACTCTCCTTAGATGTCAACACATTGGCAGTTATTACACTCCCGCTTATCATTCTTTTGGGAAATGTTCCTATCACCATATCCGGCTTGGGTTTAAGGGAATCTGTCGCTACGATTTGTTTTATATTACTGGGAGAGAATGGAGCGTACGGTTTCTCATTTTCAATACTTTTATTCCTTTCAATTACATTATTACCAGGAATTTTTGGCTACTTTCTGGGAATCACCACGGGAAGTAATGAACATACCCGAGCCAGATAACAGGCTTGTTATCACCTTTACTTGAAAAATGGAGGATGAGCAAAATCAGAAAATATGCTACAGGCGACAAAATTTTAGATTTTGGTTGTGGATATGGAAAATTAGCAACAATGCTTCCAGAGAAGGAATATGTTGGCATAGACATCGATAAAAAAGTAATAGAGTCTGCTAAAGAAGTTAATGCGGAGCGTAAAAATGCAAAATTTTATTCTTTAGACGAATTTGAGAACAAAAATTGTAAGTTTGATACTGTTGTATTGGCAGCAGTGATTGAGCATCTGGAGAATCCAGTTCAAACATTAATAAAACTCCAAAAATATTTACAAGATGGTGGATTGATGATAATTACAACGCCAACACCTAAAGCAAATAAAATTCTTACGATAGGATCAAAATTCAAATTATTTAGCAGAGAGGCATTGGAAGAGCATCAGGACTTATTAAATAAATCGGATTTTCTTCGTATCTCAAAAAAATTGGTTTAAAATTGGAACATTATGAAACATTTGAGTTCGGACTGAACCAACTGGTGGTGTATAGAAATGAAGGCAAATTATGAAGGGGCAACATTTACAATAAGTATGAAAATAAAAATCCGTTTGTAAAGGCTCTAATGAAATTATACTTTAAAGATTTTGATGCTTTGATATAAATCCAATTAAAGATGAAATTAATAGCGCTTTAGAAATCGGCTGTGGAGAAGGATACGTTACACAGCATATAAACGACCTCGGAATTAATGTTGAAGGGGCTGATGTCAGTGAGAAAATTATTGAGATTGCACGAGTTTTACATCCCTCTATAAAATTCTCCGTGAAATCAATATACAAATTAAGTTGCTATAATAAATTTTATGATCTTGTTTTTGCTATCGAGATTTTAGAGCACTTACATAACCCAGAAAAAGCAATAGAGGAGATGAAGAAAGTCTCAAACAAATACCTGTTTTTCAGCGTTCCAAATGAACCTTTTTTTAGATTTGTCAATATTCTGAGATTAAAATATTTGAAAGATATTGGTAACACTCCCGGTCATTTAAATCATTGGACAAAAAACAGTTTTAGAGCGTTTTTAGAGAGACAAAATCTTTGTAAAATCAAATTAAAAGCATCAGCGCTATGGTTAGTGGCATTGTGCGAAATTCAAAATGATGCGAAAGTTATATAAGGGTGTTTAAACATTGATGATAAACATGAACTCAATCCCTGAACTAGCAGCGTTATTCAAACCAGCATTCGATTAATAAAAAAAGACATGTGGTCTACGTTGTTCAGATTTAGGAATTATATAACCGAGAAGAATAATCTATTCTTGCTATCAGCCTTTCTAATAATTGTTTTAATTAAAATATTTTTATCTTTGCGGTTTCCCACACCTTTTGTTTTTGGAGATGAATGGTTATATGCCTCTTATGCAAAAGATATTTTGTCAAATCCTCTGTGTTTATTAGTGCCGGACAAGTACCAAGTATATCCACCTGGATATCCACTAATACTCACCCCTGCCTTCATTTTCTATCCTAACATGGAATTAGTGTATAGGAGTATATTGCTAATTAACGCTTTGCTCTCTACTTCAGTTCTTTTTATAGCGTATTTTATCCTAAAAGACTACATCAAGCGAGATTTAGCAATTTTAGGGGCTGTCCTTATAGCACTACTACCAGCAAATACGTTGTATAGTTTTATGATACTGAGTGAAAATACATATATACCTCTTTATTTACTTTCAGGCTTTTTAATTTTAAAATCATTTGAGAAAGACAATAAGTTCCTGCACATTCTTACGGGTTTCGTATTGTTCTACTTAATTCTAATTAGAGCTTTCGGAATTGCTGCTTTTTTGTCATTTTTTGGAGTAGCACTTTACAAAATTTTAACTGAGAGAAACGGCGACAGAATTGGCTTTCTAAGACAGAAAGCTTTTTTGATAATTACACCTGCGATATTATTGGGCTTATGGTTAGGCTCAAAAAATGTATATAATTCGAGCATGTATAAATACAATACCAACTTCTATCTTCAGAATTTGTTATCTTCCTTTGATAATATCAAAAATTTTATTCTATTTTTAAAATTAATAGCTCATGAAATAGATTATTTGATACTTGCTTCATATTTTATATTTTTTATATTTTTTGTATTTGCAATATTACACTGGAGAAAATTAAAATCGTCCATAAAAATGTACATGCTATACAGTTCCATTTATGGACTTCTATCCATACTTATAACTGTTTCACATATGTTGCCTTTTGCTGGAAATCCTTCCCATCCACAGCATATGTATTACTTTATTTGGGGGAGATATATTGATCCTGTTTTACCCACCATATTTATAATTGGGTTGATTGCATTAGATAAACGTTTATGCAATAATATTATTGACTTAAACTATGAACGCAAAAAACTTTTTAAAAAGTTGTTAGTTATAAGTGCTTTTGTATTCCTATTTTTTGTTACTACCTATCCTTATTATGCTGAATATAAAGTACCTAATATTATGTCCATTTATTATATGAGAGCCATCGTTATGCAATCACATTATCTCATTGACCCAGGTAAGGCTGTTTTTCAAGATATCGCTGTTTTCCTACCCGTTTTAATTGCTATCATTGCTACAATCCTATTACTATTTTTAAATATTTCTAAGAAAACAAGTTTTTTAATCGTATTTTTAATTATAATTCTAATTGTTTTTTCTATAATAATTAGCATTCCTTCGTATAATTGGTTGCAAATGGTTAGCAATGACAGAGAAAATGTAAACGAAATCGGAAAATGGTTAATAAATAATGCCGCAGAGGGAGAATTGATATTTATGGACAAAGAGTGTTTTATTAACCCGTACACCGGAGATCATTGCCTCATCAAGTTTTGGGGAATGCCAATGAATTTTATCTATGGTTCTCTCAGCACAAATTTTAGTGCAGATATCAAGTATATCGTCAGCAACAAACCGCTTACTTATGAAATTGTGGCAGTTTCATCAGATGGAATGAAATTGTATAGATCCAATGTTGCAACTAATATTCAAGTATTACCTCATACAGGATTTTATCGTTTTGAGTACAAAAATGGTGAGATATATAATACTTGGATGTCAAATAATGCGACCTTATTTATTTACACACCACAAGAAAACTCGTCAATTCTATCCTTTAAGGCTACAAGCTTCTATAAGTCAAGAACTTTACAGGTTTACTTAAACAAAGGGTTAATCCACAGGCAGATAGTCACAAGAAGCCCTATGGAAATTAGAATACCGATTGAACTGAAGAAAGGCGAAAATGTAATAAGATTCTACACACCAGATGGATGCCAGAGACCTTGTGATGTTATAAACAGTATAGATACCAGATGCCTGTCAATTCATTTCCAACAAATTTTATTGGTCGAAGGTAATACATAATTGAAAACTTTACAAAATTGCGATTTCTACATATTTTTTCGAATCCAAATACTACCGCCATACAACCATGGTGAATGTGGAAAGGTTGATTTCATTTCAGAAGGGTATTTTAACCCCATGTAGCTATTACAAAAAAGAATTTCAAAGGCTGTGTTAAATGCTAAAAAGGCTTGTAAAAGATATTGCTCAGTCCAAAAGCGATATTCATCTAAAACCCAAGATTTTGGATACTCCTTTGGAAAAAAAATATCGTGGATATGTACAATAACCCCTTTTTTCAATCTTGGTATCACTTCGAGATAAAGGAAATTAACATCTCCTCCTATCTTGATAACATGGGAAGTATCAATAAATAAAATATCACCACTTTCTAACCTTGAGAAGAAATCCAAATTAATATCTTCAACTTTTTTAGTGATGAGCTCTGTTAAGCCAGGAAAACCTTGTTTCAAAGTCTCATTCGGATACGGTTCAATACACATGAGTTTTGTATTTCTATTTCGTAAGCTGGCTTTGGCAGATACAAACGTTGAGTAGCCGGAACCAACCTCAATTATCATTTTTGGTCTAAAGTGACGTACCATGCAATACAATACAAGCGCATCCACTCCATCAAACATACCATTATTGAAGTGGAATTCATAAGGTACATCGGTCCTCTCTTGTGGAAAGTTGTTGTATTCTTCACTATATCTTGGAAATACATTTCGAAGAAGGTCTAATTGCAAATCTGTATTCATATCTACACCGACGAGTTCTGATTCTTTCTCCCACAAATCGTTTTTAAGAGTTCTTGTGTCTGGGATCGGCTGGTAAAAATGATTTGGTGTTATATGAAATCCTTTTTTCTCCCAAAAAGTGAAATATTTGATATAATTAGCCTCATGAAATTTGTATTTATGGATTAATTTAGCTATCCAAGAAGCAATTTCCTCTTCGTCAAAATGCACGTGCTTCACGATGCTCTCTAAAATTTTTGTTTTTATATCCTTTCCATGCATAAACCTACACCTCAAATCTCTTTGAAACTTTAGTCTTAAAATATCTTAGAATTTTAACAAAAAATGATGAAAAAGGGATCTTTTGAATCGTCTCTTCCGAAATGCGTATGGGGTAGCTATTCATTATCATTTCAAGTTCGGATACTATTTTACCTACTTCTGAGCTAAAAATTAATTTTTTATGTTTCTCTCTAACAGATTGTAAAGCGTCATTTAATCTTAAATACCTCTTTCTTCTTTCTTCGCTATCCGCGGGAACTCTATATATCGAGGTCAACTTGGGCACAAATAGAAAATCGGTCTTAAGCGAATATCTTACCCAGAGATCCCAATCCTCCAGTAAATCTAAGTTCTCATCAAAACCACCCAATTCTTCATAAAGTCTTCTATTAAACATCATGGTTTGAATTGGAATATAATTGTGGTGAAACAACAACAGCCTATTGAATGGCTGTCGATAAATCACATTATGAAATAACTTCTTATAAGAAATGTAAGGATTTATACTTTCAACTTCGATAGGAGTCTCAAAAGAGACGGAGTAAGCTGCTAAAAAGTCTTCATTATTTTCAAGGTTACTTACCAACACTTCGATATGCTCAGGGAAAAATACATCATCGTCATCTAAGAAAACAATATATTTTCCGTTAGTTTTCTCTAATCCCAGATTTCCTGCCTTGCATCTACCAATTCTTTCTTTAGTACTGAAATATTTAATATTCAAATCTTGGAATTCTTTAAAAATCAGGGATTTAGAAATTTCAGATCCGTCTTCAACAATTATTACTTCTATATTTTGATAAGTTTGATTTCGTATACTAATTAACGCCTCTTTTAAAATAGTGGGTCTGCCTATGGTTCTTATCACAACCGACACCAGTGGTTTAGAATTCGGCAATTTATTAAAGTAGAAAGCCCTGTCCCTTCTTATTTCATAATCCCACTCCAGAAATTTTCTATTTAAACTCTTTAACTTTTTCTTATTATTGACTTTCCAGAATAAAAAGGGTGTAACCTCACAGAAATGCACTAAAAATATTTTTAAAAGTCCTTTACGTGAGCCAGGAAATTGTTCATGCCCTGAAATAAGCTTAATTAATTGTAGGTACCCTCTCAAAACATCTTTTAAATTACCAAATTTGTATCTAAGGAGAATGTTGTATTTGATGCTGTTATAAAATCGGGTGGGTCTTGTTACATCAGCACCTTCATAGCAGTAATGATAAACGATAGCTTTAGGAACATATTTTAATTTATAGCCATTTAATCTCAATCTCCAGCTAAGATCTACATCTTCACAATACATAAAAATATTTTCATCAAATCCTCCAATTTCAGTAAAGGCTGACTTTCTAACCATGCATGCAGCCGCGCTTGACCATGAAGTCTCTAAAGTGACAGGATTGTAATATTTCGGATGTTCATAAGGAAATTGGCGCAATTCCCATAAAGCAATATCTTCTCCATCATTTTCAAAACAAAACATTAGTTCCCTTATTGCATCTTCATGAATCTCGGTATCGGGGTTTAAGAAGAATAAACACTCAGAAATTGCATGTTTGGCTCCTATATTATTTGCCTTTCCAAAACCCAAATTTTTTTCGTTTCTTATAAGCTTGAATGAGCCAAAAGGACTATTATAATTATCGAGCATCTCACAAGTCCCATCTGAAGAAGAATTGTCAACTATTACAACAGAAATTCTTTCCTTCGGATAGTTTGATTTAGAGATAGATTCTAAACAGTTAGAAATCCATTTTCTTGAATTATACGTTACGATTATTACATCGATTTTAATCTCCGTCTCGTTATTCATTTTTGTCTGATCCGTAGCTTCTTTTTTATATCTTCTATCTTTCTATGCAGTCTAACTGATTTGAGCTGCAATATCTTATTTATTTCACCTTCTAAATCCTTTACCCTTTCGTCTTTTTGCGTGACGGTTTTCCTTACTTCTGCTACTTCTCCTTCAAGCCTCTGGATATGAGTCCTAAATTCTATATTTGATCCAAATGTGAAAAACAGGCGCTCAATAAAGATTATTTCTCTTGCTTCGTCAATAAATTTTATTATTTCATCGGGAACATTTTTACCCACAGCTAAAACACCAAGACCATATCCAAATTTAAATTCATAAGAAGGATATAACCGGGATATCTCCTCCCACAGTTTCCAAGCTCCAAACTCATCTCTCCTTACTTGTGTATCGTGTAATAGAATAACGCCTCTATCGCTCATTTTGGGTAACCAACTTTCAAAGTCGTGTTTTACTGCTTCGTAAGTGTGGTAACCATCAATATGTAGCAAATCAATGCTTCCGTCACTAAAGTACTCTAAAGCTTCATCAAAAGTCATTCTCATAAGCTGTGCAAAGTCTCCATAATTCTCTGTAATGTAATTATTTATATCAATGTACACAGATTCATCATAAACTCCTGCGTGAGGGTCGCCCTTGAACGTATCAACACCATAGCAGGATGCTTTTATGTTGAGATTTTTTACCGCTTGGCAGAATGCCGAAAAAGAATTACCCGTATGCACGCCAAGTTCCACAACTATTTTAGGCTTAAGAAGTTCAATTATAAAAAACGCAAACGGAATGTGCTTAATCCAGGATATTGGCTCAACTATTCTTAGAGGTTCCATGAACATGGATTTATATTCATTAATAGAAAAGTTAGTCATATTTTCCTCATCCTCCTAGATAATTTTTCACTTACTACTGTTCTTTCGAAGCTTTCTGAAAAGATATTTGATAAGATATAGCTTGCTTCCGTAACCTTCCCCACAAGCTAGATCAAGGACTTTTTTATCCTTTACAAAATGCAATGCAAAGTAATACCTATGCAGATGCTCATAATGTATCTCCGCCCCGCTTATCTTCAGGTCCGCAAAAGGTAGATACCTTTCACCTGTCCACTCAAGCTCAAGCATTTTGCCCCTGCTCTCCATTTTCTAACATTTATCCTTTATCTTCTCCTTTTACACGCTTCCTATTTCGCTCCACCTCGTGCGCACATTTCTATTTTGTTTTTTGTTTTTTGTTTTTACACAATTTTATATATATTATTTCACCTCGTGTTTATATAAATCCCCTACAAAATCCAGATATGCATCCACAACTTCCTCCGCATCCCCTATCGCTATCACTTCCCCCTTATTCAGGAACATCGCCCTTCCGCACAAACTCCTCACCGTTTCTACATCATGTGACACAAAAACTATCGTTGTTCCGTTATCATTGAGCTTATTTAGCTCGTCTATGCACTTACGCTGAAATTCCATATCCCCCACTGCCATCACCTCATCCACGAGTAAAATGTCCGGCTCCGTCGCCACCGCCGTTGAAAACGCCAATCGTGCATACATCCCGGATGAAAAGTTCTTTAATTTCATATTCTCAAATCTTTTGAGTTCTGCAAATTCAAATACTTCTTCGTATTTCTCTTTCATCTTTTTCCTTTTCATGCCCATCAGTGCACCATACAGATAAACATTCTCCCGTGCCGTTAATTCCGGATTGAATCCAACACCCAGCGCGAGAATTGGCGTTATCCTGCCATTAACTATTATCTCCCCTCCGTCTGGATAGATTATATTAGCGATAATTGCAAGCAAAGTGGTCTTTCCAGAGCCGTTCGGACCTGTGATACCAAAGATTTCGCCTGCTTCGACCTCAAAAGAAACGTTCTTTAACGCCCAGAATTCTTCGTACCTCCTTTTACCCTTTACAAATGCTACTACTTCCTCAAATAACGTGTTCCTCCTTTCGCTCGGGATTCTGAATTTCTTTGAGATATTTCGCCCTACTATCATTTCAAATCACTTCTGCAAACCTCCTTTGCAATCGCCTGAAAACCAAATGCCCCACTATAAAAACCAGACATGAAAAGATAAAGACATAGCCAAAGTCAATCACATCAGGAAAAGTGTTGTAAAGCATTACACTTCTATACATCTCTATCAACCTCGTAATCGGATTTAGCATGTAAATCGGCAGTATATCCGCAGGAATTATGCTTATTGGATACACGAGTGGACTCGCGAAGAATAAAATATTCACTACCACTTCCCATATCTGGTTTAAATCCCTGTAATAAACCGTAAAAGCTGATAGAAACAGGTTCAAGCCATAAACTAATAAAAAATATACTATGTGAAGTACCGGGAGCAATAATATCGGCAAGCCCATTTTCACTCCAAAAAAAACCAGTATGGGTATTAAAATGAGCAGCTCAATAAACGAGCTGAAGAAATAAGACAATGTGGTTGTAATAGTGGGTATTTCTCTTGGTATGGATGTTTTTGTCACTACATGCGCTTTGTTTATTATTGACATCATGCCTACTGAAGTACCTATTGATAGAAATCTGAATACAAAAATGCCTATTAACAAATAAAAAGCGAAGTTCTCCACCTCAAATCGAAATACGTTGCTGAATACAAAATATAAAACGATGGCAAGCAAAAAAGGACTTACTAAAGACCAGCCCACACCTAACAAAGAGCCTCTGTATCTCAGCTTAAACTCGGATGCTGTAAGAGTTCTTATGAGGTCCACTTGCTTTAGATAGCTGAACATTGCCAATACCCGCATTTCAATTACTTATGAAAAGATGAATATAAAGATTAAAGGTTTTTGTTTATGCTCCCGTTTCCGTTCCTGTTCCACAAATCTTTGATTATTTTATTATCTGAAAGACAAATACAGTTTAACATAATGCAAATTGATGTTTCTATTATTATCCCCACAAAAAACGCTGGCAATGAATTTGATAAAACTCTCTCCCGTATATTCACGCAGAAAACGAAGTACAGGTATGAGGTCATTGTGATTGATTCCGCTTCTACCGACACTACACTTAAAATTATTGCTAAATATCCTGTGAGGCTGATAAAAATCGAGCCTGAGGAGTTCGGGCACGGGAAGACAAGAAATCTTGGCGCAGGTCTGGCAAAGGGCAGGTATCTTGTGTACCTTACACAGGATGCCATACCTGCAAATGAGAATTGGCTGGATTCGCTTCTCAAAAACATGGAAACGGATGAAGATGAGAAGGTTGCCGGTGTTTACGGTAGAACCATCCCAAAATCTAACTGCGACCCTTTTGAAGCAAGATATATTGCAAAGGCATGGGGTGCCGAGAGGGAAATAAAAGAAATAACGGATTATGGGGAATATAAAAGGCATTACAAAAAAATCGTGTTCTTTTCCAATATCAGTTCCTGCATACGAAAGGATGTGTGGGAAAAGTTCCCTTTTTCTGAAAACCTGATAATGGCTGAAGATCAAGATTGGTCGAAAAGAGTCTTAGAAGCTGGATATAAGATTGTATATGAACCAGAATCGGTGGTTTATCATTCCCATAACTATTCTTTAAAACAACTGTTTAAGAGGTATTTCGATGCCGGCACCGCGCATAAGCAGGTCTTCAAGGATAATAACAACGTATATTTGCCATTAATACCCCTCTTTGTAATGACTGTGACCATGCTGGATTTGAGTTTTATGAGACAAACAGGATACAATCTCCCATCTATGATCAAATGGATACCAAAAGCTATAATCAGACACTTCATCGAGGCTACGGGGTTTTGGCTTGGTTTACATTCTAAATATCTGCCAGAAAGAATGCTTAAAAAATTCACAATGTACGGGAAGTACAGGTAGAAGTAGAAGTACTAAGCCACTATCTCTTTATATAGGTCCAACGTGCTCATAACCACTTTGTCCAGAGAAAAATTACTCATCACGAGTTCCTCACCATTTTTACCTAATTTACGCCTTAGTTCTTCATCTTCGACCAGTCTCAACATAGCTTCTGCTATGTTCTCTGGATCCTTAGGCCTCACGATCAACGCGTTCACACCGTCCACACAAATACCTGAAATACCACCGACATCTGTAACAATCACCGGGAGTCTCGCTGCCCAAGCCTCTAACAGGGTCAATGGCAAGCCTTCCCAGAGTGAAGGCAATACAAATGCATCACTTGTGCAGTATAATTCTATCAACTTCTCATCCTCTACTCGCCCCAGAAATGTCACATAGCTCCCTAACTTATATTCTTTTGTTAAATTCTCCAGCATCTCTCGTTGAGAACCATCGCCGACTAATAGAACCCGAAAAAATTTCGTCTGCTCTATCAAAATCCTCGCTGCATGAATAAGATACTTGACGCCTTTTTGCTCCTCTAATCTACCTACAAATAAAAATCTAAAATCTTGATTTTTTTGCCGCTCCGATTTCTCTTTATCAAATCTCAATCTCCCTATGTCCACACCATTTGGAATATATACCCCATTCTTAATCTTTGCTTCCTCAAAATCTCTCAAATTGTTCTTGTCAACCACTATAATCTTCTTGAATCCTGCATGCTTCAGGAAAAAAATCTCTGCAAATCTCTTTATGAAACTGTGTTGTTTATCTATAAAGGAAACTCCATGACATGTATTTACAACTGGAATGCGGTATAGTCTGGCGGATAAAGAAATAAAGAATCCCAAATCCGCAGAATGTGAATGTATCACCTCCGGCTTCAATCGCCTTAAGTATTTCAATCCCCAAAAGAACAGGATAATTAAAGATATAACCCTGCGAATCGTTATTCTGTCTAAATTGGTTGCTTTATCTTTCAATCCAAACTTGAATACTTTTTCTTTTTCTTTAATTTCTGGACAATTCGATGTGAGAATAAGAACTTCATGCCCCTTCTTTGTTAGTTCTTCTTCTAAGTTGGCTACAACAACAGCATCACCACCTGATGCATCAGGATATTTCTTTGTGAGATATAGTATCCTCATTCCATTTGTTTACCCTCTCACACACAATTTTACTATGGCTACTGTTACTGTGCTACTTATACGGTATATAGAACCAGTCCCAGGGCTTATTGCATCTTATATCATCCTTTTTTCCATTTATTATCTTTGGCACAATTGTTTTATCATCCCATGGTCTCCTCTCCTCATCGGGATTCTCGTAATCGTACAGTCGATTTACAAAATAAACCAGATATGCTCGCTCTTCTCCAACTACCTTGAATCCATGCCAGTAATGACCAGGAATCCTTACAACTTGTGGATTCTCACCAGTCGAAACAATCTCATCCAGTTCCTTAGTCTCATCATCGTATGCACATATCTTCATCGCCCCTTTTAAAACTACAAAACAATCTACTTGACCCCTCAGGTGGCGATGCCATGCCCTCACCACCCCCGGATAACTTATTGAAAAATTCGCTTGCACAATCTCCTCTTCATCATCTTCAAATAAATCTCCCCAGTCCCTCCTCATTATCTCCGTAAAGAATCCTCGCTCGTCTGCAAATCTCCTTAGAGGTTTAACTTCTATTCCTTTGAGCATTTTCTGGGTGCACTCCATTCCATCTTCTCATTCTCATCTTCTTAAAAGTTCCAATATTTCATTTGTAGTATAAACTTTAACCAAATTCTGCTGCTTAAAATGTCCATCGTTTGACCATATTGGCCAATTCAATGCTAAGGCTGTAGCCAAAAAGGGAGAATCTGTTATGTCTATTTCTTTCATTGCTTCTTCTGCTACGGGAATTTTATCCTGATAAAACTCTTTTTTGACTATCTTCGTATGCTTTTGGAACAACGTTAATAATGCGATAAAATCTCTGTCGCTAATTTTTGCCTTTCTCAAAATCAACTCCTTATGCTTATTTATTTCTTCAAACAAATATTCGGGAACATATAACTCGAAAGCATCGCTAAGAATTATCTTTCTCGTGATAGATTTCTTGACCATTGCAGAAAAGAGAATATTTGTATCTATGACAAATTTCATTCTATTTCCTTTATTCTTTTAAATATCCCTTCCTTGATCAGATGATCCAACACATCGATATCCTCCTCTTTTAACTCGCTCTTCTCTGCCAATATATCACCTATTTTTATCTCGCATAGCTTTTGAATTAATACCGACTCCAAAAACTTTACACTCTCTTTGCTCTTCAATATCCACCTGAGATCCTCCGGGAATTTTAGCAAAATCTCAACCATCTTTATCACCACTCATAAATTTACTACTTCATTATATTTAAGTGTTTTTAATGTGTTTGTATTTTTCTGTCACCCTTTGGAGCTTTTTCCAATCTCCTCCTTTAAAACCCCTAATGCCTTATCTAAATCGTAAGGCTTTTCCTTTAAGTATCTTGATGCTTTTGATGTATCCAGAGATGAATCTTTAGGACGAGAGGCAATCCATTTCATTTCCCTCATTCTCACTGGTAATATTAAATTTTTATCCAATCCAAATTTGTTGGCAATTCGCAATGCAAATTCATATCTCGAAACTCTTGTCGCTCCTGCTAAGTGGAATATCCCTTTTAGTTCTCTTTCTGTCACTTCTAACAGCATCCTCGCTAAATTCGTATTCAAAGTTGGTGTTATAAATTGGTCTGTAACAATTTTCACCTCTTCTCCGAGCCTGAGCTTATCTATAAGCCACAATGCAAAATTCACCTTCCCACTTGCTGGTCTCGCACCGTAGATAACGCAGGGTCTTGCTATACATGCTATACAATTGCAATATTTCTCACCCAGTAATTTTGTACGTCCATAAAAATTTATTGGATTCGGCTCATCCTCTTCCCTATACATCCCTTTATCTCCTGAAAATACATAATCTGTTGACACATACACTAAAAAAGCTCCAAATTCGTTCGCAAATTCTGCTATTCTTCTTGTACCTTCTGCATTAATCTCATAAGCCAACTTCTTATCTGTTTCACAAGCATCAACATCCGTTAGTGCCGCAGTATGGATTATAATTTCTGGTTTTATCTTGTAAATAACCTCTAAGTCCTTGTTCCTGGTCAAATCAAACTTCACAGGCTCTCCAAATTCTGGCTTGGTATGACAATACCCTGTATAAACTTCATACCCCCGGTTATCCTCTGCTATTTCCGCAACCTTACCCCCTAATAAACCGCTTCCACCGGTAATGAAAACTTTCATACTATTCCCTTCCCCCCTTGCTCTTTACCATTCCAATTTCCAGGGTGTTGGATGCAGAATCTTTTCATCAATCAACGGCTTCCACCACTCCTCATTCTTCAAGTACCATTCGATTGTCTCTTTTAACCCTTCCTCAAACTTGTGCCTGCACTTCCAACCTAATTCCCTGACTTTGGAAGAATCAAGGCTATACCTGATGTCATGCCCAGGTCTGTCTTCTACAAACTCTATTAAATCTTCTTTTCCTAATGAGTCCAGGATTTCAGTGACAACCTCCAGATTGCTTCTCTCATCACCACTTGAGATATTATAGATTTCTCCTCTATTTCCCTTCTCTAAAATAATATTTATCGCCTCACAGTGGTCCTTAACGTAAATCCAGTCCCTTACGTTCTTCCCTGTCCCATAAACCGGTATCTTCATGCCCTGCTTAGCCCTGATTATTGTCTTTGGAATTAACTTCTCCGGAAATTGATACATACCATAGTTATTCGTGCATCTCGTAATCACAGCATTCAGTCCATAAGTTCTAACATAAGCCAGAACAAACAAGTCAGCAGAGGCTTTGCTTGCTGAATACGGAGAAGAAGGCTTTAACATATCATCCTCTTTGAAAGAACCTTTCTCGATATCTCCGTATACCTCATCCGTGCTTACATGAACAAGTTTTGCCTCCTGATTAACCCTCCGTATCGCCTCAAGTACTGTGCAGGTGCCCTTTACATTGCTCTCAACAAACGCATAAGGATTTGATATGCTTCTATCAACATGCGTCTCCGCGGCAAAGTTCACTATTGCATCAACGTTCTTAACAAGCTCACACATTAGCTCATAATCGCAAATATTACCCCTGACAAATTTGTATTCGTATTCCAGATCTTTTAAATTGTTCTCGTTAGAGCCATATCTTAACGCATCAACTACAATAATTTCCATTTCCGCTTTATCTTTATCTGCCATATGCCTTACAAAATTGCTTCCTATGAACCCCAATCCACCAGTTACAAGTATCTTCATTTTTCTCATCCTACTATCTCTGAGTGGTCACCCACAATTAGTTTCCTGCCATTTGGCAAATCCGATTTCCTTTTTATCTTCACTTCCTTCCCTATCAAACTCTCAATGATTCTCCCTCCTCCTATTATTTCCGATTTCTCCATCACTATTGAATCCTCGATCTCTGTATCTTCTATTATACATTCCTTTCCAATACTCGTGTAAGGTCCTATGTAAGAATTTCTTATCATGCAATCACATCCAATCAGGGATGGCCCTTTAACAATGCTGTTTTTTATCTCTACCCCTTTCTCGATGATAGCTCTTCCTATTATTTTTGAGCTTTCCGCAGTACCTTCGTTTTTCGTTTTGATATCATCTAAAATCAACCTGTTAGCTTCCAGAATATCTTCGGGTTTCCCTGTATCCTTCCACCAACCCTGTACCTTTGTCCAGCCCACCTCGTATCCGTTATCAATCAGCCACTGAATTGCATCAGTAATCTCAAGCTCATTTCGCCATGAGGGTTTTATATGCTTACAGGCTTCCAGTATAACAGGTTTGAAGAAGTAAATACCAACCAGAGCGAGATTGCCTGGTGGAACTTTGGGTTTCTCAACGAGTCTTTTTATTGTACCATCTTCGTTAATATCTGCAACTCCGAATTGTTGTGGATTCTCAACCTCTGTAAGCATTATACTCGCATCATAATTGTTCCCTTTAAACTTCTTAGCGTGTTCTACAATCCCCTCTCTCAAGATGTTATCCCCCAAATACATAACAAATTCGTCATCTAAAAAATCTTCCGCAACAAGAATGGTATGTGCTAATCCCTTTGGTTCGCCCTGATAAATAAATTCTATCTCTGCACCTGCATCCACATCCCAGTTTTCTGATTTTACAGTTTCTATGACCTGTTCTTTGTTTGGTCCCACAATGATTCCTATTTCCTTAACACCCGCTTCGATTACGTCTTCAATAGCATAAAATAGTATCGGCTTGTTTGCAACAGGGATTAACTGCTTTTGCTGTGAGTATGTAATCGGGCGTAGTCTTGTGCCATAACCACCAGATAGTATTAACCCCTTCATTTCATTTCTACACCTCTTCTTTCATTCTTGCCTTACTATTCTTACTATTAGAGTTAGAGTAGTCAGTAATTATCTCATTATCTCACCATAAGTAGCTTCGGTTAAATTTGCTATTTTGTTCCAGTCATACCTGCTCGCGTTTTCAATACATCTTCGTGCCATACGCTCTTTTTCAGCCAGCCCCATAAATATCCTTTCTGCAATACTCTCTACTGTTAGCTCACATATAAACCCATTCACACCATTTGTTATGAGGTCACATGTTGCATTCCTCTTATGACTCACTGTAATAACAGGCAACCCACACGCATTCGCTTCCAGCGCTACAATACCAAAACCTTCTCTTGTCGAAGGCAAAACAAATACCCTTGATGATTTCATATACGAAATGACTTCTGTATAATCTTCCAGGAATCCCATAAAGTTAATATTGTCCTCTAATTCCAAATCCTTAGCCAAATTCTCTAATCTACCTTTTTCTGGTCCATCTCCAATAATCATGCACCGGACATCGGGAATTTGTACCTTCACCTGTTCCACCGCCCCAATCAAAACGTCCACATTCTTATCCTTGATTAATCTCCCTGCAAATATAACATCAATTTCTTCGTCTGACGCGTCTATACTCTCTATTCTCCTGAAATCTATACCATTTGGTATTACTTTAATCCTTTTTCTCACTCCAACTCTTTCCAGATCCTTCTTCGTTCTCTCCGAAACCGCCACCATTTCATCTGTTAAATGAGTGGTCATTCTCTCAACCCATTTCCCACATATTCCTCTCTTACCTAAATACTCATACCAGTAATCATCCCAGACTTCATGCCATGTAATTACCAGAGGAGTTCGCTTCAAAGAAGAGCAAATCTTTGCAGAAAAAGATGGGAGATATGGAAACGCCTGACAATCTATGACATCAAAATCTTCCCTTATTAGAGGAATAAGAAGCTTCCCTGTAAAATATAATGATTCTTTTATTGACCTTCTTCCGCCCACGTACAATTCTCTCGGCTCGCAAACGCCATGCAGATAAACGCCGTTCTGTTGTATTGTGCTTTCGCCCTCCCACCACTTTATTCCAAACCAATGAACTTCGTGCCCACATTCAACTAACCTTTTTGAAATCTCATGGATTCGCTTCTCGCCACCGCCTTTTATCCATGGATAGACGGCGTCGTAAACGTATGCAATTTTCATTCTTTCAGCCTCTTTACTTCTCTTACGATTTCTTCGCTTATCCATACTCCTCTTCTTTTCATCTCCAGGACAATTTCTTCAAGGTCACCTTGTGCAACCCCTCGCTTTAAAGCCTCATAAATCAATGCAATTGTTCCGGCAACTTGCAATCCAAGCGATTTAGCTATCTCCCTCGGTATCTTTTCATCAAGAAGTAATAAATCCGCGTTGAGCTTTTTTGCGAGGACTATAGCTTCTGCCTCGCCTCTCTCAATCTCCTTTGACAAAATATCCACGCTTAAATCCTTGATTCCCTCAACTTCAACCCATTTCGCCTTTTCGATAATATCAGATCCAGGTTTTCCTTTACCTTTCTCCACAACCTCCTTCCTTACTTCTTCTGGTATTACTATTTCACCAAAGAGCTCTTGTAATATGGGCAGCATGCCCAATCTTGACAAGGCTATCAAAGGGCCGGAATCGGAAACAACGATCATAGCATCTTTTTCAGCGTCTCAATGTCTTCTTCAAGGTCTTCAGGATAATACTGCAACGGTATTTTCTTTGCTGCCAGTATATCAAACATCTCCCATCTCGAAACCCCTGCAATCTCTGATGCTTTTCCAAGCGAGATAAGACCTTCTTTGTAAAGATTAACAGCTATTATTTCTCTCAACACCTTTGGTAATTCCCTTTCTCTCACCTTTAGTATATGTATGAGGTCTTTCGGCACATCTATTGAAATTTTTTCCATTTCCGTCATCCCCTATCTTTTTAACTACTTTTACTAAAAAATAAATAATACTCCTCTCCAGTTAAACCTTGTACAACAAACAAAAGATAAAACCGCACCAACGCATTTATACACAACCTTGCATCCGTATTTTTCTGCTATTTCTACGGTATCATCGGTAGAATGACCATCCACGATGATTACTTCGTATCTGTCCTTTGGATAGTCCTGATTCTGAATTGATGCAAGGCTTTTCTCAAGTATATATCCGTTGTTCTTTGTGGGTATGAGGATTGAAACTAATTTATCGATACTTTCTATCTCCTTTGCTATACCTATAATTTCCTCAAGCTCTTCGCTGCTTACTTTTTCCTCAGGAATTGACCTTCTCCTGTCAACATACAGTTCCTTTGGCTCGCAAACGCCATGCAGATAAACGCCGTTCTGTTGTATTGTGCTTTCGCCCTCCCACCACTTTATTCCAAACCAATGAACTTCATGCCCACATTCAACTAACCTTTTTGAAATCTCATGGATTCGCTTCTCATCGCCGCCTTTTATCTAGGGATAGACGGCGTCGTAAACGTATGCGATTTTCATCACTGACATCCCCCCTCCTCCAGCAATAACACACTTAAAAATATCGCCATGAATATCGTCTGTATGCCTGTTGCCGCAAGCACCATTGCTATAACCGCGCTTTCTACTTCTGATAGCGAACCGAATCCAATGTTTATCCACGTAAGCACCACTTTCAACCCTATGGCAACCCCAATCAGCAACAATGCAGCGCCGATAATAAGCTCCTTCTCCAGCGAGTGGTAGTCCAGCAACTTTTTTATGAAACCTTCTTTCTCGCACAACCCGTGCACCGCTGCATATGCCTTCATATATATCCCCGTTGCCAACGTCTGAAAGCCGATGATGACAAGTATGCTGCCAAAGATGAGGGAGTGCATGTGAGACGTCTCTGCATTTCCTCGCAGAAGGATTGTCAGACTTAACAGTAGACCAAGCAGGAATACTACCACCCCGGGGACAAAAAGGAATGGAATGGGCTTATAAAGCATCATGAACCTCAGATGCCGCCAGCCATCGCTGAATGAATGAAGTTTAGAAGGTAAAATTCTCGGATAATATGTTATCGGGACTTCTTTTATCCTCAAATTCTTCCTCGCTGCTTCTATAATCATTTCGGAAGCAAATTCCATACCGCCCGCCTTTAAATTCATCTTCTCGTATGCTTCTCTTGTGAATGCGCGCATCCCACAATGAGCATCTGATACCCTGATCTTAAATAGCCAGTTCAATATCTTTGTTAAAAGCGGATTGCCAATATAGCGATGATGCCACGGCATCGCTCCCTTCAATATAGTGCCACCAAATCGGTTGCCTATGATGAAATCGGCTACCCCTTCTTTTAAAGGCTCTAAAAATTGCGGTATCAACGATAGATCATAAGTGCCATCCGAATCAGCGATAACTATAAAATCGCCTCTGGCACGTGAAAGTCCAGCAAGATATGCATTGCCGTATCCCATCTTCTCTGGTTTTATAACAATCGCCCCCAGGGATCTTGCTATCTCTGCCGTTTTATCTGTCGAGTTATCTGCAATGATGATCTCATATTCAATCTGTTTTGGAGCAAGTGCCCTCCTCACATCATTAATACAGCGCCCGATCGTAGCTTCCTCATTCATCGAGGGGATTACCACCGATACTTCTGGCATTATTTTAAGATTGAGAGAGGATACAAAAACTTTTATATAGATCGGAATGTGATGTGTAATGTAAATAGAGATGGTGGATAGGGATGAGAAGGATTGAAAAGACCTCCATGCTCTGTGGCTTTGTATTGACTTTCTTATTCTTCCTGTCGCTCTATATCCGCGTTGTTATCCCATATAATACCGTTTTTACTGGCTCGTTCGTGAGATTTGATGGTGCTGATCCCTGGTATAACATGCGGCTTGTTGAAAACACACTGCATCACTTCCCTTTTCGTATCTACTTTGATCCTTTCACTGCTTATCCACATGGCGCATACAACCCTTTTGGTACTCCTCTCTTCGACCTCTCGCTTGCTTCTCTCATATGGCTAATAGGGCTTGGAGCCCCTCTTTCCTCACTGGGTCAGCATGGAATAGAAGTGATAGGTGCGTGGTATCCTGCAATTCTGGGTGTTCTCACTATCTTTCCTGTGTATCTCATCGGAAAGGAGATATATAACCGTGGTACCGGACTTCTTTCTGCTGCTTTAATCGCTATCCTCCCCGGTCAGTTCCTATCACGTTCTCTCTTAGGATATACCGATCACCATGCCATGGAGACCCTTCTCAGCACACTTGTCATGCTTCTCTTTATCCTCGCTCTAAGGAATTGGAATGGGAAGAGCGTACAAAAACAAAAAGAAATAACTGTGCATTCGATTTTAACCAGAAACTGGGGTTCTTTACGAGCACCACTCACTTATTCCTCTTTAGCTGGTATTTGTTTCGGATGCTATCTCCTCACATGGATGGGTGCTCCCCTCTTTGTTCTTATTCTGCTTGTCTACATATTGATTCAGTATATTATCAATCATCTCAGGGGAGAGGATAGTGATCCCCTTTTCATCATCAGCATGCCAGTATTTGTCATTCCAGCAGCTATGATAGCCATACCTGTATTCTCTTATGGATTCCTTTCTCCATTCCATGTCATAATCCTTATCCTCGGCATCTCTCTCCTTCTCGTTTTACGTATGTTCTCTCATTTATTGAACAGAAAAAGAATACACCCTGCTGCATTTCCTGTTGCAATTATAGCCATCATTACTATATCCCTTCTTGTTTTACGTGTCTTTAAGCCATCTTTATACTCTATGCTAACCATGCCACTACTATACGTGTTTGCACCGTCAAAAACTTTTTTGACCATAGGCGAGGTTCAACCACTGCAATGGAGTGAGATCATTGCCTGGTTCACCACTGCTTTCTTCTTCGCTTTCGCTGCTATAGCACTCATCTGTTATAATATCACGAAGGAATGGAAAGCAGAAGAGATTCTTCTCATCGTGTGGAGTCTTACAATTCTTCTCGCATGTTTCGGGCAGAAACGCTTTGCTGCATATTACGCAATCAATGTTGCCATCCTCTGTGGATACCTCTCTTATCGGTTTATAGAATTTGCAGTCCTCAAGCAGGAGGAAAGTGGATACCATGAGAATGTGATAAAGGGTAAAAGGAGCAGAAGCAGAAGCAAGAAGACGACGAAGCGGTTGAAATCAAATAAAGAGCGAGCGAATAGAGCGAATAGTATGAGCAGGTTTTTACGTGCCGATGCCATCGCAATTTACTTCGTTATCTTCTTCTCTTTCTTCGCTCTCCCGCTAATGAATTCTCTGACAATGGCAGCAAAGTATAATCAGGGTCCTGACCAAGACTGGTATGAGTCTCTAACCTGGATGCGGGCGAATACACCTGATACCGGCGTTGATTATTATGCGCTGTATGAAACACCGCCCGAAGATGCGACTTATAACTACCCTGAATCTGCCTATTCTGTAATGAACTGGTGGGACTACGGTAACTGGATCACTTACATCGCTCACCGGATTCCTGTCGCTAATAATTTCCAGCAGGGGATTGGGGGACCGTATCAGGACAATAGCCCGGGTGCATGTACTTTCTTCGCTGCGATAAATGAATCAGAAGCGAATAAAGTTGCCGATGCTCTTGATGTTAGATACGTGATAACGGACTACATGATGGCTGATGCGATGGGTTTCTCTGGTAACAAATACAGGGGTATAATCATGTGGGCAAAATCTGATCGTGAAGGAGATAGAGATACAGGGATCGGCTTTGTTCCGGATGAGAACTACTTCAATACGATGGTGACAAGACTACACATCTTCGATGGGAGAGAAGTGGAACGAGAGGGAGAGGATCTCGAAGTACAGTCTTCTATCCCAATTACACCTTTTCACACAGATCCGTTACATCATTACAGATTGGTATACGAATCTTCTTCTTATATTATCCCATACGTTGTTCAGAATACCGTGACGAAGAAGGTAGAGGGGTGGCATTACTACCGCAGAGCGAATTATACGAGCGCAAATAATACTGTACAGAAACTTCATCATAAAATTAAGATTGATAAGGATAGGATTCAGTGGACTCCTTCGTTCATCTCTCCCCTGAGCTCGGTAAAGGTTTTTGAATACGTAAAAGGAGCGAGAATAGAAGGTAGAGTGCATAACGCATCGGTAGTTGCAATAACGACTGATGTAACTACAAACAGGGGCAGGGGCTTCACATACTCACAAAGAAAAATAGTAAATAAGAGTAATGGCTCCTATGAGTTTATCGTGCCATATTCAACGGAAGGCACGATAGAAGGAGGCACGAATTTCGATGTCTTTGCAACCCCGTATAAGATAAAAGCAGGGCATGTAGAGAACAAAACGATAGTGTGGGACATGGAGAAAGAAGTGAAGATAACGGAAGAAGAGGTGATACAAGGAAAGACAGTAAGGGTTGATTTTTGAATTACTCGATAATATTCTTCGCCCACTCCTCGCATTTGCTTTTATCCTACCATATAAGATGTAATGAAGGTGTAAAAATGGAACTAAAAAGATTCCAGAAATGGGCTGAACGTGAATACAGTGCCAAACGGCGAATCATCGCGCTGATTTTTGAGAGCATACTGTTTGTGATTGTAATCCCGTTCTTTCTCGCTATGATATCACACTTTCTCGACCAATGGTTGCAGTTGCCAAGGTTTGTCCACGGGCTGGTGAATCCTCTCCTCAGCCTGTTATTGATCGTGCCGGGCTGGTTCTTTGCCCTGTGGTCCATTCAAGTTCAGTTTGCGCTGGGCTGTGGAACTCCCTCGCCACTGATGGCAACACAGCAACTGGTTGTGCAAGGACCATACGCTTATTGCCGTAATCCAATGACTTTAGGGAACGTTCTCGCCTATTTGGGCATCGGCATATGGATTGGATCACTTTCCGCAGTTGGGTTAGTGTTACTCTTTGCTGCTTTGTTTGGGGCATATATCAAGCTCATCGAAGAAAGAGAGTTAGAGATGCGATTCGGATCGAAATACCTGGAGTACAAGCGAAGCACACCTTTTCTGGTACCTCGCCTGCGGAAAAGAGGCTGAACGGGAATAAAATCTTATTATCTTATATCTATAATCCATATCCAGATGGATGATGAGAATAGTCATAACAGGAGGCGCGGGATTTATAGGCTCGAATCTGGCAGAGGTGCTTGCACTTGCACCGAATAACGAGGTTTGTGTGGTGGACGATTTATCAACAGGTAGAGTAGAGAACATTCCAATTGCAAGTGGTATAGAGTTCATCAAAGGCAGTATAACAGATTTACAGCTAATGAACGAGGTTTTAGCTGATGCTGATTTCGTATTCCATCAAGCAGCGCTACCGAGTGTCCAGCGAAGCATAGAAGACCCTGCGCATACAAACGAGGTGAACATAAGGGGAACATTGAATGTACTTATGGCGGCGAGGGATGCAGGCGTGAAGAAGGTGATTTATGCTTCTTCGAGCTCTGTCTATGGAGATACGCCTGAATTACCGAAACGTGAAGGAATGACACCAAACCCGCTATCACCCTATGCAGTGACGAAGCTTGTGGGTGAGTACTACTGTAAAGTCTTTAATGATGTCTACGGCTTGAATACCATTTCACTGCGTTATTTCAATGTTTATGGACCCAGACAGGACCCTCACTCGGAATATGCAGCGGTCATTCCCAGGTTTGTGTCCAGGATACTGAAAGGAGAGCCCCCGATTATCTATGGCGATGGTCAACAGACCAGGGACTTCACTTTCGTTAAGGATGTAGTGAATGCGAATATTCTTGCTATGAAGAGCGATGCAACAGGCGTTTATAATATCGCTTCGGGTAGAAGGATAAGCATACAGGAACTTGCTACGCTCATAACGAGATTAACAGGCAGGGACCGGGATGTGGAACCGGTCTTTGATAAGCCGAGGAAGGGAGATGTGAGGCACTCCCTTGCAGATATATCACGAGCAAGAGCGGACATGGGCTATAAGCCTGAATACAGTTTAGAACGGGGTTTAGAAGAGACAATAAGGTGGTTCAAACTTGAGATGGGGAGATAAAAGAATGGACCACAAATATAAAGAAGGAATGTTACTTACTCTTACTCCCCTATTAACCATTCTATACCCTCACTATCTCCGCTCTTATCACGCCCTTTTCTATGCTCAAAATCCCAAAACTACTGTATCGCGCCGGAAATGCGCCCGTTGCACTGCCTGGATTGAGATATAAAACATTACCTATCTTCTCTTTCTTTGGATGGTGCGAATGCCCATAGATTATCACTTCCGGTTCCGGGTCCTCACCCTTAAATTTCGCGCTCACTCGCGATAACAACCCCACTGGACTACCACCCTCCGGAGGATGCGTTACGCCTATCCTGAAGCCCTCAATCTCTATTAGCTCCTTAGCTCCCAGCTCCCTCTTTATCGCTCCCGGGTCCATATTCCCATACACACCCCTGAAATCGCCTGCTGCCCTTAACTGCTCCAGTAGTCTCTCTCCTGTATAATCACCCGCATGAATAATCAAGTCCGCACTCTTCAACTCGCTCCTTAAACGCTCCGGCAGCATACCTATATCATTAACATGTGTATCTGCGAGCACTACCACTTTCATTTCTCCTCATTTCATCCTCTATTTCTACACCTTAATGATATAATCGCCTCGCCACGAAGATAAAACCTGTATGTACAATACCCCTATGCTGGGGTCGCATACTCCTGCCCTTTATCTCCCATTCCCTTATCCCCACTTCATATATACCCATCACACGAAAACTCTGCTCATATCTCAGTTCCATCCGTCTCGAAAGTTTATATATCTGCAGCACGGTAGGAGTGTAACATAGCAGGATTCCTCCTGGTCTGAGCGCTTGCTCGACCGAATGGAGGGCTCGCCATGGTTCTGAAAGGTCCAGTATCACTCTGTCCAGTTCGCGCTCCTCTATACCCTCATACACATCGCCCGCCTTTAATATCAGCTTACCCGAACTTGAACTACCTGCACTCCTCATCTTACCAAAGAAAGTTTCTATATTACGTGCAGCAATCTCCTGAAACTCGCTCCTTCTTTCATATGATATCACCTCCCCACTGCTACAAACTGCACGCAGTAGCGCTATTGTGAGTGCACCTGAACCTGTTCCCGCCTCTAACACCCTCGCTCCCGGGAAGATATCGGCTAAAATTAAAATCGCCGCTATATCCTTCGCGTATAATACCTGTGAACCTTTCCTCATCTTTGCTATATACTCACCTAAGGTAGGTCGAAGCACAAGAAGCCGTTCACCAAGCGAAGAGCTTACTGTAGCCCCTTCCTCCAACCCTATTATATCATCGTGGGCAACCCTACCATGAGAGAATGAGAAATAAGAACCTGGCTGCAGTAAAACCTGATGCCTCCTCCCTTTAGCATCTAACAGATGTACAAGCTCATCATCCACTATCCGGTTCAACATCTCTTCTCTCGTGTCTGCAGGTGTATTCCATTCTGATCTATCGTGACTTCCAATTTCTTCCCTGTAACACTCTCAAACTCGTCCAATAACCTGAATATCTCTCGATCTATCTGTATATACTCCAGAATCCTGTCCTGATGTTCGAATTTCGCATCGCCCTCTTCCCCTACCAGAGACCATAGCTTTGTGGGTCCTACCTTCTCACAGGTGATCAGTCCCCTGCCTTTAAGACCCTCAAGATACTTCAATGCTGTCGCTTTGCTCATATTCGCTCGCTTTACCACCTCACTTGTATTCAATTTCCCACCTTTCAACAGTTCAAGTAACTCCTTCTCCCGCCAGAGCATCCTACGATTATATTCTCGCTCCTCAAATATATACCATGTGTCATTGTTAATTCCAACCCAGATTCAACTTCTCCAGTACCCGCTTTGTCGGCACCCCATTCTCATCCCAGCCACGCATACGATAATACTCATCCAGCGTATTCTGGAACTCCTCACGTTCTATCACATGCCCATTCACCGCCTCATCAAAGAATCGTGCAGGCAGCGTGTCATCAGCTCTCGTAAAACCCTCTCTTATGTTGTACAGTCGTTCTATATTCCATATTCGCTCACCCACACGCATCAAATCCTCTGATGTATATTCCACACCCGTAACCGCGCTCAGTATGTTCGCATACTCCTCCTCGCCAGCGCCAAAGAATGCGAATTTACACACTATCAGGGAATCAACCGCAGCGAACCTGTCCTGAAATATCTTTGTGTGCCCGGCTTTACCAGCAAGCGTGTAAGGGTCTATCGCCTTTGGCTTTCGCAGTATCTCAGGTGCTACGAGATATGCTCTTGTGTGGCAACCACCGCGATTGGATGTGGCATAGCTGAAACCCAGACCCTTCACCACACGTGGGTCGTATGCAGGTAATTGAAGCCCTTTCACATGCATTGCCCGCTCAGGACAGCCCTCCGAGCTCGAATACCGCTTTACTCCCTGCCCCAATTGCGCACCTATACCCTCGCACTCCCCTATTGCACGCACCATGTCCAGAAGTTCGGTATCGCTGATTCTTTTACCCTTTATATCGCCGTAACAGCCCAGAACACCTGCTACCGAGATTGTATCAATGCCGTAATCGTTACAGAGCATGTTCGCCTCTACTATTGCTTCATAGCTGCTATTGCCTATATTGGCGCTCATCAAGCCTATCGTCTCGTATTCGGGCAGTTCCCTGCCTCTATCATCCTCCCTTTTACACGCTATTGAGCAGGAATAGCACGCTCGCTTCCTTGGATTATATCGCCTGTTAATCTCGCTTGCAAAGAGGGTATCCAGCTTGAACTCCGGCTCTGACCTGCTAAAATTAGCCACCGGCAGTGCTCTCATCCAGCTCGTTATCTTCATCAGAAACGGTGTACCGAAGACCGAAAGCCCTTTGCTTATCGTGGGAGTGGCAATCAGGAGCCGGTTAATCGCTCGCCTCTGCCGCTCAAACTCCGCACGGTCACATACATCCACATCGCCCGAGCCCTTAACCACCAGCGCTTTGAGGTTCTTTGAACCCATTACCGCACCTGCGCCACCACGCCCAAATGCATGCACACCATCAGAGATGATAGCGGCGAGCAGAACCTGCTTCTCTCCCGCTCTACCTATACAGGCAACTCTGCCCCTGCTCTTCAGCAGCCTTGTCGTCTCTTTTGTATTCTTGCCCCATATACCGGATGCCGATTTCAGCTCCACTCGCTCGTTCTCTATCTCTATAAAAACCGGCTCCGGCGATTTACCACGGATAATCACCGCATCATAACCCGCTTTCTTCAGTTCTACACCCAGGAAGCCACCGCAGTTACAATCGAGTATCGTACCAGTCAGTGGAGATTTTGTGGATAGGGATAGCCTGCCCGAAGATGGTGCACGTGTGCCGGTTAGCGGTCCCGTTGCAAATACAAGTATATTCTCTGGTGATAATGCATCTTCTATATGACCATTATCGTACACTAACTTCGCACCAAGCCCTCTACCACCAAGAAATTCCTTAAGCAGTTGGTATTCAGGCGTAAATGTCTTTATCCCCCTGGTGGACAGGTCTATCTGAAGTATCCTGCCTTTCCAGCCACATAGCCCCTTCATAGTCACCTTTTGCTTTTTGCCTTTTTGCCTTTTTACCTTTTTGCCTTTTTGCTCTTGTGAATCTAAAATCTAAAGGAAGGTATCGAGGAAATAATGGTGGATTCTCCTGTCGCCGGTAAGTTCAGGATGAAATGCCAGTGCCATTATATTACCCTGCCTCGCTGCTACAATCCTCTTGTTCATCTTATCATCATCTTCATCGAGCGTTGCCAGTACATCCACAGTATCTGCTGCGTGTGTTATACACGGCGCCCTGATGAAAACACCGGGAAAGGGTTCATCAAAGATGCTCATCTTCAATGGCGCCTCAAATGATTCCCTCTGTCTGCCAAAAGCGTTCCTCTTTACCCGTACATCCATTAAACCCAGCAACGGCTGACCGGTCTTTTTCACCTCTTCATCCCCCTCCTTCGCTAATAAAATCATACCTGCACAGGTGCCCAGCAAGGGTTTACCCTCTTCCGCCGCATCCCTTAGCTCTTCGGTTATCCCCTCACGCTCCATCAACCGCCCGATCGTTGTACTCTCGCCTCCTGGTATGACAATCGCATCACATGAGCTCACGATACCACGATGCTTTATCCTTATCACCTCTCCGTTCTCGTTCTCGCCCCTCTCTGCTAAAGTCGCTTTCAAAGCCTTTATATGCTCCTCTACATCCCCCTGTATCGCTATTACCCCTATCTTCATCACTCCTGCTTATCTTTATTTCTAATTCTTATTTTTGTTAAATCATAACAATACAACATGGCGGTAGATTCTGAGCTAACAGCAGCGGAGAAGAGGCTTTTACTCGCGTTTCAGCGCCAGCGCGGTGATGGTGCGCGTGTGCGTGAGTATGAGTATGCCCCAGCGGTACTGGCTGAACTCACAGGTACAAACGAAGACGCAGTTATGCAAGCAGCGTTTACACTCGCAAAGAAAGGGCTTTGTGTGGTTAAAGAGCAGCGAAGGATTTATTATCGTTTGACACCAGAGGGTGAGGAGTATGCTGCGGATGCACTACCAGAACGTAAAGCACTTCGTTTATTATTACAGCATGAGGGAGCAACATCGGTAGAATACCTGAAACATGCTCTCGGTAAACGTGTGAATATAGCAATAAACTGGCTGCTGCGGAAGAACTGGGCGTATATTGATAATGGACGTGTAATACCCACTGTCAATGCTGAACCCCCTTATGGCGCTGATGAGGAAATACTGCGTTCTCTCGCCCTGGCAGAAGGGCAGTCGGAATTGAAGCCGGAGACCAAACAGGAGGTCATAACACAGTTGATTTCACGGCGACTGGTGGTGAGTTCTACCCGGGTAGAACGGAGAATAGGCATCACAGATGCGGGTATGGAGCTCCTTGAGCGTGGGTTATCTATTGAGGAGGAGATAGCACAGTTAACACCTGAGATTATAAGGACATGGAAAGGGCGGAGGTTCAAATTCAAACGTTATGATGTGGATATATCGGGGCGAGAGATATTCGCAGCTAAGTTGCACCCTTATCAGCGGATTCTGGACCGCATGAGAAAAATCTTCACCGAGATGGGGTTCATAGAGATAAAGGGTGAACACGTTCAGAGCGCGTTCTGGAATTTCGATGCGTTATTTGTGCCGCAGGACCATCCTGCACGGGAGATGCAGGATACTTTCTATCTTGGCTTGAAGAGGCCTATAGACGCTTCTGAGGAGTTGATAAAACGTGTAAAGGAGATGCATGAGCACGGGGGACCATTAAATTCATCGGGTTGGGGTGGTGAATGGAGGAGAGAGCAGGGTGAGGAGCTGCTTCTACGGACTCATACCACCGCAGTTACTGTGAAATACCTGGCTTCACATCCCGAGCCACCTGTTAAGGTCTTTTGCATCGGGCGCGTGTATCGCCGCGAGACCATTGACCCGACCCACATACCAGAATTCGACCAGCTGGAAGGTATTATCATGGACCGCGACGTGACGTTTGCCAATTTGCTCGGGTGTCTCGCAGTATTCTATCGGAAGATGGGGTTCCCTTCTATACGATTCCGACCCGGATATTTTCCCTATACCGAACCATCAGTGGAGGTTGAAGTATACACAGAGAGGGGCTGGATAGAGCTGGGTGGTGCTGGCATATTCAGAGAGGAGGTCACTCATCCAATAGGCGTAAAATATCCCGTATTAGCCTGGGGACTTGGTATCGGACGTTTAGCCATGATCAGCCTGGGTCTGAGTGACATAAGAGACCTGTATCAGCCGGATATAGACTGGCTACGCAGAGCCTGGCTATTACCACGAAGCGAGAAATAGAAATGAAGTGGAAATGAAGTTAAGTTCCATCTGTACGTTACCTCTTTTTTGTCGTACTGCGGAATATCATTCCCCTTCTAAGGCTATGTTGTCTAACGTTTTGCGGACATACGAAGTTCGGCTTTGCCGAATTTTAGCGGAGCGAAGCGTAGCCGTATGTCTGCTGTTATCGGAAGTGGCGGACATCTCTATTCCTCCCATATTTGATATGCAGTCCATTTTAGATATTTCTTGCAGAGTTTATTTACGGGGCAATCTTTACAATTTGGTTCTAAATCGCTACAATGCCCATCTTCAAAAAGATAAAATGCTCCGTTGTCAACATAAAACGGGATTTTTTCAAATCTTGAAACAATTTCTTCTATCCATGGTCTCATTTTACTTGCCTGAATAATATACGGTCTTCTCTTCTCATACAAAACTTCTTCTAACGTGCCTGTTCTACAAAATACTTTTCCAACATGTCCATCAACAATCATCAACGTTTCTTTCATCTTTGATATCTCTTGCTTCCAAATCTCATTAAAAAGAAACCTCCATGACCCAAGGGGACACCCATGAGCATGAAAATGGGTGAATATGAATAGAATTAAATTTCACCTATATATACTATCATGAGACGAGCGATATTGGTCGATTTTTTCTGGTGGTTCATTGTAATGAAACCCCGCAAAAGAAACTGACCCAGGCAACTCTTAGAACCCATGAATGTTGCCCCTTTGGGGGCACGAGTACCAAACTTATCCTATTCTAATGTTGCTTCGCTCGTCTCGAGGAGGTGTAACATGCAGCCCATATTGAAGAGTTGTTGTGGACTTGATGTCCATAAGTCGATGGTGATGGCGTGTATTGCACATGGACCATTGGATAAGCCACCGAAGTTCGAGATCAGGAAGTTTTCAACGATGACCGACGACCTCAGAACGTTGAAGGAATGGCTGAAGGAATACGGTGTGACCGCAGTAGCAATGGAGAGCACAGGCATATACTGGAAACCTATCTTCAATATACTTGAGGACGATTTTGAAGTAGTTCTTGCAAATGCACAGCACATCAAAAACGTCCCAGGAAGGAAGACCGACGTCAAAGACTGCCAGTGGATTGCCCATTTGTTCAGAAATGGATTGATTTCAGGGAGCTTTATTCCGCCTCGAGAAATCAGAGAGTTGCGCGATCTTACCCGAACGCGAAGAAAACTTGTTGAAGCGATGACCGCAGAGAAAAATCGAGTTCAAAAGGTCCTGGAAGATGCAAATATCAAAATCTCGTCTGTTGTGTCAAAGGTCTTCGGGGTCTCCTCCCTGAATATGATCGGTGCATTGCTGGAGAAAGACACGCTCTCCGTGGATGAAATTGCAGAAATGGCGAAGGGGAAGCTCAAGAGGAAAGTGAATCAATTAGTGAAAGCCCTTAATGGGAATGTAACTGATCACCACCGATTTCTGCTAAAACAGCATTTAGCCCACATCGATTGCATTGTTGAACGGATAAGAGAGATTGATGAGGAGATTCAGCGAAAGCTGCGACCGTACGAGAAGGAATTCAGGGCTATCCAATCTGTTACGGGCATCAAAGAAGTCTCGGCAGCTTCAGTTATCGCTGAGATCGGGGTTGATATGTCAAGGTTTCCGGATGAGGCGCATCTCTCTTCCTGGGCTGCGATGTGTCCTGGCAATAATGAGAGCGCGGGAAAGAAAAAAAGCGGAAAAACGAGAAGAGGAAATAATTACCTCAAAGCCACCTTGACAGAGGCGGCGTGGGCTGCATCGAGAACCAAAGGCACTGCTTTAAGCGCTATGTACCACAATATTGCCAGAAGGCGTGGTAAAAATCGAGCTTTGGTCGCGGTCGGACACCAGATATTGATCGAGATCTATCGTGTATTAAAAACAGGCGAGCTTTATCAGGATGTAGGCGCTGAAGCTGTTAATGGAAGGAAGTCAAAAAATAGGGAACTAAGGTTGATAAGAGAACTGGAGGGGTGTGGATATGTAGTCTCAAAGGTTTTATAGATAAGGAAGTTCGAAGTATTTTCATACCAAAGTAAAGTAGGTATAATAAATTATGATGAAAAAATGGAAAATTGGATCAATAATCGGCGGGATTTGGGGATTGACAAGTATAATAATCCTTTCGGGTGGGGTGTGGCTTAATCATCCTCTGATAAGATATACTTTTGGTTTGCCAACCACTCTTGCATTTTTTATCGCAGATATCTGGAATAGTCATATTGTATTCTTCTTGTTAGCACCAATTATTGGTATCATGTTCGGTGCTGGACTTGGATATTTGATTGATAGATGCTGGGGAAAATTATGATGAAAAAAGAGTATATATGCGACCTAATCATCTTCGGTATTGGATCATTAGAGCTGCTAAAAATAAGCTATGCCTACCATATTTATGGTGCATTACTTATGGTTTTCTGTTTCGGCTGGGTTTTTATGGTAGGTGTCCCGGTGGGAATTGTTATGGCAATTATGGGCTATATTCCTTATCAATTTGACCATGCTGGTATTCTTTATATAGTTTGCTGTATCTTTGCATGGATTTCAACCATTTATTTCCCGCCATTTCCGATAACGTATTCGGGCTATACGAAGTTCCGCCTTTGGCGGTATTTGGGCGAACGGAGTGAGCCGTATAGCCCGTGTTATATGACCGAGCAGAAGGCGAGGCAAGGCTTCCGTAGGAAGCCGCAGAGTGCGAGCGGAGACATTCTTAGTACAATTTTTCGACGGAGAAAAATAAAGCATTTAAAATCCTCCTCGATATTTCATCAAAGTTTTGATAAACAACAGGTTGATCTTCTACTTTATGAGCTCCAAAATTTCTAAAACCATAGGTAATTGCTAAATCTTCCTCAATAGGTTGCGGTGTAGTTACATCTTGAAATTGGTATTGTGAACTTAATAATTTTTGTAGCGTATTGGAAAAATTGTTTGTGAATGCTCCATTTAATTCTCCAATCTTTTGATCATTAAGGTTTAATGAGGATCTAGAAGATAAAAATTTCAGGTGTTCTGAAAATTTCCATTGATTGGGATTTTTTTGCTTAATAACATTATCTATGATGAGACAAAGAGTAAATATTGTGTTTGCTTGTAGCAAAGAGCTGAAGACATTCTGTGTTAATCTTTGATTTATCTCTTCAAGCAACTTTTTAAGACGGAATAATTCAAAAATAAAGTAAAAAACTACTTCTTGTAAAGCAGATTCTTCCAAGAATTTTGTTTTAAAGTCAGATAAAGTTAATGTCCCTCCCCTCGAAGAACGGTAACTGTTCAAATAATTTTCATCAAGGAATTTTGCAATTTCTCTCACTTTTGGTCTAAAGAACTGGTTCTGATTTTCATAATCCAGAGTAACAAAAGAATATGCGGGAGTTTTAGGAGTTTTGGTTTGATGAGTCTTTTTGTCCTCTTCCAATGCTTGGTGCATTAGCAAAAACCCTTTTTCCAAATCCCCATTCAAGATACAAGTCACACCCCAGAAATAGTATGGAGTTCCCTTATGGATTCTTTTGTTTTGATTTTTGTTTTCCCAATCATAGGCGATATTTAAAGCAAAGTCCCAGAGATACTCTGCGTTTTTAAAACGCCTTTGATTTAAAAAGGATCGCCAAATAATGGTAAAATTATTAAAAAATTCATCGTGAGCGTGATAATTGCCATCGCTATGATCGAAAAAATCTAATGCCTCTTTTCTAAACTTAGTGAGGTCAAAACCGCGTCCAGAAAAATGGCTCTCATGTAGTCTCAAAAACTGAGAGTTCACGGACTCACCAAGATCTTCTATTTGAAATATCTTCTCTCCAATCTTAAACATAAATTTACTCATATTTCTCCTCTTTTATTATTTTTGATTTACTTTTTCTAAAGATTTTTGCCTCCGCTCGCATTTCATATAACGGTTTGCGGGTATACGAAGCCCGCAAGGGTTTGGGTGAGCGAAGCGAACCGTATACCCGTTTATTGTGCGAAGTCATGCTTTAAAATCCCTGCAAAATATGAAATGTCCATCGGAAACCACCTTTTTGAAATCTGGTAGAATTTCTATCACGCAATTAATATACATTCCTATTGGTGTTATAGTAGCTCCACCTATTCTCCTAAATCTTAAGATGTTTTTCTCCTCTAGTTGTCGAAATATGTTTTCAAACATATTTATTTGAGGTTCTGTAAGTTGAATTTGAATATTCTTTCGAGATTTTAGGGCTTCTATTATCTGTGGATTTATACGATGTATTTCTTCAAAAACTCTGTTTATATCATCCCAGTAAGTATAAATCTTTTCAAACTCTCTAATTTTGCTAATGAATTCTGAAAAGTCTACTTTCGGCTCTTTTGCTCCTAAAACTTTTGCAATTACAGAAAATATTAATTTAAGGCTTGATGCTTCTGTAGCAACTCCTGCTTGAAGCATATTTAGCGGTATTGGTAGCTTTTATCCAAGGCTTGTTTACGGATTTAGGGCTACATATTATTACTTTGACAGCACAAGCTTTTAATGCCTCAGTTATTCTTTCTAACCATTTCTGCCCCATTTCGATACTTTTCTCATCCGAGGAAACAAATACTTCAACCATTCCTAGAAAACTATTCTCTAAGAGTTCTTTAAAAGCAATAGCAACTTCTTTTTCTTCTGCTATATGTGATACAAAAATTATTGGCTTTTCTTTATTTTCAGTAGTCTTCATTTCTTATCCTCCTTATTATTGATTTCGCACAACGTTCTGGGGATATGTGAAGTTTCGCCGTAAGGCGAAATTTGGGCGTAGCCGAAGGCGAAGCCACATATCCGCCTGTTGTCCGAGTGCGATAGCACCGAAGCGAAGCGGAGATTCAGCCGAAGTGCCATCTATATCACCCTCCTTAACTCAAAGGAAACCGAATATAAGAATACATTTACGTTTTGTAGCATTTTTAGAGCGTATTCCAATCTATCATCTTTCTCTTTAGATATGATAATTCCTCTTATATTATATTGGTCGTAATCATTAACCGCTAAATTTTCCTTTACCCATCCCATATATCTTAAAATCTGTCCTACTACAACATCACTGCTCCTCCCTTTCTTTAACTCTATGACTACAAACTCTTTCTTGTTTCTATCCATTGCTAGTAAATCAATATTACCAACTGGAGTAGGATATTGTCTCCCAGTATTTTCTTCGTCTTGATATAACTCAAGTTTTGCTCCGAAATCTATTTTGTCAAAATTTTCCTCGATGAATTCCTCTAAATATTTCTCCATCACGAATTCCATACTCTCTTTTTCTTTTGATATTTGACTCATTGTCTCCGAAACTTCAGAGGATATTTCTTTACCCTCAATTAATGCCCTAACAGCTTCTTTACCTTCTTCTGTTGCAGAAACTATATGCAAAAAATGGTCAACCTCTAAGAAGCTAAATTCTGGCTTTAAATCCTTAATATGTTTGATAATTTTCATAACTTTTTCATATCTTGTTCCCCAATCATCCCCCCTTACAAATTGAGGGGTTAAACCCAAAGCTTCCAATCCCATATTTGTTTTGTTGTTCCATGTAGCATATTTTTGTGGGTCTAAATCCATTAAAATTGAAGTGGCAAGACCTTTTCCAATTCCTTCAATATGAAACCTTCCGTCTCTGTTTAGAATCTCATTTAACCTTCTCTTTATTGGTATGGATTCATCAAGCAAAAACTTCATTACTTCTCTAAATTTCTTGATGTCTCTAACTATTCTGTCTCTATAAACAGCATTAAATGGATGCCTTCCCGCGCCTTCGTTAAAGTATTCTAAAAATCTGCTTTTTAACTCATCATCTGAAAGAGTATCCAATTTGTCAGGATCGATCCATTCTTTCCATCGTTTGTGGTCTTCCCACCTCTGCTTTACCCATGCTTGTGCTTCTTCTGACGCTACTAATTTATCAAGCAACAATTTTATTTGCTCATCATTCAATTTCATACTTATATCACCTCTTTAAATTTAAGGCACTTCGGCTGATTTCGGACAACTTCGGTATATCCGAACTCGAGTTCGTATATACCACCGTTTTAGCATTATATCCGAAGTTAAGTTCGCATATACATCCCTCTGGTCGAACTTCTCCATCTTTAATTTTAATCATCTTCCCCGCCCCTTATCTGTGGAGTGCACCCTGGTTAGTATATAGTTAAGAAACAGTATTTAAAACTTTCCTCTCCTTTTCCTTCTCGAAGCCCATGGGAGAGCGGTACCCTATGGCAGAATATAGCTTCTTTTTGTTGTATACGTCCTTTAACGCCTGTTCTGTGTTAAGGCTTCTATCCAGATTCCATCCGCTGCATTTGTCCATGTCTGGTATAGCATTCACCTGTCCGGACTTCGATTGCCCGAGCCGCTTATAGAACCCGCATCTGCTTACGCCTGTTACGCTTGTCTTTGTCAATAGGAACCTATACTCATGTTTTCATGCGCCGTTCCTTTGCCCATTCCTCTATTTGCTCTACCTCCTCAGGTGTAACCGAATTTGGTGCCTTATCAGCCGCTTTCATTATATCATTCTTTGTTATTTTTGTTACCTGTTTCTCTTCTTTTAAAAGCAATAAATGCTGCTTCTTCAACAATGTTTTGAGGTTCAAGATGTTACTAGATGTTACTATGTAGTGTCCTAGTATTGAGGCAAAAATTTATGAGAGTTAGAGATTTTGAAATTCATATGGAATTACCAGGACCAGGGGAGGTGCCAGAGAAGAAAGGAGGTGCAATGCACAAAGATAAAAGATATAAGGAGAAAGAGGAAGAAGAGGAGGAGGAGTTGGATGAATTAGAGAGTTCAGCACTGCTGCTTTTCGGATGCGATTAAAACGTGAAACTTTTGCCGCATCTCCTACCTCTAACGCTGGCTTATAGCCGCTCTGAAGGCGGTCCTGAAAGAACTGTTTTAGCTCTTTTCATACCTTTTTATGCGCTAATTTCCGGTTCGGAAGCACTGCGATTTCGTGACCTGCATTGATAATCACCGATAGCTGCTCTTAATGTCTTCACCGCCAGTGCAGCGCAATGGACGTTTTCCGCCGGTAACCCGCCCAAGACCCTCAGTACATCCTTCTCTGTTACTTCTAACGCCTTCTCTATACGCTCACCCTTCGCAAGCTCGGTTACCACACTCCCACATGCGATTGAAGCGCCACAGCCATCAGTAATGAATTTACAATCGCTGATCCTTCCCGCTTCCACTCTTATATCTATCTGCATTGTATCGCCACACGGACCTGTGATTCGAGCACGACCGCTCGGATCCGCCAGCTTACCCACGTTTCGTGGATTGTACGCCTCTTTTAGTGTCCTCTCACTATATATCCTACGTTCTTCCTCCGACTTCTTTCGCTCTATATCCGCAATCAAGGCATCAAAATTGTCGTCCATCTCTCCGCCTCGTAAGGAAGATAATGATAAAGACAAAGATAAAGATAAGGCATTAGAGGAGCTCAAAAACGAAAGGAGCAACTAACATGAATACAATTGATAAAAAGATGATAACAGCAGTGAAGATAGCGATGGTCTTTAAAACCAGTTCTTTCTTCGATTCTTCCTTTATCACCATCCTCAGCATTGGATTCAATACCTCCTTGAATACATAATATCCATCCAAGGGGTACATTGGCAGACAGTTGAATAAGCCCACATAGAAATTTATCCATGCTATCCAGAACAGCACATCGGCAATTGAGAAGATACCAGCACCAAAAACGGATGCCATCCCCACAGGCGTGTATAAATGCGATAACAATGGATTAAAAGTGCTGAAACCTCCCATGCTGAGTGGTAGCACAGGCAAAGTCATCAATAACAGCAAGCTGGCAGGCGATTTGAAGAGCATACGAGGTATGCCCCGGAGGTACTCCAGGTAAGTTCTCGTTGGAAATTCCAACACTCTCATGCCCAGCGCACAATTGGCAACATCAACGCCCAGATAACCACGGTTCGCATAATATGGCGATTCCTCTAACTTAATCTCAAATACTTCTCCTCTCTTCGTCCACACTTCTATCTCCTCGCCCACCACTGTATCGTTCATGAAAGAGAAGAAATCATCATAACTCCTTATACTCCTGTTATCCATCTTTATTATGGTCATACCCTCCTTGATACCTGCTTTCGCTGCTGGCTTGCCTTTCTCCACAAACACCACTGTTACGCCCTCATTCACTTCACCTTCTACCGCTATCTCCTTCTTATTGCCCTTTCTATCCAGAATGGTGAGATAAGCAGTCTTACCCTTCTCCAGTCTGCTGTTCAGCTCTTCTACGCTCACTCCCCCTTCTCCATCCATCGCCGTGATGAACGAATGTGGCTCTATACCATATTCTGCTGCTGGACTACCATTGGCTACGTCATAAACATAAAGCACATTCTCACTGACAGGCTGAACGGAGAAGAGAATACCGAAGAAGATGAGAAATGCAGCGATAGCAACGACGAAATTGCCCATCACACCCGCGGAAAGGATACGCGTCCTCTCATGTGCTGATGCCGTACCGAAGAGCTGGTCAGTATCCGGCTCTGTAAATGCTCCTATCGGCACTAACAGAAGCAGAAGCCCCATTGATTTCACTTTTATTCGCTCCACAATGCTCAATATCCCATGCGATAACTCATGTACTATCATCGCAACTACAAAGCCTACCCATGCACACATAGGTATAAAAGTGTTCAAGCCGGGGATAAGCAACCAGTTCCTTGGCTCATTCAACTCTGTTGGCTCCGGTCTCACCATAAATATTGTAAATGCGCCATTAATCACAAGAAAGAACATAAAAGCCATCGCCATAATCATCAGAACAGTACCGATATTGGCGTACGCTCTCCAGAAACGTCTTACTGTACCCAGCCTCTCCAGTAATCTCTCACCTCTGACCGCTCTTATCTGTAGAATAGGACCGTATGAAGAGATATTGTAGCGCTTCAGTAAACCCTGCTTATCGAGAAATAGTATAATAAACCAGTATATAAGGAAGAGATAAAATATAAGTATAATATTGTATGAATCCATTTGAGGGCTATTGGGTTATTATCATTATCTCACTTCAACATCTCCATCGCCTCTGCAGCCGTGATGCCCTCATGCACTATCTTACTTATTGCTATTGTCATCTTCGTTGGATTCTCGTGTTGAAAGACATTCCTCCCTATTGATACCCCTGAGGCACCCGCAGAAATCGCATCCTCCACCATCTTCAGTACCTCTGCATCCGTATTCGCCTTTGGTCCGCCAGCTATAATCACTGGCACCGGGCAACTCTGTATCACATCTTTGAATGTATCGGGATCTCCGGTATAGTTCGTCTTGATGATGTCAGCACCTAACTCTGCACCTACACGTGCCACATGCATCACCATCTCGGGGTCATGCTCATTCTTCACCTTCTTACCCCTGGGATACATCATCGCCAGGAGAGGCATGCTCCATTCCTCACATATCATTGCCGTCTCCCCGAGCTCCTCGAGCATCTCCGGCTCGCTATCCGCACCCACATTCACATGCATTGATACCGCATCAGCACCCAGCCTGATCGCTTCTTCTACCGTCGCCACCATGACCTTCGCCAGTGGGTCTGGACCCAGCGAGGTACTTGCTGAGAGGTGAATCACAAGCCCTATATCCTTACCATAGCCCCGATGCCCCGCAATCACAATACCTTTATGGAGAAGAACCGCATTCGCTCCACCCTCTGCTATTGCATTCACTGCCTGTTTCATGTCCGTCAAGCCGTATATCGGACCTGAGGTCACACCATGGTCCATCGGCACAATAACACTTCTACCGCTATTCCGGTCCACTATCCTCTCCATCCTTATCCGCTTCCCTATACTCATCCTCTCCATTCTCTCCCTTATCGTTGTCATCTTCTCTCTCACCTTTACCTTTATCTTTTATTCCTCTTTCTAAAGCTTCTTATACCAATCTCAGAGTCTCCAGATTCATCGGCGCCGTCGTCTCTATATTGAATTTCTTGTGTATCCCACTTGCCAGTGCTATGCATTTGCTATTCTCACCATGCATGCATACCACCTTTGAAGGCAATGGTCGAATCCCCTTCACGAATTCAATCAGCTGGTTACGATCTGAATGACCTGAAAAGCCATCCACTGTCCTTATATCCATCCCTATCTTTATATTCCTTATCTTACCATCATCCGATAACTGTATCTCATTCCAGCCCTTCTGTATCCTCCGCCCTAATGTACCCTCTGCCTGATAACCAACGAATATGAGTGTATTCTTCTCATCGGCTGCAAGTCCCTTCAGGTATTCCAGAACCGGTCCACCATTGAGCATGCCTGAAGTAGCGAGTATAATTGAGGACTCTTTCTCCTCTATTACCTCCTTTCGCTTATCTGCATCATCCACCTGCACGAAGATATCTGATAGGAAAGGATTCTCACCCTGGAATATAGAATTCTTCAAACTCCTGTTCAGATATTCCGGGTATGCAGTATGTACAGATGTCGCCTCCCATATCATACCATCTAAATACACCGGCACATCCAGCTGCATACCTTCAAGCGCAATCATCACTTCCTGAGAACGCCCAACCGCGAATGCCGGTATTATTACCTTCCCACCCCGCTTTATCGTTCGTTCTATCTCGTCCTTCAGGTTCCTCTCTGCCTCTCGCCTTGAGGGCTGTTGATCATTCATACCACCATACGTGGATTCAATAACCAGCGTATCCAGCCTGGGAAAAGCATTGAATGCAGGGTCAAATAGGAAGGTACGTTCATACTTTATATCACCTGTGAACGCAATGTTATGCGATACAGAACCATTCCCCAGATGGAAATATGCGATTGCTGAACCCAATATGTGCCCTGCATTGTAAAAAGTCAACTTCACATCGGGCGAGATATCTGTCACCTCACCATACTTCAGCGGTATCGTATGTCTTATTGCATCTCTTATCATTGCCGATTTATATGGTATCTTCTTACCCTCTCTCGCTGAGACCTCTATATAATCAAGCAGAAGAAGAGCCATAAGGTCCCTCGTCGGCTGTGTTGTGTATATCGGTCCATCATAACCGTATAGAAACAGGAGTGGCACAAGACCCGAATGATCGAGATGCGCATGTGTTATCACAACAGCATCCAGATTGCTTATCGGGGACACCTCCGGTACATATAAGTAGGGCATGCCTTCCGAGCCTACACTCACTCCACAGTCAATTAAGACCCTCGTCTCCGGCGTAGAAAGCAGGAATGCATTCCTCCCAACTTCTCGACAGCCCCCCAATGCCGTCACTCGCAACCAGTCATCCTCTATCATCTTATCCCTGTATATCCGCCTGCCCACCTTCTTCAAGAAATCGCGCCTGAAATCCCCCTCTTCTCTCAAATATCGCCTTATGCTCTTTATTATCGAAGATTCTATCGGCGGTGCCCTGATTACGTTCGGTCGCCACCCTATCATCTTTGCCACTTCCCTCAGCGTTGCGCCATGAGTACCTATCACCAATCCCGGCTTCTCCGCTTCTATTATCACCTCCGCTTTGTCCATATCGAAATAGATGTCCTTTATCCCACCCTCCTCTGGTATTATCTCATGTATCACCTTCGATGCTTTCTCTGGCTCCATCAGAATGTTACTGCTCGGTCTTACTGAGATTCGTTTCTTCAACTCCTTCGCCAGTGTTCTCACCAGTGCACCATCATCCACAAACCGCTGTGTATCCTCTGTATAGAGTACCAGCTCCGGTCCCTCGAACTCCACACCACTTATATGCACATCAGCCGGCAATAACTCAATAATCCGCTGCTTTAACTCAGAAAGCTTCTCTTCTGCTGACATTTATTAAATACCCGATTTCTATTACTATTCTATTCTCTTCCCTTCTCTTCGTGCTTTAAAAATAAAAGCATTAATGTGCCTAAAAATATGAGAGGAGAAATTAGTTAAGGGATTCCCTTATGGACTTTATCTTATCCTCACTCACTTCTTCGTACTTCTCCTTTGTTATTGCTACTACCTCTATCTCTTCTCCCGATGCACTGTCCCTCTTCATTGCGGAGTGCAGCGATTGTATCGCCAGCGCTATCCCATCATCAACGGATAAGTCAGGGGAATACCTGTCTTCGAGCACTCCGTACGCAATCGGTGAGCCGGAGCCTGTGGCGGCAATATCACGCTCCGCTGTATTGCCCCCAAAAGGGTCAATGGAGTAGATATGTGCCCCATTTCTGTCTATACCACCCACAAGGAGCTGCACAATGTATGGGAATATCCTCTGAGCACTCAATACATTGGATAACAGCGTCGTTATCGCCCTCACAGTCATTGACTCCTGCCGCCTTATCCTGTATAACTTCGCCTCCACCGATATTGCCCGAATCAGGGTCTGTGCATCGCCCACCACGCCCGCAGTGGTTATGCCTACCCTATCATCCACCTGATATATCTTCTTCGCCGCTTTAGATGCAATGAAAGAGCCCATTGTCGCCCTCTTCTCACTCGCTAGCACTACACCGCCATCGCAGATTAAACCAACGGTTGTCGTCCCCTTCTTTATCATTTCTTTCATTTCCATAAGTTATATTCCCCCATGTGTAGTCGTCAGCTTCACGTGCTTCACGCCCTTCAAGCTCATTATATTCTCTGCTAACTCCTTTATTCGCTTTGCATCACCCTTCATCACTATCACCTCGAAACAGTTCTCTTCATCGAGATGTATGTGTGTTGCTGTTTTTATCATATCCAGGTAATGATGCTGCACTTCTGTTAGCTGGTCGCCCAAACCTCTCTGGCTATGATCGTAGAGGTAGGTTATGGTCCCTATTTCCTCGCCTGACTCTCGCTCCATCCACTCATACTCCACAATATAAGCCCTGATTGCATCTCTTATCCCTTCCGACCTCGATGAATACCCTCTTCCCCTTATTATCGTATCGAATTTATTCAACAGATTAGAGGGAAGAGACACCCCTATCCGTGTCAGCTCTTTCTCTTCTTCCATTCTTATCCTTATCCTCCATTAGTTCCAGTATATGTCTTATTATCCCTTCTACCTTACACAATGCGCTTGAATTATACTTCTTTATGCGAACCACGCGAGATTTGAAGCCCCGCTTACTGAGTTCTTCTTCCAATTTCCTTTCGTCAAAAGTCTGATCATAACCTATTGCTATTATATCTGGTTTGATAATATATAAAGGTTCATACATATCTCTTTCGCTACCCAGCATCGCCTTGTCAACCACACGCAAAGCAGAGACCATCTTCAATCTCTGCTCCTCTGGTATAATCGGGGTTCTCTTCCGCTTCTTCACGTTCGTATCCCTACCAACGATCACATAGAGCTCGTCACCCAGCTTCTTCGCCTCCTCAAGATAGAGCAGATGTCCCGGATGAAGTATATCAAACGTGCCAGTTGCTAAAACTCGTACCATCCTCGATCATCCCCCATTACCTATTACCCATTACCTATTATCTTCAACTCTCTCTCTTCTCCCACTGAATTATAACATCGCCAGCAATCACCATCATAGGGATAAAATGTGATGATATGGCAGTTTCCAGTCCTGCCGAAGATGAATAAATCCTGTGCCGAAGGTCTCGCTGCGCCTGGACCTGGATACGGATGGTTATGGACCGAACCCACATAACTAATCCCCAGTGGTATCATATCCAGGCGTATGGATGCATTTCTATCAGAAGAGAGCATCCCGGGGAGAAGAAGAACATCGCTAATAACGTCACTATCGGCTGACAGCAGACCGATAAATTCGTAGGGATGATAGGATTTACTCACTTCCAGTATGAAGTCAAGAGTATCTGCTGCTATTCCCCTGATTCTTTCCCTCTTACTCATCTATCTTAACTTAAATCCTTGTCATTGGTTATTTTATTTATACGTTGAAAATAAAACACCCTTCTGTCTTTACATCCTCTTCACGCGGTAAAGAGCCAAATTTCGCACTCAGTAATAAATCACCCAGCTCATAATTTAATACCCTCGCTATGCCCACGATTGAAGTGGTTGGTCTTGGATTCACATCCACTACATATACCCTGCGCTCCCCTTCACTACGTACTACAAAGTCTATTCCGATATATCCGCTACATCCCAGTATAGCTACAATCTGCTTGCTCATATCCAATATCTCCTTCTCTGCATCCACATGATAAGGGACCAATCCACCTGTATAGCGGAGCCTTCCGGTATGCTCCTCCATGCGTATAAACTGTTTGTTCACTGTCAGTGGTAATACTCCAGAAGAGCCTGCAACCACACTGCTACTTATATCCTCACCTTTTATATATTCCGTGGTAATAAACCCGTCACCGGGGTCGTACCTCATTATCCCTGTGCTATCCATTTCTATTATGAAGACATTCTCAGAAGCACATCCATATCTCGGCTTGGTTACATATTTTTTATCGGGTACCCATGCATCCGCAACAATTCCAGGCACCGGAATACCCGCTTCACTCAGTATCTCTGTAGTTCGCAGTTTATCTGTGCAAATCCGAACGCACTCAGAGGAGCATCCAAGATTGACGGTGTTCGATTCCACGATCTCGGTGAGGGGCAAAAGCAGCTCATCTGGTGCAATGACAATCCCGGCATCACTATCCTTCGATAGTTTATCCACCGCAGCCTCGAAATCACGTTCCCCTATGGGCGAGATGACTTCGTTACCCAGCCTCTCAAAGCTCTGCTTCAGCGTGGTTAACATCGCTCTCCCCTCTCTTTGCAATGACACCCTCCCTTCACCGCGCGAACCCACTGAATACTCTGCCACCAGTATCCTCATCCTCATCCTGCAATTTATCTCTATTTCTTCACTGCTAATGTTTTTCCGTATCCAAGCAGTTTTGCCAGTGCAAGCAGTATATTCATGAAATAATCGTTATGCAGTGTCCGCCCTAAATCCTTCTCCCAGTTACCCTTGATAGCCTCAAATCTCTTTCTTGTCGCTTCCGAAATTTCACCGATGCTTGACTGAAAATCTGCCCTCTCCTGCGTTCGTATCTCGCCTTCCAGCTTCTCTTTCTCTTTCTCCTTCTCTTCCTTCTTTCGCACTGAACCAACGATATTCAGTGCCCTTGCCAGTGTGGATAGCTTTATTGGCTTATCTCTTATCCTGTTCTCCTCCTCCAGTATCTCCTCCGCCGTTATCGTACCATTCTCTATCCGGTTCCGGTATTTAAGTATCCAGTACGGAATCCTATCCCTTTCCTCTTCCTCAACCTCTTCCGCAACCGCCGTTTTTGCACCCCTGCGTAGCCCGGAAGTATGAAAGCCCATGGCATTTATCGCTCTCGTCACCGTGGATAACTTTATTGGCTTATCCCTTATCCTGTTCTCCTCCTCCAGTATCTCCTCTACCGTTATCGTACCCTTCTCTATCCGTTCGCGGTATTTCTGCAACCAGCCTGGACCACCTCCTTTCTTCTCTTCATTCGCTGCGGTTGCAGCTTCTGATCTCGCAGGGCTGGGACTGGTTTCTGATTCTTCATCGCGATGCAGATGCAGCCCGGAAGTATGAAATCCAAGGGCATTTATCGCTCTCGTCACCGTGGACAACTTTATTGGTTTATCTCTAACCCTGTTCTCCTCCTCCAGTATCTCCTCTACCGTTATCGTGCCATTCTCTATCCTATCCCGGTACTTCAATATCCAAGCTGGCGCCCTTTCTATCCTACCCATTACCCATCTCTCACTTTTATTAGGCAATTAAATATAAAGAATAATTTATAATACGGAGAAACGGAGAAATAGGTAGAAGAATAAACAGGTGGTGAGTACAAATTCCCTGCGGAAAGAAGAGAAAGATAGCGAAGATGCGGAAGCATAAGTTGAAGAAGCGAAGGAAGAAGATGCGATATAAGAAATAAGGGAAGGTGAAATGAAAGAACAGACCGAAGTAAGGACTTTAAAAGAGGGGAGATATGTCGTGATAGATGATGAGCCGTGTACGATAGTGAGTATAACGACGTCGAAGCCCGGAAAGCATGGAGCGGCAAAGGCGCGGATAGAAGGGATAGGGGTATTTGATTCTCAGAAGAGGACTGCGATTCAGCCAGTTACGGCGAAGATATATGTGCCTGTGATAGAACGCAGAAGTGGTCAGGTGCTTTCTATCACTGATGATACGGTGCAGGTTATGGATCTGGAAGATTATTCAACGATTGAGATAAAGCTACCAAAAGAATTGAAGGATACAGGAAGGATTGAACCGGGTAAGGAGATACCGTTTTTGCATTATGAGGGGCGATACAAGATAGATATGAAATAGCGGAAATATGATAGATAGATAATGTAGATAATGGGAGTGGGGTGTTTAAGGATAGAATGGCAGATAAGAAGTTAATTGGGAAGGTAACGCATTATTTTCCGAAGATCGGTGTTGCTGTGGTAGAATTGCGAGATGATATAAGAAGAGGAGATAAGATAAGGATAGAAGGTGCTACTACATCCTTCGAGCAACAGGTGGAGTCGATGGAGATAGAGAATAAGAAGGTAGAAACTGCCACGATGGGACAGGCGATAGGATTAAAGGTGAAAGAGAGGGTAAGACCCAATGACAGTGTGTACAGAATAGTGGAAGAAGGGTAGAATAGGGATATAGAAACATAGAAGCAAAGAGATGAAATGAAGAAGGGGTGGGAGATAAAAGTAAGGGACGTAATGGTGGAAGATGTTGCCTATGTAACGGTTCCAGGAACGCGCGAGGAGTTAATGGCTATTTGCAAATCGAGATATATCTCTGGTGCTCCGGTGGTCAAAGATGGGAAGTTAGTAGGCATAGTAACGAGGCAGGACGTGTTAAAGAATCCAAACGAGGAGCAAATAGCGCTACTCATGACCAGGAACCCCTTCACAATCGGTCCAGACGCGAGCATAGCCGATGCATCAAGGCTTATGTTGACAAATAAGATCCGTCGTTTGCCCGTTGTGGAAGGTGAGAGGCTTGTTGGTATAATCTCTGTTGCGGATATAGTTCGGGCGATTGCAGATATGGACTTTACTGAGCCGATAGGCGATTACATAGCCGATGAGACGGTAGCTGTATGGGATGAGACGCCTCTATCGGTGGTAGGTCGTATAATGGAGCTCGCGGGTGTAAAAGCGGTACCAGTCCTGAATACAGAACTCGAGCTGGTGGGGCTTATAACCGACCGTGACCTGATAAATGCCGCGATAATAGAGGATAATACAGTGGATTCAGACCTCTCTTTAGGCTCGGATGAGGACGAATGGACATGGGAAGGCATGAGAGATACAATGAAGTTATATTATAGTGTATCAAAGATAAGCTTACCGAAGAGACCTGTGAAGGAGGTAATGGTGAAGGAAGTAATAACTGCGACACGTAATTCAACAGTGAGTGAATGTGCGAGCGTGATGAGTAAGAACAAGTTTGACCAGCTTCCTGTTATTTCAGCGCGTGGTAAGCTTGTGGGCTTATTATTTGACAGGAACCTTATTAAGGTTTTGGTGTAGTGGTGTAGATGTGTAGATAGGTGATAGAAATGTTAGGAGGGCTTTTCAGGCAGCGTAGAGCCAGATATGATATGAACGAGGATGAGAAGTTCTATCTGATGAGCTGTTCAGACCTGCTGGGTGAGATAACACCGGTTATAGATGGTATAGGAGTCATGCATGACTTCTTCTGGGAGAAGATAAGCGAGAAGAGATATGAGGAAGAGATACAGAAATGCAAAGAGACTGCGAAGAGCACATTAAATGAAGCGGAATGTATAAAGGCGCCAGAACGTTTTAAGGAGATGCACGACCATTTTGTGAAGGGGCTGAGATACTTTGAGCAATCTTACAATGAATCTAAGGCATATCTGAGCGATAAGCAGCGGGAGCATATAGCGGAAGCGATAAAACTTGCATTGCTTGGTAGTGCTGAACTCAGAGATGGCAACAAGCAGTGGGAGAAGATAAAGAACGAGACGCGAATAGAGGGATAGGGATAGGATAAGGATAAGAGTAGTTAAGCAAAAAGCAAATTTCATGGTTCAACAAGCAGTGAGAGGGGATAGAGTGGAGGAGCTTGCACGGCGAAGAGGTTTCTTATGGCAGGCTTACGAGATATACGGTGGCTCATCGGGTTTTTACGATTATGGACCCCTTGGTGCGAGACTGAAGCGGCAGTTAGAGGCAGAATGGCGACTTTTCTATTCACTTGAGGGTTTTTACGAGATCGAGAGCCCAAATATAGCACCAGGTGAGGTATTCAAAGCATCAGGGCATCTGGATTGCTTCACTGACTCCTCTGTGGTATGCAAGAACTGCAATAGATTCTTTCGCATTGATGATGAGATAGCAACGGGCGGTAAATGCCCTGAATGTGGTGGCGAGCTGGAAGCGGCTGGTGAGTTCAATCTGATGTTTCAGACGAGGATAGGTGTGCCGAAGATGGATGCTAAGAACGAGGCGTATCTGCGACCGGAGACGGCGCAGGGGATTTTTATCAATTTCCAGAGGCTGCTCAGGTTCAACCGCGATAAACTACCATTTGGCGTTATACAGGTGGGGAAGGCGTATCGAAACGAGATCTCACCGCGACAGAGCCTCATAAGATTGAGGGAATTCACAATGGCGGAGGCTGAGGTCTTTGTTGACCCGCGCGATAAGAACTCACACCCCGGCTTCGACGCGGTCAAAGCCACCGAGATAATGCTAAACCCTGCGGAGGGCGAGGAAGGGGAGATGAGCCTTGAGGATGCAGTTAGAAGCGGTATAATCGCGAATGAGTATCTGGGCTATCATATAGCGAAGGTGAAGGAGTTTCTGGAGAAGATGGGCATACCCATAGAGCGGTTGAGATTCAGGCAGCACAGGAAGGACGAGATGGCACATTATGCACGCGACTGCTGGGATGCTGAGTTCTTAAGTGCGAGATACGGGTGGATGGAGATAGTAGGTATTGCAGATAGAGGAGATTATGACCTCTCGGCGCATGCTGCCTCCTCAAAGGTAGACATGAGTTTGCATTCTCCAGAAGGTAAAATAATCCCACATGTGATAGAGCCCTCTTATGGTATAGACCGGATAATTTATGCATTGCTTGAGAGTGGGTTTGCGGAGGAGCGAGTGGGAAAGGAGAACAGGCGAGTATTGCGCTTAATACCAGGACTTGCACCGATAAAAGCGGCTGTGTTCCCGTTACTCAACCGAGAGGAGCTGAAGATGAGAGCGAAGGAGGTATTTCAAAGCCTGAAGCGCGAGCTGGTATATGTGGACTATGACGATTCCGGCAGTATAGGCAGGCGATACAGGCGTCAGGATGAGATAGGCACGCCCTATTGCATCACCATAGACTATCAGACTCTGGAGGATGACACCGTCACGATAAGGGACAGGGACACGATGCAGCAGCGCAGGGTTAAGATAGATGAGTTATCGGGTGAGCTCAAGAAGTCCCTCAGATAGATATGAAATCCCTTAATTTGCATAATAACCCCGTGGCACGGTTTAATTCCTCCATACTGCTGAACGGTCTGCTCTTGATTATTCGCGCGGCATTACGTGCACCAATACCCGGTATCGCCTCTATTTGATACATCTTAGCTGCATTTATCGGCAGTGGATACTCAATTGCCGTAATGGAACGCATCCCGTAGTCTATTACCTTTGCATCTATTATTTGATTGCGCTTATACTGACCGATAACGCCGACGAGAACAGGATAAGAGCCCAGTTGCCGGGCGAAGGTGATTTTACCCGCTTGAGATTCGCATCTCAGGTCTCTGAGCACAGTGCCAAAGGGGATGATTCGCTTGAGCATTTCTCGGTCTATATTCTCGCGAACCCTTCTCTTAAACAATTTGAAGTAGCGCTTGTGCCGTTTCACGTTTCTATCGCCAAACTCAGCGATGGGCGTATGCGGGAGTATCTTCACCTGCCGGATATTGATTCTACGAATGAGCAGGTCCTGACGCAGGAGCCCTTGCAGGAACTCATAGTTCAGCTCGAAGGTCTTTTTGGTCTCTCCCTTCAGCCCGGCTACGAAGTTCAAGCCCGGCAGGAGTATGGGCATCCCGTTTCTGCCACGTGCTCTGCCGAGTTTGTTCATCATAGAGATAGCGAAGAGGACCTCATCGGGGTGAGCAGCGAGATTGTTCGCCTTCACAACCTTCTCATCTGCGGTCTCCATCCCGAATGCGGCGACGTTGCCCGCTGTCTGGAACTCCACAATCGTCTTCAGTACCTCCCTGCTCTCCGCGGGATACATTGCAATCGTCTTCGGGTTGATGTTATCGAGATGGAGGGTCTTTATTCCGGGGCACAGGCGCCAGATAGCGATATGGAAATTCCGCATTCGCTCGGGTTCTGGCTTCGGATTCGGAGCGGAGAAGTCGCTCATATAGGTCAGGAAATCTGATTGCTTACCGAGTCTGAAGTGGCGTATACCGAGAGAATACAGGCGTTCAAATTCCGCGAGAACGCGTTCGGGAGGGCGCATCCACTTATGCTGGAATCGTTCTATACAGAATGAGCATCTTGACCAGTAACAGCCCCGGTAGGTCTCCATCTCGCATATAACGTAAGGGAAATCGGGATGCTTTCGCACTACTTCGGCACCGAGCAGTGCAAATCTGTTCAGATCTGCCCCTTTTGATGTTTTAGCATGGGCTATCCTGAGTATGCGTTCATACAGGCGCTCCTCAAATGGGTAGTCTATGATTTCGAGCATGGGCAGCCTTTCTCGCTCCTCTTTACTCAATTCCAGCGTGATTGGACCGACAAGGATGTTATGGTTCGCAATAGCGACCTGCGGCAGTTCATTCTTCTTTAGTGGCACACCACCGAGGTATTTACCAGGCACCACCGCACCCGCGATGATGACCATGAAGTTGAAATCCCTGAGTCTCGCTCGTAACTGCGCATCGGCTCTGAACTGGTCTATTGTGAGATATATGTATGATAAATCTGCATCCTTTACCGCCCTGAGCATGCCCCAGATATAGCGCGGATAGGGTGCGATATAGGGAGGAACACCGAGACATGAAGGCTCATCTACATAGCCATCGAGAATCGCTATCTTCATATTTCATATATCCCTATATCCCCACTACTTAGGTATTCCTGAGGGTATGGCTATATAGCTATATTATTGATACATTGATACGTGAGTGGAGGATAGGGGGGGATGTAGATGGGCACCGAGAATGAGCTATTAAGGAAGGCACGAATCATCGCTGATTACCAATTTGGCTCAGGTGCTGGTGAGGCACTGTTCCCGGAGCATGTGGAGTTTGAGTTCATCCTCACGCGGAGTGGGCGAATGTCGCAGATAAAGGATAAGGATAATGGCAGGCGAATAGCAACATTGAGAAGTTTTGATGGCTTGTTCACACTCGGTATAGCAGGTGCTGAGCGACTACAGCGGTTCTTAAAATATCCACGGATGCGAGTTGTTATGAATGACGCGGTCAGTGAATACATAAGAGCGGGAGGTACAGCGTTCTGTAAACACGTAGTAGATGCAGACCCGGAGATAAGAGCGTACGATGAGGTCATAGTGGTTGACGAGCAAGATAACCTGTTGGCAACGGGCAAAGCGATGTTATCCCCGGAGGAGATGCGAACATTTGAGCATGGAGTGGCGGTTAAGGTGCGATATGGAGTAGGGAAGGCTTGAGGATCATGGTCATGGAGGGAGATACGATCTGGGAGGTACTGAGGGAGAAAGGGCTCAGTATCTCTACTGCGGAATCATGCACGGGTGGTCTGCTATCTCATTTAATAACGAATGTACCGGGCAGTTCAGACTATTACAAGGGTGGTGTGGTCGCGTATGCAAATGAGGTAAAGGAAGAAGTTTTGCATGTATCCCGCGAGATAATAGAGAGGGAGGGGGCGGTGAGTGCTGCATGTGCGAGGGCGATGGCAGAGGGTGTAAGGAGACTGCTGCACGCGGATGTGGGCATTGCCACCACGGGCATTGCGGGTCCAACAGGGGGTACACCTGATAAACCTGTTGGATTAGTTTATATAGCATTGGCTACAAAAAATAACGTCTATCATGAGCGTTATATCTTTCATGGAGATAGAGAAGGGAACAAGCGTAAGGCGGCAGATGCCGCGCTCAGGATGTTACGAGAGCATATATTATCGAGGGCTCGTAGCTCAGAAAGGTAGAGCAGCGGGCTTTTAACCCGTCGGTCGCGGGTTCAAATCCCGTCGAGCCCGTAAAGTTAAATAGCATAGCGAAGATGAAGAAGGGGAAAGTTTCGATACTCGAACATGAGTTAGTGCCCTTGCACGAAGTGATGACAGAGCGAGAAGTGGAAGAGCTTTTGAATAAGTATAAGATAAAGAAGGAACAACTACCAAAGATTAAAGCCAGTGACCCTGTAATAAAAGAGATAAAGGCGAGAGAGGGGGATGTGGTCAGGATAACGAGGAAGAGTAGAACAGCGGGAAGGTTCTTAGCTTACCGATTGGTAACGAAATAAGGGGGGATAAAGAGATATGTTGGATAGAAGTGTTCTTGCAAAGGCATATTTCAAACGTGAGAAGATAGCGCAGCATCAGCTCGATTCTTTTAACTACTTCCTTGAAGCGGGTATGCAGAACATAATAGATGAGCAGTCAGGCATAGAAACCGCGATCACTGGCGAAGATGAGCGAGGTAAGTATAAGCTGGGTGTGAAGTTCGGCAAAATACGGGTTGGCACTCCGAAGGCGAGGGAAGCGGACGGTTCTTATGAGACTATCTTCCCTTCCCAGGCTCGTTTACGGAATTTAAACTACACAGCACCCATATACCTCGGGATGCAACTGGTGAAGCTATACGAGAGTGGCGAGGAGGAGCCGGATGGAGAGGAGAAGGAGGTAGAGATCGGTGAGCTCCCTATAATGCTGAAATCCAAGAAGTGTAACCTTTATGGGCTCTCAGACGACGAACTGACACTGGTTGGCGAGGACCCGCTCGACCCTGGAGGCTATTTCATCATAAACGGCTCCGAGCATGTGGTAATCACGCTGGAAGACCTCGCTCCGAACAGGATATTCGTGAATTTCGAGGAGAGATACGGGAATAAGACGGTTGTTTCCAAGGTCTTCTCTCTTAAGCACGGATTCAGAGTCCCGATCAGAGTGGAGATAAACAAGAGGGGGATACTCGAGGTCTCATTCCCCGCGGTGCCCCGGAAGATAAACTTCGTAACACTCATGCGTGCCCTGGGACTCGAGAGCGATGAAGCGATAATAAAAGCGGTCTCTGATGACCCCCAGATAGAGAAATATATCAGAGAGAACATAGAGGAGTGCGAGATAAAGACGCAAGAAGAGGCGATTGACACACTGGGTCGAAGGGTCGCACCAGCACAGGCGCGTGAATTCAGGGAGAGGCGCGTGAACTACATCATTGACCGATATTTCCTGCCACATCTTGATGACCGGATTGCAAAGGCGCATTTTATAGGTAGAATGGCAGAGGCATGCTATGAGCTCTCCCTGGGACGGCGTGGTGAGGATGACAAAGACCATTACGCAAATAAGCGGCTGAAACTCGCGGGAGACCTGATGGAGGACCTGTTCAGGGTCTCATTCAACAAATTGGTAAAGGATATGCGGTATCAGCTGGAACGTGCAAATATGCGGAGCCGGGAATTGAAGCTTGCAACTGCTATTCGGTCTGATGTGCTCACCGAGCGTTTACTGCATGCACTGGCGACCGGGAACTGGGTCGGTGGGAGAGCAGGGGTATCACAGTTACTGGAAAGGAGCAATTATATTGCTACGCTGAGTCATCTGAGACGCATAATATCACCCCTGTCAAGAGCGCAGCCGCATTTTGAAGCCCGGGATCTCCATCCAACACAATGGGGTAAGATATGCCCTACCGAGACGCCTGAGGGTCCTAATTGCGGTTTGGTCAAGAATTTCTCGCAGATGGTTGAGATAACAGTGGGAGTAGACCCTGATAGTTTTAAAGATGTACTATATTCCCTTGGTATCATACCGCCCGCTCGTTCCATGGATATTGATGCCAGAACCAGGACTCGTGTATTCGTGAACGGTGATTTCATAGGCTTTGTCACTGAGCCTGAGCGATTTGTGATGGATGTGCGACGAAAGAGAAGGCGCGGTGAGATCTCTACGCAGCTGAATATAGCTTACTATGAAGATAGGCGAGATATAATCATAAATTCAGATCGCGGTAGAGCGAGGAGACCGGTGATAATCGTAGAGGATGGTAGACCCTTAGTCACGGATTCGCATATAGCTAAATTGAAGAACGGGGAGATAGAGTTTGACGACCTTGTGAAGGAGGGGGTGGTAGAATATTTAGATGCAGAAGAGGAGGAGAACGCACTGATCGCAATGAACGAAGAGGACCTGAGAAGCGGAGAGGATTACACGCATCTGGAAGTTGATCCATCGTTGATCCTGGGTATTGTTGCTGGTCTTATACCCTATCCCGATCATAATTCATCACCTCGTAACACAATGGGCTGTGCTATGCTGAAACAGTCCCTTGGTATTCCCACCGCTAATTACAAGCCCCGTGCTGATACCAGGACGCATATACTGCATTATCCGCAGAAGCCGATAGTGAATACGAGGACTGCGGAACTTATATTGCATGGTAAGAGACCCGCAGGTCAGAATTTCGTTGTTGCTGTGCTGAGTTATGAGGGTTATAATATGGAAGATGCGCTGATATTGAATCGCGCAGCGGTGGATCGCGGTCTGGGCAGGAGTCATTTCTTCAGAACTTACGAGGGTGAGGAGAGGAGATACCCGGGCGGTGAGGAGGACAGGTTTGAGATACCGGATGCGGAGATAGTGGGTGTGAGGAGTCATGAAGCCTACAGCCAGCTGGACGAGGATGGAATAATAAATTCGGAGGTGGAAGTGGCACCGAATGATGTTCTGATAGGCAAGACGAGCCCGCCAAGGTTCTTAGAGGAGACTACCGAGCTATTGAGCCCTTTAGAACGCAGGGATACGTCTGTCTGTACTCGCTCCAATGAACGTGGCATAGTTGACTCGGTCGTACTCATGGAATCGAGCAGTAACCGCCGTTTGGTGAAGATCAGTGTTCGTGACCAGAAGATACCAGAAGTGGGAGATAAGTTCGCATCCAGACACGGTCAGAAGGGCGTCATCGGACTGATCGTACCACCGGAGGACATGCCATTCACCGAGGACGGGATTATTCCCGATATGATCATAAACCCTCATGCTATCCCTTCCAGGATGACCGTGGGGCATGTACTGGAGATGATAGGTGGTAAAGTAGGAGCGATGGAGGGGCGCTATGTAGATGGCACGGCATTCTCAGGAGAGCCAGAGAGCGAATTAAGGGCTGCTCTCGAGCGCCTTGGCTTCTCGCCCACTGGCAGGGAAGTGATGAGGGATGGTAAGACAGGAGAGAGGATAAAAGCTGATGTATTTATTGGAATTGTATATTACCAGAAGCTGTACCATCTTGTATCAGCGAAGATGCATGCGAGGGCGAGGGGACCAGTTCAGATATTAACGAGGCAACCGACAGAAGGTAAAGCGAGAGAGGGCGGACTTCGGTTCGGGGAGATGGAGCGAGATGTTCTCATTGGATATGGTGCCGCGATATCGCTTAAGGACCGGTTATTGGACGAATCAGACAGAGTTGTTGAACTGGTGTGTGGTAATTGTGGTATGATTGCCAGTCGCGATCCAAAGACAGGCTCTGCGTATTGCCCTAACTGCGGTTCTGATACTGAGATATACCCTGTGGAGATGAGTTACGCGTTCAAATTGCTCCTTGACGAGATGAAGGGGATGTGTATCGCACCGAGGTTGATACTGGAGGAAGCGATTTGAGATGAGAACGAAGAGGATAAAAGCAATAAAGTTTGGACTGCTATCGCCCAAAGAGATAAGGAAGATGAGTGCCGTGAAGGTGATTACGGCAGACACCTACGGGGAGGATGGTTTTCCAATAGAGATGGGTCTGGTGAATCAGCAGCTGGGAGTTATAGACCCCGGGCTGAGATGCAAGACCTGCGGTGGTCGCATGGGTGAGTGTCCCGGTCATTTTGGGCATATTGAGCTCGCTGCACCGGTCATACATGTGGGGTACGCTAAATTGATCCATCGGATACTCACTGCCACGTGTCGTGAATGCGGACGCGTGTTGCTGAGCGAGGAAGAGAAGCGGCGATATTTAGAGGCGATAGAGCGTCAGAGGGAGAAGCAGGCGGATGTGGACGAAGTGGTGAAGCACATCTTCAAGGAAGCGGCGAAGAACGAGGTATGCATGTACTGCGGTGAATATTTCAGTATAGATGCAGAAGGTCTGGATGAGGAGTTGAATAACAAGAGCAGTGTAGGTAGCGAATTGCGTGATAGGATAGAAGATAGGGGCTTCTCTGTCTCTAAGAATGCGTTATTACGCCGGGAGATAGACCCTGAGTGCCTCTTCTGCTGGAGCAGAGTGCCGGGTGTTGACAACGAGCGGTTGCTGCAGTTCCTGATACAGGATTTTGAGCTCACATGGCTAAAGAACGCGCATATCAGCATCAGCAAGAAGGATGATAAAACGCTGGTGATAGCCAGGGGTAAAAGATCAGTTGAATTCTCACTCAGTGCAAAGAGGGACAGGGTAACCCTCAACCTGGAGGATGGAAGCAGTTATGAGTTCCCGGTTAAGAAAGAGGGAACAGAACTCTTTGTATACAACTTCAGATGGCTGATAACCGATAAAGAGAAGGTTTACATATTGAAGAAGGTTCTGAATAAGCTGGATATATACTGTGGAGTGCGTCAGAAGCAGATAAAACATGAAAAACCGACCACATATAAAGAGATAGACGAGGATGGTAAAGAGCGGAGATTGATGCCCACTGACGTGCGTGAGCGGCTTGAGCGGATACCGGATGAGGACGTTGAACTATTCGGCATGGACCCGAAGAGTGCGAGACCAGAATGGATGGTACTCACTGTGCTACCTGTGCCACCGGTTACCGCGCGTCCATCCATCACATTGGAGAGTGGGCAGCGTAGTGAAGATGACCTGACACACAAACTGGTGGATATAATCAGGATAAACCAGCGATTTATGGAGAATAGAGATGCAGGTGCGCCGCAGTTGATAATAGAGGACCTCTGGGAGCTTCTTCAATACCACGTGAACACCTATTTCGATAATGAGATACCCGGGATACCACCAGCCAGACATCGAAGTGGCAGACCGCTGAAGACGATGGCACAGCGGTTAAAGGGCAAAGAGGGGCGATTCAGGGGCTCATTATCGGGTAAAAGGGTGAACTTCTCAGCTCGAACTGTAATATCCCCTGACCCTGATATAGAGATAGACGAGGTGGGCGTGCCAGAAGAGATAGCGAAGGAGCTGACAATCACCGTCAATGTGACGGAGCGAAACCTCGAATTGATGAGGGAGACAGTACGTCGTGGTAGTAAGAATCACCCGGGTGCGAACTATGTAAGGAGAGCAGATGGTAAGAAGGTGAAAGTGACGGAGAGCAATCACGAGACTCTGGCTGAAGAGTTAGACATAGGATGGAAGGTGGAGCGGCATCTGGTTGATGGTGATATCGTTCTATTCAACAGGCAGCCATCTCTCCATAGATTGAGTATAATGGCACATTATGTGCGCGTGATGCCAGGTAAAACCTTTAGATTGAATCCCGCGGTATGCCCGCCCTATAATGCTGATTATGACGGTGATGAGATGAATCTGCATGTACTGCAGACAGAGGAGGCACGTGCGGAGGCGAAGATTCTGATGGAAGTACAGCGGAATATCATATCACCGAGATTCGGCAGACCTATCATCGGGGGCATTCACGATTACATCACGGGCTTGTTCCTGCTCACAAGAGGTGAGAGGAAGTTTAATAAGGAAGAGGCACTGGATATATTGAGGGATATAGATATAGAGGATCTGGGAGAGCCTGCGGGCACTATGGATGATGGTAGCCCCTACTGGACCGGAAAGCAGATATTCAGTGCGATTTTACCATCGGGCTTTGATCTACAGTTCCGCGGTAAGGTCTGTGTAAAATGCGAGGAACGGGGGTTGAGGTGTGAGAAGGAGAAATGCCCACGTGAGGCATACGTTGTGATAAGAGATGGCAAATTGATAAGCGGGGTGATAGACGAGATGGCAATAGGTTCATTTAAGGGCATGATAATTGACCGAATATTCAGGGTTCGGGGTGAGGAGGCGGCGAAGAAGTTCATAAAGAAAGCTTCTCGACTTGCTATTAATTATATCCTGCAGGCAGGTTTCAGCTTCGGGATAAGTGATGAGGACATATCGAGGGAGGGTAAAGAGGAGATAAGAGAAGTGATACAGGAAGCGGAGCAGAAGGTGGAGAGATTGATAAGGGCGTACGAAGCAGAAGAGCTGGAGGCGTTACCGGGCAGGACGGTGGAAGAGACGCTGGAACTGCTGATAATGCAGGAACTCGGTCGTGCACGTGATGAAGCAGGAGAGATTGCAGGCAGGTATCTTGGGATCGAGAATTCAGGAGTGTTGATGGCGAAATCAGGTGCACGAGGCTCTATACTCAATCTAACGCAAATGGCAGCCTGTGTGGGTCAGCAATCGGTGAGAGGGGAGCGAATAATGAGAGGGTATCAGGATAGAACACTGCCGCACTTCAAGCCCGGAGACATGAGTGCAGATGCTCGTGGGTTCGTTCGTTCTTCATTTAAAGATGGGTTATCGCCTGCTGAGTACTTCTTCCATGCTATTGGAGGGCGTGAGGCATTGGTAGACACAGCGGTTCGGACTTCTCAGAGCGGATATTTCCAGCGTAGATTGATCAATGCCCTGCAAGACCTGGAGGTGAAATACGACGGTACAGTCAGAGAGACGCGAGATACCGTTGTTCAATTCAGGTACGGAGAAGATGGAGTAGATCCCTCGAAGAGTGTGGGTGGCAAGAGTGTAGATATAGATGAGATTTTAAGGGAAGAGATAGGAGCAAGTGCATAGATAGGATAGCTATGGTAGCAGTAGAGAGCGATATAGTGAGAGAACTGATGAATATGGGTATAGAGCGTGAGATAGCGGAATTAATAGCAGAAGAGTTCGATGTGTCAGAATTAAGTGCCGGTCGTGATGAACTTTTAGCAGCCGGGGTCGAGGAGTACTACGTGGATGACATACTAAAGATACTGGGCATAGAAGAGGAAGGAGAAGTAAAGTTCAGCGATATAGAGTTGAAGGTGAACAGGAGCTCATTACCTGAGAAGCTAAAGGATGAATTGAAGAGCAAGTTGAGAGTGGTGCGAAGGAAACTGAGCAGAGAGAAGCTGGATTCTATTCTGGACAGGGTGGAGAGGGAGTATGAGAATGCGAAAGTAGAACCCCGGGAGGCTGTTGGGATTGTGGCAGCGCAGTCAATCGGAGAGCCAGGTACGCAAATGACGCTCAGAACTTTCCATTACGCCGGTGTCGGCGCCATATATATTACTCTGGGGTTACCACGGATAATAGAGATAGTGGATGCAAGGCGTAAACCATCTACACCGGCGATGAAGGTGAGGTTGAGAGGTGAGTACGCTTCAGATCGGCATAAGGCTGAGATGCTGGCAATGGAGATAGAGGAGACACATATAAGAGATATAGCTAAAGTGGAATCATCCACGGAGGATATGTGCGTCTGCGTTTACCCTAATAAAAGAGAACTATTGAGGCGGGGAATAGGGGAAGAACAGGTGATAGATAAGATAAAGAGCATGGATATGCCCGTACAGGAGAGTGAAGATGGTAAACTTAAAATATATACGAGGAATAACTCATATCATGAGCTGCTCAGGCTTGAGGAGCGGGTATCAAATATGCTTGTGCGAGGTATAGAAGGGATAAGGAGGGCAATAGTGCGTAAGAGTCCTGATGGTGAGTATATGCTGTATACGGAGGGGTCGGCGTTGAAGAAGGTATCAAAGATAGAAGGTGTGGATTTCAGCAGAACAACAACGAATAACATAGCGGAGATAGCAGAGGTCTTGGGCATAGAAGCTGCTCGTAATGCGATAATTGATGAAATGATGAATACACTGGAGGAGCAGGGTCTGGATGTGGATGCGCGGCATGTGACATTAATAGCAGATGCAATGACGGTGGATGGGGAAGTGAAACAGATAGGGAGGCATGGTCTGGCAGGAGAGAAAGCATCAGTGCTTTCAAGAGCTGCCTTTGAGGTCACGGTGGATAACCTGCTGGAAGCTGCCATACATGGTGAGATAGATGAATTGAAGGGAGTCACGGAGAATGTCATCGTGGGTCAGCCCATAAGATTAGGTACTGGTGCAGTGGAGCTGGTAGCAAAGAACTATAATCATAGAGAGTTAAGTTAAGATGACAAAGGCAAAGAGGGTCGAATACGCCGATGTGAATCGGGAATTACAGAAGGTGATAAGTGATGGTAAAGTGGTGTTAGGTGCGCGAGAGACGAAGAAAGCACTGAGGAGGCGGGATGCGAAGCTCGTTATTCACGCCTCTAACTGTCCACAATCTTTGAAATATGAAATTAAAGAGCTGTGTGAGGAGGCGGGTGTTCCCATCCATGAATACCATGCAAACAGCATTGAGCTTGGACTTGCGTGTGGTAAACCTTATTCTGTGGCATCGTTATGTGTTCTGGACACGGGTGGAACGGATATCTTAAGGGTCCTTGCATCTTCAAAGGTAAGTGGTAGTGGTAGTGATGAGAGATGACAGTTAAGCTCGATACCGAAGGGATAAGGTACATAGGCGTATTCGAGAGTCTTACAGGTGCTGGTGTCAAGGACTGTATCCTGGATAATGACAGAGTGATAATGGTGGTGAAGAAGGGCGATATGGGGTTGGCTATTGGTAAAGGTGGTTCAAACATAAACAAGGTGAAGAAGCTCTTGAAGAAGAACATTGAAGTTGTGGAGCACTCTTCGGATATAAAGGAATTCATAGAGAACCTGCTGCGCCCGGCGGTGGTGAAGAGCGTGGAACTGCTAACGACGAAGGATAACAAATGCTATGCATACGTGGAGGTCTCAAATAAAGACAAAGGCATCGCAATAGGAAAGAACGGTGAGAAGATAAAGAGGGTGAAATTACTGGTGAAGAGGAATCAGAACATAGATAATGTGATAATAAAGTGAGTTTTATTTAGTTACGCATCATAAAGGTTAATAGGGCTAACACAGATGGGAAGAGGATTATACGCGGCGAGGAAGGCGAAGAAGGATAGGAAGAAGTACCGCTGGCGTGATGCGAAGTATGCCCGGAGGGCATTACAGTCAGCGAAGAAGAAGGATCCGCTGGAAGGTGCGCACATGGCGAGAGCGATAGTGCTGGAGAAGGTGGGAATAGAGGCGAAGCAGCCGAACTCGGCTATAAGGAAGTGTGTTCGTGTGCAACTGATCAAGAATGGTAAGCAGGTGACGGCATTTTGCCCTGGCGATGGTGCTATAAAGTTCATAGATGAGCATGATGAGGTTCTGATAGTCGGAATGGGGGGCAGGAAGGGCAGGTCATACGGTGACCTCTCTGGTGTAAGATTCAAGGTGGTGGCAGTAGCCGGTATATCACTGAATGAATTGGTAAAGGGCAGGAAAGAGAAGGTAGTCAGGTAGTTGCAACATAAGATGCAATTTGATAAGATATTTGATAAGTGGGATATAAAGGAAGTGGAGATAACGGATATAGGTGTACAGAGGCATATCTCGCTCCAGCCAGTTTCTGCTTTACATACAGGTGGCAGGCATGCGAAACAGCAGTTCGAGCAGGCGAAGGTCTGCGTGGTGGAACGCTTGATTAACAAATTGATGAGGACAGGTAAGAATACGGGTAAGAAATTGAAGGCGTACAAGATAGTAAAGAACGCTTTTGAACTGATATACCAGGATACAAAGCAGAATCCGGTTCAGTTGCTTGTGGATGCCATTCAAAATGCGGGACCCAGGGAAGACACGATTAGATTGCGATTCGGGGGCATTCTGGTTCCAAAGCCTGTGGATGTGACCTCACAACGTAAGGTGGACCAGGCATTGCTATTCATCGCACAGGGCGCGCAGCGCTGTGCATTCAGGAGCAAGAGGAGTATAGAGCGGTGCCTTGCTGATGAGATAATCAACGCAGCGAGGAACGCTAAATGCTATTCGATAAGCAAGAAGGAGGAGAAGGAGCGGATAGCAAAAGCGGCACGGTGAGTAGTGAGTAAATAGTGGCTAATAGCTGGCTAATAGCCAATGGGTTTATAGGTTTATATGTATGTGGGATTTATTAGTAGATGATACCAGAAAGGTATCGAATAAAAAGGAGGTTTTAGGTATGGAATATAGGGAAAGAAGAGCACCAAGCTCACCAATAAATGTGGGCGAGGTCTACGATGTGAAGATAGAGGATGTAGGAAGAGAAGGCGATGGCATAGCACGTGTAGAAGGATTTGTCGTGTTTGTACCGAACACGAAGAAAGGGGATAACGTGAGGGTACGAATATCGAAGGTATCGAGACGAGTCGGATTTGGAGAAGTAGTATCTGAATAGAATTCGGTTACACTTCTATTATAATCCTTTTTTCATCTCTTTTTTATTTTTTATTTTTGTTGCTGTTGCAGGTTGCAAGCTGTATAATAGATTTATTTCATAGCTGTTCTATTTTATTTCTATCTGATGAAGCTGAGTAAATTTCACATATTCGCAGTCTTAACATGTGCATACGCGGTATTCATATTCTTTTTATCCTCTCTATCAACGATACCCTCCCCTGCACACCATGGGCTACTACGTACACTTGCCATCGAGTTGATGAATTTAGCAGAGAGTTTTGGGCTCAAATTCATCGTTTATCCCCTTTACTTCGCATATCTATACCCTGATAAGTTTGGGCATATAGTTCTATACTTCTTTTTCGGATTATTGCTAAATCGAACACTGAGCATATCGAGGAGGAATGAATATGCAGCTTCTGTATCATTGCTCCTGGGAACTCTTTATGGCGTTACAGATGAGATACACCAGATTTTCGTGCCTTACCGAACTGCAAGTATAATGGACCTGTTTGCGGATTTCATCGGCTTGCTATGCGCACAGATTATAATAATGTTATACTCAGGCATAAGGAAGTTATTGAGCAGGAGAGAGAAAGTAGTAGCCTTCGATCTCTGGCTTGTCCTTCTATTTGCGTTCCTGGCATATCTATTCGTTATTGTATCACCATTCAATCAAACGCCACTCCGTATTATATTTGCACTTCCCCTGTTACTCTTCCTGCCTGGATATGCATTAATAGCAGCGATGTTCCCGCGGAGGAATGAGCTGAGCGGCATAGAAAGGTTCACACTCAGTATTGGATTGAGTATCGCGATAATGGTCTTCGATGGCTTCGCGATCAGCGTCACAGCATGGCGTTTCAGACCTGCACCAATCGTTTATTCGCTATCCATAATAACACTGGCACTCGTGTTAATCACGGTCATCAGGCGAATGAGAATACCAAAGAGAGAGCAGTTTTATATTGATCTGGCGGTCATCGCAGGATTCATTGATACCATAAACACAAGAGAGAAGCCGACTGAGATAGAGAGAGCGCTTATAATTGCACTCGTGGGTTCGATATTGATAGCGAGTGGGATGCTGATATACGCAAAGATATCGTATAAGGAGGAGCGATTCACGGCGTTTTATATACTTGGCGAAGGGGGTAAAGCGGAGGGGTATCCGAAAGAGGTCTACCTGCTGGAGCCAAGTTCAGTGATTGTGGGCATAGAGAATTATGAACATGCACCAGCGAACTACACGCTGGAGATAAAACTGGGCGGGTATTCACTGCTCAAAAAGCGTATTCCCGAACTTGCACACGGCAGTAAATGGGAAAGCCGGGTCTTCTTCACACCAAGGCATCTGGGCAAGCATCAGAAGCTGGAGTTTCTCCTCTATAAGGATGGTTTAAAGGGTGTATATCGGTCAGTGCATCTATGGGTTGATTCTCTGATTGATTATGACAATCTTGGAGTGATAGAGCGGTACATGCTGTCCAGACCACCGGAGATCAAGAATCCGGATATGGAATACGAATCGAACTGGACGTTCAAGACAAATACGGGCTATTTCAGGGGCTTCTTCACAAAATTCCATAAGTTGAGTGAGAATTCCACTCTGTGCGGGTACATAACCGATAATGATACAGGATTGCCGATTCCTGATGCACGTGTGAGTGTGACAAACCATTATGGATATGAGAAACAGAGCACCACAAATGAGAGTGGCTATTATGAAATGAGAATAGCCGCGGATCATTACTGGGCAGAGGCAACGGCGAGCGGATACGAGAAGAGCACTGCGGAGTTTGATATAGGAGATGGAGAGACGTTGCTCGTTAATATCACGAACAGCCCGATAAAGGTATTCAACATGACGTTAAAGGAACTCACGAACCTGAGTAAGGAGATAAGAGAAAAGAAGCTCCCGCCTGAGAAATTGCCTGCAGTGTTCTCCATAATCAAGGGATATGTGATTGACAATGTAACGGGGCTGCCGATAGCAAATGCGAGCGTGCGGGTAAGGAACGAATATGGGATAGAGGCGGATACAACCACGAATGAAGAAGGTTACTTCGAGTTGAAGGTGCTCTCCGGGCGTTCACATATAGAGGCGCGGGCTGAGGGCTATGCGGTGAATATTACAACGGTTGAGATAGCGAGTGAGCATACGATTAACCTGAAGCTTAAGCCTGCCCGGTCTGTTGTTCATGGCTATATATTTGATAATACAACCGATGCACCGATTTCCAATGCTGATATACGGCTACGGGGAGAGGGGTACAGAAATGCGACAAGGAGTGATGCTGCGGGCTATTATGAACTAAAGACAGTGGAGGGGCATGTGATATTGGAAGTGAGTAAAGGGGGTTATTTCACGAATAGTACAGCTTTTAACATCACTTGTGGCGAAGTAAAAATGGAGAACCTCACAATTGCGCCAATACCACCCCCACCTCCTTCTGCTATTGTCAGCGGTTTCGTTACATGTAATGGTACGAGGCTACCGGGTGTCAGAGTGGAAGTGAGCGATCATAAGGGTTATGAGAAGTCAGGACTTACAGACAGTACGGGCTACTTTGAGATAGAAACGCGTCCGGGGCATCTCTGGCTGGATGTGATTCCGGGCGTATATATGGGAAGTACGGTGGAATTTGAGATAAAGAGTGGTCAGAAGGCGCATATAGATGTGAATCTCGATACATACCCCAAAAGCACTTATCAAATAGAATATCCAGCACAGACGCCACTGGATAAAGGTGGGTATGGAGAGATATACCAGGATTTCACATCGGTAGTAGAGGGGATTGCAACTCTGAGATTCAAGGTCTGCGACTCTCACCGCTCGAATAGCAGTGCAGGTCATGTGTACAAGCAGGTATTGCTGAATGGGCATGTGTTATGGGAAGATGATGTAGCAGGAGATGAAGGCTGGCAGGAGGTAAAAATACCTGTTACAGTGGATAACGGCACGAACCGGCTGGTATTGCGTGTATATGCGAAAAGGAGTTTGAGTTCCACCGCATTCCCACTGACAGTATGGTGGGATGACATCAATATGGAGCCGCTGGAGGAGCTTACGAAAGAGGTCACAACCTCCTTTTATGTTCTTGACAGATATGGAGGAGCTAATTATCCTACGGAATTATATTTAGGCGAGCCCACGGAGTTCATTGTGGGAGTAAAGAACCAGGCACAGGAAGCGAGGAATTACACATTGCAGGTGAGACTGAACGGAGATACGTTAAAGAGTGAGATGGTGCGGGTCGAAGCCGGGTCCACGTGGGAGCATCGGATATCATTTACACCAAACCAGGTGGGTAGACTGCTGAAGCTGGAGTTCCTGCTCTTCAAGGGCACTGCTACAAGTGGCGAGGGCGAGCCCTATAAGGAATTCCATCTCTGGGTCGCTTCAGATATAGACTATGACAATTTAGAAGTACTGAAGAGATATGCCGTATCACCGCTACCTGAGCTGGTGAATGGAGATATGGAAGCATCAGGGGGCTGGCATACGGAGAATGCAACCAACTTCACGGTACGAATATCAGATTCTGACTTTGTTTCGCCTGTGCATTCCTATGAGGTCTCTGCTGACATGCCATTGCCGCAAAGTTATGCGGGCATACACCAGAACTTCACTACCGATAAGTATCCTGCGGTGGCAGTATTGTCATTTGCGGTGAAGGACTCATACAGGGGTGATAAAAAGGGAGTTTATATGAAACAGGCGCTATTAAATGAGCGGATAATCTGGGAGGAAGATGTAGCGGGAGATGAAGGCTGGCAACATCTCAAAATTCCTGTAACACTCCGTTCTGCAACAAACAGGCTGACATTGCGAGTATATGCAGAGGGGAATGGATTGATGCCAGTGGATGTGTGGTGGGATGATGTAAAGATAGAGCCGGTTACCGCGATTACAGCGAGTTCTTCATCTTTCTATGTGCTGGATCTAAACGGGACGGACAAGAACTATCCAAAGAAGCTCCATCTCGGTGAGCCAGCAGCAGTACTTGTGGGGATAAGGCGCACGGAGCCGGGGGAGGCAAATTACATCCTGCAGGTGAAACTCGATGGCAGGGTTATTAAAACCATTAGTAAATGGCTTGGACGCTGGTCCAAATGGGAACAAAAGGTATCGTTCGTTCCAGACAGGGTAGGCGAGAACCAGAAGCTGGAGTTCCTGCTCTTCAAGGACTACGTGAGGGGAGAGCCGTACCGGAAGTTCTGCCTATGGGTATCCACAACGGTAAACTATGACAATTTAGAGCCGTTATTGGAGTATGAAATATATCCTGTTCCAGTGCTAAGAGGTGGTGAGATGGGATACAGCCCGGCATGGGAGCAGGATTATAAAGGTAGCAGTTTTGAAGCCGCACCCAGCAGAGAGGACTATACCTCCCCATCATTCTCGTACTGCATCAAACAGCGTGGTGATACAAGCAGAGGGGATTATATGGAGCTTTCACAGACCTTCTATACATCAGGTTATGGTATTGCTGTGGTAACATTCAATGTGCGTGATTCATTTAACGGGAGTTCGAGTGATGCACATAATATAACGAAACAGGTATTGCTAAACGATAGAGTGATATGGGAAGATGATATCTCAGGCAGTGATACGGGGTATGTGGGCTGGGTGTGTGAGCGATATAGCATAAAGGAGAACAGATGGATCAGAGAAACTCCTGCGGTGAAATCAGGCTGGATGCGGGTTGATATCCCGGTGTATATGAATAAGGGTAATAACAGGTTGAGGTTGAGAGTATATGCGAGAGGGGATGCGAAGGAGCTGCCTGTGAAGGTCTATTGGGATGACGTGAAGCTAAAAGCGCTGAGCGAACTGGTGAAGAGGGGAGAGGATGTGAGGATGGTAAAAGTTGGGTAGATAGTGCATGGGTCTTCTACTCTTCTACTATCGTCCACTGGCTGCTATCGTTCGCACGAGCTCCAGTAATCTGTTCACCTCACTCTCTGTATTATAAAGATATAAAGAAGCCCTGACTGTTCCTTCTATACCGAGATAATTCATCAGTGGCATGCAGCAGTGATGCCCGGACCTTACGATTATACCCGCTTTATTATCGAGCATCAGCGCCACATCATCCGGGTTCTTACCATCAATATTGAACGATACGGTACCTATTCTTTTATTTGAGGATGCATCGTAATCGTAGCCATAAAGTTCAACGCCGGGTATCTCCTGTAGCCCTTCTATGAGCTCCTTTGTCAGCTTCTCCTCTTTTCGCTTCACATTCTCCATGCCTATTGCATTTAAATAATCAACCGCGGCACCGAGCCCTATCGCACCTGATATATCGGGTGTGCCACTCTCAAAACCCTCATTTGCGCCTTTTAACTTATAATCAACGAAAGAAGCAGTCTCTACTCCACCGCCACCGACATTCAGAGGTTCTATCTCGGGCATGAGCTCTTCTCTTATGTACAGTGCCCCTATACCGGTAGGAGCGAGCATCTTATGCCCTGAGAACGCCATGAAGTCACAACCCAGTTCCTTTACATCTACCGGTAGATGGGGTACCGATTGTGCACCATCCACGAGTAACAGCGCATCATTCGCATGGCACAGCTTCGATATCGCGCGAATTGGCAGAATAGAGCCAAGAGCGTTGGAGACATGGCTGACCGCTACGATTCGCGTATCTGCATCTATCGCCGCTTCAAAATCCGAGATATCCAGTTCACAGCTTTTCCTATCACCGTTAGCGGGCTTCACCACCTCTATATCTATATCCATCCCGAACTTACGCTTCGCACGTAGCCATGGCAGCAGGTTTGAATGGTGCTCCAGCAGACTGATAACGACCTTATCACCCTTATGCATGCTGAGCCCGGATGCAACCATATTTATACCTTCTGTGGTGTTCCGTGTGAAGACAATCTCATGAGCGCGTGCACCAATGAATTTAGCAACCTTATTACGCGCTTCTTCATATTCCGCTGTTGCTATCCGTGTTAGCCTGTGGACGCCTCTACCCACATTCGCATTATATCGCCTGTAATAGTCCAGTACGGCATCAAGGACAGGTTCGGGCGTCAGACTCGTCGCTGCTGTGTCCATGTATATTATACCAGACTCCAGAATAGTGAAATCCTGCCTTATCCGCTCTGTATCTATATCTATATCAATATCTGTCATAATTTTATACCCCACATCTCTTTTTCTTCTCTTCTCCTATTTATTATTGTTGATTGATGAACAACCGTAATAAGGACAGGCACGTGATAGAGACGCTGGGAAGAGCAAGGGTGGTAGTGGAGGATGGTAAAGTGGTAGAGATAGGGAGACCGGTGCTGAAATACTGTCCTTTGTGGGCGAAGATAAGGGGGATAGAAGAGATAAATGAACAGGTAATAAAGGACAATGTGGAGTTCAGGATACGAGATTTCGGCATGTGCACTGCGGCGAGGGCACTGGAGCTGGATGTTTTTGTAGGTTTCGGCGCTTCTGAGACGTTAATGACCGCACTTCATAAAGGACTGCTCGATGCCACTGTTACGGTTTGTGAAGGTGCTGGCACTGTAATCACTTCCAATCCTGCTTTAGTACAGGGTATAGGTGCGAGATTGGGCGGGATAATAGAGACCAGCCCTGTGGGAGCTATTTTGAGGGGTATAAGCGAAAGAGGAGGTGTAACACTCGTGCCACCTGCGATAGACCAGCCTGCGGGACTGCGTATTGCACTTCGTATGGGCTATAAAAGAGTGGGTGTGACTGTGTGCACAGTTGAAGATGCGGAGCAATGCCGGGCTATAAGTGAAGATGCAATCATATTCGGTGTACATCTCACAGGCATTACGAGGGGCGATGCGGAGAGGCTCTTTCAAGTTGCCGATCTGGTTACTGCATGTGCATCACGCTACATAAGGGAACTGGCGAATGAGCGAGCGATTTTACAGGCTGGTACTGCTATTCCTATATTTGCACTCACACCTGCGGGTAAGGAGTTGTTACTGGAACGTGCGAAGGAGATTGAAGATAGATTGCTGTTGAGTGCCATGCGATTGCCGATGTTACCGGCAGAGAAGCAGCCGATACCGCTGGTTTAATGTGCATGTGAATAGTGCATGTGAGGGATGAGAGTTGAGAGTGGAGAGGATAGGACTGACAGGCAAGCCGAAGGTGGGTAAGTCAACGCTAATAAAGAGCTTGATAAAGGATTTGAAAGCCGAGGGTATATCAGTTGGTGGCATGCTCACTGCGGACATTCGAGAACGAGGAGTAAGAATGGGCTTCTCCATTGAGGATATAAGTACCGGAGAACGGGGCATTCTCGCACATATCCGGCTACATGGCAGCATTAGAGTGGGGAAATACACCCTGAATCTTAGCGATCTGGACAGCCTGGGTGCTAACTCGATATTAAATGCGGTGGCTTATTCGAATATAGTAGTTATAGATGAGATAGGACCCATGGAATTGAAGTCAAAGAGGTTTATAGAAGCTGTGGAACGTGCGATAGCGAGTGAGAAGCCGATGCTCGTCAGTGTTCACCGTGCTTCGCAGCATGAGCTGGTGAGAAGGGTGAAGCGGGAGTTTGATATCCTGGAGGTTACTATTGCGAACAGGGACGAGATTGCAACTATGGTGATGGATAAGCTTAAGGCTTGTTTGATTCCTCATTCCTGATTGATATGGTATAAGCTATAAACTATAAACATAAACACTTGAATTTGAATTGGATGGATAATAGATACAATGCAGATGGATACGGAGATGGAGATACAACTTCCGGTGAGATATAAGAGTGGATGTAAGTGCATAGACGAGCTGCTGGGTGGTGGCTTTGAATCAGGAACAGTGACCCAGTTATACGGTGAGGCGGGCAGTGGTAAGACGAATATATGCCTTCAAACCGCGATAGAATGTGCAAGAAAGGGAAAGACGGTGATTTTTATAGACAGTGAGGGCTTCTCACCTGAGAGATTTATACAGATTGCGAGGAGTGTTTCGGACGAGCGTGATATAGAGAGTATAGCGCGCCGAATAATAATATACGAGCCACAGAGCTTTGAGCAGCAGACAGCATGCATAAAGGAGGTAGAGGGTGTAATAGAGGATAAGAAGGATGTAGCGCTTGTAATCCTGGATTCTGCGACACTATTTTATCGGTTGGAGCTGGATGAAGAGCGGAGCATGTATCTGAGGCGAGTACTGGCGAATCAGATAGAGCAGCTTCTGATGCTTGCACGGCGATACGACCTCGCAGTTATCATTACCAACCAGGTCTATTCGGATATAGAGGAGGGTAAAGGTAAATTACGCCCTTCTGGGGGTTATGCACTTGAGCACCTCTCAAAGGTGATAATACAGCTGGAGAAGTCGCCACAGGGCAGGGGTAAGAGGCGTGCGACTATAAAGAAACACAGGTCTATGCCTGAGGATATTACTTGCGAGTTCTTCATTACGGGTGGAGGTGTAGAATAACTATTTGCAAGTTTGCAAGCATGAATCTAAACGTTATGTTTCGTCAAATAGCCCAAAAGGCTGTCGAGTGACTCCTCTCTATAAACGAACGATAATATTTTTTCTACAAGCTCTCATAATTTCATAATTGGAAACCGTAACTCTTCTTTTTAACCCATAATCATCTCTGTTGCGCCAAAAATTGGCGTGTTTGCAGCCACAAATCACGCCGAAAGCACAATATTGCCAATTTTTCTTAATTTTATCTCCCGCTACATGGTTTCTACCAAAACCAAGTAAATTAAACCGGGTAAAAACCGAAAATCATTTAAATATATAACCCATATATTTTAACCCATATGAGAAATATCCCACCGAAAGTCCTGAAGACATTCGAACGCGTGAAGAAGAAAGAGCCATCTCACATAGAGCTGAAAATCATCAAAAACAACTACTATGTCTATCGTGCAACGAGCGAATGGGATAAAGAGCGCAAGAAGGTCAGGAAAATAACCGAGTACATAGGCTCGATAGATCACGGCGGTATCTTCAGGAAGAAGAGGGAG
>PQXC01000032.1 GCA_003194435.1 Candidatus Methanophagaceae archaeon | reverse complement strand
CCTCTCAGATGCACTTCTATTCTTATCCCCTTTCATTCATTTTGCCTCCTCTCAATTCGAAATGCCTCTTTATATCGTGTTTCTATATGTGCTATGTAGAGGAGGTCATATGACCTAATAGTAAATTTCAGGACTACACACTAAATAAAATCAGAAAATATAAACTTCTTTATGGGAATGTCTCGGACTTTAAAAATGGAGAGAGTAATAAATGCGACAAACTTGTTGATTACATAAAAGAGGCATTAAAATGAACTCCGCAAACTTCGGATACGCTCGAAACGTTATATGAAATGCCCACAAAAATAGGAGGGACTGAAAACGTTTTGGGATGATGAGTATAAAACCAATGAACGTATTTGGGGGAGAAAGACCAAGTGAGTTAAATACAACTTCACTTTCTTCAATCTTTATCTCACCCATTCACCTGTTTTCTGTTGATTATTGCTCATCCCAATTTTTTCATGAGTTTATCCTTTTGGAGATCGTAGTATCCCCTATGATTGCTCCAACGGCTGCTAATATCACTCCAGCCACAACACAGCCTATTGATGTAAGTGCATGAGGATGATATGTAACCATCTTTGGAAGAATCCCATACCACTCTATTCTTGTCTTTGTGATGCCTGATAAAAAAGATAAAAACATTCCAAAAACTAAGAGAAAAAGACCCCCAAACGCCATAGCCAGTCCAACTATCGCGCCTCTTGCTTCGACGATTCTTTCGTGTAGTAAAAAATCAAAAATCAGAATGAACTGTTGTTGTTTTTGGGGAGATTTTTCTCTTGTGACAAATCTCCAACCATCTTTTATAAACGTCTAAATTTGCCCCGCATTGAACACCACAAATTTTGCATCCATCATTCTGTTCCCGATGTTTAGGGGGATGAGCGTTATATTATTTAATCGCCGGGTTATCTAATATTACCATGAGCATGAGGAGAATAAGCGTTGCCGTGGCAGGAGCAAGAGGGCGAATGGGCTCTCAGATGGTGAAGAGCATCATGGCTAATCCGGCTATGGAGTTAGTAGCGGGCTTCGACCCCGCAGGTATTGGCACTCAGCTTGCACCAGGGTTGAAGATATCGAGCCCGATAGAGATGGACGAGGTGCTGAAAGAAGTAAAGCCTCTTGTCTTTGTTGATTTCACGAACGCCGATGCCGCGGTAGAGAACGTAAAAGTCGCTGCTCGTCATAGAGTTAAGCTGGTTATTGGCACTACCGGCTTCTCTGATGCTCAGTTTGACGAGCTGGAAGCGGCGATAAAGGATACCGTACCCGCCATTATCTCACCTAACTTCTCCATCGGTGTGAATATCTTCTGGCGGCTGGTAGGTGAGGCGGCGAAGTTGCTTCAGCCCTATCACTACCATGCGGAAGTCATAGAGATGCATCACGCGCATAAGAAGGATGCACCAAGTGGCACAGCGAAGAAAGCAGCAGAAATCATCGCTCGTTACATGGGCATGGGCACAGGCGAGGAGCACTTTGTTTATGGCAGGCAGGGCATGACCGGTGAGCGAACTGAGGAGGAGATTGGGATACATGCGGTTCGTGCAGGCGACATCGTTGGTGACCACACGGTATTGTTTGCAGGCATAGGGGAGCGGTTAGAGCTGACACACAGGGCTAACAGCCGTGAAGCTTTCGCTCAGGGCGCATTAAAAGCCATCGAATGGATAAGCACGAAAGAGGAGTGCGGGCTATATACAATGGAGGACATGATGCGTGAACTGGTATGGAAGAGCAAGAACTGATTGATAAGATAGTAAAAGGGGAATTGAAGTTCCATGAGCTGGATAAGTATGTTGAGCGTAGCATAGCGGTGGAATTGAGACGAAAGGCTCTTGAAATACTCACCGGTGAGAAGTTCACCAATATAAGCAAGTTCTCATTTGACATAGAGAGGGCGGAGAAGGCGAACATAGAGAATCTCATTGGCGTTGCACAGATACCCATGGGTGTTGCCGGTCCCCTTCAGGTCAGAGGAGACTATGCCAGTGGCTCTTACTATATCCCGCTCGCAACGACCGAAGGAGCTCTTGTCGCATCTGTCAACAGAGGTTGTTCCGCAATAACCAGGTCGGGTGGTGCCCTCTCTTTCATCTTGCATGACGGTATGGCACGCGCTCCGGTATTAAAGGCACGAAATATCGCTCATGCACGTGATGCTCTTGATTTTATAAACCATAACCGTGCGAGAGTGAAGGAGATAGCAGAATCAACCTCACGATTCTTAACCCTGGCTGATATTCAGAGCTGGCTCATCGGTCGTAACTTATTCATGCGGTTCGTTTATAAAACCGGTGATGCTATGGGCATGAATATGGCTACAATCGCTACCGATGCGGTTATCAAGTTTTTAGAGTCCGAACTGGGTCTGGAGCATGTATCGCTCAGCGGCAATGTGTGCGTAGATAAGAAACCTTCGGCATTGAACCTGCTCATGGGCAGGGGTAAGACGGTGATTTCTGAAGCACTACTGAGCCGCGAGGCGGTAACAGAGGTATTGAAGACCACGCCAGAAAAGATGGTTGAACTGGTGTATCGTAAATGCTGGGTAGGGAGTGCCTTAGCCGCCTCTTACGGGTTCAATGCGCAGTTTGCCAACGTCATCGCCGCGCTATTCATTGCCACAGGTCAGGACGCCGCTCATGTGGTTGAGGGCTCACAGGGCTTCACCACCGCCGAACTCACCACT
>PQXC01000031.1 GCA_003194435.1 Candidatus Methanophagaceae archaeon | reverse complement strand
CAATCGTAGAGGATGTGCTTCTGAAGAGCCGGATGAGGGAAAACCTCAAGTCCGGTTCTGTGAGGGGGCTCATAGCTACCTCGGAGCTAATACTCCAATAGGAGGTGGGCTATGAGTTCTACTCGACTATAAGCATCGAATACGTCCAGAGCAAATAGTTCCGGTTCACGAGAATATAGCGAGATTTACATTTGGATGTGGGACAGGGACGTACAATTTACCACAAACTGAGAAAATTACACAGCGGTAACGTCTCCATAATCCAGGACTTCTGGAACTTTTGCCGCTTTTATTGTCAATTCATCACCCTTTAACAGGCTTTATCAGTTTATCCCTGCTTCCAATATACTTTACATATCTATGGCGAGGTTTGCCGTTTATTCTCACGCTCTCGACGATGGAATAAGAATAATACACTCGCCCTTTCACCTTTACGGCGACAATATTTGTTATTGACTACATATCGAAGCCCAGTTGCGCTTATCCGCCTATCCTTAGAAGTCCAATATCCGCATCTTCTTCATCCACACGCTTACTGCTCTTCTCGCCTTATCAGGGTTTGCGAAATTGGATTCTATATCTTTATCCTGTGGAATTCCTATAAAAGGGTCTAATGTATGCCGCTCGACATCCGCCACCCAGATCATCATCTCACCCACATCGTGCTCCCGGAAGAAAGAAATAAAAGGAGCAGGAGTCTTCTCTGTTGGTACCACCATCACGTCAACGTCACTATTTGCAGCTGTAGCCGAATTGTCACCCATGAGATATGGAACGAACTTGATGGAAGATAATACCAGGATACGTAAGTGTTTATCACTGCTTTTAACTGCGAGCAGCTCGATGCATTTGCATTTGCAATTGCCATATTGCCCGCATATAGCCAAATTCCTTACTTCCTGTGTCTGTATCTGGTATCCAGCCCTGTGCATGAAATCCATAACGACCTCCTTCACCTTATCCGGTGGATTCTTTATCGCAGACCAGCGCAGAAAAGCATCCTCCAGCTCCGCGCTCATATACCTGTGCGTGGGGAGGCAGTAAAAGACCTCACCCTGATAATTTATCTTCGTATGCATATCAGGCGAGAAGACCGAGATCTTGTTCTCACGCGTTGTTATGCTATTGAAGATCAGCTCTTCCAGATTCCCTCCAAGGCTATTCTCCAGCTCCTCCCTCTCTCTCGCACTGAGCGATTCCAGTTCCAGCGATTCCCTTATCCTCAGCCTGAGCTCACCTTCTGAAATCACCTTATATTTAGAAGCATAATCCCCGAGCCTGTTAAATACAGGTAGTAATACATCGCTCATCTTACATACTACATACTTGTTTTGGTATAGCTATGGTATAGTTTTTTATTTAAATAGAAAGAATAGATTTTAAAAATGGCGATAGGTAAGAATACGAGAGGCAGGAAGCTCAGGCTTTGCAAGGCGAACAGGCAGAACAGGCGGGTACCTGCCTGGATAATGGTGAAGACGAACAGGAGAGTGACGACGCATCCGAAGAGGAGGAATTGGAGACGGACGAGCCTGAAAGTATAAATATAAACTGAATTGGTGATTGGAGATGGAAGAGCAAGAGCGAGAACGGGCGGAAGGTGAACGTGTTTATACGATACCACTGAGGGCTGTGAAGAAGGCACCACGATGGAAGAGGAGTAAACGTGCAATAGCTCTGATTAGAGAATTCCTGATTCGACATACGAAGGCTGAGTATCTGATCCTTGATAATGCACTGAACGAGAAGATATGGGAGCGAGGCTCGCAGAAGCCACCGTCCCGGGTGCGAGTGCGAGTGACGAAGGAGGAGGATACAGTTAGAGCAGAACTTGTTGAATAATATAATATATAATGGCTAAGATCAAGAAGGTGGGACTGCAGAGCGAGAGGGATAGGGATAGGCAAAGGCAGAGCAGAAGAACATTTACATTTGATGTGGATGGCAGCCCTTACATAGGTATCTATGCACTTTGTACTGAATCTCTGCTCCTTCTGCCCGCGCATGTATCTGACAGGTTGGCAGAAGAGCTGGGGCAGGTGCTTAAGGTGAAGGTCATAAGGACTTATATCGCGGAGATGCCATTAATCGGGTGTTTGGCAGCCGGGAACTCAAAGGGTCTTGTTGTCTCACAGTACACGCTGGAGCGCGAGATAGAGCATATAAGAAGTGTAGCAAAAGCAGAGGGTGTGGAGTGTGAAATAAAGATAAGGCGACTGCCAGTGGAGGAGAAGATGACCGCAGCAGGTAATATCATACTTGCAAATGATAGTACTGCACTTGTACATCCAGGGCTCTCAAATGAGGCGATAGAAGTGATAAGAGAGACGCTGGATGTGGACGTATACAGAGGAGAGATAGGCGGGTTGCGCACTGTGGGAATGGCAGCTGTGGTGACGAACAGGGGTGTTCTTGCACATAAAGACGCCACAAGGGCTGAACTGAGCTATCTGGAGGAGATATTCAAGTTACCGGTGGAGATAGGGAGTGTGAATTTTGGTGTACCGCTGATAGGCGCTGCATTACTCGCAAACACAAAAGGATATGCCGCGGGCTATGAGACGACAGGTGTGGAATTAGGGAGGATTGAAGATGCACTTGGGTTTGGGTAGGTATAGGTTAGGTGTAGGTATGCGTCGACCGGGATTTGAACCCGGGCTGTGGGCTTGGAAGGCCCAAGTCATACCCCTAGACCATCGACGCACCTTTGCCTTTATCTTACCATATCCATATATTACTTCTTTAAATTTAAAATTTAAACAAATAATTGTTAGCACAGCACTTAAAGCTTCTCGTATTCAACTTGGATACAGGGTCAATAGCTACGGCTGCCACACCGATTTTTACCAGTGACGACTGGTACCAAGGAGGGATGAGGTTACCGACGTCAAGAAGAGAATTGTAAGCAGAACAATCTCACCGTCAGGAATGGCGTGAGCAGACTGATCAGGAAGACCTTCTAGCACTGAGGGGTTTATATTTCAGTGGGGTGCATTACAACATTCCTCCGGAGTACC
>PQXC01000004.1 GCA_003194435.1 Candidatus Methanophagaceae archaeon | reverse complement strand
TCTTTGATTTCTTCTCCGCAATCTTTATATTCTCCTGCAAAGCATCTACCATCACATCACCTGTGAAATAAACACCTTTCGCAATTCCTTCATTTTTTAAGTTTTTTACCGCTGTTTCAGTTGGACAGAATAACAAATCTGAACAATGGTCGGTTAGCACCCTGTTTATTTCTTCCGGCATTTTCTTATCATAGCTTCTTAAGCCTGCTTCAACATGAGCAGCTTTAATATGAAGCTTGACAGCAGCCAAAGCACCAGCTAAGGTAGAGTTGGTATCTCCGAAAACTAAAACCATGTCCGGTTTTTCTTTTGTTAAAACTTCTTCTGTTCTCTTCAGCATCTCTCCCGTCTGGTAGCCCTGTGAGCCAGAACCCACGCCCAGATGGTAGTCTGGTTCGGGAATTCCTAACTCGTCGAAAAACAGTTTATTCATCTCATAGTCATAGTGCTGTCCGGTATGAACTATTATCTCATCGAATTCCTTTCTAAGCTCTTTAGAAACAGGAGCAAGCTTTATGAAATTTGGTCTTGCCCCGACAATCGATACTATTTTCATTTGTCTTCTCTCCTGATGTTCCAAAATATCCCTTATTTTCGCCTCTAATCTATCTGACAAAGTCATATCCTTCCTGTTTAACCTCTCCCATCGTTCACAAGAACTCTTTCGTGAACTCTACTTTATCCTTATATATCATAGTGATTAAAATAGATTGTTTGCCTATGAATAGGCTGTCCAGCAATTACCAAACAACAATAATAAAAGCAAAGCGCAGTTCTTCTTTTTTACACCCCCCAGTTATAACCAGAAACCAGAGCTAACACGAATTCAGCATCTCAGCATCTAAAGTAGCAAATTTCTTGCGACTACATCTAATGGTCAACTTTAAGTGTCCATGGTAATAATTATTTGGGGGGGCAGCCTCTGTATTCTGAAAAATCATTTTCAAATCTTATAACGACTTCCCCGTGCGCAAGCATCCCCGATCTCAAAACTTCCTCAATTGCCTTTATCTCCTCAGATATAATTGGTTTTGCTATTGGACTGGATAGTCTTAACCTATTAATGCTGCTTATAGTTGTAAAACTTTTCATCTCCTTAGGATAATTGCTTAACGGCAAGCATCCAGAAAATAAAGCCAAAGCCAGCATTTAATCGTGCACTTGCCCCTCCTCGACCGAGCACCCAACTCGATACCGGCACCCCAAAGGGGGTACTCCGTTGTCAACTACTCTTTTCACCTCAACTACTCTTTCAGGGTTCTCCTCGTGTCGGGAAGATAGACCTTAGCAAGCCACCGACGCCATTTGCCCATTTTGCGTGTCTCTATTATCATTTGATTTCCGTTCTCGTTAAGCCTCCTCTCGACGTATTCCTTCGCCTCCATCCCCCTTCTGTACTCCTCCGAATCCTGGGAGACACCATAGATCTCAGGCGTGTCCATACCCTCAAGCCTTATCCGCTCCTTTATCTTGATGTAGAAGCCGAGGTCGTCGCCATCAACTACCCTATCGAGCTCGGCACGGTAACGATAGCTGGGCTCTGTTTTCCGAATCATCTCTAACCCTCATCCGATTCTCACTCATCTTCGCCACTCCTTTAAAAACCTAACTCTTCTGGTGTTGTGTTGTGCTGTGTTGCATAACTATAAATATAGATGTTTTCCTATGGAAGATTATGAGAAAAGAGCGTTGGGGGAAGAAATACAAAGATAAGCAAAACTGGAGAGAATACAATGAAAAACTTGTAGCTCGTGGAGAAGCATATATTTCCCTGGATTTCATTGAAACGCAGGATAAAGATTTAGAGAAGTTAAACAGAGGGAAGGTAGGCGCACCATATGTATATCCTGAATGCCTGATGGTGTTTTTGGCGTATTTACATGTGTTGCTGAACATCGATTACAGAGGGCTTAAAGGATTTCTTAGGGGTTTATCCAGGCTTATCAGCTTTGATGTGCCTGACTATACCACCATTTGCAGACGAGTAAACAAAGTCGCTATAGAGATAAAAAAGACCTTGATTTCCTATAAGGACAAAGAGGTGGTGGTTTACCTTGACTCTTCCGGCGCGAAGGTAACGAATCGTGGAGAGTGGATGAGGCAAAAGTGGAAGGTTCGCAGGGGCTGGATTAAGGTTCATATAGCGGTAGATGACCAAAATAAGCAAGTGGTGGGCATTGAAGCCACAGATGAGTCCATTTCAGATACGAAGGAATTTAAGAACCTGGTAGGGCAATCAGTGGAGAATGTTGAGGATAAGGGAGGAGAAGTCGTGCAGGCAAGCGCAGATGGGGCATACGACGCAAATGATAATTTTGAATTTCTCGAAGCCCATAATATTATCCCGGCGATAAAAATAAGGAAAAATGAAGGACCGACATATCGGAGTAAGAATCCAAGGAAGGGCTATGCACGCGAATTTCGAGAGCTTGGCTATGAGGGTTGGCGTGATAAGTACAAATACGGAAGGCGATGGTACGCGGAGAGCACCTTCTCGGCGGTAAAGCGTAAATTTGGCGAATTTGTACGTGCTACAAAGGTAAAAAATATGTTTAATGAGATAAAATTGAAATATATCCTCTATAATGCGATACTAAAGTATGATGTGACTCATACATCATTTTTCGCAAGCCTGGTGTGAATAAAAGATATAAGCAATCAGTAAAATCTTATAGTGAAGAAAGTTTAATTGTGCAACACAGCATATTCCGTCCCTCTATTGATTGGATTGATCATGGATCATGGCATGGGTAATCAGAATCAGATAAGAGTAATAAAGCTGGGGGGTAGTTTGATAGAATATGGCAGGGCTATTATTCGCACTCTACGTGATTTTGCAGCGGAGAAGAATCTAACACTGATAATAATTCCCGGTGGTGGTCCCTTCGCAATGACCGTGCGGGCTCTTGCGGGTAAACTATCGGATGAGGCAGCGCACTGGATGGCTGTGCTCGCAATGCACCAGTATGGCTTCTTCCTCGCAAATGGTGAGTTCTCTCTGATAGAGAGTCTGGATGATATAGTAGATAGGGATGTATCCATCTTACTGCCCTATAAAATCCTGAAAGCTGATGACTCCTTGCCTCATACCTGGGACGTTACATCTGATACAATAGCCGCATTCATTGCTTATAAACTTGGAGAGAGGTGCTTCATAAAGTTAACGGACGTGGATGGGATTCTGGATGCCGAGGGTAGAGTAATAGAAAAGGTGGATATAGAGGAGCTTGCGAAGAGGAGCGATGATAGTACCGATAGTACCCGCACCTGCACCTGCATTGACAATGCACTGCCCGGCTTTTTGTTACAGCATAAGATGTATTGCATAATAGTGAATGGCAGATTTCCTCGCAGGGTGAAGGATATACTCGCGGGTAAGATGAAGGACACGTGCTGCACGAAACTCTGTTGATTGAGATTAAAAGAAAGGTTTTTTAAATGATAAGACAATAAATATATTCAGGGGCTCGTAGCTTAGCACGGTTAGAGCGCCCGGCTCATAACCGGGCGGTCAAGGGTTCGAATCCCTTCGGGCCCACTTCTCTATCATTTCCCTTTCACTCACACTCCCGCAAATATCGCATGAGCAGATTCTCACCTTCTTCTGTGTTGAATAACGGCAGGTCCCACAACTGGGCTATCCTGTACCTCGTTACGGTGACAGTGCCACCCCTCTCTGCTCTCGGGTCATATCCCTCCTTCTCATAGCCATGCCTTACAACCATGATACCCCTCCTCTCCCAGCTCGGCTTATCATTCAGGTTTATCCCCATCCGGAACAGCATCTCATGCACATCCTCCGCCTTCATACCCCTCAGCCGCTTCTCCGCCTCCTTGGCACTCAATCCACTCTCTATCAATCCGTAATATCCATAAGCATTGATATGATTCCGCCACGCTTCTGCCTGTCTCTGTGCAAAATAAGCTACCACTTCTTCATCACCACAGACCGGAATTACCCGCGCGTCAAATGCGATTGGATCCTTAAAATCCAGAGCAATAGTAAGAGCACTGGCAAGGAAACTGGCAATTATAGAGTCCAGCTTCTCTATCCGACCCCTGAATGGTACAAACCTGAAATACAGACTTATCTCATCGGAGAAGATATATGCGAGCAGTGGGTCAAAGCCACTCTTAACAAAGAATAATTCCGCCGCACTCGCTATACCTTTCGCAAATCGCTCGTCATACGGCTTCCGGAACTTATGCTCAAGCAATACACGCTTGAAATTCCTGCCATCTGCGCGTACGATTAAAGGAGCGTTTGCTCTTATCCCCGCGTATATCTCACGCTCTTTATCAACTATATAGCGTTTTTGGTTCCGGAAGTTCATTCGCTATCATATTTTTCTATATCTTCTATTACCTCTCTCACTTCCTCTCCTCAGCTCTTTCTCCTTCACCCTCCTCTTTATTCTCGCTCTTCTCTCTCCTGCTCTTCCTCTTCACATGTTTTATCAGTACTATATCCCCAATCGCTATTACCCAGCGATAAGGGATGATAACACCCTTCTTATTGCCCACATCAAAAGCGTTTGGATTTATATTCGTCACTGCCAGCCCAGATATCCGCCTCCCCTTTATGTCCACATTCACATCCTCTATCTTTCCCACGTACACTCCCCTGTCCGTGTATATATCCTGCCCATATAGTGAAGACAACTCTATCTCCATGATATTATTTAAGGACAAAGGCTATATATAAAAATAAAATAACCGATAAGAAAGATAACAAGATACAAGATGCAAACGTCTATTCAACTCTGTAAATTCATGGGAATACCCATAAGATTGCACTTCACTTTCCTCTTCATCTTCTTCGCTATTATCTTCAGTTTTGCTAACTGGGATCAAACGGGGACTCGTATACCGCTGGGTCTCGGTGGTCTCGAGCTCAGCCCGGTTATACGTTACTCACTATCCGCTATTGCTGCTGTCCTGTTCTTCTTCACATTACTGCTACATGAAATGGCACATTCTTTCGTGGCAATGCGCTTCGGGACGAAGATACACAGCATCACGCTCTTCTTCTTCGGAGGGCTGGCGATGATGGAGGACATACCAAAGAGTCCAGATAAAGAGTGGAGGATTGCAATTGCTGGTCCATTGATGAGTTTAGCACTGGGTGGTCTCTTCTTCCTCATCTATCTGGGACTGAAAGCGCTCGATCCGACAAATTATCGCTCGGTTGCGATCCTCGTGCTGACCATCGGATTGTTTAATGGTGCACTCGCGGTCTTTAATTTATTGCCGGCGTTTCCAATGGATGGTGGGCGTATACTGAGAGCGCTTCTCGCTAAGCGAATGTCATTTTTAAAAGCTACGAAGCGAGCGGCATTGATAGGAAAGCTATTTGCATTTGCTCTTGTCATAATGGGTTTCTCACGCGACCCTTTCACCTTCATCCTGACCGGTAAATGGAGTTCGAACTTATGGCTTCCTCTACTGGCTATCTTCCTGTTCATGGCAGCGACGGAGGAGGAGAGAGCGACTGCTACCTTTGCCCTACTGGATGGTATAAAGGTGGAGAACGTGATGAGGACCGAACGGGCAACAGTGCCAGAGGATATCACACTCTCGGAGCTCGTGAATGCGATGCTTGCGGATAAGACAACCGAATATGCAGTAGTGGATGCAAGAGGCGACTTGAAAGGGTTTGTTACGCTCGATGCAGTGAAGAAGATACCCAATGATCAGCGATATTTTCTGCATGTCTCCGACGTGATGATTCCCTATGATGGTCCTCGTGATGCACTGTTGAGCGATGCTCCGGCATCAGAAGCGTTGAAGCGGATGCTCAGGGATAGAAAGAGTATCCTCGCAGTGATAGAGGAAGCAGGAGGAGGGCTCATAGGGATAATAACGAAGAAAGACCTCTCTATTTATATAGAAATGCTGCGCGGGGGAGTACGGGTGCAATAGAAAGTAGATGACACTGCTCCTTTTAGTGTGCCTGAGACGCGAATCACTCTGATAGCCGTTCGTACACCATCCACCGAATAAATACAGGCTAAGGCTGCTCTCACCTTCTCTACTGTTCTATGCGCACATCTCAAAACCCCAATCCCAATGCCCGAATCGTAGTTTACCAGCCATAATCTACTTTCGCTCGCTCCTGTATCTCCATATAATGAATAAATGGAATCCCAGATGGCGTTCTGTAGCCCATGCTTAGCCACTTCACCATCACTTATAACCTCAAACAGGAGATACCGCCTCTTTTCCCTCATAATCATAATTGCTCCACCTCTCTTCCTTTCTTCCACCGCCTCGTCAGTATACCAGCCGGGATTTCGCTCAATGCCTTTATTGCCTCCTCTCTTTCCATGCCACATAGCGATGCAAGCGCAATCATCTCCCGTGGCGCCCTCAAGTCATAAATAGAGCGAGTGTTTGTGGTTAAGAGTGGCATAACACGGTATTTCCGTATGAGTTTCAAATTCTCATGCAGCCGCCTCAGGATACGTACCCGCTCACTCCTCCTGCTCTTTACTATTGGATTCAGATCGAATTCGATGGCAATGCCATTCCTCGCTGCATACTTCAGCATAGGAATCTGATGCTTCAACTCCTTACCTTCCCACTTCTCACCACAGGGATGCGTCAGCACATCTACCCGGTGGTCTTTCACCGCAGCCATATTTATCTTCTCTTCACCACCATAAACCGCTATTAGCGGAACTCTCGACCAGTAGCGCCTGAGCTTTCGCCTCAATTCAGATATGGAATCAGTCCTTATCTCAATGCCCATGTATATATGTGGGTTAAGGTTGAGTTTAAGGTCAGGTGAAGGCATAATTGCTTCATCTTCATTGTAGATGCAGATGCCAGTATACCCGAATCTCCGCGCGGCTCGGAGCATCTCATCGGCAGACATCCCGGACTGTAAGTGTACATCGAACAAGAAGAAGCTGGGCATTGGATTCAAATAACATTAACATCGGACGCATTTATTTATCATTTTTGTGGTGTTCTTCTTCACAGATGGTTTATTGAATGACCACAACCTCTGAATGTTCGCATTGAGCTGAGGTGAGCTCTCATCCAGAAATCCTATGATGAAGTCGTCCACCGTGTCTGACACTATAATCGTGGTCATACGCCTGAAATGCTAACGCCTCGGACAGGGGGTATAGAAATGAAATTTATAGTATAATAGCCCTTTAATGAAGTGAAAGAAGAGATGAAAAAAGTAAGAGAGACAGCAACAGCGGAAGAGGTGATTAAAAGCTTACCGGGGCTTTTAAAAGAGAGACCAGAACTCAGATGGGAGATATATCGTATTATATCTGATGAATTCGTAAGAAGAGATGAGTTTTATGAATACATGAAGCGGAGCGATGAGAGGTTTGAGCGGTTATTCAATGAATTGAGGGAGTCAAGGGAGGAAAGCAACCGCAGGTTTGAGGCAATGGAACGCAGATTTGAGGAGATGCGGGAGGAAAGCGATCGCAGGTTTGAAGCGATGGAACGCAGGTTTGAGACGATAGATCGCAGGTTTGAGGCGATGGAACGCAGATTTGACAATTTAGAGGATTGGGTGGGTATAGTAGTGGGAGGATTTCAAAGGAGAGCGGGTAGGAAACTCGAAGATGCAATCGCGGGAACTTTGCGTCTCGCTTTGAAGAGGGATATAAAACCAGAGAATATAACGATGAGGAAGAAGATAAAGGATGATGAAGGCATGATAGGTCCAAAAGGCAGGGAATACGAGATTGATTTGTATATAACAGATGGAGAAAGTTTGATATTTGAGATAAAGTCGTATGCTGAAGAGGAGGATGTAGAGCGGTTCAATGATAAAGCGGAATTGGCGAAGAAGAAGTTGAACTTGAAGAGGGCGAAGAAGGCGATTATCACATTGGAGAAGCACCCATCCTTCGTAAGGTTCTGCGAACAAATGGGTATCGAGGTTGGATAGAGGGGCAAGAGCCAGCGGAGCGATATGAGATAAAGACAAATCTAACCGAACGCTACAAGCGGTTCGTCAGAATAGAGAACGGGCACAATAGCTTCGACCTCTGGATTAAACTCTCTATCCTGAGTTGAAGAGCGGGATAATGGAATTACACCAGCTCAGAGGCAATCTCTTCATAAATTCCGTAAATAACGACCACAGCCACAGTAAGATACAATACACTTACCATACCAAGGGTGCCGAACATATTCGCAATTACAAGCAAAGCACTTAAGGAACCACAACCCATCATTGCAATCCTTGTAGTGTATCGCTCCACAGCCCTCTTTATCACTTTTAAGCTACGGCTATGACCGTAAATAGGGAGTCCGGAATCGCGAACCATTGCTCTTATATCCTTCGTTTCCAATCCGGGCGATAATTTTAGCCATAGCAGTGCGATTATCATTGCACCTACGACCACTATTGTCAGATTGGCTACTGCTCTTACCGCAATTTGCCAGCCCGCGTGTGGTATTGACATGAGAGAGGGGAACCAATCATGGGGTCCATAAATCGGACTCAGATAATACATCAAACCAGATACCGCATTGCCCCATTCATCATACACACCCAAAATTGTAGTCCCATGTGAATAGAGCACTCTACCCAGAGCCTGTATGCCCGCTTGCAGTGCCATGCCCAAATTGAAGAACACCAGTGGGACAACGATCGCATATGAAAAGTGTGCAAGCTTAATTGGAAATCTGACTCTACCTCTACCTCTTCTTTTCAAATATCCCGGTATTCTTATCTCTATACGAGCACAAACCAGATAAACCACAAGGAAGAACAAAGCGATTGTTGCTATAAGTGCGATAAAGTGATGCTCGAAGAGGAAAACCATTCCAGCCTCGGACATCTCGTATGGCTCCACTTGCTTCGCTATTTCTATCCATCTCGGTATCACGCCTACCGCCCATCCTCCGGCATCATGGAATGGACTTATAAGCGCTGTAATTATCTGGTGCGAGATATTGGCAACGATAAAAAGCCCCAGTCCAGACCCTAACCCCCATTTCGATACCACTTCCTCCATATAGTATATCAGCATCCCGCCGAAGAAGACCTGAAGGAAGAGCAAGCACGAAATGAACCGCGGAGATACACCAAGTTGTGATGCTATATCCTGATTGGGCATATAAAAGCCCGTAACGTAAGTAAAGCTTGTGAAAAATACGAAACAAAGAACGAGCAGCTTCTGCATGTTCAGATAAAATGCCTGGTCCTCTGGATTGGTTAAGTCGAGCTTCATTATCTTTGGACCCGCTAAAATCTGTAAAATAAGCGAAGCATTTATGATTGGCATAATCCCAACGGCACTGAGCGAGAATCTTTCTACCGCAAATAGTGCGTGCCATCTAACGAAGAGGTCCATCGCTTCTGGTGATAGCCCGAAGAGGGGGATATTGCCCATGGCAAAATAGAGAATGAGTATGGCGATAGTAACAAGAAGTCTTGTTTCAAGCGGGACATGCCTTTTTGGACGTTCAACCATTGGGATTTTACTTAAAAGTGGTGCTAACTTCAACTTTAACTTATATCCCCATCTTTTCACTCACGAGTTCACTCCCCCTCTCCTTGCCGTCCTTACTCTATCCTCTATCCTATACCATACCAGAAATAGTGAAATAGCATAAATAGTTTTCGCTCTTCCTTATCTTCCCATCCTGGTGGGCGTTCTTTACGATTGGAAATGCTGGGGGATGGACATGGACAAAAAAAATTAATATATAGTTTAACAATATTCCAGAAACTCTTTTAAAAAAATTTAAACTAAGGCAAACCATATTTATGATTTTCTGTCTATCTCTTTGCTATATAGAGCAAAGGAAAGCTCAGTAAGGGAAATGAAAACTTTGATCGTCACCTCATCTCTATTGCTAATAGTCTTACTCATAGTCTCTGTTGTCCTTGTAAATGTAAATGCTGATATCATACCTATTGAAAAAGTAGATAAGAACTGTATAGGTAAAGAGGTAACAGTCTCGGGTATCATCACCTCACTAAATAGCAGCTTTGAGTCCAAGAATGTTCAGACCTATGAGCCAGGAGAAGTGGGTATTCTCACCCTGAGCAATAATGATAGAACCCATAGCATACTGATATGTGTGAACCCCAGGCTCTGGAACGGTAAATTTTACAGAGGGCAGCATATAGTCGTTACCGGACTGTACACAGGTGGTATACTCTATGCTGACCGGGTACATGCATATATAGAGGAGGGATATCGCGATAAGAAGATAAAAGAGCTCTCAGAGCTGTACTATATGGCGAGTGTGCGAATAAAAGGGGTTGTAAAGAAAATAGAAGAGACGATGAGAGAGACTGAACTTACTGTTAGTGATGGTACTGGTGAGATAAAGATCAGGTATCCAGGCGAGCTGAAGGGTATAAAACTGGGAGAAGAAGTGGTGGTGGAGGGTAAATACAATGGGGATAAGATATATGCATTCTCAATCCAGAAGAAACCTGAACCGACAGCAACTCCCGCACCAACACCCTCACCCTCCCCTTCACCGAGTGCTACACCTGCTCCCACACCAGCTCCTACACCTGCTCCCACGCCTGGAGCAGAAGAAAAAGAAGCATCCCACTCTATCTTCTACATCATTGCCGGTGTGATGGCAGTAGTGATAGGTCTTGCCACCGCCCTCAAATTACGTGAAAGACGCATGATGGAGTATTACGGTGCCGAAGAGATGGTGATGTCAAGATTTTTCCGTGATGCTTTTAGATATCCACTCCAGAGGAGAGTTAATATCCTCATAGGTGGTGTGCTCTGTCTATCTGGTATTCTCGTCATACCAGCATTCCTTATCGCGGGGTATCTCGTTCGTGTAACCGCAGATACAATAGTTGGTAGCGATAAACTACCCTCATGGAGCGATTTTGGCTACTTATTCAAGAAAGGGGCAGGTGCATTTCTCATAGCTGTTGTCTATTTATTCATTCCGGTGATGATTATTGCCATTGCCATTACCATTACTCATGGTTCATGGTACACTTCGAGTACAATTGCTGCTCTTATATCCGCTGCAATGGGCGGGCTATTGCTATTCTTCACAGGGCTACTATGCACCATTGCCATACTTAGATATGCGGATATGGGAAATATACGTGATGCATTCGCTATTGGTGCTATATTCACTGAACTGAGGTATAATATCAGGGGTTACTTCCTCGCTTACTCCTCTCTGTTCGGGATATGGACAGTTCTGGGGCTTCTTGCACTCTACACGGTGACTGCCTCGTTGAACATTGGTGTTCTCATGCTCTTAATAGGTGCAATCGTGGAGGCATTCGCGGGATTTTATGTCGCTATTGCTGGAGCGAGAATCATGGGATTGGTGTATAATAGTTAAGAGAAGATATGAAGTTGAAAGTAGGGAGAGAGAAATATAACAGGGAAGCAGCAAAACTAAAACGGTTAGAACGGCAGGAGAAGCTGCAAGAGAAGGTCGTAATGAGGAAGAAGGCTATAACCGCACGTGCAAGAGAAAAGAACGATATAGAGCTGATAAAACGTGCAGAAAAGGCAGAAGCTGATGCAATAGCCACTTTAGAGCGTATACGTGCGGATAAAAAGCGTATAGAGCAAGAACTGGAGAATATAAACTCTGAACAGGAGGAGCCATCCTCTACACCAACACTCACAGTGGGTGAATCGGAAGAAGAGGAAGAGGAGAATTATCTGGAGAAGTACCCGGTAAATGAACCCTATGCCTATGTTGTGATAACTGCTACTTCGCCACCCTTATATAAGGTAAAGGAGGTGAAGCTAACGAGAGGAGAGGCAGAACTGCTGAAAGAGCTGAAAACGAGGCTATATGAGACTCTGGATGTGAGTCTCAAGGATGTTAAGGATGCAGAGGAGATTCTGAAGAAGAAGGTGAGAGAGCTGATAGAAGAGTTCTCGCTGGGCGATGCACTGAGCAATGAGAGCCTGGATAAAATTATGTACTATCTGAAGCGTGATTTAGTCGGTTTCGGCAAGCTTGATCCGCTTATGCATGATAAGATGGCGGAGGACATATCCGCCGATGGACCCGGGATTCCTCTATTTGTGTACCACAGGGTCTATGGCTCGATAGAAACGAACATAATATTTGATAAAGAGGAGCTGGATGCGCTTATCTATAAACTGGCTCAGCGCTCAGGACGGCACATCTCGCTCGCCAAGCCATTGCTTGATGCCGCATTACCCAATCAGGATAGATTACAGTTGAGTATGGGCTCAGAAGTAACAGCAAGGGGGTCCACCTTTACGATAAGGAAATTTAGAGGTGTTCCTATAACACCGATAGACCTTGTGAATTACGGCACATTCTCACTGGAAATGATGGCTTATCTCTGGATGGCAGTGGATAACGGCTCGAATATACTCATAGCAGGAGGAACCGCTTCGGGTAAAACAACCGTTCTCAATGCGATTGCCATGTTCATACCGCCGGAGAGCAAGATTGTCTCAATCGAGGATACAAGGGAGATAAATCTGCTCCATAAGAACTGGATACCTGCGGTTACGAGGGAGGTGGAGGAGGGTGCACATGGCATTGAGATGTTCGATCTGCTCCGCTCTGCACTGAGACAGAGACCGGAATATGTCCTTGTGGGTGAAGTGAGAGGGAGAGAGGCGCATACGCTCTTCCAGGCTATGGCTACCGGACACATAACAATGTCCACATTTCATGCGGATTCCGCAGAGACCGTGGTAAAGCGACTGACGAAGCAACCAATCAATGTGCCCCTGATGTTGCTCGACAGCCTGGATATAATACCAATCCAGAAGATGACGAAGGTGGGGAATAAACTGGCGAGGAGATGTACGAAGATAGTGGAAGTGACGGGTGTTGATTTTGAGAACGAGACGCTGAAGACGAATGACCTGTTCATGTGGCATCCAGACGAGTTTGAATTCTCGGGTGAATCGGAAGTATTCGTGAAGATTATGGACAAACTGAACATGAGTGAGATGGAATTGGGGGAAGAGTTTGCACGTCGCAGGCGTGTTCTTGAGGGGCTGCAGCAGAGAGGCATGAGTGACTTCCAATCCTTGAATAAGGTCCTGCATGATTATAGTATAGATCCCGAGGCTACGGAGAAGAAGATATGGGTGGAGAGATAAAAGAGCAGAAATTAAATATGGATCAGATAGCATTCAGGCTATTTGGCAACTTCTTCAAGCGAAGAAGGGCTAAATTCGGAGTTCTGAGGGACGACCTCCTGAAAGCCCGGCTGTACATACCGGTGGAGAAGTGGCTCTCGCGAGCACTCCTGTATTCTATCATCGCGGTAGGTAGTGTGGTAGCCATGTATGTGGTATTGAAATTTATCATAGCAATGATATTGGGAGAGAATTTATCATTCACAGCGCTGGATTTCGTCTTCATGCTCAGTGGTATCGTAATCGCTTTCTTCTCCACTTATTTCGGCTATTGCTATTACCCCAAGATAATAGCCTGGGAGAGGCAGGGTAAGATAGACCGAACACTGCCCTATGCCATCGGATACATATCCTCGATGGCTTCCATAGGCGTGATACCCTACATGATTTTCAAGAAACTATCAGATGCGGAGGAGACTTACGGCGAGGTGAGCAGGGAGATGAGACATCTGGTACGCGATGTTGAGCTCCTGGGACTGGATTTCATGACGGCACTGAAGAAGCTCTTAGCGTTGACACCGTCCACAAACATGCGCGCCTTCCTCCAGGGTGCGATAACAACAGCTCTCTCTGGTGGCGAGATGGGTGATTACTTCATCAATTCAGCGCGGGAATACATGAGTGAGAGGAGGGCGAAGTATGAGTCCTTTATAGAGACGCTGGGTCTATTCGCGGAGTTTTATGTAATCGGGATAGTAGTTGCACCATTGCTGCTCGTTGTGGTGCTCACAATCATGTGCTTCCTCGGTAACGCCTCTTTAGAGGCTCTCGCAGCAATTGTTTATATCGCAATTCCTCTTGGTAGCTTCGGCTTCATCATTCTCATTGAGCTTGTCGGGAGCGAATGACGAATGACAATGAAAGATAAGGAGACTGAGACCGGGACTGAGACTGAGACTGAGACTGAAACTGACAGACTTCTGGAAGCGTTAAAGAAGAAGAGACAGGAGAAAGCAGTGGTTCACTTCTTCAAGGACCCGTTTGGATTCGTGAGAGGGAATCCGGTTCGGCTGGCTTATATATCCGCTGTCATAGGTGCATGTCTCATACTGATCATATACCTTTACGGCAGGGCACATGAGGGCTGGTCAGGATTTGTAGCACCGTTCGATGCATACATCCTGGCTGGTATCGCCACCTTCACTCCCACGGCTCTCTATCTCTATATCGAGGATAAGCGGGTAAGGAAGGCGAATGATGAGTTCCCTGGCTTGCTTCGCGACCTTGCGCAGGCGAAGAGAGCGGGTTTGACATTGATTGACTCGGTTTTACTCACTTCAGAGGGTAATTATGGGATACTCACAGAAGGACTGAGGACCATTGCCTATCAGCTCACGTGGGGCGTACCATTTGAGGATGCCCTGAGGATGTTTGCAAAGCGGTATCCAACGAATATGATCAAACGTTCGGTGGAGATAATCATAGAGGGGTATCGGGTAGGGGGGGATGTAGGCGAGATATTGAAGATTGCGGCGGAGGATGTGAATGAGTTGCGTTCCCTGGAGCGCAAGAGGGCATCAGATATGAGCCCTTATGTGGCTATCTGCTACATAACCTTTGGTGTCTTCCTGCTCATCCTGCTGGTACTCTACAAGACGCTCATTCCGATGATGACAGAGGCTGCGAAGCAGATCACAGGCGCAGGTATGGGTAGAGCGACCATTGTAAATGTTGATGCAGAACGGATGAAGATGATCCTCTTCCACTGTGGAATAATACAGGGTATCTGTTCCGGTCTGGTAGCCGGGAAACTGGGTGAGGGCAAGGTTATAGCGGGCTTGAAACATGCGTTATTATTAGCTTCTGGCTCTTTTGCCCTCTTTGCAATCTTGAAACTCATGCCCAACTTCCTTCAGTTACATATTTGAATATACTCGAATCGGTGAATCGGTATCAACCACGTATTTTTTATTTCAGTAACTTCTAACGGGATAGTGGTAGTTATCAATATCAACCAAAACCAATGCTATCAAATCTAAGAATAGTGCTCAGGGACCTCGGCAGCATCCTCGTCATACTGGGCGTGCTGATATTTTCTCTGCTTGGCGTTGCATGCTACTTCCATGAGGATGTGATAATGCCTGTTGTAATCACCGGTTCTGGGGTTATACTCCTGGGGTTACTATTCAGATATTTCTTCAGATATGCAGGGGAGCCCGAATACAGGCATGCAATGATATGTGCAGCACTGGTATGGCTGGTCGTTCCAGCTTTTAGCGCAATCCTCTTTGTCTCGATTGAGGGTATGAGCCCATTGGATTCTTATTTCGAGGCGATGTCCGGCTGGACAGGAACGGGTCTGACGATGATTACCCATCCGTCGGGACTCACGCATACAATCCAGTTCTGGCGCAGTCTGATGCAGTGGGTGGGAGGTGTAGGTGTGATCGTTCTGATGCTCTCCGTTCTTGCACGTCCGGGTACAGGTGCATACGTACTTTACAAAGCGGAAGCACGGGAGGAGCGTATAAAACCGGGTATCATATCAACAGTGAGAATGACATGGTGGATATATCTATTCTTGACCTCGATAGGGATAATTCTCTTCTTTATCGCCGGTATGAAGCCATGGGAAGCGATAAACCACGCAATGACCGCAATTGGTACCGGTGGATTTACAATCACTGATAACAGTATCGCCACATATAACAGCTCTATCATCGAACTGGCAATCATTCCGATGATGGTTCTTGGAGCGATACCATTTTTAGTACATTACAGGGTGCTGAAGGGTGATGTGAAGTCATATTTCAAGGATACGCAGTGTATAGCCTTTATTGTCGTCTTCTCTATCCTCTTCATACCGCTATTAGCCGCTAATTATCTGATGCAAAGCACTGACCTCTTAAGTGCCACCCGCTATTCAGGCTTCCAGCTTATCTCCGGGATGACCTGTACGGGTTTTCAGACGGTACCTGTGCACAACTGGTCATCACCTGCATTACTCATCATGTGTATAGCTATGATAATAGGAGGGGGGACGGGTTCAACTGCGGGAGGCGTGAAATTATTAAGAGCCGTAATAGCATACAAGTGGATAAAGTGGTCTTTGAGGCGTAATTTCTTGCCGCCCAAAGCGATAATCAGCGTTAGACTTGGTGATAGATTCCTGGAGAGGGAGAACATGACAAAGATATTCTCAGAAGCGAGTTTGATCATTATCCTCTGGCTTATTTCCCTCTTTATAGGTATTTGTGTCCTATCCGTGGTGGTAGGCTCCCAGTATCCACTGGGAGAGATCATGTTTGAGGTGGCATCGGCACAGGGTAATGTGGGGCTTTCTGCCGGGCTGACGAATCCGGGATTGCCATACATAGGTAAGATAATATTGATATTAAACATGTGGGTGGGACGTCTGGAGATAATACCAGCTCTAATGCTGTTCAGGGCTTTAATAAGAGGATTTGAGCCTATTTAAACTATTTAATAGTGTACCAAAATCAAAATCCAAATTGGATGAAGAAGGATGCGTGAACAATTCTCTGAGTTTGAATATCAAATTGAACAATTCGTTGCTATTGCCGACTTGCTGGTGGCTGTGGCTGCCAGGTAAGAGAGGAATGATAGATGGGGAGGGGAGAGGTGAAGAAGATGAATGTGAAGGTTCATTGATGGGTGTTGGTGTTGCTGTTGCTGTGGGTATTGGTGATGGTGTGGGCTGCAATGGTTTAATCTCTGGCTTTTGCTTCTGTACCTGGATGGCGAACGCATATATCATATTCCTCATAAATTCCCCCTCCACTACCACTTCGTCCCCAATGCTTATATTCTCCCGTTCAGTATGGCACAGCACATCTATTTGGGCAGAGCCATCATCAATCCCGAGCACCATCTTATCTGGTTCAATTTCTATTCGCTTAATAATACCGATTATTCGCACATCCGCCTGGAAGTAATCCTCTGGTGAGTTCAAAAGCTCTTTTATCTTCCTGTCCCGATAAAGCTGCGTAAAGGTGCGTATCCTGCTGGCATATATAGTCCCCTTCATTCCGTTGTGGCTGCTATTACCCGCGTATATCCCTGTGACCATGATCTTTTCTCCTTCAGACAAGTTTGCATTCCAGAGCTCTGGGTCTACGCTTATCAATACATAGCCCGAATTGTCATGGAGGGTTAGAAATACAGCATCTCCGGGTTCGTATGTCCGTGCGGTACAGGAGCTGGAGCTAGAGTTGGTATAGAGAACGGCGCTGATAATGCCAGAGACCGTGAGTTCCCGCCCGACATCGGAGTCATTTATCTGCGAAATCGGGGTAACACCTGTACCTGCATCAGCGCTCGATAGAGATAGAAGCAGCAGTGTAATAAGAATAAGAGATAGAGATGCAGTAGCAGTAGCAGTGGCAGTAACAATTGTAAGTCCTTTTCCTTTTCCTTCCATTCTGATTTGAGATAGATAAAGAAGGGCTATAAATATAGCTCGCTGAGCACAAGATTTTTTAATGATTATTTGAATTATTATAGAGGTCTTTTGTCATAAGAATGAGGGAATTCATATTATATGCGAGGAAAGCAGTTACGAGCAATGACTTCTCATTGAATGATTTACCGGGCAGTGGCGGCAGGATGGACCTGGTTGCAAGATGCATCTGCAATGCACTGTGGATAAGTCATGATTTAAGGCGGGACTCATGCATCCATGTAGTTGCCTGTGGTGCTCCAAACCCACCGAGGGTAATATCATTTTACGGCAGCTTGCTTCGTGCTGTCTCACCCGATGAGCGTAGTATAGCATCATGGATAAAGAAGGCACCAAAAGGAAAGAATCCCGGTATTCGTGTGCGTAAGCTCAGCTTTCAACAGTTGATCTCCGAATTAGCATCTGATGGTAAGTTCTTTTACATAATCCATGAGAAGGGCAGAGATATAAGCGAATTGTACCTGAAAGAGGATGCCGTATTTATAGTCGGAGACCATCTGGGGCTGCCGCTGAAAGAAGAAAAGTTCGTCACTCGCTTCCCGCATGAAAGGCTATCTCTTGGTTCCACCTCTTATCTCGCATCACAGTGTATAACAATACTCAATTATGAGCTGGACAGACAGAGAATGGGAAAGAAGAGTAATGCTCCGGTCGGGATTTGAACCCGAGTCCTTGGCTCGAAAGGCCGAGATGATTGGCCGAGCTACACTACCGGAGCGAAGAGTGAAAAAAGAAAAAACAAAGCGAAGTTAGCCAAAGAGAGATGCAAGTCCTTCCATACCTGTCTCTTCTTTTTTCTCCTCCTCTTCCTTAGTCTTCTTTTCCTTTTCCTCTTCTTTTCCCTTCTCTCCCTCTTTACCCGCAGGAGCTTCTGCAGGTGCAGCAGCTGCGGGTGCAGGAGCCTGTGCCTGTGGAACCGCTGCTACAGGGGCATAAGCAGGTTGAGCTTGAGAGATAGCCTCATCTATGTTCACGCCATTGAGTGCAGAGACCAGCCCTTTTATCCTACCCATGTCCGCCTCAATCCCTGCTGCTTCCATGATCGCACTTATTCGCTCCTCTGTAATCTCCTTGCCCGAGTTATGCAAGAGCAATGCCGCATATATATATTCCATGCCCTTCATCACCTCTTCCTTTTCCTTTTTTCTTTCTCATTTATTCTTTATTCTATATATTGATCTATCTTCCTATAAATAAAAAGAGAGGAAAAAATGATAATAAGACACAAAAGTAACCCGATAATAAAACCGGGGGATGTAAAACCATCAATAGAAGGGTACAAAGTGATTGGCTCCTTTAATCCAGGAGCAACGAATTTTGGCGATGAAATCATTCTTCTGGTGCGCGTAGCGGAGGGGTGCGAACCCAGGGAAGGATATATCCGCACGCCGATATATCGGTTTGATGATAACGGAAAGGGGTATCCAGATATTATGGAATTCGATGCTTCTGACCCTGAAGTCATACCGAAAGACACACGCACTGTTGTATATAAGGGGCAGGAATATCTCACCTCCCTGAGTCATATCAGAATAGCCAGGAGTAAGGATGGCATCAACTTCAAAGTTGATGATGCACCTTTTATTTATCCAGAGAATGAGACAGAGAGATATGGCGTGGAAGATGCGCGAATAACGTTTATTGATGGTAAATACTACATCACCTATACTGCGGTTTCCGAAGATTCATGGGCTACTGCTTTAGCGGTTACCGAGGATTTCAGGAGTATCGAGAGGAAAGGGCTTATATTTTATCCAGAGAACAAGGATGTCGCTATTTTCCCTGAGCGGGTTAATGGTATGTATGTCGCACTCCATCGTCCAAACAATACCAGATTTGGTATGCCTGCCATGTGGTACAGCGAATCTCCTGACCTTCTTCACTGGGGAAATCATAAATGCATTGCACGTACAAGAGACAATAAATGGGAGTCACAGCGAATAGGAGCAGGAGCGCCGCCAATAAAGACCCCTGAGGGCTGGCTCGTTATTTACCACGCTAAGGGGGATAACAGCGTATATTCGCTATTTTGCATGCTTCTCGCACTTGACGAGCCTTACCGCGTGATACGAAGGGCATCTGTGCCGCTAATGACACCCACGGAACCTTACGAGACTGCGGGATTCTTCCCGAATGTGATATTCTCAAACGGTATTGCCGAGCGCGATGATAAGATTTATGTGTATTATGGCGCGTCCGATGAGACCACTAATGTGGCTATCACAGATATCGAAAGTCTACTCGATAGCTTTTAAGAGGATGAAAATAGTAATGGATTTTAGGAAATACGACGGCGTTGTGGGTGGCGTTGAACAGGGCATTATAGAGCTAACGAGGTATGTATCGGGGAAAGGACATCATGTGATTATACTCTGCAAAAAACACCGATTTGCCGAGACAGAAGGCATATTTGAAGATTGTTCTAACGTTACTACTGTTCCTTTACCGTGTCGTTCGCACTCTATGTCATTGAAGAATGCATGGCTGGATTCTGTTACCATCCAGAACATTGCATCACAGGAAGGCGCAGGTATTATTCATTTCCCTTATAACTGGAGTTTTCCATTCCGTAAGAAGGTGCCGTCCATTCTTACCGTGCATGACGTTATTCCTTTCACATTCCGAGAAGCGATGGGGTTCTTCAGGAATCATCTGCTATACCGACGTGGTACCCGAGAAGCGTGTCGCCTGAATAATCTGATAACCACGGTGTCTGAATATTCAAAGCATGAGCTTATAACCAAAGTGGGTGTATCTGCAGAGCGGATTAAAGTCATTCCCAATGGCATACGAGAACTAACAGAGCCGGATGAAGAGATAGAAAAGAGCCTCAAAGCACGATTCGATTTAGAACGCGGGTTCATTCTTAACGTTGGGGGGATACACGAGCGGAAGAATATTGTGCGATTGATTCACGCGTTCTCAAAACTGGTAAGAGAGGATGGGTATCGTGGGAAGCTGGTAATAACTGGTGCAGTATCCAGTAATGCATACCTGAGAAAGATGAAGAAGAGGTGTGACCGCGCGGTAAAAGAAGCGGAAATGAGTGAGCGAGTAATATTTACGGGATTCATACCCGATAAAGAGCTGGACTCGCTTTTAAAACATGCTGACTTACTTGTTTATCCCTCGCTCTGTGAGGGTTTCGGGATGCCTGTAATAGAGGCTATGCAGGCGGGAACGCCGGTTGTAACATCAAATATAGGAGGGACGGCAGAGGTTGCAGGGGATGCTGCTGTTCTTGTAAATCCCTATAGTATTGATGAGATAGCAGAAGGGATGTCAAAACTGCTCCATGATACGAGCCTCCGTGAGGAATTGAAGAGAAGAGGTAAGGAAAGAGCAGGTGCGTATTCATGGTCAAAAACGGGAGAAGAGTATCTTGAGCTCTACAAAGAGCTCAGTATAGAGGCATAGAAATGGCGGTTGTTTATGATATGAGATATGACAGGAAAGTTTTATATAGCAGATGAAAGATTTTTAAAGTAGTGAGATGTATATATTTATGTAGCATAGTACCGGCGTCAACTCTGAGAGAGGGATAACCCGGGGATGATGGGTTGACTTCCACTATGCTATATATAAATGTAAAAAAGATAGGACATAAAGATGTGTATGGGGACACGAGCATGGGGATTTCGTGTCCGACGTAAGAGCTAACCCACTGGTGATCCAGTAAACCTGATTGGCTCGGAGAGGTGTGTGCACCCGTTTAGCAACACTGGTTGATCCTGCCAGAGGCTACTGCTATCAGAGTTCGATTAAGCCATGTTAGTCGAGGGGTGGTCATCGGATGCTTGCATCTGATGGCCAAACCGGCGGACGGCTCAGTAACACGTGGACAACCTACCCTTGGGTCCGGGATAACCCCGGGAAACTGGGGCTAATACCGGATGGGACATCGCTTGCTGGAATGCAGGATGTCCGAAAGCTGAGGCGCCCAAGGATGGGTCTGCGGCCGATTAGGTAGTTGTTGATGTAACGGATCAACAAGCCTACGATCGGTACGGGTTGTGAGAGCAATAGCCCGGAGATGGGTTCTGAGAAAAGAACCCAGGTCCTACGGGACGCATCAGGCGCGAAAACTTTACAATGTGCGAAAGCACGATAAGGGAACTCTGAGTGCCTCCTAAGGAGGCTGTTCAGGTGCCTAAAAAGCACCTGGAGTAAGGGCTGGGTAAGACCGGTGCCAGCCGCCGCGGTAACACCGGCAGCCCAAGTGGTAGCCACTTTTATTGGGTCTAAAGCGTCCGTAGCCGGTTGAGTAAGTTCCTTGGGAAATTTGGCTGCTTAACAGTCAAGCTTCCAGGGAATACTGCTCGACTTGGGACTGGGAGAGGTCAGAGGTACTCCAGGGGTAGGGGTGAAATCCGTTAATCCCTGGGGGACCACCGGTAGCGAAGGCGTCTGACCAGACCAGGTCCGACGGTGAGGGACGAAGGCTAGGGTCGCGAACCGGATTAGATACCCGGGTAGTCCTAGCAGTAAACGATGCGGGCTAGGTGTTGGCATCACTGCGAGTGGTGCCAGTGCCGAAGGGAAGCCGTTAAGCCCGCCATCTGGGGAGTACGGTCGCAAGGCTGAAACTTAAAGGAATTGGCGGGGGAGCACCACAACGGGTGGAGCCTGCGGTTCAATTGGATTCAACGCCGGAAAACTCACCGGAGGAGACAGCGAGATGAAGGTCAGGCTGAAGACCTTACCAGATTAGCTGAGAGGTGGCGCATGGCCGTCGGCAGTTCGTGCTGTGAAGCATCCTGTTAAGTCAGGCAACGGGCGAGACCCGCGCTCACAGTTGCCAGCATCTCCACAAGGAGGATGGGCACTCTGTGAGGACCGCCACCGCTAAGGTGGAGGAAGGAGCGGGCCACGGTAGGTCAGTATGCCCCGAATCCTCCGGGCTACACGCGTGCTACAATGGGTAGTACAATGGGTACCGACCCCGAAAGGGGAAGGAAATCCCCTAAAGCTACCCTAAGTTGGGATCGAGGGCTGCAACTCGCCCTCGTGAACCCGGAATCCGTAGTAATCGCCCCTCAAAATGGGGCGGTGAATATGTCCCTGCTCCTTGCACACACCGCCCGTCAAGCCAGCCGAGTGGGGTTCAGGTGAGGACATCCTTATTGGGGTGTTCGAACCTGAGCCTCGCAAGGGGGGCTAAGTCGTAACAAGGTAGCCGTAGAGGAATCTGCGGCTGGATCACCTCCTAACTCTAAGCCAATCAGGACTGAAAGATCACACCAGGGGTTGGTTCAAAGTTTATATAAGATAAGATGCTGGGATATTCTTGGGGCTCGTAGATCAGTGGAAGATCGTCGCCTTTGCGAGGCGAAGGCCCTGGGTTCAAATCCCAGCGAGTCCATGTGTGTATGTGTATGTATGTGTAGAGGAATGCACCTAATAACATCATGTTATTCAGGGAAGAACCGATGGCGATTTTAGCCAGATGAGGTTGTCATAGGCACTTTGCAGCTCTGACATCCAATGGGTTCGGTAGCTGGTGTATACGCCATTTAGTGGATGGCTCGGCTCAAGCGCCGAAGAGGGGCGTGCCAAGTTGCGAAAAGCCCCGGGTAGGTACAAGGAGCCTTAGAACCGGGGATGCCCTAATGGGAACTCCTGATCCTCTGGATCGGTCCTTCGGGATCGGGAACGCTCCGAATTGAAACATCTTAGTAGGAGCAGGAAGAGAAATCAATAGAGATGCCGTGAGTAACGGCGAGTGAAAGCGGCAGAGTTCAAACTGAATCCTCACTCGAAAGAGTGAGGAGATGTAGGGTTGTAAGTAAAGGTCGTAGAACCCACACTATCGAAGCCGAAGTCCTCTGGAATGAGGCGCCATAGAGAGTGATAGCCTCGTAGGCGTAAGATAGCGGGTTCGACCTTTACTTGAGTACCGTAGGTTGGATTTCCTGCGGGAAGCTGGGGGATACCAACCTCCAAAACTAAACACGTCTTGAGACCGATAGTGGAATAGTACCGTGAGGGAAAGCTGAAAAGTACCCCGAATAAGGAGGTGAAAAGAGCCTGAAACTAAATGGCTACGGTGTGATACGGCCTGAAAGTGATGAAGGAGCCCGAAGGAGAATCCCGTGAGGGATGGGTACGAGGGCTCATGAACAGGGTCGTATCGTACGTTCTGGAGAACGGGCCAGGGAGTATATCTCAATGGCGAGGCTAACCCGAAGAGGGGAAGCCGGAGGGTAACCGACAGGTTCGCATCGTTAGAGAGGAACGACGTATGAACTGCGTGGAGTCATTGGGATATGACCCGAAGCCGGGTGATCTAAGCGTGGGCAGGCTGAAGTTCTCCGAAAGGGGAATGGAGGGCCGAACCGGTGATGACTTGCAAATCTCTCGGATGACCTGCGTTTAGTGGAGAAAGGCCAATCGAACCCGGCAATAGCTGGTTCCCCCCGAAACATACCACAGTATGACCCGACCTGAGATAGATAGCGTTGTAGAGCCACCGATTGGAGGATACGGGGTCGAAAGACCTCGCCCTCCTGTCAAACTCCGAAGGCGCTATCGTCGTAGAAGGTCGGAGCCCGGGCTGGGGGGTAAGCTCCCAGTCCGTGAGGGAAAGAACCCGGACTGGGGTTAAGGTCCCCAAGTGTCGGCTAAGTGTCAACTCTAAAGAGCGTCACAAACCTCAGACAGCTGGGAGGTTAGCTTAGAAGCAGCTATCCTCTAAGGAGTGCGTAACAGCTCACCAGCCGAGGTTTGTGGCATCGAAAATGGACGGGGCTTAAGCCGACCACCGATACCCCAGGGCTCCGTGAGGAGATCCGGTAGGGGGGCGTCCTGTCTGGGTGGAAGCATCTTCGTGAGGAGGTGTGGACCGGGCAGGAACGAGAATCCTGGCGATAGTAGCAGCATAGTCGGGTGTGAATCCCGATCGCCGAAGGGGCCAGGTTTCCTTGGCAATGTTCGTCAGCCAAGGGTTAGCCGGTCCTAAGATATGCCCTAACTGGAGCATATCAAAAGGGAAGCAGGTTAATATTCCTGCGCCATCCAGTCTATGCCTTAAGGCGTCCGACACTTCCGGGTAGATTGAGCGGTGTCGTCGCACCGTCCAAGCACTGAAGCCTATGGAGAGCCGTAATGGCGAGAAGTAGGTGAAGGTGTGATGGCGAAAGTCAGTCGAGCCCGGGAGTCCGTGAAAAGGATGACTGGATGTCCGTACCGAGAACCGACACAGGTGCCCCTAGCTGAGCAGGCTCAGGCGTGTCGGGTAAATCCAGCTAAGGGAAATCGGCAAATTAGCCCTGTAACTTCGGGAGAAAGGGTGCCTGCCTTGTGAAAGGTAGGTCGCAGTGACAAGGGAAGGCTAACTGTCTAATAACAACATAGGTGACCGCAAGTCCGTAAGGATTAGTACGGTCACTGACTCCTGCCCAGTGTAGGTATCTGAAAGCCCCTTCCAAGGGGACGAAGGACCTATAAACGGCGGGGGTAACTCTGACCCTCTTAAGGTAGCGTAGTACCTAGCCGCTTAATTGGCGGCTTGCACGAAAGGAGGAATGAGCCTTCTACTGTCCCTAGCTGGAAACCGGCGAAATCATCTTCCCGGTGAAAAGACCGGGGACCCCCAAGGGGAAGCGAAGACCCCGTGGAGCTTTACAGCAGCCTGCCGTTGAGCCACGACTTCGGATGTATAGCGTAGGTAGGAGGCGACGAAGTATTCTCGCCAGGGAATACGGAGCCGCCAATGGAACACTACCCTTCTGGAGTTGTGTCCCTAACTCGGAAGAGGACATCGGTTGGTGGGCTGTTTAGGTGGGGCGCCATACCCTTGAAAAGATATCGAGGGTGCCCGAAGGTTGACTCAGGTGGGTCAGAACTCCACCGTAGAGTGCAAGAGCAAAAGTCAGCCTGATGTGACCTCGCATAGCAGGAGGTCACGGGACGAAAGTCGGGTCTAGCGAACCTTTATAGCTCTTTGGTAGGGCTTAAAGACGCCAGAAAAGCTACCCCGGGGATAACGGAGTTGTCTCCAGCGAGAGTCCATATCGACCTGGAGGTTTGCTACTTCGATGTCGGCTCTCTCCATCCTGGCTGTGCAGCAGCAGCCAAGGGTAAGACTGTTCGTCTATTAAAGGAGATCATGAGCTGGGTTTAGACCGTCGTGAGACAGGTCGGTTGCTATCTATTGGGGGTGCTGGGGTCTGAGGGGAAGCTGCTTTTAGTACGAGAGGAACAAAGCAGCGGCGCCTCTGGTGTACCGGTTGTCCGACAGGGCATTGCCGGGCAGCTACGCGCTAATGGATAAGAGCTGAAAGCATCTAAGCTCGAAGCCAGCCCCAAAAAGAGACCTCGTGGACACCGTTAGAAGAACGGTTTGATAGGGCTGGGGTGTAAGAATCGACCCGAAAGGGGAGATTTTCAGCCCGCAGCTACTAACGTCCACACCTTTATATGCCGAACCCAGATGAAATCAGAACTGCAAAGTGCTTAAGTACTTTAAAGTGCTTAATTATTTTTTCTTCTCCTGGTTGAAATTTCTCATATAGAGAAAGAGGAATAGAAAAAAAGAAATACAGCCAAGGTGGCGGAGAGGCACACGCGGCTGACTGCAGATCAGCTCTACCCCGGTTCAAATCCGGGCCTTGGCTTATAATCCATGGATAATGAAGATAGAGAGGCTGAACTATAGATTCCTTTTATTGCTCTCTACTGTGTTAGCCTGCACTATCTTGGCTTTCTTTGTCGGCTTTATCAGGGAAGAAACAATCGTCTATACGCATTTTTTCTATATCCCCATTCTCTTAGCAGGGGTATGGTATCGTAGGAAAGCGGTTTATATCGCTCTTCTTCTCAGCTCAGTCTACATTCTTGTAACGCTTTTCTCACCCCAGGCTGCGCTTTCTGTACATATTTTTGAACGGAGCGCTATTTTTGTAGCGGTGGCGTATGTTATCGGGTTCGTGAGCGAGGAGCGGGCTAAGGGTGAGGAGAAGCTAAAAGAGACAAAAGAGAAGATAAAAGAAGAGCGTGACAAACTGAATTTAATTCTTGAGAGCATGGATGATGGCGTATGCATCATATCAAAGGACTATAAAGTAGAGTTCATGAACAAGGTTTTGATTGATGTATTTGGATACCATGTTGGTGATATCTGCTATAAGGCGTTTCATAATAGGGACGAGCCCTGTCCGGGGTGCAAAAATACAGAGGTAGTGAAAGGAAAGACAGTGAGGTGGGAGTGGCACTCTCGCAGGACCAACAGGACTTATGACCTCTTTGAGACCCCTCTGAAGAATATTGATGGTAGTATATCAAAATTAACGATATTCAGGGATATAAGTGAACAAAAGCGGATAGAGGATAATTTAAGGGACGCTGAGGAGCGTTATCGTGTGATCTTTGAGCATGCACTCACCGCTCTTTGTGTCATTGAACATGGCAAATTCGTATCTTTGGCAAATAAAGAATTTGAAACCCTGAGCGGATATTCAAGGGAAGAAATAAAGGGTAAGAAGTGGATTGATTTCATTGCTGATGAAGACATGGATAGGGTTCAGAATTATTGCGAGGAAAGGAGAAAAGGAGAAGCACCGGCATGCTGTGAATTCAAGTTTGTTAGCCGTAATGGGGAGATAAAACATGTGAATGCCTGGATAGAGCCGATTCCGGGAGCAGATAGTTGCATTGCCTCATTGCTTGACATGACGGAACTGAAGAGGAAGGAGGAAGAACTGCGTGAGACCTGTAAAAGACTTGCGGAGCTGGACAAGATGAAGAGCGATTTCCTTAACGTGGCTTATCATGAGCTGCGGTCACCCCTTGCGCCCATTGTGGGGTATGCAAGTATGCTGGAGCGCTGTGAGCTCCCGGATAAGGGGAAGAGGTATCTATATAATATAGAGCAATCGGCGAGGCAACTTGAGAAGCTGATCAATCGGATGTTAGAACTCGCACGTATTGACGGTAAGAAGATAGAGCTGAGTTTGGAATGGGTGCGCATTCCCGAGGTCGTATCGGAAGTGGTTAAGAGTCTTGAACCCGAGGCAAAAGAGAAGAGGCAAAAAATCTCTATGTCCGTTCCCGATATAGAAGTCCAGGCTGATAAGCAGAAATTAATCGCCATCCTCAGTAACCTGGTCTCCAACGCAATCAAATATACCCCTGAGGAGGGGAAGATAGATATTAATGTGGAGGACAGGGGCGAGGATATATGTGCATGTGTTGCAGATACAGGAATTGGCATTCCAGAGGAGCACCTGCCGAAGATCTTTGAGCGATTTTATATGGTTGATACTTCATTGACCCGTAAATCAGGAAGTCTTGGGCTGGGTTTATCTATAGTTAAGGAATATGTGAAATTACATGGCGGGATAGTATGGGCGAGGAGTGAAGTAGGAAAAGGGTCAGAGTTCTTCTTTACAATACCAAAAAGACGAAAGGCAATAAAAAAGGGGGCATAATATAATATGGGAGAGGAGAAGAAGAAGCGGGTATTGATTGTGGAAGATGCGGCATACATGCGCGAGATGCTGCAGGAGATGCTGCACCAGGAAGAGAGGAGCTATGAAGTGGTGGGCTTCGCAGTTAATGGCAAGGAAGCGGTGGAGAAATACAAAGAATTGAAGCCCGATATCGTCACTATGGACCTGGTCATGGAGGAGATGGATGGGATTCAGGCGATAAGGGAGATAAAGAGATATGACCCAAACGCTCTGATCATCGCAATCACTGCGCTGGGCATGTCTGAGTATAAGGATGCAGCACTGGCTGCGGGAGCAGATGAATACCTGTGGAAACCTTTCACAATAAATAATCTATTTGAAGCGTTCGAAAGGCTGTTGAGGAAGCGAGGAAGAGGAAGCGAGGGTAATGAATGAGAGTGAGAGCGAGATTGAGAGTGAGAATAAGAATGAGGAGGTGCTATTTGAGGATATCTTGCGGTCTCTTAGAAGAAGCCGTGTGAGAACTGAAATCGTGATGTACCTCTATAAAATCTATCCCAGGGCTTCATATCCCGCAGAGATATCGCGTAACACCGGGATAGACCCTACAAATGTGCTCGGTGGGTTACGAGGCATGGGCAACAGGTTCGATGCGGAAAGTTCTCTACTCACACAGGGGATTGTGGAGAAGGTAGAGCATAAAAAAGCTACATACTATCGGCTTTCCAAACTCGGGAAAGCATTGATAGAGAGCATGCGAAAGTTCTAACTAAGAAGGGATTAGTTTAGATGTTATCACAAGTTCATATTAAGGCAGGGAATTGATGAAGAATATTTGACGTCTGCGGGCGATCATGAACGACCGATTGTAATAGCTCTCCATGTGAGTCTATAGATATAATAACCTTTTTAAGATAAAAATATAAAAATAGAACATGTCCGAAGTTAATATGGAAAGGGATAAAAGAAGTTGAAAGAGAGGATGAGTGAAAGAATATTTAAGTTTGAAGATGTCATTTTTGATACAGGACCTTTACTACTTTACCTGATTGGATCCTATGACATAAATGCCCTCAGATTGTTTATAAAAACTGCTGATGTCAATATCAACGGATGGGGATAAGATGGCGGATGACGAGCGGGAGAAAGAAACAGAAACGGATGATAGAGCTGTTATCGAGCTTATAGCTTCTGTGCAGCGTGCAGGCGAGGAAAGGGGTAAGAGGATTTATTTCGACTCGAAGAGCATGGAAAAGATAAGAGAGAAATGTGGCGATGAGTTCTTCTTATTCACCGAGAGGACTCTACTCGCTTTCGTTGACCCCGTGGGGGAGAAGATCACGCTCACCCCGCTCAAGGGCGTTTACAAGAAGTTCCTTTAATCTCTCCGCCTGTTCCCTTGTCAATTCGATGTCCACCCTGCCAAACGTGATGATTACATTACTACCAACCATCACCTGCACGTCTATCTCCATATCGCTGCTCTTCTTCATCTCTCTATCTCTATCGTTGGTAAAGCTTTATTTTTATTATACATACGGTGTGAGCCCCAACTTAATGGTGTCATCAGTGACGACAGTTTCCAGGCAATGCAATCCGGTTGCAGGACGAACGCCGTAAAGGACGACCGCGGTATCAAGTTCAGCCAATTTCAGATAAGTGCTCGAGAGATGCGTCAGTTCCCCGCACAATTCAAGCTTTGGATTCACACCCAGCACCACCACGTTCCCCGCTGCTCTTGTCTCTGTCATCACAGTGGATAGCCATTTCACCATGGTTCCCAGTTTTCCTTTTTCTTTCAACTGGTATGGATGCTCTAACATGTCTGTTCCTATAGAGGTCAGCACAGGTGGCTCCAATTCTGAAACAAAGCTTCTAATTATGTCCCAATCCAATTCTATTGACTTACCCTCCAGAAATCTCACGTTCTCGCTTGCACCATACTCCCTTCTGGCAGGACCTATCTCAAAGACCGTCATATATCTTTGATAATCCTCCTCACTTACGAACGGAAGCAACTGTCGTCTTAAGTGCCTCTCATCCCAGCCACAGCATGGGAGGCAGATGCAGTGATTCTTTTGCTTTATGCAATTTACGAGCATGTGAATGACGATTGACTGGTATCCCCAGATGGACATATCATCGCCCATCTCAATCACATTAAAGCTCCCCCTTTCAAATCCGCCGCCCAGGAGCTTATCCATATCCTCACTGCCCGTGGATATATGCGTCTCGGTATTTTTCAGGGGCTTTACCCTCAGTGGTTTCTCTATACGCTTACGCTTGAACGGCTCGATGTACTGGAACCTGCCGCCCTCTAAGGTGAAAGGATATCTCGGCTGATTTATCCTCACTCCCCTTAATTTCTCCAGTTCCAGCTCTCTTGCAGTTCTGTGGTCCAGCGTTAGACGCGTGAGCGTTACCACGCCATCCACGACGTAATCGAGCGTTGAGGGTGTAGCACCGACCCTCTCTGACACGAGTATTAAATTCATCCCCTCATGCCTCGCTAATTCCGTCACTGCCGCTGCTAATGCGTCCATCTTCTCCTTCTCCCGCTCTATCTGAGCCGTTATCGCTTCCCAGCTATCAATTACAACGGTAGCGGGTTTCTTTATCTTCCCCAACCTGGTGTAAATCGTGTCTGGAAAAGATTGAACTCCGGGGATTATATCTGAAGAAACATACAGTTTCGTGGCATCTATCACGTTTATCGGCGGGATACTCTCGCCCAGCCATGGGAATTGCTCGCGAAGTGAGGAAGGAGAGACCCTCGTTGAGAGGTAAACGGCATTAGTATCTCCAAACTGATGAATCATCTCAAGTGCAAGCATCGTCTTACCTGTGCCGGGCGCTCCTCTTATCAATAGAGAAAAACCTCTCTCCACCGATAACGCCTCTACCAGCTCAGGTGGTATCTTCCCTTCTGTCATGATAAACTACCAATTACAAAAAGCATTCTATTTATATAAAAGCCTTTAATCGGCTGGGAGAACGTTCAACATTCAGCTATATGCAAAAATATTTTAGGAGACCGAAAAGCTTTTATATACATACACATATACCAATATATGCAGGCGCATGTGTATGCTGGCTGAGGGGAGAAAAAGGGGGATGATTGGTACAGGCATAAGCAGCAGAGCGGGCTTTGAGGATGCGCTCCGGTCTCTCAGAAGGAGCAGAGTGAGAAGCGAGATACTGATGTATCTGTATAAGAATTATCCGGAGGCGTTGTATCCCGCGGAGATCGCCAGGAACACCGGGATAGACCTCCAGGTCGTTCTCAGAGGACTGAAAGGGACGGGCAGGTTTGATACTTCAAATTCGCTACTCCAGCAGGGGCTGGTAGAGGCGATAGAGCGCGGGAATGAGACATGCTATCGACTTTCAGAACGCGGTAAATCATTGATAGAGCATACGCATGAAGCCCAAGCTTGAATGTAATAAAAATAAAATAGGAGGGAAAAATAAATGGAAATAGGGCTGAACAGGATTTTGGGCGCGTGGCGCTGCTTTGGTAAGAACCCGGGGCTTGCAATGAGGGTGTTAATAGCTGAAGCAGGTGCGATAGTATTGCCTTCCAATTCTAACCCTGTGCGCTATGTGCTGGAATTGGAGAAGAGCGGATATTTAGAAGATTCGCGAACCTTAGCCATAGGGACTGTGATGCTTCAAGCGCTACTATTTCTCTCGCTCTATCTGTTCTTTTCTCTTACGTATGGCGTGCTATGGTATTAATTAAAGCCACGAAAGGGTCCGAAACCGAAATGAGCCAAAAATAGGGGGAATAGGAATGGGAATAAAACTGGAACAGAAGCATTTATTTGGCATCCTTTATGTCTGCCTTGCGGCGAGTATATTAGCAGATGTGCTCGTTAATTTCCACGGGCAAGCTGAAGCTCAAGCTCATACCGCCTTCTTATGGCAAACAATACCGGGATTCAGTGCGATATATGGATTTGTTGGCTGCGTTCTTATCATCGTTGTGTCAAAGGCATTGGGGCATCTCTGGCTTCAGCGTGAGGAGGACTATTATGAGAAGCATTAACAATAGCATTGGAAAAGCTAAAGCTCTGGAGGTGAGAATGAGAGGAAATGATTGAATGGGTGCATCCGGGACTGATATTTATCTTAGGTGCTCTTCTGATACCGGTTTTAAAAGGAAGATGGAAGAAGATATACCTGCTTCTATTGCCGATAGCGGCGCTTATAGACCTTCTGTATATGAGCACGAGCAGGGGGGTATTCTGGCGTATTCCTCTTCTGGGCTATGAGCTCGTTTTTGGCAGGGTTGACCAGTTGAGTCTGGTTTTCGGGTATGTATTTACTATCGCGGCTTTTTGTATGACGCTTTATGCACTGCACGTGAAGGAGGACGGGCATCATGTATCTGCCTTCCTCTACGTTGGTAGCACGCTGGGAGTGGTCTTCGCCGGTGACCTCTTCACTTTATACCTGTTCTGGGAAGTGATGGCTTTCTCTTCGCTTTTCCTTATATGGTATCGCAAGACGAAGGCATCTTCGGAAGCGGGATTCCGGTATATCATGGTGCACATCTTTGGCGGTATCTGCCTGTTAGCAGGCATCATCCTACACGTGCAGAACACAGGGTCAATTGCTTTTAACTCTTTTAATTGGGGAACGGGCTGGGGTTACCTGCCCTCTTACCTCATATTCCTCGGATTTCTCATAAATGCGGCGGTCCCTCCGTTGCATGCCTGGCTGGCGGATGCTTACCCCGAAGCTACGATTACGGGAGCTGTATTTTTGACTGCTTTCACTACTAAAAGTGCGATATACGTGCTGATAAGGGGTTTCTCGGGTGTTGAGATTCTGATATGGTTAGGAGCGATAATGGCGGTGTATGGTGTTATCTACGCAGTGCTCGAGAATGACATAAGAAGACTTCTCGCCTATCATATCATCTCTCAGGTAGGGTACATGGTATGTGGTGTAGGAATAGGGACATGGATGGCGATAGATGGTTCAATAGCTCATGCGTTCTGTCATATTCTTTACAAGGCGCTTCTTTTCATGGGTGCAGGCGTGGTAATAGAGATGACGGGGAGAAGCAAGTTCACCGAATTAGGTGGTCTCTACAAGTATAAATACATGCCCCTCACTTTCTGGCTCTACATGATTGGTGCTTTCTCCATTTCTGGTTTCCCACTATTCAATGGGTTCGTGAGTAAGACGATGGTTGTAGAAGCGTCGGCGATGGCAGATCTGCCTATTGTATGGTTGCTGCTCGAAGGTGCTTCAATAGGGACTTTTCTTCATACAGGCCTAAAAGTTCCATACCTTACATGGTTTGGAAGAAGAGATAAGGATAAGGAGCCAGTTGTAGAACCGGTGAAAGAACCACCTAAGAATATGTTCGTTGCGATGGGTATTACAGCATTTCTGTGCGTATTTATCGGTGTATATCCGCAAGCCCTCTACGGGATACTCCCCTATCCCGCGGATTATAACCCCTATGCAGCTTCGCATATAATAGCAATGAGCCAGCTCCTTCTGTTTACGTTTGTTGCATTCTGGCTACTAAGAGGAATGCTCCACGGTACACCTACGATTACGCTTGATACCGACTGGTTCTATCGGGTATTGGGTAAGAAATTCATATGGTTCTGCGAGAAGCCGTTGATAAGTTTTGCGGATTCCATTGATGAGAAGGTGCGTAGGATTGCCGATTCTTTCGTATGGTTCAGCAAGAATCCACCAGTTGCATCAAGAATAATGATGCTTACCGTGAGCACGGTGTTTTTGAGACCTTTCAACCCCAATCCTTTATACACGCGCTATGCAAATGACCTGGAAGAGCTCAGGAAGCTGTATCCTGCGGAAGTGCACAGGCTGGCAATAGGAAGTGGTGTGCTGCTGGTGCTCATGTTTTTCACACTATATCTGATTATTTATCTGACTTACGGAGTGCTATGGGTCTGAGCAAGAGCAAGATGTAAAAATAGTATCTTGAGGGACCCTGAATAGTCAGCTCAGTCATCTTCTTTTTTTTCTTTTTTTTTGGGATTAAACTTATGCACCTGCATATATATTCACCTATGTACTTATATAGAGATATTGAAAAACTATATATGTCACCTGTTACTTATGTGTTATTGGTGACACCCGGTGATGAAGGTGTCCCAGATAAAATAGGAGGTGAAAAGGGTAAGGAAATGAATACGAAAATAAGAAAGATATTTAACTCGTGGCGATGTTTCGGCAAGAACCCGGCACTTGCAACGAAGATACTGCTGAACATGGTAGTAGTGACCCTGCTGAGACCCATTACTCCCCCGTATGTGCGCTTTAACATGCGTGGGTTAGAAATACCGGAGGAATGCCCTGAAGATGCCCAGACCTTAGCGATAGGGACTGCGTTGCTATACTCGCTTGCTCTCGTTGTGGGCTATCTGTTCATTTACCTGACATACGGTGCGCTGTGGCGTTAGCATTAGATTGGAACGAAAGTGTTGCACATGCACTTAACATAAAAGGAGGTAGAGCAAAATGATAGATATAAGTAGCATACCAAATATACCACCCGCTCTTATTTACTTTGCAGGGGCTGCATTGATACCACTGCTCGGAACGGGCAAGGTGAGGAAGATTTATCTTACTATCTTAGCTGCGCTTGGGCTGATAAGTGTGGCAGTGCTAAGACCACAGATCGGCTGGGCATTTTCGGTTCTGCCAGGACTCGAGATGACATTCCTGCATGCTGATTCGCTGAGCCTTATAATGGGCTACATATTCGCCATAATCGGCGCTGGCGCGATAATATACGGACTGGATACAGTGAGGGAGAATGGCGAGTATGTATGTGCTCTGTTATACCTGGGCAGTGCGCTGGGTGCGGTATTCGCGGGTGATTTCTTCACGCTCTATATCTTCTGGGAGATAATGGCGTTCTCTTCGCTCGGATTGATATGGTACAGTCGGACAGAACGTGCGACGAATGCGGGGATGCGATATATCATATTTCACCTGTTTGGAGGCTGTGCCCTTCTCGCCGGGATTATCATACACTTCATGAATACAGGCTCCATCGCAGTGGGACCGGTAGAGCTCGGGATAGGATACATGCTACTGCTTATAGGGATAGGCGTGAACACGGCATTCATACCATTACACACATGGCTACCGGATTCATATCCGAAGGCAACGATAGCCGGCGCTGTATTCATGTCGGTATATACAACAAAGACTGGTGTGTACGTGCTTGCGAGGACTTTCCCGGGTGTAGAGGCGGTGGCATACATGGGTGGTGTGATGGCTCTCTACGGCGTTGTATTCGCACTGCTGCAGAACGATGTGAGGAAACTCCTCTCTTACCATATTGTGAGTCAGGTCGGCTACATGGTGGCGGGGATAGGAATAGGCACATATATAGGAATAAACGGTGGCATTGCACACGTTTTCAACCATATCCTGTATAAGGCACTGCTGTTCATGTGCATGGGTGCGGTGATATATTCGACAGGGAGGAACAACCTGACGGAACTCGGGGGATTGGCGAAGAAGATGCCAATAACGACGATAACATGCGTGATAGCGGCTCTTTCTATCTCGGGCGTGATGGGCTTTAATGGATACGTGAGTAAAAGTATGGTAATCCACGCGGCGGAACTGTCACACATGCATATCCTTGCACTCGCTTTGATAGTGGCTTCTGTGGGCACCTTCCTGTCCTTCCTGAAACTCACTTATTTCACGTTCTTCAGGCGAAACGGAGAGATAGAAGCGAAGGAAGCACCGTTATCCATGCTTATACCGATGAGCGTTACCGCTTTCTTATGCGTATTTATCGGTGTGTATCCGCGAGTCCTTTACGAAATACTCCCTTATAGGGAGGTGGCGTTACAGTTCCATCCATACGCACTTGGACATACAATAGGCACGCTGGAGTTACTGGTGATGACCGCAGTGGGGTTCTTCACGCTGCAATTCGCATTCTCACCGCACGAGCGAGTAACAAGGGATATAGATTATCTCTACCGGAAGGCGGGCAGGAGATTTATATGGTTCTGCGAGCAGCCGCTAATGACAGTTGCGAATTTCATTGATAAAAGCGTGCTGAAACTCGCTGATGCGGTCGTATGGTTCAGCAGGAATCCAACGCTGGCGTCAAAAATAATGGTGGTCATGGTGGGTGCAGTGGTGACGAGACCTTTCAATCCCACGTATACACAATACGCACGTAACTTGGAAGAGCTCAAGCAGATGTATCCGGGCGAAGTGCCGCGAGTGGCAATAGGAACAGGCGTGCTGTTAGCACTCGTGTTCTTCGCACTCTATCTGTTTATCTATCTGACGCACGGAGTGCTGTGGGTGTGAATGGATAGGAGTCGGGTCAATAGCAGTAGAAATAAATAAACGGGAATTGGAGCGTAGCTCCAAATCTTACTTTTATTTTTTAATGACAGACCCACAGTATGGACTTTATATGGATGCTATTGCAAGAAACTTTGTTATGTTACCGAATGCGAAGTGCGGTGAAGTGTGAGGTGAAAAACATTTATGAGTGAGTATAAGCTATTATAAAAAGGAGCATGAATACAGAAGTTACTTATATTATTTTACCGAAAAGGCTTGGAGATAAGCTAAGGGAGAAAGCCGAAGAGATAGGCTATTTGCCTGAGGAATTAGGGCTCGAACTTGTTCGTAATAGCCTAAATGAGGAGTTGGACCCCGAAGACCTCGCAGAGCACTACCAAGCCCTGAGCGAGAAATACCTTAAAGATGCGAAGGAACTTTTGAGTAAAGACGACCGGGTTCAAGCTTCTGAAAAGTTGTGGGGTGCCACTGCATTAGCAATTAAGACAGTGGCGGCTAAGAGGGGGTTGAAACTAAGAAAACATGGGAGTCTATGGGAATTTATAGATAGACTGTCAGAGGAGAGTGGAGATGAAGAACTCATCACACTTTTTAATGGTGCGAATGCTTTACATAGAAACTTCTATGAGAATGAAATGACGCAAAGAGCTGTGGAAATCACTGCTAAGGATATTGAGAAGTTAATCGCTAAGCTGAAGCAGAGGAAGTAACAAGAAAACGAAACATCTTTCGCTCATCTCCGCATTTCATCGTAATGCTAAGATAAGTAAAAGCATCATTATTTATATAAGTTGAACTCAATTTTAATTTAGAGCACTATTAACGGAATGGAGTTATGGGGCAGGATTGGAGATGGATAAAAAGGTGAAGGTCCTGAGAGGATTGCTGATAATTATTGTATGTGTGGCGCTGGTGGTATCTGCGGTATCCGTATTTGTGCTGCATTCTGAACATTCAGAACTTTTAGAAGGGTTTCTATACGGAGCGATAGGAGTAAGTCTATTCATGATAACAGCTAAGATACTGTCCCTCATACAGAAAGAGGGTAAGCAAGATGATTGAGTTCGATATACCACCTTTCCTCATCTATTATCTCGGTGCGGCATTGGTACCGCTACTGGGTAGTGGAAAAGTGAGGAAGATTTTTCTCGTTGCTTTAGCCGTTTTTGGGCTTCTATGCGTTGCATTGATACAACCCCATACCAGCTGGATAATTCCCGTCTTCCCGGGAATTGAACTGACATTATTGCGTGCTGATAGGCTCAGCATGATAATGGGGTATATATTCGCGTTAGCGGGCGGTGGTGCGATAATATACGGGCTCAGCACGATAAAGGAGGCGGGTCAATATGTGTGCGGATTGCTATATATGGGCAGTGCACTGGGTGCGGTATTCGCGGGCGATTTCTTCACGCTCTTCATCTTCCTTGAGATAATGAGTTTCTCTTCCCTTGGTTTGATATGGTATGAACGCACAAAGCGCTCGATAGATGCTGGGATGCGTTATATCCTGTATCATATATTTGGCGGGTGTCTCACTCTTGCAGGGATAATAATACATTACTCTGTATCAGGTGGTTCTATTGCAGTGGGACCGATAGAACCGGGCATAGGGTACTTCCTGTTGCTCGCAGGGATAGGCGTAAACGCAGGGTTCATACCGCTACATACATGGATACCGGATGCATATCCGAAAGCGACGATAGGTGGCACCATTTTCCTCTCCATATTCACGACGAAGACGGGTATATACATGCTTGCGAGGACTTTCTCCGGTGTAGAAGCGGTAGCATACATGGGCGGTGTGATGGCGCTCTACGGCGTTATATTTGCAATATTGCAGAACGATGTGAGGAAACTCCTCTCTTATCATATTGTGAGCCAGTTAGGCTATATGGTGGCGGGCGTGGGAATGGCAGGAGTGGGAATGGGCGTTATGGGACTGGGACTGCACACCGCCGCCACGGCTACGGCTACGGGAACACTGGTGGAGAAATTAGCGTTAGACGGCGCTATTGCGCATCTTTTCAATAACCTGTTGTTCAAGACCACGCTGTTCATGTGCATGGGCGCAATAATATACCGGACGGGAAAGAACAATCTCACCGATATGGGCGGACTTGCGAGGAAGATGCCGATAACGACGATAACGTGCGTGATAGCAGCGCTTTCTATCTCCGGTGTTGTGGGCTTCAATGGCTACATAAGCAAGGGTATGATAATTCACGCCGCGGAACTGAAAGGGATGCACATAGTCGCACTTGCTTTGATGCTGGCTTCGGTGGGCACGCTAATATCATTTATAAAACTCACCTATTTCGCCTTTTTCGCTAAGAACGAGCAGATAGAAGCGAAGGAAGCGCCATTAGCCATGCTCGTTCCGATGTGCGTTACCGCTTTTCTCTGTATGGCTATTGGGGTATATCCAAAGTTGCTTTACACGATATTACCCTTCCGCGATGCTGCGTTCAGTTACGAAGCGTTTGCTCCAGGGCACACCTTAGGAACGATGGAACTGGTGCTGATGACGCTCTTCCTGTTCTTCATGCTGGGATACTTCGCACCTCATGAGAAGATAACTCTTGACTTTGATCACCTGTATAGAAAGGCGGGCAGGAGGGTTATATGGTTCTGTGAACAGCCACTTATGAGTTTCGCAGGTGCTATTGACACCAAACTGAAGAGAATCGCTGATTCGCTCGTATGGTTCAGCCGGAATCCGGTAGGTGCATCATTAATACAGCTGTCCACGACTGGTGCGAGGGTGGCAAAACACCTGCCTCTAAATCTTAATCATTATCATCATCCAGAGAGGGTGGAGCAGCGAGTGATAGTGGAACCAGCGGAGAAATTGACTATAGGAGTAGGAATCGCAGTATTGGTGGTGTTGCTATTCTTCGCTCTTTATCTGATAGTGATGCTAATACATGGATGACTAACATAATTTGATTCAGAGACCTGGTGGGTGAGGGAGAGAATGTGAATGTGAAACTCTATTCTCTATTCTATTCCACGTGATTCGTGTTCGTATTTGTATTTGCGCTGCGATTGCGATTCACAGTTATCTTTAGCTCATTCCAGTCCATTCTTACACCCTTTAACGCAGATATCGCACCGGCAATCGCATTCCCCATCATCTCCTGTACGAACCTGTTTACCTCTATCTCCTCACCATCTATGCGTATCTCCACTTCGATCTCGCCTCTGCTCATCTCTTACTCTGTCCTATTTCCTTAAGGTTATAATCCCAATAGTAATAGCTTTATTTTATAAATGTCTCCTTTCCAGATATCTCTTTCACTCGCTCTTAAATATATATGCTAAATATCTTACAAAGGAGTATTGTTATGAGAGAATATTTGCTTGGGAATGCTGCGATTGCAAGAGGTATCCTTGAGGCAGGTGCCCGTGTGGTTGCCAGTTATCCCGGGACACCCGCATCCGAGGTTGTGGAGATTCTGGCGCCTCTCGCTAAGAAGTATGACCTCCATGTAGAGTGGTCGGTCAACGAGAAGGCTGCTTTGGAAGTTGCCATCGGGTCGTCATGGACGGGAATGAGAGCTGCTGCTGTCATGAAACATGTAGGCTTGAACGTCGCTGCGGACCCTTTTATGACGCTGGCATACACCGGTGTGAGGGGCGGACTTGTAGTGATCGTCTCCGATGACCCGTTCTGCTATTCATCACAGAACGAGCAGGACTCGAGACGCTATGCCCAGTTTGCCTGTATCCCCTGTCTGGACCCTGCAGACCCACAGGAGGCAAGAGATATGACCATCTACGCCTTTGAACTCTCTGAGGAGCTGGAGTTGCCCGTCCTTCTCAGATCCACTACACGTGTCTCTCATGCCAGAGCCGATGTGGAAGTAGGGCAACCAAAAGAAACTCGGGCTACTCCTCAGTTCTTGAAGAATCCAGCCAGATGGGTTGCTCTTCCCGCACATGCCCGACCACGCCATTCCGTGCTTCTCGAGAAACAGGATGCAATCAAGTCAGCGCTGGAAAAATCGCCCTGGAACCAGCTTGTGTTACAGGGACGGAGCGAGCTGGGCGTCATTGCATCTGGGATTTCGAGTCTCTACGCCGAGGAAGCGATAAAACAACTGGAAGCGGAAGCGGATATTTCCTTTCTGCGAATCGGCACCTTTCCACCTCCTGAGGGTTTGTGTTCCGAGTTCATCAGGCATGTCAGTAAAGTGATGGTAATCGAGGAATTGGAACCCGTGCTGGAGGAATATGTAGAAAGGGTAGCAAGAGTGCACAATCCTGATATTGAGATCCTGGGCAAGAGGTCGGGTCACATCCCGCGGGAAGGAGAACTGGACCCCTATATTGTCAGAAATGCCATCGCAGACATGGCTTCTCTACCGTTAGTGGAACCGCCATCTCAATCTTTGAGAGAAGCCGCTGCAATCCTGCCGCCCAGACCCCCGGCACTCTGTCCTGGCTGTGGTCATAGAGCGGCATACTATGCAATGAGGGAAGCATTTGGGACGGATGCAATCTTTCCCAGTGATATTGGGTGCTACACGCTGGCTGTTGACATGGGAACCATAGATACATGTCTCTGTATGGGCTCCAGCATAACCATCGGCTGCGGAATCCGGTTTAGTGGCGAGGAGCGGGATATATGTTGTAGTATTGGCGACTCGACTTTCCTGCATACCGGTTTACCCGGATTACTCAACGCTGTTTACAATAAGGCTAAGATAACTGTCGCTATACTGGATAACTCGACCACAGCGATGACCGGACATCAGCCTCATCCCGGAACAGGCGTTACTGCAAGCGGTGATAAAACAAAATCTGTATCGTTTGAGGCTCTCGCCAGAGCACTGGGTGCAGACTTTGTCGAGACTGTAGATCCTTACAATGTTAAAGCGACAATCGAGACCTTCAAGAGGGCGAGGGATTATCAGGGACTATCTGTGGTCATAGTAAAGCGGGCATGCGTGATAAACGAGAGACGAGCAGGCATAATGCGAAAGCCATTCATGGTTAACGAGAATTGCACAGGCTGCCGTGAGTGTGTGGAGTTTGGCTGTCCTGCAATCGAGTTCGACGGGGATAGTGCTCGAATCAACTCGCTCTGTACCGGGTGCGGGGTATGTGCCCAGATCTGTCCCAATGATGCCATCGAGATGGTCAAATGAAGATGAAGATGAAGATGAAGACAAAAACCAAGACAAAGACATCAGAGTGTGATATTGTTGTGGTTGGTGTTGGTGGCCAGGGAGTAATCCTGCTCTCCAGTATAATTGGTAAGGCGGCGCTTAAGGCAGGCTTACCTGTAAGGAGTGCCGAGACGCATGGGATGGCGCATCGTGGAGGCAGTGTGATTAACCACCTCAGGATAGGATGCATGTTCGGTCCACTGGTGCCAGTCGGAGGAGCAGACATTTTGGTAGCTCTCGAGCCCGCCGAAGCTCTGCGGTATGCCCATTACCTATCTAAAGATGGTGTCGCACTTGTGAATACCAAACCCGTCCTCCCAAGTACGGTGACCTCAGGTCAATCGAAGTATCCACCGTTGGAAGAGATTCTTGCGCCACTCCAGCGAATTTGCCGGGGCATCAAAACTTTTGATGCGACAAAACTGGCAGTCAAAGCGGGCAATCCGCAGACGATGAACGTCGTGATGTTAGGTGCGCTCTCTAAATATATTCCATTACGGGAAGAGATGCTCATCGAGTCGCTTACAGAGTCCGTGCCCGCGAAGTTTCTGGACGTCAACAGACGCGCCTTTGAACTCGGTAAGCGCGAAGGTTAAATTATGCTATTGGCTATCGTCCATTCAATCTCTTTTAGCATCATAATTGTAGCATAGTTGCCCAAAGCCCCATATTATTTGCCTTTCAACCGTTCCATTTCATGCTTTATTTCATCAATTACTTCCATATTGTATATTCTCTTTTTTCCGCCTTCTTTTATTGATATAACATAAAACACCTTGCCTCCATATTTCTCAGTAAATTTCTGGTGTGAAACTTTTTGGAATACATGTTCCTTAAATATCTGAGGTATATGGGAAACACCACCAGCGGGTTTAATCTGAAGTCCGATATAGTTACCATTAATTTTGATATAAAAATCTACAGCGTATAATCTATCCCATTCATCTGGTGCTGGATGAATCTTAACACCCAGTATTTTTTCTAACTGTCCATAAATTGTTTTAATCTCAGTCATGTAGCCGTCAAAAGTCCGATCTATTACCATCTTAACCATATATTCTATGCAATCCTCCTCTGTAATCTCCTCAATCTCGGCGGAAATCACCTCTGATATTTTGATATACAATTTTCGTCCTAACTCTTTGATATGCTCCTTTGATCTAACTTGACTTTGTCATTTTATAAATAAAGCTACTTAATTTTATGCGTTTCCCAACCTATTATTTCAGATTAGCCGCAAACAATCTGAGATACCAGACAAACTGGATAGCAATTTCCACGGGAATAAAAGGAGAAAGATATCAATCTTCAAAATCTTGAGATAGTCCTAACTAAACGTGCTTAGATTGCATGAAAAACATCAAAATATTCTTAGTTTGGTTTGCTCTTCCGCTTATGGTGAGACTTCCTTGCGGATTCCCTCGCTTTATGCTTCCGCTTAACGATCTCAAGTATCTCCTTCTCCGTTATTCTCCTCTTTGGCAATATCACTTCCAGAATCTCTCTGACATCCTGTATCGTCAGCATTGGGGCTTTGTCTTTCCATTTCACTTGCAGGGTTAACAGGAAGAGCATCGCCAACAGGACCATTGTCATGTGATGATGCCAGCCGAGCCAGCCTCTCACCTCATATTCCGCCATACTCACCTCTCCTTTTGCATCTTCCAGCGCTCTTTCTATCCAGTAGCGGCTGCAAGACATCTCTGCGAGCCTGTTCATCTTAGTATTGGGTGAAGCATTTGAGAATTGATACTTTTTCTCCCCGTTCTCCTCTTTTCTGAGTATGAGCCATGATTCGGGTCCAGGCAGCCCGTTGCGAACCTGGTAGATGCGTAAACATGCCATGTCACACCATATCTCCTTCCTCTCACTGTCCCTCAGGAAAATATGGTTCCAGGCATCTTCTGGCAGCTCTTCCACTAACTTCCGCACTTCGACTGGCTCTCCTTCGACAACCTGCTTCCGCGTGGGGTGACGACCTTGCTTCCCCTTCCTTATCGGGACTTCGACCTCTGGACGTTCCAGCCATACCCTCGTGTCGCTCGGAACGTCTGCGATGTAGAGTAAGCTTTCGCTATCGAGGCGGTCGAGGAACCACGACTGCTGCCCGTAGAAGCAGTCCATACCGATCCATGCAAAAGGAACGCCTCGCTCCCTAGCCGCTAACAGCATCTCTAATCCCAGCTCTGCCTTCGTTTTGAATGTGATGTTATCAGGAACACCACACCGCTCTCTGCGAACCGGGTCATTCGCCCAATCTTCGGGAAGATATAATCGCTTGTCTATCAACGTTCGACGGTTCCAGAGTGCATAGCCCAGGAACACACCGACTTGACAGTTTTCCACCTTCCCGAATCGCCCGCAATACTGACGCTTCACGCCCACAGAGCTATCACCGCTCTTAAGGAACCCTGATTCGTCAAGATGAACAGAACCATGAACGGGATTTCCTATCAACTCACTGACCTGCCTCTGAATCTCGCTGATAACTCCTTCCTCGTCCCATTGCGAATTGGAGATGAAATGCTGAAGCGATTGGTGATTGCAATCCGGGACAACTTTTTCGATATTCGTCATGTTCCCACGCTCATTTACCATTATTTGCCCTTGTAAATATTGAAACGCCTGCTTTAACACACTTCGCGTTCTATTCCTGAAAAAATCGCTGAAGGAGCTATAAAAAACTTTTAGCTCTCCTGTAACTACCCTTAAGTCACTAAGAGACAATTTCATGATCATATTGTATCATCGTTGTTAGTGCCAAGTACTTATTAAACTTACGGTTCTTAATTCTTAAGGTAATTTGACAAAGTCAAGCTAACATTTTTAAAATAATATTCTCTCCATTCCTCTATCGTTTTTGGAGCACATTTCCTAATTTCTTCTGAGACAGGACCAACATTACGCTTGAAATTCAATTGAAAGCGATTCATAGCACTGTTTAAAATCCATTCTTTAGCCATTATTCATGCACTTCTCTTTCTATGCTAATAAATTTATTTTTATATTTGTAATCTTTCGATCTATCTGCAACAGCCATGCCTGCTTTAATAAGGTAAGAATTAACAAATATTCTATTCTTGAGATATACATATGCTTCAACTGTATCTTTGTCCACAATGGTCCCATTATCGAATTTCAAAAAAACATCCTTTTTTAATATATAATCCATTAAATATCTAATGGCTCTTTCTTTGTCGCTAATCTTTACACCTAACATTTTAACAATTAAGCCAGTATTTAGTTTAATTGTCCTTTCATCTATTATATCTATGACTTTATACACTCGATTATTTTTGAAATTGAATTTGTTTGGATCAATTATCGGTCTGGCATCTTTAATTTTGGGTTTGTAGTCAATCTCTTCAATCTCTATTTTCTTAGCTCTTTTTATTATCTGGATATTATTTGAAAAAACTAACAGTCCTCGATTTAATCCAAGTTTTTCTTTTATTACATTCAGAAAGTTCTCATTAATTTCATATCCGATTGCATTCCTGTTTAATTCCATTGCTGCTTTTACTGTTGTGCCACTCCCTAAGAATGGATCGAGAACAGTATCACCAACAAAAGTAAACATCTTTATACATCTTTTTGGCAATTCATCAGGAAACATCGCTTCGTGTTCAATTTGTCTTGCTCCGCTGAAATACCAGTGACCGTAAAAGTATTCCTTCCACTCATCTTTTGTAAGCATTGACTGTTTCTTTATCTCTTTAGGGATTTTTTTACTTTTTCCCGGTTTCTTGAATATCAAAATATATTCATAATCAATCTCTACCATCCCATTTGGTGGATATGGGTATGATCCCATCACATTTGCGCCTCCAGTAGTGTTCATTGTTGTTTTTTTCTGCCATATAATAGCACCCATATAATCGAACCCTATATCTTCGCATTGGGCAATAAATTCAGCATGTAATGGTATAATTTTGTACCTCCCATATATTATAGACCTTGCAAACTGATCACCGATATTTAAGCAGAATCTTCTTCCTGATTTTATGACTCTATAGCATTCTTTCCATACTCTATACAAATCTTTAAGATATTCATGTAAACTTTGTCCATATCCAACTTGCCCTTCTACTCCGTAATCCTTGATATGCCAGTAAGGAGGAGAAGTAACTACGAGGTCAACACTGTTGTCCTCAACTTCCTCCATTTTTCGACTATCACCTATGATTATTTTAGCCTTATTTACCATCAGTCTCACTTATATACATACCTGGCTAATGGCTAATAATATTTGCCTGAGTGGCTTCGGGCTTCGGGCAATTTCACTTTCTCGGCAAACTGTCTTTTACCACCACAACCCTACCCTACCCTAACAAACCTCCCGAGATATTTCAAATCTGCTGTATCTCTTCCCTTGTTGCTAACCTCACTCCTGCCTCGTTCAGTACTTCCGTGGCTCTCTGTATATCATCCACGCGGAGTATCAACATCGCACGCTTGAACTTTGCGGTTACAAACGCATAAGCATAATCCACATTGACGTTATTCATACCCAGAGTGTTAGCTATCTCGTAGAGACCGCCAGGAACGTCCTTTAGCTCCACAGCGAGAACATCGGTCTCTGAGACCGTGAAGCCACCATCATGTAGCGCCTTATATCCCCGCTCCGTATCATCAACCACCATCCTGATCACGCCAAAGTCACCAGCCTCCGCAATTGTCAGTGCGCGAATGTTCACGCCAGCATCTGCTAATGTCCTTGCCACTCTTGCCATCCTGCCAGGCTTGTTCTCCGCAAAGACAGAAATCTGTTTTATCACTTCCATTTTTACACCTTCCTCTTGTCTATAACCCTCCGTGCCTTACCTTCGGAACGCGGAATCGCACCCGGCTCCACCAGCTCTACCTTCGCCGTAATATTCAACACGCTTTTAAGCTGCCTGGAGACCTCGTTGCTTAATGACATCAAGTCAGCAATTTTATCGCTGAATGCGGATTCAGTTACCTCAACCTTTACGGTCATGACATCCAGTGGTCCCTTCCTGTCCACAATTATCTGGTAGTTGTTGCCAATCTCGGGAATCCTCATGAGTACAGACTCGACCTGGCTCGGGAAGACATTTATTCCTCGCACAATGATCATATCGTCTGTCCTACCCAGAATTCTCATGATTCGTGGATGTGTGCGTCCGCACTCACATGGCTCGTTATTCAGTATAGTGATGTCACCTATCCGGTACCTGATGAGAGGAAAAGCCCATTTATCCAGAGAGGTCACAACGAGTTCGCCACGCTCACCATCATCCACTTGCTCCATCGTCTTCGGATCAATTACCTCAATAAGAAACATATCTGCCCAGATGTGGATACCGTTCTGTAGGTGGCACTCGGTGAAGAGGGGACCACTCATCTCGCTGGTTCCGTATATGTCATACGCCTTAATGCCTGTGGAATCCTCAATCCGCCTTCTTGTCTCTTCAGACCATGGCTCTGCACCAAAAATGCCTGCCTTGAGTCTTGTATCATCGCGGATGCTCACACCCATCTTTTGTGCAACCTCGTTTATATATAGGAAATATGAAGGTGTGCAGGCTATAGCAGTGCTTCCTAAATCCTGCATCAGCTCAATCTGACGTTCGGTATTGCCGGTGCCCGTGGGAAGCACCGTGGCGCCAATTCTCTCAGAGCCGTAATGAAGACCGAGCCCCCCGGTGAACAGTCCATAGCCATAGCTAACCTGGATTATGTCCCCGCGCCCCAGACCTATGGATGTAAGTCCTCGCGCCAGAGACTCTGACCACGTATCAACGTCACCCTGAGTATATCCGACCACAGTAGGTTTCCCGGTCGTGCCACTGGATACATGATACCGCACCACCCAGTTTTCGGGGAGGCAGAACATCCCTGTGGGGTAGGTATCACGAAGATCGCGCTTCGATGTGAAAGGGAGTTTGGTTACATCGCTCAGCTTCTTGATATCATCGGGCTCCACACCCGCCTCCCTGAATCGCTGCCGGTAGAATGAGGAATGATTATAGACATAGCGAACAAAATACCTGAGCCGTTCCTCCTGCATCTTATGCAAATCCTCGATCGGCATACGTTCGATGCGGGGATTCCAGTATTCGATCATAACTTACCAGATCAATCTATAATTTTTATGTATAAAAAACAATAGGTTTTGTTCTGTATCCAAAATTCGCTTGTCGGCTTTTATCACCGAGACGGTATATGTCATCGCAAAATAATAACACAAGTTATTTATATGACATACATAGATATATTGCAAACGTGATAGCAAATGCTTTCCATAAAAGAAGTGAGCAAGCACTTTGGCAACCTAACAGCCATTAAGGACGTAAGCTTTAGAATAAATAAGGAGCAGATAGTGGGGTTAGTCGGTCCGAATGGTGCGGGGAAATCAACGCTTCTGAATATCGTGAGTGGTGTCTATCCACCCAGTTCAGGTTCGATCTTCTTTGATGGTTTGGATATAACTAACTTGAGTCCTGATAAAGTGTGTAAGCTGGGAATCGCTAAGACATTCCAGCTCGTACACTCTTTCCCTGAACTGTCTGCGATTCAAAACGTCCTTGTAGGTGCGTTGTTCGGTAATTCAGATAAAATCAGTATGAGAGAAGCAAGAGAAAAAGCAGAGATGTATCTTGAATTCGTCGGCTATCCCATGAATAAGTTAAATTACCCGGTGAAAAACCTTAATGTTGTAGAGCTTAAGAGGATACAGCTTGCAAGAGCTCTTGCGACTGACCCGGAACTACTCCTGTTAGACGAGGTAACGACAGGACTAAATCCGAAGGAAAGTAAAGATGCTATCTCATTGATACAGAAAATCCGCGACTCTGGAATAACAATACTCATGGTAGAACATGTCATGAGGGTTATAATGAACGTCTCCGACAGTATTGTCGTTCTGCATCACGGTGAAAAAATAGCGGAGGGCACACCCGCCGAAATAGCCGCGGATGAAAAGGTTATAAACTCATATCTCGGAGAAAAAATATATATGTGATTCCATTTCATGCTATGCCATGCTAGAGATAAAGGAATTAAATGCCTCTTACGAGAAGGTGCAGGTGCTATGGGGCGTCTCCTTCACTGTTAACGAGGGGGAGATTGTATCCCTCCTCGGTTCTAACGGGGCAGGGAAGTCAACCACTGTAAAGACCATCCAGGGTCTGCTTAAGTCAAAGTCAGGCAGTATCAGGTTCATGGATAGAAATATTGAAGGACTACCAGCATACAAGATAGTGGATGCGGGTATTTCTCTCGTTCCTGAAGGCAGAGAGATATTCCCAAAGATGAGCGTCCTTGAAAACCTTATACTTGGCGCATATGTGCCAAGAGCAAGGGATTTGCTAGAAGAGAGTCTCGAATGGGTGTTCCAACTCTTTCCGAAGCTCGAAGAACGGAAAAAACAGCTCGCGGGAACAATGAGCGGGGGGGAGCAGCAGATGCTCGCCATTGCACGCGCTCTGATGTCGAAACCAAAACTTCTGATGCTGGATGAGCCATCCCTCGGGTTAGCCCCCGTGCTCGTATTACAGGTATTCGAGATAATAAAAAAATTGAATGAAGAAGGCGTTACCATATTGCTTGTGGAACAGAACGTACATCATGCACTTGAGCTCTCTGACCGCGGATACGTCCTGGAGAAGGGTAGGATTATCTTAGAAGGGAAAGGTTCTGAGCTTCTTGAGCATGAATATGTGAAAAACGCATATTTAGGAATCTAATTCTCAATCTATCTATCCTGTATTTTGTATTTTGTATCTTGTATCTTGTATCCTATATCGTGAGCTTTTACTTTACAACTGAAGTCTTGATTTTATCTTCTCCGGCACAGACACAAGTCCCTTCGGCAGGAATATCACAATAAGGACGAGGATCACACCAATTAATATAAATCGCTCATACATCAAACCGAAAGCGCGCAGAACCTCCCAGATAAATGTAATTACAATTGTACCAAGTATTGGACCGCTAACGGTAAAGAGCCCGCCACTTATAGAGTATAGTATCGGCCAGAATGATATGTCCATACCATAGACCTCAGGGGTTATATACCCGAAATGATGTATCTCTAATGCGCCGGCAATCCCGGTGAAGAAGGCGCTTACAGCAAACGCCATTAGCTTATACTTTATTACATTGATGCCCATCACCTTTGCTTCAAGCTCGTTCTCACGAATTGCCTGTAGAGCGAGTCCCACCCTCGATTTCGCTATCAGGTAGATTATAACGACCACAGCAACCGCTATAAGTAGAATGACATAATACTCATACATGATATAATTCGTTATCGTTACGGGAATCAATCTCTTCGCGGGGATACCATCCCAGCCTCCGGTAAGCCACGAAAGCTCCGTGGTTATTGTATGAGCTATAATCGCAAACCCGAAGGTTACCATGGCGAGGAACCACTCCCTCATCCTTATACAGGTTAAGCCTATCAGAACACCTATAAACGCAGCGAATAAACCTCCAACAGGTATTGCCGCAATCGGTGGCATACCAAGAGTATTTGCTACTATCGCCGACACATAACCCCCGATACCGAAAAAAGCTGCATGCCCCAGAGAAGCCTGACCTGAAAGAGCAAGCAGGTTCCACGCTGATGAGTATATGATAAACACAAGCATTATAATCAAAACCGTCAACAAATACTGATTGATTCCAAAGATTAAGGGTATCAGAAATGCAAGGATCAGTGAAATAATTCCTGTCCAGGTTTTCATATTCATGTTCATATTCATGTTCATCCTAACTAATTTCATCTTATCTCTTATCCTACTCTCTATCCTACTCCCCTTTCTCCCCGAATATGCCTGTCGGTCTTATTACGAGAACTATAATCAGGATAAAGAAAGCTATCGTATCCTTCCATGCGGTGAACGACATCGAAACGCCGAGTAAACCTGCAAAGGATTGCATGAATAATGGCACTACGTTTTCTGCTATACCCAAAGTCAGACCGGCAACAATAGCTCCGGGTATGCTGCCAAGCCCACCGATGATGACCACAGCAAAAGCTTTTATTGCCGGTATGGAGCCCATATACGGGTCCACTATCTGACCACTTATCAACCATAAGCTACCTGCTGCAGCCGCAAGCGCGGAACCCAACGCAAAACTGAGCATGTCCATCCGCTCCACGTTAATGCCCATTAAAGCAGCCGCATCGCGGTTCTGGCTTGTAGCACGCATCGCTCTCCCGATGGTGGTCCTTTTCATGAAGAGTTGAAAGGCAATCAGAAATACGATTGTAAATAGGATAATAATGATATAATCCAGTGGCAGCCGAACGGAGCCCACAGAAACGGACACATTGCTGTATGGACTATGAATAGACCTTGAGTCCGTTGTCCATAACAAAGCCGCTAAATTCTGAAACAGATAAATCAACCCAAGACTAAGAAAGATCTCGTTTAACTTCCCTGTACCCTTTATCGGGCGGAAGCAAAGCCGTTCAATGAAAACACCGATAATACCCAGAATAATCATGGCTAAAGCAATAATTAGATAGGGGTTAACCCCCGAAAGGGTGTAGATCCAGAATGTAGCATAGGCACCAAGCATCAACAACTCCCCGTGTGCGAAGTTCACGACCTTCATAACGCCAAAAATCAGGTTCAGTCCTATCGCTAAGAGAATGTAAATGCAGCCAGCGTACAGACCCCATACCAAGATCTGTATTAAAACACCGGGTTCCATAGTTGGATAAAAAATAAAAAAGGATTAAATAAAAAAGGATTATGTACCTCCGGGTTTCGCCGTCCGGCGGTACAAATTTTGTCTCCTTTACTTCCGTCTTCTTTGCACCATGTATGCAATTGCTAATAGGCTGGCAATGGTTAAAAACGCTTCAAAACCTGGTTCTTCTGGTGCTGGTGTTTCTTTTTCTTCTCCCTTCTCTCGAAGATACTTATCAAGCGCAGCTTTGCACTCTTCTTCAGTCTCAAAGGTACGCAAGCCTTTGTACATGTACATGCCGCAGAACTCCTTCTGTTGGCATTTTAGACTTTCTTCATCGAAATACCACAGAGTTTTGCATTCTTCAGTCGCTTTAGTCGCGGTCGCAGTCGCAGCTGGTGAACTCCCGGGCTCATACCAATCCGGGAGTACAAAATCAGTTTCTTTTATGCTGTCAGGCCACACTATCTTCGGTCTCGTCTCTCCCACGGATTCATTCCAGATCAACTGCTCCATGTAAAGCGCGAATTTACTCTCCCTATAATCTGACGAAAAGTTTATCACACCGTTCTGCATCACCTCTACAATCTGCGGCATCTCGAGCTCAGCCAATGAAGCCCTGACCTTTTCCTTATCCAAAGTACCTGCGTTCTTAATCGCTTCCGCCGCGATGTAAACACCCTCGTATGTCGATGCCCCCATCATACTCGGGGATGTACCCCACCTGTTCTTAAAGTCCTCCCTGAATTTTTCGACTGCCTCATGGATTGGTCCTGAGGGGATAGTATAAGGACTAAATCTGCTCTCCTGTATCGAGTATTCTCCCCATCTCCCCACCCCGGTATAATAATCAGGGTCGTCATTACACTCGACAGAGAGATAAATAGTATTCATGCCAACGTCCTTCCTCCCCTGGGTTACTATGAGCGTCTGCTCGTTAAGGAATGCAGCAACATAAACAACATCCGGTTTAGACTCCTTTATTACTGTTAACACAGTCCTGAAATCCGTCTCGCTCATCTTGAATTTCTCTGCTGAAACTATCTCCATGTTGAGGTTGTGTTTCTCTATCGCCTTTTTGATACCCTCGTAAACGCCTTCGCCATATTTGCTGTCCTGGTATAGAACCCCTAACCTGAGAGGTCTGTCCTCTGAAAAATTGAACCGCTCATATATTTCGGGCTTTACTACTTCATTGACAAAAAGCAAAGTCGCTTCTGGATAGTCGTCTGTTGTAGGACAGTGATGGAAGAAGTAGGATGTATCTATATCGGTTCTTCTCGTTACTATGGGGGAAGACGCTCCGGTGATTATGAAAGGCACTTTGTGTTCCGCTGCAACGACCTGGTCAGCATACGTTATGCCGCTCGAAAAACCCCCGATCAATAAGTCTACCTTATCTTCCGTAATGAGCTTCGTTACTGCTTTAACACCGCTTTCCCTGCTCGTTTCCGTGTCTCCCTTAACGAGTGTGATCGGTACATAAACGCCCCCAACATCAACTCCGCCCTTAGCGTTTATCTGCTCCGCCGCCAATACCGCAGACTGCCACATATCGGTCCCTGTTGTACTCGCGCCACCCGTCAGAGGTGCGACAATCCCTATCTTTATCTCTTCTACTCCGGGCTCTTTCGATTGCCCCACACTTGCTGCAAACACAAGCAAGACTGAAACCACTAACACGGCAAATAAAATCCCGTACTTCTTGTTCATCTTCATATCGAACACCTCACAAGTTTTCTATTGTCACCATTAAGATTTGAGCGGCTATTTAAACTTTTCTATTTTTCTCGATAACCTCCTTGACCATGTTAGATTAACGCGGAGTACACGACACTGGCACGGGAACGCTGTGGGGTGCAAAGAATAATCTTTAATCTCTACAAATTACAAAACAAAATCATGGTTATATTATTTATATTGCATTACTAAAACTAAACTAAGCTATAAGGGGGCACAAGAATGGAGGAAAAAAACAAAATTTTCGATGCTATAATTAAACGTGTTAGAGAAGAACCCTATGCAAAGAAACTGGGAATAGAACTGATAGAATTGGATGAGGGGTACTCAAAAGTTAAAATGACCTTTAAAGAGGATATGGAGAATATATTTGGAATGGTGCATGGGGGAGCGATATTTTCGCTGATTGATGAGGCATTTGAGACGGCTGCGAACACACATGGAACCGTGGCGGTTGCACTTAGTATGAATATCACGTATATAAAACCCGTTTCGGCAGGAGACGTCTTATATGCGGAAGCGAAAGAGATGAGCTTATCCGGTAGAATTGGAACGTACGTTATCAACGTCGAAAATGAGGGAGGCGACCTGATCGCCCTTTGTCAAGCTCTGGTTTACAGAAAAAAGCATGAACTACCTTTCTTGTAATGCTATTTGATGCATTAGAATTAGATTTGGAATTTGGAATTTTCACCATCAAGAGCCAGCCTGTCTTGCAGTTTATTCTTCTCTCCCCGAAAGTATGTATATTTATACTAACCTATGCAACAATTATATAGCTAATAGCCATGCCTTTCTGGGATAAACATATCGAGACGCTGCCCCGGGATGAACTTGAGGCTTTACAGGTTAAGCGGCTGAAGGACACGGTTGCCCGATGCAGGAAGTCCATCTTCTACCGAAACCGGTTGAAGGACGTGGATGAATCCCGTTTCACTACGCCCGAGGATGTATCCCTGATTCCATTCACGACAAAGGATGACCTGCGTGCTAATTATGACTTCGGTCTTGTGACCGTACCAAGGGTGGAAATCGTGCGTATGCATTCATCATCAGGCACCACCGGCAAAGCTACCGTTATCTTCCATACAAGAAAGGACATCGAGATTTGGGCTGACCTCGTTGCCAGATGTATTGTTATGACCGGAGCAGGTAAGGCGGATGTCTTCCAGAATATAATCAGTTATGGCATGTTTACCGGCGGTCTGGGATTCCATTACGGCGCTGAGAAGGTTGGTATGCTGACCATTCCATCAGGTGTGGGCAATACGAAACGTCAGATACAGTTGATGAAGGATTTTAATACAACGGTCTTCCATGCAACGCCCTCTTACATCCTGTACGTTTCCGAAGTAATGGTTCAAGAGGGTTTTGACCCGAAGGAGTTTGATTTACGTATAGGTTTTGTGGGTGCGGAGCCGCATTCAGAGCAGACCAGACAGAGGATTGAAGATACATTTGACATAAGTGCATTTAATTCATACGGTATGTCAGAGCTTAACGGTCCTGGAGTAGCGTTTGAGTGTGAAGAAAAAGCCGGCATGCACCTCTGGGAAGACAGCTATCTTCTCGAAGTCGTTGACCCAGCTACCGGCGAAAAACTTAGCCCCGGCGAGGAAGGTGAGCTTGTCATCACCACGCTGAATAGGGAAGCCATGCCTATCCTCAGGTACAGGACAGGAGACCTTGCCAGAGTCATTGACGATGGCGAAAAATGCCCTTGTGGCAGAACACATGTGCGGATTTCACGTATAAAAGGGCGCTGTGATGACATGCTCATCGTTAAAGGTGTTAATTTCTATCCAAGCCAGATAGAGGATGTCCTGATGAGTTTTCCTGAAGTCGCAACAAACTATCAAGTCATTGTGGAGCGTGTAGGCAGTTTAGATTCATTGACGGTGAGGGTAGAATTGCATCCTAAAATGTTTGACGGCGATTTAAGGAAGCTGAGGAAACTTGAAGCTGATATTACTAAGAGTATCCAGGATGAGATAGTGGTAAGTCCAAAAGTAGAGTTCCACGAGCCCGGAAGCTTGCCGAGGAGTGAGGGCAAGGCTGTAAGAGTTGTTGATAAGAGGGGTAAAATATAAAGAAAAAGTAAGATGATTAGCCAGCCGGGCTTCACAGTTTCTTTGAAGGCGGTTCTGGCTGCTGGCATGGAGAGCAAGTCAGGAAGTCCGCATCGCATGCTGCTCTCGATCTGTGGGTAGCACTTTAGTTTCTGTTTCCGCATTGCAGGCGAATCCATTCTCTAATGCATTAATCAAGATTTTTGGTAATCAGAAGATTGCGATTCAGAATAGAATAAGGATATAAAAGTTTTTATTCCATCCCATAATTATTCTTTATGAGAATATGATATGATGAAATTAGGAGTCTCGGCAGATTTTAGCGCTGCGCATTCACTGCCACGTTATCCTGGTAAATGCAGGAATCTACATGGTCACACATATAAAGTGGAAGTGATAGTAGAGGGCGAAAAGAAGCCTGATACTGAGTGTGTAGCAGACTTCTCAGAGTTGAAAGCGGTGGTGAAAGAAGTACTTGAGCTGGTTGACCACAGGTATCTGAATGAGATAATAGAATATCCAACGAGCGAGAATATAGCACTATTCCTGAAGCGTGAGTTAGAGCGTAAGCTGAAAGACTCGAAGCTCGGCATCTTTCTCTATTCGCTAAAATTGTGGGAAGGTGAGGACAAATGGGTGATGATAGAGTCAGCAGAGTCTGGCGCTACGACGAGAGGAGGTGATGCGAGTAGCGATGCTTGAAGAGCCAGTGATAGAGATAAGCACTAAGGAAGTGAAGACTATAACGCCCGATACCTCGATAGGGAAGGCGATAGGCATCATGGAGCAGAACAAATTCCATAATCTCATTGTGCTTGATAGCGATAACAGTGAGAATGAGATATACATGGTGAATATACAGGACCTGCTGCTCGCTTCCAACCCTGACTCGCCTGTGGATGAATTCATGTTCAAGCCGCACTGCATACAGAAGGATACACCGACCATGGAAGCGCTCTGTGAACTGCTGGACAGTGGTCAGAGGGCGGCGCCGATAGTTGATGCTGATGGGAAGCTCGCAGGGATTGTTACGGAGTATGACATAATGGCAAGAGGAGCACATTCTCACATTCTCAGAGATACAGCGGTAGGTGACGTGATGACCAGTGATGTGATATATGTTGATAAGACAGCCAGTATAGGCAAAGCACGGAGCATCATGCGTAAGAGTAACCTCGGACATCTGGTTATTGTTGACGAGCACAACAGAATAACAGGTATAATCACAGAAGGGGACATCCTGAGAAGGCTCTACAAGCCGAAGCAAAGAATGACCTCAGGTGAGTACAAAGGCGAGAAGATAGCGAGAATGGGACAGCCTGTCTCACTTATCATGAGCTCACCGGTGATAACCACCACCATGGATGCGAATCTGGCAGATGTTGCGGGTTTGATGTGTGAGCATGATATACGTGCCGTGCCGATAACGAGAAAGGACATGCGCCCCCGGGGAATCGTGACTACGCATGATATAATGCGATTCCTGAGTGAATTCAGAGCGAAGAGGGAGGTGAACGTGGAGATTCTGGGCACAGTAGATGAGGCATATAAAGAGCTTGCCATGCGAATCATTGATACAGAGTTGAGGAAAATTGTCAGACTCGCCAGACGCATACACTGGATAAAGATAGTGATAAAGAAGGAGAGGGACCGGGGAGGAGTATCATATTATAAAATCGGTGCGCATGTCAAGACACCCGATAAGCTATATGTTGGCTATGGAGAACCAGGAGGTACGAAGATATTGACGGCGGCGCGGGGTGCGGGCGAGATAGAGAAGAAGGCAGATAAACGGCGGTGGGACTTCATTGCCACGCTGAAAGATGCCTTACTCTCTGTACGGGCGCAGATGGAGGATGATAAAATAAAGAGAGGGTCAGGTAGGTCATGACATGAGAATGGGGTGTGTTACCGGGTTTCGCTGACTAAATAACAATAACCTTATAACTTATTTTTCCCCTCTCGAACTCCCCTGGTGCCATCCTGTGAAGCAAATCAGCCAATTTCTGCCGATATTCTATCGCCAGGTCCATTATAAGCTTTAGCTCATCCTCATCGAACTTCTTATCCGGGAAAAGAATCTTAGCCATGCCAGAAGCAACCCTGTAAATTCCCATCTCGTCCCTTATCGTAACCCCTTCCAACTCAATCTTTGACCTTATGAGAGGAGCAAAATAGAATCTCCGTAGCCCATGCAATATTTCTGAGAAGTAATCAACGGACGCACCATAATTTTTGGATAGGTGAACCTCACTCCTCTTTATCTTAGGGATTTCCCAGCCCGGAATCACGCCGTGAATTCGGTCAATAAAAGCGGTATCATTCCTCATGAACTCCGGCAGCGCATAATTAATATCCTCAGCAGGAACATAGCCGGTAACATCTATATTCCCCATCAAGACAAGCGAGCATAAAGAAGTGGCTTTCTTCGGGCCTCTTTCAAAATGACCATCCACCATATAGTCTTTCAATTTACCCATCATATCACCCGGATTGGGAAATCTTAACTTCGTAATCTCATCAAAAACGATGCAATCTTTCATTCCTATTTCTCCAACTGTCCTCCTTGCAATGTTATAAAATAGCTGTGCGGGTGTTATCACACCGCCGGAGAATATCCTCGTGTAGAAGGATATATTTCGGTAGAAATAAGTTTTTCCTGTGGCTCTCGGTCCAAATTCCATCATGTTCACATTGTTTTCCACCAGAGGGACAAACCTGCTGATAAGGATAAGTTTTTGCCTTTGCGTGTAAACCTCAGGGTTTAAACCCATAGTGTTTATCAGCATATCAATCCATTCATCGAGAGAGAAATGCTGCCTCTTTTTTATAAAATCCTTCAGGTCTATGTTCGAGACATGAAAAGGCTTGAAGTCGTCTATCATTACAGGAAGAGTCAAATCTCTTTCTTTCTCGTCTATCAGGGGTGGAGAATATTTTAAACTTACCAGCCCCTAAACGCCGGTAGAAAGTAATTGCTCGTTAGCATCCACAACCGAATCTTTAATCATTGCATTCCTGAGGTTTAAACTCGGTATAGTCGCTTTTCTTATGCCATACTTCTCGTCTATCTCTACTTTTATCTCATCTATTATCTTGCATTTCATTTTCCGGAAGATTTTGTCAAGAATCAAATCTTTGTCCTTTGGTTCCGGGTAAAGGGTGTTTACATATTCGATGACTTTCATCAATTTCTCGTTGAAAGCTTTGGAGTCGCTTTCCTCTGATATTCTCGTGAGCATGTGTTCTGATACAAATTTAGGGACTCTTTTGATGTCCTGTCGGTTGGAAAGACCTTTGTCCACCACATATCCGGGGAAATAATACCTCAGCTTTGCGTTTAGTTCGTCCCGCGTCATTTTGTTCTATCCTTATCCTTCTCCCAATAGCGTGGCGAGTTCTTCAGGGTTCATTTTCATCTGTAATCACCTTCATCACACTATCCTATCAATCGGGTATGGACTTATGCATTTTTCTGTTAGCTTTGGGTTTACGGGCATTTGGAAGATCGTGTTTCTTTATCCAATAAGGATACTTTGCTTCTCCAAACCTATCTATTATTTCTCTACGAATTTCTTCCTTGTATTGCTTCCTTAAATAGTCAATTGCTTTACGTAATTTCCCATCATCGGTAACGAGATATTTACTGCATTCCAAAATTGAATTTGCGTAAATAGTCAAGTTATATGGCTCCACTGAGGGTTTTGAGCCTTTATAAAGAATTTCTGCTAATTCAAGCACATCATTCTGGTCTACATTTGAGAACTCGATACCGAGGCTTTTGCTCCTTCGGACAAAATCTTCAATAATATCTCTTATTTGTATTCTTTCTCGCTCTTCAAGCTCATAAGTAGCCTCTCTTCTATCAAAAATTTCATTAAATGGCGCTCGTTCTTCTCTCTTTTTATCATAATAAAACCATCTGTGATAAAGGAAATACATTTCTAAAATACTGATTCTGCTTATAATTAATTTGTGTCCGTCATTCCGAGTTTGCCGTAAAAAAGCATAGTATGATTCCAGTTTGCTTACATCTCCACCCTCTTCTTTCACTCTAAAGTATTCTGAAGTTTTAACCAATATATTTGTGTCAAGAAAATAGGACTCTATCACTGGCATATCTATCCTTTCCTTTCCCTAAATTCGGCTATCCACATGTCAGCAATTTCTTTTATAAGGATTTCATCTATTGAGGTTCGTCTACTTGCTGCAATCTCGATAGTCTCGTGACAAAAGTTCAAAAGGTTTCTTGGTTTTTCCCTTACAATATCGGGTAGTAGCTCCCATAAATTATCGGGAAAAGGAAACAAAGCCTCTTTCTCCTCCCGAGCATCGTTAAGGTAAGCAACAATAAGTTTCTTTGCCCCATCTTTATCAAGAGGTTGAATTCGAATTGGTCTCAGAAGTCGTGATGCCAGGGGTTCACAATACTCTTTCGTTAACTCCCAAGCTGTAGGTACCATAGCAATAATTATACCCAGAGGCAAGGCACTTGCCAGGTCGAAAAGACGTCTTATGGTATATTCGTAATCCGTTGCCTCTTTAACGGTGAACCGTTTTGATGCCGGGATTTCCTCAAATTCATCGAGAAGAATCAAGATAAAACTATAATTGTCTACTTTTTTGATAAGAGAGAGAATTGCCGAAAGGAACTCATAATCACCTATTTCTTTTCGCCTTTTAGGAGCAATATCTTCCCAATCAAAATAACTCTTATAATGACTTTCCATAAGAATACGAGACAGTTTACGTGCACTATTGGCATTTATCCCAACAGATTTCTCTATTATTTTACTAAAAATACTCAATATAGCGTCTACATTAGCCCTCTGTTTTTTAGCGAAGTCAAAGAAAGTTCTGTAATCACTTAGAATGTGTTCCTGCAGCGAGGTTCCAAACCAGGCATATTTTCCCTTTTCTGAAGGAAAAATCGTGTAATACCAATTTAAATCATTTTCTTTCACTCTTTTTAATAGTTCTTCCCGTATTACACTCCATAATTTTCTTACTATATTTCCCAAACCTATTGCTCTAACTATACTGCCTGTAAAGTCATGAAAACCATACCCAGGATATTGAATATAAAAACTGGCAACATTGGGAAATTCCTTCTTTACAAGGTAATGAACCATTTTAAGATAAAAAGTCTTTCCAGAGCCATATTCTCCAATGAGAGCTCGACCTTCTTTGGTTACTCCCCCTCCATGGAGTAGCGCATTAAGAAAATTTTCAAGTTCTTCTTTCAGTCTCTTATCCGGGAAGGTTATAACCCTTGGGGGCTCCAGTAAAGCACCATCTGAAGGAAAAGGATTTCTGGAAAGTCCTAAGAGATTATACCTCTCTTCTGGTTCTATCTTCTTAATCTCTAATCTCTCCATTGTTTCATCTCCCAGAGTTTCTTATGAACTATTATATGAGTCATCCATATATTATTTAATTTTATAAAGTTCTTTAAAACTTTTTCGTCGGTCTTCTCTGATAGGCTTCTAAAGGTTAAAGCACCCTTTGAGGAACTGCTGAATTTTATATATTCCGGAAATTTTTGCCATAGTTCCAAAAAAAAGCGATTTTGAATCTCTTTTACAGAAACTCTTAACAAAGGTGCTAATTCAAATATCGTTAGGTCGATAGGAAAGAAGCTCCAATCCGAATCCGGAAATGGTCTATACAGTTGGAGAAATTTTTTTAGAAAATAATCGAACTCTAAGGATAACGTCCTATCAAGTGGATAAAGTATATGCCTTGTTTCATCAATATATACTTCCTCGATTAAGGAACACTCTCTCCCCCAGAGCTGTAATCCCCACTCCACTGCCATACGCTCTATCGGTGTTTCAAGAACAATTTGATCGCCTGTTTCCATGTTAATATATTTTTTAGTTCGTACCTTCCTTTTTTGTTTTCCTCCTTTCATTTCTATTACCGTGGGGGAGATATACACTACTTTACCATGTTCCACAAAATTTTTCCATGAAAATTCCTTTTTACCCATAAATATCCAGAAAAAAGCTTCCCTGCAGTCAGGGTTGTCAATAATCAATTTTTGAAAAATAAGTTCTTCCTCCTTGTTTAGAGGAGCAAGATATTGTCTTAATTTGATAAGTTTACGAACTTCTGGTTTATTCCAGTTTACTAGATATTTTTTGCTCTTATTTTGAGTAATTAATCCCAATTTGAGGGCAGCTCGTATGCAGTGATAAATAGGGGATTTAGCAAGCGGAGTCCCATCTTTTTTTATAAAAATTCCCTCCTTAATACCTATATCAGCGATTTCGGTATAACGAAGACCATTATATTTTTCAATCAGCAATAGAATATCTCTTATTTTTGAGAGACTTGTTTCTTTTCTCATCCAATAAATATCATCTTTTATTGCTTTTTCCATATCACTATGCTCTCCTTTGCCGGTATCTTTCCAAATTTACCCATTTGTTGGGGACTATTTCCTCTTAACCTTGCTACAAGTGTTTCCTGATGCGTTAGCCCCAGTGAATCACCTATCTCTACCAAAATATCACTAACAGGAACCAAAAATCCACCATACCTCACATCTCCTATTACAAAAGCAGCAAAACCCCTCTGCTTTAATACCCTCGCTACTTCCTTAAGTACCAGGTACATATCCTCAAAATAGCCCTTTATCATAGGAATAACATGCTTATTAGGTAAAGTTTCTTTTTCCAATTTTTCTATGATCTCTTTTAATTTAATAGGTTCTTTATAACCATCGGCAACGAAAACTTTTTTTGCCTCTACGTGAGAACGTAAGGTTTTATACCTCAACCTTTTTATTTCTCCCTCCGATTTTAGAAAAGCAATAGCTAATTCTAAGATATAGACTCTCGTATAATCATGTCTATTAAGATAGGGGGGTGAAGTAATAACAGCATCAAAGGATGAACTTCGAAAACAAATTTTTCGTGCATCTCCTATTTGAGCCTTAGATTTAGTATTATTCTGTGAATTGCTGTGTTCAATATCACTGAGCATTTCGTTAATCTTGATAAACAAAGTTTCTTTAAAGTCTGGTATCTTTTTATCAGGGACTATCCGTAAAAAGCCACCATCTTTCCTGGCGAAAGCAACTTTTTCCGTAATAGAAAGAAGGGCTGTAAAGAAGAAATATTTTAGTTTTTTATCTTCCATCTTTTGGATCCAATTTTTAACCACGAAAATATCAGATAACACATCGGGGTCAAAGACCTTGTGGAGTATTTTAAATTCGGGAATTAAGGTAGTATTTTTGTTATGATTGCTCAGGAGCTTATTAAGTTCTTCAATTTTATACTTGATTTTATCTATATTATAGTTTTGTAATTTAGCATTAGAAATAAATACAGAAAGAGGTAAAATATCTATCCCAATAGCTGATATCCCTTTTTCTTGTGCAGCCAATAGAGTAGTCCCACTGCCACAAAAAGGGTCTAATATGATGTTTCCGCAATTAAGATCGAATTTGTCTATTAGATACCATACTAAATCCCTTGAGAAACTATGGTTAAAATGATACCATCTATAAATAGGAAGTTTTTTATTTTGATGTGGCGTTACTAACAAATGGAACTCATTTATTTCCTTCGTCATTTTAGCATCTCCTCCAATTCCTCATCAAACAAACCTTTTCCCTTTTTAACCTTTGCAGCCCTCACAAAAAGAGTTCTTATCCCTTCTTCCTTCCCGTTCTCATGCTCTAAGATAACCTTTAACGGATATTGCCCGCTTCTCAACTTCGGTGAATTGAAAGTTAATGCCCCCGTCTCTCCACTTCCAATCCCCGCTATTTCACCTTTGAACAGAGGTTTATCCTCCAGCATAACTTTCACTACCGCATTTTGTATTTCGGTTTTGAGATGATTAGCAATTTTTATCTCCATCTCTTGCGACTCGTTCTCCTTAATCAGCAAAGGCTCAAGTTCGATCTCTATTTTCTCCTCCTTTAGCAAAACAACACCCTCTTCTTCCTCGCCTTCCTCTTCCTCAATCTCGCCCTCCTTCAAAATCCTCAAACACTTCTTTATCTCCTTTAGCTCCTCTTCGGTAATCCCGTAAAGTTCTGCAACCTTCCTGTCAATCTCTTCCTCCACAGTCGCCAAATCATCTCTCAAGTCCTCCCTTTCTTCTTCGTAGATTTCCCTTGCGATTCCATGCGCTTTCTTTGAAAGCTCGCCCAATTCACGATGCAATTGGTTGTTTGAGTTGTATTTCGGGATTTTGATGTATTGTGTGATGTGCGTTTCTTGTCTGAGTTCGTAGGTATAAGATGCTATTGCTAAAAGGTCTATTGAAGAATTTAAGACCGCTGAAACATAATAGGCCTCTTCCAGGTCGTTAAAAGAAATGAGAATTAACGAAGCATCAGGAATTATAGGGCTTTCCTTTTCAATATATCCAATTTTAATAGGTTCTAATACTGATGATGCAAATCTAACAGCTTTTCCAGTAATTCCACCAGCAATTACCTTCCAAACAAGTTTGTAGGGTGCCAAAGAGGGTTCAGCATTAAATAACCAGTAAAATGGTGGTGCAACCCTTTCAGCATCTTCAAAAGGCTTTTCTCTGTAAGGCTTTAGTTTCGTTTTATACGGTTCTCCGCCCCTATTCACCAAATCGCCAACAAAATTTGATAAATACTGGTAAGTCTCAGGATACTTTACTTTTAAATCCGAATGAGATAAAGTTTTTCCATTCCCATTGACCGGCATCAATATATATCCTAAATCTCCCTTAACATACCACTTCTTCACATCCCTCCCTCTGACCAAAGGGTAAACCAAATCTTTCTCAACAACCTTTTTCACCTGCTTCACTTTCTTCTTCTGCCCCGGTAGCGAAGGATTCGTGATAAGCAACCCATTTGGCTCTTCTGAAAGTATTTCAACCCAATAAACTTGGTTAAGAGCTGTCTTTACACCTTCGTGGGCTTTATACCAGCGACTTCCACCGATAACCTTCTTTATCCCTTCGTAAGCTTTTTCAGTAATTTCCATCCAGGGACTTTCGGGCTTATTCTCTTTGATTGGGATGAAAGCCAAATCGAACTGTCTTGTCGTTTTTTTAATCTCCTCAAGCTCCGCTTCCTGACCTATCCCCTTGCTTCTTGGATTGTGCCACATCACACAATAAACAGGGAACTCAGTTTTACATGACTTCTCAGCAATAATCAAAGAAGCCCTGTTTACCGCACCTTCAAAAGGATACAAAGTTACCAAATCGTGTATCTTCTCCACATTGCAAGAACATTTCATCTTCTCGTCTTTCCAGTATCCTTTTGCCAGGAATTCTCTGAATCCTGCACCCGCCTGCGTTTTGTAAACCGTGAAAGGGATAAGAAAAGCAAGTTTACCTTCCTCTTTTGTATATCTATCCAGACATCTTGCGAGGAAAAGCATCGCCATGTCACGCTTCACTTTGCCCAAGCCCATTCCTTTGGTCTTTTTCAACAGACCATACCAATCCCAGAGCCTTCTTGTTTGTTGCCTGTAATACACAGGCAGATTCTCCCAGTTTATCCATGGCGGATTACCAACTACGTAATCGAATTTCCCCGCGAGCAAGGGGGCGAAGGAATTTTTTAGCAAGCTTGTCCAAATCTTATTCTTCCCCTTCCTCTCTAAATCCAATATTTTCTCGTATAATTCCAGCAAAGAATCAATACTCTCCTCCTTGAGTTCAAATTCTCGCTTGATGAGGTTCTTAAAATCCCTATCAGAATAGTCCCCTCGTTTCACACAATCCTCTATCGTTTCTAAAACTCTTGAGAGCAATCCTTTATCAATGACCTCATGATGAACCGAGAATTCACCCTCGCTCGTCTTCATGTAAACTGCCCATTGCCCGGTTGGTTCCATCCTCCTGCTTACCGCAATCGAATCCGCTAAATAAACCGGTATTTCTATCCCCTCTTTGGGTCGGTATCTCAGGAACTCAGCCATAGCGATAAGATAATTCGCCTTTGATGCCAATACTGCAAGCGGGTTCAAGTCAAATCCCTGCACGTTATTCACTATCTTCGTTATAAGTGTTCTCTTATCAATCTCGTAATGCTCCTCGGCATATTCCTTGATTCTATTTATAACCATTACGAGGAAAGTTCCAGAACCGCAAGCCGGGTCCAAAACTCTGTTTTCGGGATTGCCGTCATAACCAACTTCATCCAAAAGGAGTTCTGCAAGCCAGTCCGGGGTGAAGTATTCACCGAGTTTGTGTCTTATCTCCCTCGGAACTAAATTTTGATACAGTCGTTTGAATAAATCTTTGACCCTCTCAGGTGTTAATTCCACGGTCGCAGGCTCATAATCAAGCAACTCCTTCGCCATCTCGTAAATCAACGAGGCTATTTCTTCATTCCACTCATCAATATACCACGCAAAATAATCGGCTTCGAGGAAATTTATGATTCCAAGCTCCTTGAAGATTCCCCCTTCTTCTAACTCCTCCATTTCGAGCAGCATCTCATCCCCGCCTCTCATGCGTGCATCCTCAATCCTCTTTAGATAGGAACCAATCAAGCTATCTGCGAACAAAGTAACGATTTCAGAAGTGAGCAATTTCATCAAAAGCGTGTAATAAGTGTGGATTGCAAACATCAATTTCTCAACGTCAATGTCGCCACTCAGCCCGTAGTAGCCAATCAAACCTTTAAGCTTGTCTTTTGAATATGCGCAAACCTGCGAAAACACCCTCTTCCAATCCTCAAACAGCATCTCTGTCCTCGAAGATTGGGGCTTCGCCAGGGCTTTATACAGGGACAGGATAATTTTCTTGCTGATTGCACTTTTTGGACCGAAGTCCTCAAGCAAGAGTTGGGCATCTATTGGTTTTCTCTTCAAGCCACGAATAGCTTCCAAAAAGCGTAAAATAGCATAAGCGTTTATTTCTAAAGGTTTTTCCTGCTCCTCCCAATCCCCTTTCCTGAACCTGACAAAAGCTATTTGATAGCCATCCAGAACAACACCAAAATACCTGCCATAATACCTCGGGTCAACAGCTTCCGTTTCGATGTATCTCTTGACCTGTTCCTTAGCTTTACTGAATTCTTTCTCGCTTTTCAATTTCCCGGGTGCTTTAAATTCTACTATCACCGTCCCATAGAGGGCATCCTTTCGCACGCCCGAAACCACGCATCTGACACCACCTGCATGACGTTCATACGCAGGTTTGATGTTCCATGCTCTTAAGAATGGGTCCAATAATACCGCAAATCCTATTTTTAACTCTTCTTCGTTGCCCGCTTCTTGAGCACGTTCTTTTATGTGCTCAGCTAATTCTTGTGCATTTATTTTTTCTAATTCAGGTGAGTTGTTCATTTTTTTCTAAAAATATCTATCATTAAACATATTAAATCTTACGTTTCGCATGAGCCCATCCAATAAATCGCAGCCGTAGAACTGGTAAACGAAAGAATTGTGGATTCCATAGCACAAGAGATAGCGACTCTCTAATTTTTGGATGGCTCTCTTCTGAAGAAAGGTTCACGGTATCTCATCGCCATCTCCAATCTGCTTATTATATGCTCGTCATCCACTCGCTCAATGGGCACGAGATTGTCATTTCTAAGCAGACAGGGCTTTATCTTCCCTTCTGAAGTTATTCTCAGCCGTGTGCAATTCGCACAGAACTCCGTATTGTCCATTGGATGCACAACCTCGACCTCCACACCATCCACGATATATTTCCGCCTGCGCTGCAGCCGCCTTGTCTTCACCGCCGATGCCTTCGCCCTCAGTTCTGCCTCGAGTTTATCAAAGTCAGGTCTGTAAATATCCATGCCGGGATTGAAGAATGGCATCAACTCTATCAATTGCAGAATTACCGCTTCTCTACCTCTACTCCTACCTCCAGCTCTGTCATTGCAGTTCCGCACAAACTCTATCATATCCTCTATCTCATCGTCATTCATGCCCTTTAGCACCACCATATTCAACTTGATGGGTGTGAGACCCGCATCAATAGCACTGTAAATGCCATCTATTACCCTGCTGAGATTGTTTCTCGTGCGTGTGATGCCATCATACCTGTCCTCTCTGAGCGAGTCAAGACTGATATTCACGCGGTCGAGACCGGAATCGGCGAGTTCGCCTGCTTTACTGCTCAATAAAGTACCGTTGGTGGTCAGCGAGATGTCATCCATAAAAGCCCTTATAGCCTGTACAATCGCGGGTAGGTCGTCTCGCATAAGAGGCTCCCCACCTGAGAATTTCACTCGCCTGATATTATAATAGCGAGATGCCACTCTCGCTATCGCCGTGATAAGCTCGGCACTCAGGGGTTCTTCGCCACTGTATTCCTCGCCCTCTGCATGGCAGTAGATACAATTCAGGTTGCATCGGTTCATAATAGACACTTCTCTACCTCTACTCCTACCTCCAGCTCTGTCATTGCAGTTCCGCACAAACTCTATCATATCCTCTATCTCATCGTCGTTCACGCCCTTTAACACCACCATATTCAACTTGATGGGTGTGAGACCCGCATCAATAGCACTGTAAATGCCATCTATTACCCTGCTGAGATTGTTTCTCGTGCGTGTGATGGCATCATACCTGTCCTCTCGGAGCGAGTCAAGACTGATATTCACGCGGTCGAGACCAGAATCGGCGAGTTCGCCTGCTTTACTGCTCAATAAAGTACCGTTGGTGGTCAGCGAGATGTCATCCATAAAAGCCCTTATAGCCTGTACAATCGCGGGGAGGTCGTCTCGCATAAGGGGCTCCCCACCTGAGAATTTCACTCGCCTGATATTATAATAGCGAGATGCCACTCTCGCTATCGCCGTGATAAGCTCGGCACTCAGGGGTTCTCCGCTACTGTATTCCTCGCCCTCTGCATGGCAGTAGATACAATTCAGGTTGCATCGGTTCATAATAGAGAACCTCAAGCTCCTTATCTCCCTGCCGTAAGCATCTACCAATCTCGTCATACGCTTCCGTTCCTGCTCCTGCTCCCGCTCCCCTTCGCCCTCTACCATCTCTCAACTTCGACTTGACTTCAACTTATAACTTATTCAGTATTCCGCGTGCTGCGAGCATCCCGGTAGCGGCGGCATTGACAATGTCACGTGATAGTCCCGCGCCATCGCCTGCGGCGAAGAGATTGCTCACTGAAGTCTCCATATTCTTATCCACCTTCATACGCATGGCATAGAACTTTATCTCGGGCGCATAGAGGAGTGTAGAATCAGCAGCAACACCGGGTATAATCTCATCCAGCTTCTCCAGACCCTCTATTATATCCATCGTGATTCGGTGTGGCAGTGCCATTGAGATATCACCGGGCGTGACGTCCTTTAATGTATTCTTCACGAGATTGCGATTTATACGCTCCCAGGTCGATCTCCTGCCCCTCCTCAGGTCTCCCATCCTCTGTATTATCGGCTTACCACCACCTATTGTGGTTGCCAGCTTCGCTATTGAACGCCCGTATCGGGTGGTATTCTCGACCGGCTCTGTCAGCTCTACCTTCACCAGGAATGCGAAATTTGTATTCTCCGACTTCTTCTCTCTTAATGAATGTCCATTCACACCTATGAAATCGTCATACACCTCTTTAACCACAAACCCTCGCTCATTTGTGCAGAATGTCCGTGCGAAATCGTCGTAACGCTTCGTCCTTATATGGAACTTCGGGTCCCTGTTTATCCTCGTCACCGGGTTCATCGTTATCGCCGGCACTTCCACTCGCACACCCACATCTATTCCCGCATACTCAGCATCTATGCCATGCTTCTTGATCAGCTCTTCAACCCAAGAAGCACCCACACGCCCTGGCGCCAGAATAACGTACCTGCCTCTTATCTCAGCACCTCCTTCCGTCTTCACACCCACGCATTTATTATCCTCTACAATAATATCCGTAACTGTGGTATTGAGCATGAATTCGACGCCATGCGCCTTGAGGTCGTCTTCAAACGATTTTATCACTCCTTTCGTCCTGTCTGAGCCTATGTGGCGCTGATTTATCGCTATGAATGACGCCCCAACGGAAGCTGCGCGCCTCTCCAAACGCTCTATATCCTCGTCTGTGCCCTTATAGAGCTCGTTTGGCATGCCATGAGCGAGAAAAACACGGTCCACTTCGTTCACAAGCTGCCATGCTGTATCTGTATCGCACAATTCGGTAAGTTCGCCGCCTATGTCAGGTCTCAGGTTTAAGGTGCCATCGGAGAATGTGCCCGCACCGCCCACACCGCACATTATGTTGCAATCCTTACATTGAATGCAATTCCCGGTCTCCACCATCACGCAGTGTCGCTCTTCTACATCTCTGCCCTTATCTATCACCAGCACACGCTCGCCCTTCAATTCGTTCGCGGCGAAAAGCCCCGCAGGACCCGCTCCCACTATGATCACATCGTAATAGTCCTGTTTCATCTTCTATCTAACTCATCATTATAATATAATGTGTAATTTAAATTGGATAACTATAAACTATTGTAAATTGCGAATAGTCATCTTCCTCCAGCCCTACCTCCACATCGGTCCATCCATCAAGATCTGAATCTTTTGGCTGGCTTTCAATGTAAACATACTCTAACACCAGCCCTACAAGAATACACAAAATTATAGTGACTTTTCTTTATGTTTTCCGGCACCACTCCTCAAGAACCAGAACAGGAACAATATCAAAAAACTCAACTCAAGCTCACACGTCCAGCTAACACCTCCTTCTCCTTGTTAAAATCGTAAGGATCGGACCAACCACAGCGACAGCAATTGTGACGGGAAGGACTATCAGAGCTACAAGTACGCAATCACCTGTTTTGCTCAGATTCAGCAAATCACAATAACCCCACAGACCGAACCAAAACGTAAAGAACATTATAAGGGGAAATATTAGGAGAAAAAGGAACAGTTCGGCTTTGGAGAGTTTCATGAAGATGCCGTTGAGAATGAGTAAGTAAAGGAAGAGGAGTGTGGTGAAAAGTGTTATGATGAATACATAAAAAATTGGGGACCAGTGTACTGAGGGAGTGAGCTGAACGAGTAGGTTAGAGGCAAGACTACAGACAAATATCACCAAATATAGCTTCGCATATCCTTCCATCTCTGAAAAACACCTCAACCCACTTTACCTATACACATCCTATTTATATTAAACTTATTCTTCATCCGTCCATTTCTCCTTTTGACTTATGTCCCACTCCTTTCTTTTTCGTGAACCCAGTGCCTTTTTCGGCACATGGTTAAGCCCTTACAGGGCTTGCGGGGTCGTGGGGCTCCGCCCCACCAGCGTCGTTTAGGGTGGCGGCCTCACTCATTTTGGCGATCCTCTAAGGGATCATGAAAAAGACGAGGCTTTTATTGCCCTATTTTTTCCTTATAGTATTCCTTCCTTGTCAGCACCCAGTAGACCAACTCCGCCATGTGACGAGCTGTTGCAACGATTGCCACTTTTTCCCCTCTCCTCGCTTTTATTTTGTTGTATATCCTGTGCCGGGGATGCTCATCAGCCACTTCGCTTCATCCGTTATCTTCGCTCTCTCCTTCAAAATAGCTTCCATCTCTTTAATCCTCTCTTCCAGCGCTTTCAACACCTCCAGGTAGTTATCCAGTGCCTCTCTTCACTTCTGTTCCCTCGCCGTCTACCATCGAATAGTAGCTCAACTTTTTATGCACATCCAGTCCTATATACATATGCACCTCCTTCTTCCCTATTTATAAGGAGGTGTTTTTCATGTAGTCATTTTTAGGAGATTACCACCAAAAGAATGAAAATATAAGGATAATAAGAATAAGGATAAAGGGAGCAAAAGCCTCTCTCCATGTTACATCCTTTCTTCCTCTAATATATTTTCTTTCAATTAGTGCACCCAGCATTAACAGCATCGCTTTAAGGAGTAATATGTCCCATTCAAACATAGAAAATTTGAGAAAGGGATAGGAATGTGAGAGTATAAGCTGTTCTACAGTTTCAACGAGTCCAATACTAAGAAAAAGGAACCCCGTAGCTAAACAAGCACTATAACAAATTATTACTATGAGATATCCTATCATAAAAATAAAGACTCCATAATGGAGAAAAGGGGGGCTATTTCCTCGTTCGGCAATATTTGAACCAAACCAGAGGGCCCATGCTATAGGAAGACCGAGCATCATAATTATTCCTAATATTGTTAGGTCAATTTTATACTCCTGTTTCATTTGCTTCTTTTTCTTAGATTTTTTAGCCTCATTTACGACCTTCTCCATTGACGTGAACATCACTAATTATTGCATATTGGATTTTTAGAATAATTTACTCAATTAACCCCCCTTTTATTTTATTGAAAAATAGTTCTTGAAACAATTGGGTTTTTTTAATCACTTTTGCAGCAACCTCGAATGTGATTTCCCTTTGTGTTGGGTGATCTGCTATGTTTCTCCATTCTTTTATATACTCAAGATCATTGAGAACATCATTTCCAAATTCAGTATGAATTTCTCTTCTTAACCCTTCTAACAGAAAACCAAACCCCTTCTCTTCTGGTTCCTTTCTCTTATACATGTGATACAGTATTCTGAGCATCCCCTCACATGCATTCCCGGTTCTCCATGCCACTTCTTCGTATTCTCTTTTTCTCATATGCAATTCGGCTTTTCTTATGTTTTCTTGAACATCATAAATTATTCTTCTTTCTTCAAATAATGCCAAAAATTTATATTTCCCTTTCAAGTATTTCAAGGAATGTGAGTATAGTTCGGACCATTCTTTGTCAAATTCCTCTCGCTCTATTGCTAAAACATTCAAAAAATCAGAGGGATGATATACTATATCCCTTCCTATTTTTTCTCCTATTTCTTGCTTTAGGGCTGTAACTTCGCCTTTTATAGCACTAAAGAGAATGGGATCAATTATTATGAATTTTGATAGATGCTCGATGGGTGGCAATTCTTTGTTAAGTACACCAATTAAATCATCAGCGCCATCTTCCGAACAATAAGTGGAGATGGTGATTTTATCCTCTTCAAAAGAAGGGTCAAGATTTGCGCATAATATCAAGACACGAATCCCCTCTTTTAAATTTCCTGTATTTATGTAGTCAGATGGGAGTATTTCAGAAGATAGTTCTTCTTCTCCACAGATATAGAAGTTTATGTCTTCAGGTATATACCTCTCTAATAAATCAGGCACTGAAAGACCCGCCTCAAGATCTGAAAATGATACAAATCCTTTTTTAAGCATCGCTAATTCTATGTGTGCATATAACATACCCCGACGCATTTTTTCCAATTTTTCATAAAAATGCCCTACTCTGAGCAAAGGGGTCCCTATATTTAGAGGTAGAAGATCCAACTCTGTTTTATAGAATTTAAGAAAATTTCCATAAATTGGCAATTCCTTCTCAGATATTTCTAAAAATTTATCTACCGAGATATCTATAGATGTCCTAACTTTCATAAGAAATTAGATTTCCCTTCTTTTTCTCTTTTTCCCTCTTTTGTTCACCTTTCAGCGGGCCGGGAGGGATTTGAACCCCCGACTGGTAGGTTAAGAGCCTACTGCTCTACCTTTCTGAGCTACCGGCCCACTTCTACTTCTTATCTTAGATTACTATTCTATTATAAATCATATTATAAATTTACTCCTATCCATTATATTACTATAACTTAACTTATCAATCATGAAAGAATCAATGATTTACGGGTAATGAACGAGCAGACGGTGCGATTTGTGCATGCGAAGTTCAAGCAGTATTATAAGCATAAGCGCACGAGGCTAAAACTACCGGCAGACCTGTGGATGCGTGAATGGGGCTTCATATTCTTCGATCGGTATTACAGTTCAAAGACGGTGATGCGAAGGCATAAAGCCTTCAACTCCGGTATAGAGCTCCAGAATTATATTCAGGATAATGCGCCCGCACATGCTTTCCATTCCGCAGCCATCTATAAATTTCCAGCCGCACCCATGGGCAAGAAGGAGTGGCTCGGTGCTGACCTCATCTTTGACCTCGATGCTGACCATGTGGTGACCGAGGCGGAACTGGCGAGGTGTTCCTATGAAGACCTGCTGGCAGTGGTGAAACGCGAGACATTGAAGCTGATTGACTTCCTGCTCGATGATTTCGGATTCCAGGAAGAGGATTTGGAGGTGGCATTCTCGGGGTCAAGAGGCTATCACATCCATATAACCAAGGATACGGTGCGTCAGCTTGGCAGCCGGGAGCGAAGGGAGATCATAGATTACATCACCGCAACCGGGCTCGAGATGGATACCTTCCTGAGAGCAACCGGCGAAGGAGACCTCAGGCTGATAGCGGAAGGTTGGGGTAAACGGCTACTCGATGGCATGGTTCAATTCATGCACGAGCTCGCGGAGTTAGAGGAAGAGGAAGCCATTAGAAAGATAAGAAATACCACTGGTAGTGGCAGTAGCAGTAGTATGGATAGGAGACAGATAAGAGAAGTTATCAGGATAGCAAAGGATCAAACAGTGATGGAACGAATAGAAAGCGGGCAGATACCACGATTCTCCAGGCTCCCTGCCGTATGGAAAGGTATTGCGAGATTGGTGACCGAAACAGTTCGTGTCGAGTCCGCAGACAGACCTGATGAACCCGTCACCTCGGATATAAAACGGCTTATTCGATTGCCTACTTCGCTACATGGCAAGTCGAGTCTGGAAGTGAAACCACTGCGAGTAGACGCAATCCCGGACTTTGAACCGCTTGAGGACGCAGTAGTCTTCGGCGATGCGGATGTTAAAGTCAGAGCTATACGGAACTCAAACGTCAAATTGAAAGGCGAGCGATACGAGCTGGAGGAAGGAGAAATCGCCTCATTACCCGAATATGCTGCGCTCTATTTCTTATGTCGTGGCGCTGCCGAGATAGAGATAAAGACCTGATGTGATGTTATGATGTTATGAGCAAACAGAAACAAAAGCAAAAGTAAAAATAAAAAAGAGAAAAGAAAAGAGAAAGAAATAAAATAAAACTACTCCATCACCTTCTTCAATTCCGGGATTATCCGCGGATACCCGACTGCCATGATGTGACATCCAGCAGCAGGTGTATCCTTGAGATGCTCCAGAAAACTCGTGAAGAACTCTATGTTTACCCTGTCCACTTCCTCCTTACGCTTCTCCTTGTCCTTTATCTGTTTCGTCGCTTTCATGTTCTGTAAATAGTCCGGTGGCACATCGACACCCGCCACATACTTATCGAAGAAATCAGCCTGTGCATACGTCTTCGCCGGGAATATCCCGACCAGAACCGGAATATCAACCTTCCCCAGCTCCTTAAAGAATCTGTCCAGAACTTCCGGATAGTATACCACCTGCGTCTGGATAAACTCGGCACCCACTTTTATCTTTCGCTTCACTTTCGCTATCTCCGCCTTCAAGACCGCGGCTCCAGGCGCCGCTGCTGCTCCCACATGCAGCTTCGGTGGATTATGTATCTCGTTACCGGCGAGGTCCTTCCCCTCGTCCACCACTTTCCTTATCAGTGCAATCAGAGTTGTAGAATCAAGGTCATAAACAGGCTTTGCGTCCGGTGTGTCACCAAGCGAGACATGGTCACCAGTCAAAGCAAGAATATTCCGCAGTCCCAGGACACCAGCACCAAGTATATCCGAAAGGAGTGCATTGCGATTGCGATCCGCACATCTGAGCTGGTAGATGCATTCCATACCTGTCTCCTGCTGGATTTTATACGATGCTGCCAGACTACTGACATAAGCGAAACTCTGTGGATTGTCCGTAACGTTACATGCGGTTACCAACCCCACTAACTCCCTCGCAGCTTTTATCGGCTCTTCCACATCACCCGCTTTCTCAGGCTCTAATTCGCCTGTGAAGACGTATTTACCCTCTTTCAACTCCTTCATCAACTGGCTATACACCTCATCTCCCATCTTCTTCTTTCACCTCCTCCCTTCACTCCTCTTCATACTCCGGTCCCCCAAGCAGGGTCAAATAAGAAGGTAGAGAAGCAAGTATCGTCCTCACCGGCTTCACCGGCTCTTCTATTGTGAACAGACGCGGACGTTTCGCTTTGCTCCACGCATGTGGGGCTCTCATCTCTGTAAACTTGTCCAGCTCGCCCATCTTCTCCATTCGTTCGTATATCTTCACCCATGCACAGTCCTTCTCGGGGTCCACCTCGCACTTACCATCCTCCCTCACACCACCACAGGGTCCGTTCATCAATCCCTTCCCGCAAGAAGTGAGGGGGCAAATGCCCGCAGTCTTTCCAAGCTCGCATTGCCCGCATGACTGGCATGTCTCCTTGAACTTCGTAGGTCCACCACCCACCAGCCCCAGAGCGTCATTAGCAGGAACTACCGGCTTCGTAACTCCTATCTTCTTATCTATATATTCACACACTACCTGTACGCCATCACCACAGCTCATCATCAGAACAGCATCAGCATTTCATACTCCGGTCCCCCAAGCAGGGTCAAATAAGAAGGTAGAGAAGCAAGTATCGTCCTCACCGGCTTCACCGGCTCTTCTATTGTGAACAGACGCGGACGTTTCGCTTTGCTCCACGCATGCGGGGCTCTCATCTCTGTAAACTTGTCCAGCTCACCCATCTTCTCCATTCGCTCGTATATCTTCACCCATGCACAGTCCTTCTCGGGGTCCACCTCGCACTTACCATCTTCCCTCACACCACCACAGGGTCCGTTCATCAATCCTTTCCCGCAAGAAGTGAGGGGGCAAATGCCCGCAGTCTTTCCAAGCTCGCATTGCCCGCATGACTGGCATGTCTCCTTGAACTTCGTAGGTCCACCACCCACCAGCCCCAGCGCGTCATTAGCAGGAACTACCGGCTTCGTAACTCCTATCTTATTATCTATATATTCACACACTACCTGTACGCCATCACCACAGCTCATCACCAGAACAGCATCAGCATCCTCAATAGCTTTCCTGTTCTTCTCCAGGAACTTTGAACTCATATCAATCTCACAGGCTGATACACCCAGCGGCAGAATGACCTCGGTAACTTCCTTGCCCTCCTTCCTTAGCCTCTCCGCCATCTCCTTCACCGCTTTCTTGTCCCCTGTATGGTAGAAAGTGGCACAACCGCCGCAGCCCACAGCCACTATCTTCCGTTTACCATCAAGATAACCCAGAATCTCCTCTATTGGCTTCTGCTCTTGTGCAATCATTTTGTAAAAATCCCTCCATATTATCCTTCAACATAGACAATATATAAACTTTTCTATTTTTACCAGCTTTGCTTGCGTGCCTCAACTTCCGAAAATGAAAAATGATGCCTGCCAAACTGCTGCTCAGTACGTGCGTTGAGCAAAAAGGAAAAGGAAAATAAAAATAAAAAGAGAAAGAAATAAAATAAAACTACTCCATCACCTTCTTCAATTCCGGAATTATCCGCGGATACCCGACTGCCATGATGTGGCATCCAACAGCAGGCGTATCCTTTAGATGCTCCAGGAACCCTGTGAAGTACTCTATGTTTACCCTGTCCACTTCCTCCTTACGCTTCTCCTTGTCCTTTATCTGTTTCGTTGCCTCCAGTTCTTTGAGGAAATCAGGTGGAACATCCACGCCAGTCACGTACTCATCGAAGAACTTCGCTGCTCCGTAGCTCTTTGCCGGGAATATCCCAACCAGAATCGGCGTCTCAATATTTAATTCTTTCACGCCCTTGAAGAACCGGTCTAATACCTCAGGCAGATATACGACCTGAGTTTGGAAGAATTCCGCACCGGCAAGGGCTTTCCTCTTCATCTTGTATAGCTCCGGCTCTAAGGGGTCTACACCCGGACCTGCTGCGGCTCCGACATGGAGCTTTGGTGGATTGGGTATTTCTGTCCCGGAGATGTCCTTACCTTCATGCACGAGTGTGTGTATCATTCGCGTTAGCGTCGTTGAATCCAGGTCGTATACGGGTTTTGCCCTCGGTGTATCGCCAAGAGATACATAATCGCCGGTTAATGCCAGAATATTCTTCAGTCCCAAGATGCCCGCAGCCATCACATCAGAGCAAAGTGCCAGACGATTCCTGTCCGCACATCTAAGCTGGTATATACACTCCATGCCAGTCTCCTGCTGGATTTTATACGCTGCCGCTAAGCTGTTGATTGCCGCAAAGCTCTGTGGGTTATCCGTAACGTTACAGGCAGTGACCAGCCCTTTTAACTCTCTTGCCGCTTCTATTGCCTCTCCTATGTCCTTAGCGGGTTCTAACTCACCAGTCCAGACAAATCTCCCGGACTTTATCTCCCTCATCAAATCACTATACACTTCTTCTGCCATTTTCTTCACACTCCTAAGCTCTCTATTACTTTCTTCGTTCCCGTCAGCTCCTTCAGCAGGTCAATGGGGTGCTCCACCGTCACTGTTCTTGGTCTTGAAAGTTTCGATTTCCCAATTTCCCGGACAGAAAACAGGTTGGTGAATGAAGCGGAATAATCCGAAGCGGAATTCGTTTTCTAAGGATTCATTCGATTATGATGAAGAAAAAGACCGGTTTATAAGCCCAAATGGTGAGGTAATCAGCAGAAAGGGCGAATATGAGTATAACGGTAAGCATGTGTACGCGTATTACGGTGCAAACTGTGGAGAATGCCCTGAGATGCGGTCTACGGTTGAATGGCTTGCGAAGCGCTTTTGATTAACTTTTCTGCGGTAAATTGAAGAGGAATGTACCTGTCACGTGATGAACTTTGTATTTAGTTATTTAGTGGGCTATTACATGGAGAGCGATAAGAAAGAAGAAGCAAAGCAGGGATTATCTCTCTCGTCTTCAAATTTTTATTACCGGGTGATATTATTTTTATAATTAACCCACAAATCGTACCCGCTCTGATAATCTAACAGGCAGTGGCAATTCCCGATACGGTCTGCCCTTTACCTTTATACCCTCAGCTATCCTCCGTCTCAATTCCTCCACATCCAGCTCCTCCACCTGCTGCGTCGCCCTGATATTGACATTCACCGTCCCCCGCTCCACCTCACGGTCGCCAATCACGCCCACATACGGAATCCATTCGCGACCCGCATCCCGTATCTTCTTCGAGACCGTCTCCTCACGGTCGTCCACATCCACCCTTATGCCATCCAGAGCAGGTAAGATAGCCCTGATATATTCATGATGCCGCTCGGCAACCGGTATAAGTCGCAATTGCGTGGGTGATAGCCACAGCGGTAGCATCGGTGGCACTCCCCTCTCATTATCCATATACGCCTTCTCCAATAACGCATACATGCATCGCTCAATTGCACCACTTGGCGAGCAATGGAGTATAATAGGCTCTCTCTCTTCTCCATGCGCATCAATATATCTTATGCCATACCGTGCGGCATTCTCAACATCTATCTGCACAGTGGAGAGTGCCGATGCCTTGCCCAGTGCATCAACGAAATTGAACTCGAACTTGAGCACGAAATAGAAGAAACGCTGGTCCCATAGCTCTATCAGCACAGGCTTACCTGCTATCCGCACCAGCTCCGTTATGAAATCGCGGTGTGCATCATAGAAATCCCGTGTGAATCTTATCGCCACTTCATAATCCTCAGTTGAGAATCCAATATCTGCGAGCACACGCATACATAATTCATACTGCTGCTTGAACTCCTCCAGCGCCTCGCTCATATCTCTGCATAGTGTATGCATATCGGGCATTGTGAACTTCCGCAGGCGACGTAAGCCCACAAGTTCGCCCCTCTTCTCCTTCCTGAACGAATAAGCGAGTTCAAATAACTTCAATGGCAGACTCTTATACGATATACTCATATCTTTACTCATGAGGAACTGCCCGAAGCAAGCGGAGAAGCGTAAGAACAAATCAGGCTTGTTATCTTTACCCAATATTGAATACTGCCTTGCGGGAAACCTCTCAATGTAGTCCTTCAGCGATGGATGCTTTACACTGTACATCAGGGGCGTCTCCACCTCAGCAGCGCCATATCCCGCAACCGCTTCCCGGACGTAGTCCTCAATCAGCCTCTTTATCAATTCGCCCTTGGGATAAAATCGCATATTCCCGGGGTCTGATGAGGGTTCATAATCTGCTATCTCCAGCCGCTTCATCAGTTCCACATGCGGCGGTATCTTATCCACCTCTCTCCGCTTCTCACTCTCATACAGATAGAACTTCTTCAGCTTCTCATCCGCATCACCAAATTTGAAATCTGAAGGTGCTATGAGCTCTCCTCGTTCATCCATGAAGAAGAAATGGGATTCCGCTTTCTCCTCTGCCTCCAACGCCTTTGACTCCCTCTTCTCCTTCTCACCCTTCGCACCTTCTGCCTTTATCTTACGTGATAGCTCTGATAATGGATGCCCCTTACAGCGGATTGTGAATGCCTTATACCACCCAAAAGGTGCTCTCTTCACTTCCATACCCCGTGCACGTAGCTGTTCTTCCATTGCCTTCAGTATCTCAATGCTCACCTCTGGCGAAGCCAGTTCCGAACTCAGGTGCGCGTATGGATACAGAACCACCCTTTCCGCACCGACCTTCCTCGCAACCGATAGAATCTCCTCTGTCGCCTTCTCCACCACATAGTCGCTGTTGCGTTCACCTTCATCACCACGTTCCACAGCAGTGAAGACGACAAGGGCTTCTTCCACTCGCACCCGCGCCTGCGCACCCGCACCTCTGTCCTCTAACTCTATCTCCTCTGCTACTCTCGTCTTATCCCTCGCTTCATATTCTATAAAATCCGAATGTATGAACAGCAGTTGCAAATTAACTCATCTCCTACCCTTCTCTGATAGCCTGATAATATCATGAACATGAATAATATCTTTATCTTTCTATTTATTATCAGCTCAGCCCCAGTGTGGTAATGGATATCCCGTGGGCCTGCGGAGCCCATGATCCGGGTTCGATTCCCGGCTGGGGCATCAGGTATCAAGCATCAAGATGAGCTGGGCGATATGGATAACAGGTTTACCGGGCAGTGGTAAGACCACAATAGCACAGAAATTGCACGATACACTGGGCGACATAGACATAGACGTAGACGTGAAGGTGCTTGAGCTCGATGAGATAAGGCGATTTATAACGCCTGTGCCATCGTATACGGAGGAAGAGCGGGAGATTGTATATGCTTCTCTGGTTTATATGGCGAAGTTGCTCGTGATCGAGTGTGGTAAGCCAGTGATAATAGATGCTACGGCGAACAGGAGGAGGTACCGTGCGAGAGCTCGTGAGAGCATCCCTAACTTCGCAGAGGTGTATGTGAAGTGCTCTCTGGAGGCATGCATGAAGCGTGAACATGCCAGGATAGCGGTACATGCTCCTACCTTCATCTATAAGAAGGCAGTGGACGAGGGAGCGCCCGTGCCGGGTGTAAATGTACCGTATGAAGAGCCTCTGAATCCTGAAGTCATTGTGGATACAGAGAGGATGTCAGTGGAAGAGTGTGCAGCCAAAGTAAAAGAGTTCATAGTGGAAAAAGGCTGGTTGTAAGTTTTTAATTTTAATACGCATCTATTTTATATCTATTTATAGTGAAGATGCCCGTAATAAGATTGCCTTACAGTGATCTGGAGAGCTTAACAGGAACAAGCATCGAGCGGATAAAAGAGCAAATGCCGCTGATGCCTGCCGATGTAGAACGTGTAGAATCGGAGTATATGGATGTGGAGTTCTTCCCTAACCGCCCGGATTTATTCAGTGTGGAGGGTGTCGCTCGGGCGTTAAGGCAATTTCTGGAGGTTGAGCCCGGACTGGTGCATTACGAGGTGGAGAAGTCAGGCATCGAGATGGTTGTGGACCCTTCCGTGGGGGCAGTTCGACCCTACATAGCTTGTGGTGTTGCGAAGGGTGTTCATCTCAATTCAAATGCAATAGAATCGTTGATGCAGCTTCAAGAGCATTTGCATCGTGGAATAGGTCGAAATAGAGCGAAGATTGCGATAGGCTTGCATGACCTCAAAAAAGTGAAACCACCATTTAAATATCTCGCAGTAGAGCCTGGATTCGCTTTTATACCTCTTGATTATGAAGAAGAGATGAGCCTGTCAGAGATCTTAGCACGGCATCCAAAAGGTGTTGCATACGGTCATATTCTCAAAGGCAGGGCTAAATATCCATTGATTCTTGACTCCACAGGTAATACACTCTCTTTCCCCCCTATTATCAATGCCGAGCTGACAAGGGTGACTGAATCCACAACTGACCTGTTCATAGATGTTACCGGCATGGATATGAACGTCACAATCGCCCTTAATATCGTAGCTTCTGCACTCGTTGAACGCGGTGGGCGAATCCAATCGGTATTGATACACTACCCGGATGGAGATAAAGAAACTCCGCATTTAGAGCCCAAGAAGATGGTAATATCAATGGACGATGTCAACTCGCTTATTGGTATCGAACTGGGGGAGCAAGAATGCAAACGCTGCTGTGAGCGTATGGGGCTTGATGCAAAGGTCGTTCCAGGCGGCAAGATAGAATTGATGATACCTGCCTATCGGTACGATATAATCCATACCAGGGACATAATTGAGGATATAGCCATTGGCTATGGTTATAACAGGATAAAGCCAGAGAATCCCACGACCTCGGGTTCAGTTATAGGCGAGGAGCATCCAGTAGAGGAGCGTAAGAGCATAATAAGAGAGATTATGACCGGATTAGGCTATTTTGAGGTGATTACTTTCATATTGACCTCAGCGAGGAAGCAGTTTGAACTGATGCAGCGAGCAGAGGACGAGGAATCCGGTGCTGTAAAAGTCGCATCACCTATCAGTAGCGAGTATACAATGTTACGATGCTCGATATTACCGAATTTGCTCGAAATCCTTGCATCTAATAAGCATCGGGACATGCCACAACGTATCTTCGAGGTTGGTCCTGTAATTAGTGCAAAGGACTTTGAGGAGCGAGAGCATCTTGCTTCTCTATCTATACATGCAACTGCCAACTTCGCGGAGGTTAAGTCGGTAGTGGATGCGGTACTGAAGGAGCTGGGTTATGACTATGGAGATGGGGATGGGGGAGTAGAGTCAAAAGTAGAGGTGGTGGAGTCTGCTGATGACGCATTCCTGGCAGGCAGGCGGGCGGATATAATAATAAATAGCGAGAAGAGGGGCGTATTTGGCGAGATACATCCACAGGTGCTTCTCAATTTCGGGCTGGACTACCCGGTTGTGGGTTTTGAACTGGATGTTAGCTAATAAAGAAAAGAGGAGCCAGTGATGAAAGCGATAGAAGTGGAGAATTTAACAAAGCGATTTAATAACAGGGGTGGTGCTATCGTTGCTCTTGACCACATATCTTTCAATGTGGAAAACGGTGAGATATTTGGCATGCTTGGACCTAACGGCTCGGGTAAGACAACCCTGATAAAGATATTGACTACGCTACTGAAACCCACCACCGGAGTTGCAAGGGTCGCAGGGTTTGATGTCACCAGGTATAGGGATAATGTAAGAGCGTGTGTAGGGGTCGTATTTCAAGAACCCGCTCTTGACCGGCGATTAACAGGCAGGGAGAACCTGGATTTTCATGCGAGGATGTATGGCATGAAGCGAAAGGAGCGTGAGGAACGGTTAGAGGAGGTTTTAAAGCTCGTTGAGCTGGAAGATAAGGCTGATTTGCTCGTGGATAAGTACTCAGGTGGCATGAAGCGCCGTCTGGAACTTGCGAGGGGGTTTATGCATCATCCCGAAATCCTGTTCCTGGATGAGCCTACCCTGGGTTTGGATACGTACACAAGGAGGATGATATGGAATTATATAAGGGAGTTGAACAGAGAAGAGGGTGTAACGATTGTATTGACCACGCATTATATGGAAGAAGCGGATTATCTCTGTGATCGCGTGGGAATCATGGACCATGGGAAGATAATCGCTCTTGATAGACCGAAGAATCTGAAGAATTTGATAGGCTCAGATCTGGTTAGTCTGGAGCTGAACAATCCCGATGATATTGATAATATAGAGGTGTTCAAGAAGCTCGATTTCATTCGTGATATAAATGTGTATCACAACTATGTGATATTGAAGATGGAGCGAGCGGATTTTAGAATACCTGCGATTATGGAGCTTGCAGCAGATGAGGGGATAGAGATAAGAGCGGTGAATTTGAGGAAGCCAAGCCTGGAGGATGTATTTCTGCATTTCACAGGGAGAGGGATAAGGGAAGAGTGAGAGTGACCCAAATAAGTAGCGGTGAGGAGTGGACTGAGAAGTACAGACCAGCGAAGTTGAGTGAAGTTGTGGGCAATGATAAGGCGATAGCCGAGTTGCGAGCCTGGGCGGAGGCTATTAATATCGGTGCAGGCAGTGGAAAAGCGAAGAGAGCAGCTATACTCCATGGACCACCTGGTTGTGGTAAGACCTCAGCAGCTTATGCGCTCGCATCCGATATGGGCTGGGAGGTTATAGAGCTGAATGCTTCAGACCAGAGGAATGAAGGAGTGATAAAGAGCATAGTGGGTCATGCTTCCCGGAGTAACACGTTCAGCAGAAGGACGCGACTGATCATCCTGGACGAAGCGGACAACCTGCATGGTAAGGAAGACCGTGGAGGAACAAGAGCGATAACAGAGATAGTAAAGAGGAGTTCACAGCCTGTTATCCTGATTGCAAATGATTTATACAGGATGAGTAAAGCATTACAGCGAAATTGCAGAGTGATTCGGTTTCAAAGGCTGAGACCAGAACGAATTTACCGTGTGCTTCGCAAAATATGCATCAGGGAGGGAATAAATGTGGAAGATACGGTATTGCATATTCTGGCAAGGAATGCGAATGGTGATTTGAGGTCAGCGATTAACGACTTACAGGCACTTTCACTCTCTCTCCCTATATCATCAGGTGATGAATGGATAGAAGAGGCGGATATAGTGACGGGCGAGCGAGACGCCAATGAGACCATATTTGAGGTTCTGAGGAAGATATACTCACCCGTGACTGTGACTGTGACGGACATTCAAGAAGCTATCGCATCACTATACTCACTTGATAAGACGCCAGAGGAGAGTATAAGCTGGATCTACGAGAACCTGCCGAGCGAGTGGATGGAAGATGCGGATGTATTGCATGCCCTGCATTACCTCAGCAGAGCGGATATATTTTTAGGCAGGACACGCAATCGTGAGAACTTCAAATTCTGGCGTTATGCTTCCAGCCTGATGGTCTGTGGTGTGTCTTTCATGCGCTACCCACATATTCGTTTCAGATCGCCCTGGCAGCGAGTAGTTCGGGATGGTAATGGTGGCAATGGTTATGGTAACAGGAGATATGAACCGATAATAGACGAGATAGTAGCGAAGATAAGTGCCTACTGCAAAGTCCCACAGAGCTATGCCAGGTTTTATATACTCCCGTTTATGAAGTTCTTCTTCAAGAACCACCAGAAAGCGGTTACCGTAACGCAGTTGCTGCGGCTGGACATACAACAAATAGCGTTCTTTACCCGCGATGCCAGAATAGCAAAGCGCGTGTACCAGGATTCCATAACAAAGGGAAGGGGGTATGAGAAGCATGAGCATATCGGAGAGATAAGCGAAGCGAATGTTGAAACGTCAGAAAAAGTAGAAAGAGGAGAAAAGGTAGTACAGGGAAAGTCTGAAAAAGAGGAGGAGGTGAGGGTGGAAGAGAATAGAAGACAAAAACAGAGATCTTTAGCTGATTTCCTGTCCTTATGATGTATGAGGTGATGTTGAAAGAAATGAGGGCATATATAGAGAAGTTGAAGGAGTCGGGAGCGCTAATAGAGCTCGAACACAGCGTATCATCGCGCTACGAAGCTGCATCTATCGGGCTGAAATACAAAGATAAGCCTGTATTCTTCCATGCTGTTGATGGCATCCACAGGGTAATAATGAATGCGGTGTGCAGTAGAGAGATGCTGGCTGATTTGCTTGGCACAACCCCTTATAATATTGCACCGTTCCTCGCTGGATTACCGGAGAGCGGTGAAGGTGGTGAAGTGCGGATAATAGAGGATTCAGAGACGAAGGAGGTGATAGAAGAGCCTGATTTGAGTAAGTTGCCCATATTGAGATATTTCAATGGTGATGGCGGTGCATATATCACCGGTGGTGTGGTTGTTGCGGAACTGGATGGTATACGCAATGCCTCCATTCATCGTATGATGGTACTGGACGATAAGAGGCTGGCTGTGAGGCTCGTTCCGCCACGACATCTGTATAAGATGCATAAAGAGGCGATGGAACGTGGTGAGGACTTAAAAGTGGGGATAGCGATAGGTGTTGCACCCCTGATTCTCCTCGCGGCTGCAACGCGGGTACCACCGTGCAGGGAGTTTGAATATGCATCGGTATTGATGAATAAGCCGGTGGAACTCTTCAGGCTGGATAATGGCGTGGCAGTCCCACATGCGGAGATTGTAATTGAGGGTTATATAAGCAGAGATAGGGCAAAGGAAGGTCCATTTATGGACATCACCGGTACTTATGACAGGATAAGGGAGGAGCCTGTAATCAGGCTCACCAGGATATATCACAGGAGGAATCCGATTTATCATGCCATAGTCCCTTCTGGTGCTGAACACAGACTGTTGATGGGTGTACCATACGAGCCATTGATATACAGGGCTGTGGAGCGTGTGGCGCGGGTGAAGAATGTGGTACTGACCGAAGGAGGTTGTTGCTATCTACATGCGGTGGTGCAGATAGAGAAGGAGGTGGAGGGTGAAGCGAAGAATGCGATTATCGCTGCTTTTGCCGCACACCCGAGTTTAAAGCTCGTTGTGGTCGTTGATTCTGATATAAACATATTCAAACCCGAGGAGGTGGAATATGCAATAGCGACACGGGTTCGCTGGAGTGACGATATAGTCATGATACCGGGTGTAAGGGGCTCATCACTCGACCCGTCCTCGATGAATGGTGTAACTACAAAGGTTGGTATTGATGCAACCAGGGGTTGAGACGACTCTGGAATACACTCTCACTCATTTTCATCAAATATAAAATAAACAGCTCATCAACCGGTGTGTTCACCATTATTCTTTCCTCCTCTCATTTTTTCACGTTGTACCTATTAGTGCCGCGCTCGTTACAAAAAACTGGTATATTCTTCTCGATCTCGATGCTTTCTCGTTGAATTGGATGAAGAATATATATATTTTATTTACATGGAAGCAATTAGGATAGTAAAGAAGCGATGACAAGCAGAAGTATGAGCATGCGTAAGAGGAAACCGAAGTTCGAACGATATGGATGGCGGAGTAAGAAGAAGCTGAGCAAGAGCTGGAGGAGACCACGAGGGCTCGATAATAAGCTCAGAGAGCATATAGCTGCGAAAGGTGCATGGGTGAAGGTGGGCTACCGGCGAAAGAGAGAGGAGCGGGGTTTGCATCCCTCGGGATTTCGTGAGGTACTGGTTTACAATCCGCGCGAGCTGGCGAATCTCATGCCTGATGAAGTAGTTGTGCGGATAGCATCCGGGGTAGGTGGCAGGAAGAGGGAGCAAATAGAGTCAGAAGCAGCGTCTATCGGGCTAAAAGTACTCAATCCCAGTCCCAGCACGTAAAGTAAAAAGTTAACAATGCCAAAGAGAGCTCCTGACCCGCTCACAGAGGAAGAGCTGAATAGAATTCTGGATGCCGCAATCGTGAATGAGCGTGATTATTTGATATTACGACTGCTTGCACGTACGGGTATTCGTATAGGTGAGTTATACGGCGTATATAAGAAGGAAGAGGGCAGGTGGAAGTATGGGATACAGAAGAAGGATATTGACTTCAAGAACAAGAGGCTATGGGTATATTCATTGAAGCAGCGGAAATATGTGAGGCGGGAGGTACTGGTTGATGATGCAACCATCGTACTGCTGAAGAGATACACAGAGCGGATGAAGCCTGAGGATTATGTATTCAGGAGCATCTCATATCGCCAGATTCAGCGTCTGCCAAAGAAATACGCACGGCTCGCAGGTGTAGATAAGAATGTATCCTGCCATTCTTTCCGCCATTTCTTCATCACAAATTCCTGGCGTAAGGGTATTGATATCGCGCGATTGCAGTATTTAGCCGGGCATGTGGACCTGAAGACCACGATGATATATACGCATGTGACGACCGAGGATGTGGAGAGGAAGTATCGGGAGATATACGATGATAGATAAAACAAACATAAACGAACGAACAAAGAACAAAGAACGAAAATTTTATAACAATAGCGGAGATAGATATTCTCATGTCGAAGAAAATACCGGAGTGGGTGGAAAAGATACTGCTACCGAAGCTTAACGAGATTGATAACAGCATAAAAGCACTTGAGAGCGAGTTCGAGCAGAGGGCAGGTACAGAAGTGGTGGGAGATAAGATAGAAAGCCTCGGTAGGGAGGCGAAGAGCGATATCGAGAGCCTTGGCAAAGATACAAAGCGTGAATTTGAGAGTTTGAGGAATGAGCTCACCGGGTTGGGAAATGAGATAACGAGTCTTAGAAATGAGACTCTATCCAAGTTCGATACCATAGATGCTCGAATAGCTGGTGTGAGGAATGAGCTAATAACCAAATTTGAGGCTGTGGATTTTAGATTCCAGTCCTTAGATTCAAGATTGGACTCACTCGAGGAGAGAATCTCAGTGATGGAGAAGATAGCAGAATTTGATGCTCGGCTCGCGGAATTAGAGAAGAATAAGAATGAGAATGAGCATTGATTGTGGTTATATTACGATATCACGATGTTACGAAAATACTCCACGCAGACCTATGCTGTCCACTATGATCATATTCAATCTAACGAGTAGAGAGAAGGTGAACCCGATGGAGATGCCATGAGGCACACCAAGCAGGAAGAACATTACTGCTGTTGCACCTTCCATCAAGCCCAGACCAGAGACAGTTACGGGAACAAACCTGAGAATGGTGATAAGAGGATGAAGCAGGAAGTATGCCAGTAAGTTCAGTTTGGTTATACCAAGAGCTAAGCCGATTAGCTGCCATTGCAGGGCGAGCAGAAACCAGCAGACGAGATATATGAGGAGGATAACATAGAGACTCCCGCGCAGTGAAAAACTCTTCTCCTTTAATTTCGTGTACTCTTCCTCGAATCTCTTTATGTACGGGATTCGTCTCAATATCTGGTATGAACGCGATTCTCCACTCCACAATACCCATAGCATGGCAGTACCAGCGCCGAGGAAGATGATGCCACCCACGCACAGTGCCACCAACATATTCCTGCTTATATCAATGGATATCACTGCTATGAAGAATAGTAATCCTGAGAAGCCACCAAGTACCTTCAGAATGAACTCTATACCTTGAGGTGCGAGTATAGCCGCCATACCCTCTGATATACTGCAATTTGCGCGATTCTTCAAGAAATAGGGTACGAGGAAGAACCCTGCTCGTCCTGGTGTGACATCAGATGCAATCATACCTGCGAGATGCGCGAATAGCGAATGATAGAAACTGACATGAGTGCCTATCTTCCCCAGCAGATAGAACAGCCGATAGCTCATGAGGAGGTTATAGCAGAGATAGGCGAGTGCAGCACAGCCGAATAAAATGAGGTTCAGACCCCTTATCGCCTCCACGACCGTGTGAATATCCACTTCATAAAACAGCAGTGCCAGTATCCCCGCTCCTATAAGCACCTGGATAAATGTCTTCTTATTCATCTTACACAACATTGAGAACTGAGAACCAAAGTTATTTATAGTTAGAGTTCTTAAAGAAAATAGCAGGAGGGGAGAGATGAAAATAAAGAAGATAGAAAAGCTCTTAGTGATAGTGAATTCGGGCATGGACAAGCCATATAATCAGTATGCAAGCTATGCCGTTGCATTTGTAGCGAAGAAGATTCATAATATCCCGGACGTTATGATATTCTATGGACCGCAGGGCACGGAGATGGCGAAGAAGGGCAATCTGGCAAAATTAACGTTCCCGGAAGACGTAAAGAAACTCATTGCGGGACAGTTCGAAGGTTTAAATCCTGAAGACCTGCCGGACAACCTGGAGCAAATGGCGCGATTTGTAAAGGACTCTCTTGGTGTGAAAATCGGGTCGTGCGCAACATTCCACGTAGTTGGTGGCTTCGCAACATCAGTAGAAGACACGACAAACATAGAAGATTTCATAATGCCCGTGAAAATCCCGGATGCAGTAGAAGGAGCACTGAGTGCAGATAAAATCCTGTATTTCTGAATATTATAGTATAGAGAGAAAATTATTTCTCTCTTTTTCTTTTTTGTGCTATGGCATCAATGCGAAAAAAATCGCAAATTATTTAAACTGGGTTAGGGTTATCAATTCATGCTCAGTATACAGTACAGAGACTGTAACTGTATCAATATCGTGAGGGGTGAAATAAGAAGTGACAGGAGAAGAAGATATAGCGGTTGTTTTGATAGGTCATGGTAGCAGATTGCCGTACGGCAAGGAGGTGATGGAGGAGCTGCGGAGACGACTGGAGATGCGGGGGATATTCAAGGTTGTGAAGACCGCATTTATGCAGATAAATACACCGGGCATAGAGGATGCATTGCGGGAGCTTGCGCGAAGTGGTGTAAAGAATATAATAGCATTGCCTGTCTTCCTGGCAGATGGGGCACACACGAAAGAGGATATACCAGAGAAATTGGAGGCGGCATTCGCGGGCGAATGGGCGGAGATAGGGAAGGGTGTGAATCTCTTTTATGGCAAGCCGATAGGTGTAGATGAGCGGATAGTGGATATACTGGTGGACCGTGTAAAGGAGGCGGCGGCAGCGAGATAAAAGGTAAAGATAATAGGGGTATCATCGCCTTTTGAATCTCTTCTCTATCTCCTTCCTGGTCAGTCGAATCATGGTTGGTCTGCCGTGAGGGCATGTATAGGGTATCTTTGTTTTCTTTAACTCCTCCACTATCGCTCGCATAGATTCATAGGAGAGTTTCTCTCCCGCTTTTATACTCGCTTTACATGCCGCGGTAGCGAATACGAGCTTTATTCGTTCTTCAACTCTGCTACGGTCCTCTATCAACCGCTGTATTATCTCCATAAGCTCATCTTCATGCACCATGCCATGAAAGACCACCGGTATCGCCCTTATGATATAGCTGCCATCGCCTAAGGGCTCTATATCAAAACCCATATCCCTCAGTGCCTGCATACTCTCACGCAATAACAGAAGTTGATTTGGACTCAATTCAGGCACATAAGGTCTGAGCAGTGCTTGCTTCTCTATCCTCCGCCCGTATCTCGCAATCAATTTCTCGAAGTTTATGCGTTCCGCAGCAGCATGCTGGTCTATCATAATCACGTCCCCGCTCTTACTCTCCGCTATAATGTAGCTGTCGAGTACCTGATATAGGGGTGCAGGGAGGATGTCAAGGCAGCTCATCTCTGGATTAGCCCCCGATTCCGTCTCAGGCGTCTCAAAAGAGGATTGAACATGAACATGGACACTTACCGCTTCTTTCTCCCTATCCTTCCCCTTTCCCTTCCCCTCCGGCAGCCCAAATAGCTCGCCTCTACCCACACTCCGCTCCTTCTCCGCTCGCTGAACCACCTCAGGAATCAAATCGGCATGGCGTAAAGTTGTGGATACCGAACTGACAATGAACTGAAATACATTCTCAGGATGAAAGAATGTGATTTCATGCTTCTTCGGGTGTATATTAACATTTATCTCTGAAGGTTCAATTTGAAGAGAGAGTACAGCGAAAGGATAGATATTTTTGGGTAAAAGAGTTCTATAGCCCCTCTTAATCGCATTCACCATCAGCTCGTTCTTAACATATCTGCGATTTACGTATGTGAAGATGTATCGCCGCGTGCTATAAGATACTGCGGGCTTGGAGACGAACCCGTAAAGCTTGAGCCCGGTCTCGCCGCTCGGCTCCGACTCTTTCAGCTCGATGAGCTCTTTAGCGACAGCGTGTCCAAAAGCCTTAACGATGACATCCAGCATTTTGCCATTGCCAGAAGTGCTTAAGACCAACCGTCCATCATGAAATAGCTCGAATTTTATCTCCGGATATATCAGTGCGTAAATCGTGAATACATCCATTATATGTCTCAGCTCAGTGGACCGTGATTTTATCGTGCCCATCCTTGCAGGCAGGTTATAGAACAGGCTCTTCACTTCTATTGTGGTGCCAATACTGCGGGTTATTCTCCTCCTCTCCTTTATCTTACCACCATCGAGGCTGAGAAAAGTGCCAAAATCTTCATCTCTGTGACGCGTACTCACCGCCATCCTCGAAACTGCCGCTATGCTCGGCAATGCCTCACCGCGAAAGCCCAGAGTCTTCAAAGTCAGTAAATCCTCTATCTTCCTTATTTTGCTCGTGGCGTGCTTCTGGAACGCCACCTCCACATCCTCCCTACTTATACCACAGCCATCATCCGTTACCCTTATATAATCTCGCCCGCTGTCACCCAATTCCACAATCACATGCCGGCAGCCAGCATCAAGCGAATTCTCTACCAGCTCCTTAACCACCGATGCAGGTCTATCAACGACCTCACCCGCGGCGATTTTGCCTATCGTATGCTCCTCAAGGACGAAGATGTGCCTCATAAAAAACTCTCTTCACACTACGCACTTTACGCACTATGTCTTTAGTCCCTCCACTCCACTCTTTATTATAATAAGAGTAGGAGGAATAATAATGCGATGCCAGAGGTGAGGGCGATATGGGAGCTGACGAGAGGGGAACATGGTTTAATGTATGGCGCTGGTGTGCTGGTAGGGATACTGGTGGGCGGGGGTGACTTCGGTATAACCGCAGTGCTTGGCTTCTTCACCGCTTTCTTCATTCAAGCCGGAACTTTCGCACTGAACGATTACTGTGATGTGGAGACCGATATTGCGAATAACAGGCTGGATAGACCGCTGGTGCGAGGTGCACTTACTAAGGAGTTCGCTTTTATTATCGCCTGTGTCAGCACTGCACTCGGTATTCTATGTTCAGTGGTACTGACGATGCTTCATGGGGGACTGACACTCTTCCTCGTGGCATTATTACTCGCAGCGCTGGGCATTCTGTATGATATAAGAATGAAGGAGCTATTCGCATTGGGCAATTTGTATATCGCATTCACGATGGCTGTGCCGTTCATATATGGTGGTCTGATAGCAGGGGATATTGGTGGAGGGTTGCTGATTCTCTCCCTTATCGCTTTATTCGCAGGTCTCGGGCGCGAAGTGATGAAGGATATAGCGGATATGAGAGGTGATGAGATACGGGATGTGAGGAGCATCGCACGTGTATACGGGATAGAGAAAGCGAAGGAGGTCGTAACCGCCTCATATTCGCTCGCAGTTGGATTGAGCGTCGTCCCTTTCTTCTTGCATTCCACTCCTTACTATCACAATCCCCTATTTATAACCATGGTTGGTGGCACGGATATAATTTTCGCACATACGCTCTACGGGCTGTGGAAGCGTCACGTGAACTATGAGCAATTGAGGAAGGAGACACTGGTTGCAATTGCCATTGGACTGCTTGCATTTATATGCGGGTTCTATCTACCCTAAGTGCTGAGGCTCGGGTCTTTATTCACACACCCACACGTTCTCGTTCGCTTCTACTTCTGGTGGTAAGTAAATATGCGTCTCCGTCAATATAGGCTCCCCAATTCCTCCCGTTTAGCTTGAAATATCGTTTTGATAAGTCGCTATAAATGTACTCTCCGGCTTACTCGTGTTGCTGTTCTTGTTTCGGCAGGATTTCGATGAATTTCGCCTTTACCGGTGTTTCTCGTATCTTTTTTATCTCGGAATACAGGGGGTGGTAAGACACCACATACAGGTGCTTCATCGCTCTCGATACCGCATCAATTAAATCGCGCTTCTTTGGTTCTTCAAATTCTACGCCCGGTGTTGGTATCCATGGCTCGATGAAGAGAGAGATGGCGGGATTTATCTCCGAGATGAATATTGCCAGTTCTTCTATGTCCGCGGGTTCATTTATTCCTGGTAACAGAATCGTCTCTACCTGTAGTCTGAAATAAGCGTCCTCTATCGCTGCCAGATTCTTTATCGCATTCAATACCGGCTCATTGCTCCTTTTCGTGTAATAAAGATGCTTATCTCTATCGAAAGCTTTTACACTCACAATAACTTCGTTTACGCCCGCTTCTTTCAATTCCATCGCATATCGCTCGTCTATTCTGCTCCCGTTTGTCATTAATACGATATGGATATGGGGATCGAGTTTCGCGATATCTTTGATTATCGTTATTAAATCCGGGTCGAGCGTGGGTTCGTAACCGCCGAGATATACCCTGTGCGGGTTCAACGCCTTCAGTTCCTTCAGGATGTTCTCAAAGTTCCAATCAATGTATCTCCTCCCCTCTGCATAGATGTCGTATTCGGTTCTTTCACGGATACAGCCGATACAGTGGAAGTTGCAGCCCTTGAAAGAGAGCATCGCCATTCGCTCACCTGCGAATTTCTCCGTGTAGCTCATGTGGTAGATGTTCATAGCAATGCTTACGATTCTATCATCTTTATCTTTTTAAATATTCACGCTTTCTAATAAACAAAAGGGGGTGATAAATTTTATGGGAGGTTTATATACCGTATTAACCTTTCCTAATGGATTAGAGAACAATACAGCCATATTCCAGAGGATTTCCCCCTCAAGCGCTTCAAGCTCTCTTTCTTCATCAGGAGTCAAATCCCCTTCTATTTGCTTCTTCCAGTAAAGCTCAGCCCAGCGGTCGTATTTAACCAATGTATCGCATCTTTTACCCTTCAGTTTTTGCGTCAACCCTTGCGTCAACCCTTACGTCAACCTATTTGAGCACATAGTAAATAGCCTTACCGCTACCTTTCCTTTCAATAATATCCAGTTCTATCAAACCACGTCAAAAATTCTTCTATTAAAATTGGGACCTCCTTTGAAGGCGGTGGTGTAAATATTATCTCCCCAGTGAGTAAATATTATCTCCCCAGTGATTTTATTTCCCACATACACCTGAATATCTCTATATTTCCCTTCCCATTCGGGATTATCAAGTGTTTCCTTAGTTATATCCCTGTGTAAGTTCAAAATATGCGTTTCTTTAATTTTTCCAGCTTCCTGGTATTTCTCTATGTTTTCTAAGACATTCAGGTAATTCAAAACTTCCTGCTTTGCTCTCCTCGTGGCAGTTACCTTTCTTCCCTGGGCGAGTTTACTGACCTCTTCAAGGGACAGAGGATTTCCCTCAATTGCTGTTGAGGCATGGGTTGCTCTAATTAATGCCTCTTTTCTTAAAGAAATCTCCCATTTAGGCACAAGATATGCGTTAAGAATCAGTATCGGTTCCGTGGTATTGAACTTCCTTCGCCAGTCTATGGAATAACCCATCCGCTTGAAGTCCTCTGCAATCCTGCCAGTGAAGAATTTCGCAACCGCTTCTGCATCACTGAAACTATTGACTATCTCATCTACACGCTCTTCTCTCTCATAAATCGAGACATAATCCCTGTATCGTGCCACAACTTCCGCATCTCCTCTCGCTATACTGTCGGCGATAGCTAAGATCGGTGTGCCCGTGACATGGAACGCCATAGGAAACAGCACGTTATAGCCCTCTAATCGCTTAAATCTCGCTATTATGTCCCCTATGGTGTATGTTCTGCCATGCCCTATGTGCAGTGGTCCCGAGGTGTAGGGATAAGGAACGGTAATAAAGAATTTCTTGCCTCTATCTCCACCTCTACCCCCGCCTACGCCTGGTTCCGCATCAAAAATCCGAGCTTCGTGCCATCTGCGTTGCCATTTCTCTTCTATATCCCCGTAGTTGTTGTTCACGGCTACCATCTTATCTGTATCTTGCTCCTGAAATGAAAATGATGCTTATGTAAAATATAATTATTCCTGCTACAACCCTGCTAATCCCAAAAGCAAGAAATACGCTCATCCCCATAAACCATCGTGAATAGAATGAAGGTGCAGGCGACGAGCATAACTCTTATCCTCCGTATACATACACCGTCTCTGCATGTGTAAGTATTTCAGAAGCCATTTTATCAATCTCCCCATAACTAATTCGTGCATCTATTGTATTAACCAGTATCTTTTTTAAAGCCATTTTTATTCTTGCCCTCAAGTAGTCTTTTTTGCTCCAATCAGCTAATTTCACATAATAGCCAAGTTCCTTATAACCTCCTTAGCAATAGCCCTTATTTCTTCGTAATTTTCAAAAACTCTCTCTTTTGATGATAGCAGGTCATAGAATGCAAGCTCTTCCTCAGTTAAATCTAATTTTTCTCCTTCTCCTTGCTTTCTCCTTATCTCTTTAGCGATTTCCATAAGCTCTTCTATTACATCAGCAGTTGTTACAAGCCTGACATTGTATTTTTCAATCAACTCTTTGAGCATTTCATAAAGAGATTTATATCTGAACGGATTTTTCTTCATCCTCACCCTGAGCTCGTCATTGATTATTTTTAAAAGTAAATCTGCAGCGTAATTCTTGTATCCCATCTCTCTGAACTGTGCGAGGAAGTTCTCATCCAGGACCGAGATGTCTGGTTTTCCCTTTTCAAGCAAATCAAAGATGTCAACGGGTTTTTCTGCCGATATGCTCCTTGAAATGAGTTGATTTATCTCATATTCTAAATCTCTTGAAATTGCTCTTATTTTAGTGGTTGAATATTTGACAACCATCTTCTTTATCATCTCAAAGAATCTCACCTCATCTTTTATTCCAATTGTTTCTGGGTGTGGACTTGCGAGCAGATAGAGCTTTTTAAGTGCAACAAAGTTCTTCACAAACATCTTCTTCTTTTCCTCAGTTGCTATCCTGTTATAAGCTTCAGCAGTTAATTTTGAAAGTTCTTCTGGAGAGAGCCTCTTCCATTCTTTGTAGTTCAATCCGTTGAAAAAGGACGATACAATGTCATATTTCTCTTTTAGAAGTGAAATAACTTGATTACCGTAACTCTTCTTTTTAACCCATAATCATCTCTGTTGCGCCAAAAATTGGCGTGTTTGTAGCCACAAATCACGCCGAAAGCACAATATTGCCAATTTTTCTTAATTTTATCTCCCGCTGCAAAGCTTCTACCAAAACCAAGTAAATTAAACCGGGTAAAAACCGAAAATCATTTAAATATATAACCCATATATTTTAACCCATATGAGAAATATCCCACCAAAGGTCCTGAAGACATTCGAACGCATAAAGAAGAAAGAGCCATCTCACATAGAGCTGAAAATCATCAAAAACAACTACTATGTCTATCGTGCAACGAGCGAATGGGATAAAGAGCGCAAGAAGGTCAGGAAAATAACCGAGTACATAGGCTCGATAGATCACGGCGGTATCTTCAGGAAGAAGAGGGAGAGGTCACGGATTCAAGAGTCTGAACGAGAGGTTTTTGAGTATGGGAATGGCGCGCTTGCCCATCATATGATAAAGGATCTGGAAGGTCTCCTGGCTAAAAATACGCCCTATTGCAACGAACTCATTGCCACTGCTATAATCAAGGCGATTGATCCGAAGCCGTTAAGGCTGTTTGCTTCCAGATGGGAGAAGCTGTATCTCTCCAAGCTGATCGATGTCAGCCTTACCCCAAAGCATCTTTCGTCTGTCTTAAGCAGTACGGGAAGGGACGTCCATATATGGTATGACCTCTTCTCAAAACTTGCCACCAAAGAAGATATTCTGCTTTATGACTTAACATCCGTCTTTACCTATTCAAAGAACATAAAACTCGCGGAGAGAGGATACAACGCAGACCACGAATACATCGATCAGATCGGCGTAATTATGGCTTTTTCATCCATTACAAAGCTGCCCGTTGGAGTAGATGTCTTCTATGGCTCTATGAAGGATATAACAACAGTTAGAGACTTCATTGAACGATTCCCGAAGAAAGACATTGGTTTTATCTTTGATCGCGGATTCTCATCGTATGGACTGTTGAATGATCTCAGGGAGGATGGAATACACTATATCGTTCCTCTAAGGAAGAATTCAACGCTCATCGACCTCAGATGGATGCGGTGGAAGGGGTCGTTCCTGTATAGGGGTAGACCTATTCGCTGGGGTACAAAAGGGACTGAGTATGGCACTTTATTCGCTTTTGAAGACCCTCTGCTTAAAGGTGAGGAAGAACAGGCGCTCCTCAGGAAAGTGGAAGCGAATAAACTGACGATGGCTATGTTTGAGCAGAAACGCAGACTTGCAGGTGTCATATGTTTGGTCTCGGACATGGATAAAGATGGAATCGATATGTTCGATATGTATAAGGGCAGAGAGGATGTGGAACTGGCATTTGATGCGATGAAAAATAGATTAGAGTCAGATAAGACGTATTTGAGATCCGACGAGGCGGTAAGAGGGTATTTCCTGGCAACATTTCTTGCTATGCGGATATACTTCAAGATCTTGAAGAGTTTGAGAGAAAAGGGACTCACAAACAAGATTTCTGTCGAGGAAGTGCTATTTGAGCTTTCAAAGGTCACAAAAATTGTTGAAAAGAGTGGAAGAGAGTACTTCGCTAAGATCCCGAAGAGAGCAAGACGGATGTGTTCATTGTTCCCTGAGGTTCTACCTATGGGTTAACTTGCGGAGTTACGGTTTCCAAAAAGTTTTCCATCCAGCCCATAAATGCTTGCGCATTGTTCGCTTCTACAACGGTGATGTTATGAGCTCCTATCTTCTCCTGAAAAGTTATGTTTATACCTGGCGAGCCGGGAACATCCTCTCCATACCGGGAAGTAGTAGGAGCGTGTAGTTCAATTAGATTCTGTGTTTGATTGAAGGACTCTAAATCACCCATCGTTATATTCCTTGGATATGAAGGCAAAGGCAGAATTTCGAGAGCAGTAGAATTTTCGGTAGCATTAACGTCAGTGGAAATAATCAGCGTTTCCACAGACCCATTCCATGCAACAATAGCTTTTTGCTCTGACTCAAATACCGGAATGTATATTGAAGGGACTATAACCCCCCGGTCCGCAACCACGGGTGAAATAGTAATAAAGAATACGGAAATTGCGCATATAAGGGCAATTGATATTGACAACATTATCAGTGCGATTTTTGTTTTCATCTCTCTTCCCCTCCTTTTCCCCTTTCGCCCCTTCGCCTTTTCGTGGATTTGTGTTATGTGTTACTTGTTAGGTGTATAACCAAAGAACCCTAAAAAGATTCGGTTTGTGAAACAAAAACTAAATCATCTCTTCCATTTTTTCATCACCTATTCAATTAGCAACAACTATTGTAGCAATAACCGTCTCTCTGGTTTTAAAAGGTGGAAATTCCAATATAAATTTTAGTACGCATTTCATCGTAATTTTGAGCTCTTGCTCAACTCAAAGGAAACTTGGTTTCGCATCCATCATTCTGTTTCCGATGGTTCAAGGAGGAATGAGCATTTTACTAATACTAAATACAAACAATAAATAAGTTTAGTAGTAATAGTAAGTGGTAAGAGAGTGAGCAAATGAAGAAGGTAGTACTGGCATACTCCGGTGGACTGGATACCTCTGTCTGTATCCCTCTGCTCAGGGAGCATTACGGGTATGATGAGGTGATTGCGGTAACAGTGGATGTGGGACAGCCGGAGGAGGAGTTAAAGGAAGCGCGAGTGCGAGCAGAGAAGCTGAGCGACTCCTTTGTCATGGTAGATGCGAAGCAGGAGTTCGTTCACAACTGCATCTTCCCGCTGGTCAAGGCGAACGGCTCCTATGAGGGATACGTCCTTGGGACTGCAATGGCGAGACCACTGATAGCGAGGCATGTGGTGGAAGTAGCCCTGCGAGAAGGCGCGAATGCACTCGCTCATGGCTGTACCGGCAAAGGTAACGACCAGCTCAGATTCGATGCGGTCTTCAGAACCACCGACCTTGAGGTGATTGCACCGATGCGGGAACTGAGTTTAACGCGTGAGGAGGAGAGGCGATATGCAGCAGAGCACGGCATCTCCTTTGAGCGCAACGATGGTAAGGATAAGGATAACGATAAGAATAAGAGATGGAGCGTGGATGAGAACATGTGGAGCAGGAGTATAGAGGGTAGTGAGCTGGAAGACCCGGCGTTCTCACCGCCAGAGGAGGTGTTCCGCTGGACTGCCTCTATTGAAGAAGCACCGGAAGAACCGGAACTATTGCAGATTTCTTTTGAACGGGGAGTTCCGGTCTCTGTGAACGGAACTGAGCAGGACGGAGTCGCATTGATAAAGATGCTGAATGCCATCGGCGGTAAGCACGGGATAGGCAGGACGGACATGATGGAAGACAGGGTTCTCGGGTTCAAAGCGCGAGAGATTTATGAGCATCCTGCTGCTACTATTCTATTGGAGGCGCATCGGGATCTCGAACGGCTCATATTGACGAGGAACGAACTGAGATTCAAGGAACTGGTTGATAGAGCATGGAGTGAACTGGTCTATCAGGGTCTTGTCATGGACCCGCTCTTTGATGCTCTCAATGCCTTCATAGATAAGACGCAGGAGCGTGTGAACGGCACGGTATATTTGAAGCTGAACAAGGGTGTTGCACGGGTGGTCGGGCGCGAATCGCCATACGCACTATACTCAAAGGAGGTATCGTTCGATGTGAAACGAGAACAGAGAACAGCAGAAGGGTTCTCCCTCTATCACGGGTTTCAATCGAGGCTGGCGGCTATAACGAGAGGAGGTGATAAGTGATAAGAGATGAGTATGAGTGAAGCAAACGAAAGAACAAAGATAAATATCTTCAAGATAGGCAGTTTGTGGTGTTTCAAGTATTTCTTTGATGACCGTGAGATATTTGATACGCTCTCAGCCTATTATAATCGAGTGAAGTACAGATTCGAGCTGAAGAACACCGGTGAGCGGAACAAGGTGATGAAATACCTCGAGGGTAAAGGCTTTGAGCTCGTACCCATTGAGGATTTGGCGCCATATACTGTGAAGATAGACAGGTTCAAGAGATATGCCCCCATATTGAAGAACTCGATTGAATCGGTAGAGCAGGAAAAAGCCCGGCTGTTCATAATGAAGGACCTGGCATCGGTGGAAGAAGCGATAGCGAAGGGTGCAGAGAAGAGTTCCGAGTCACTGTTCTAATTACTAATTACCAGGGCCCGTGGCTTAGCCAGGATAAAGCACCGGCCTTCTAAGCCGGGGATCGCGGGTTCGAATCCCGTCGGGTCCGCTATTCTATATGACAGCGACGAGAGAAGCGAATGCGGCGGTAGTGGAAAGAGCGAAGAGGCTTTTTGGCGAGATAGTGGAAGAGCAGTTGAGTCGTATTCAGCGTTTGAAGGAAGCAAATGCAGGTGCAGCAAGTGGCACACCGTTGAATCATGCATTGCAGCGCCCCATTGTGGTGGGGTTCGTTGGCGGTGATGGTATCGGACCCTACATAATAAAGGAGGCGGAGCGAGTATTACAGTTCCTGCTCGATGATAAATTGAGCACCGGGGAGGTCATCTTCCGTGAGATAGAAGGTCTAACCATAGAACGCCGTGCGAAGCTCATGCAATCGGTGCCGGAGGATGTAATGGACGCGATAAAACGCTGCCATGTGATTCTTAAAGGACCGACAACAACGCCCAAAGCGGGCGACCCATACCCGAATCTCGAGAGTGCGAACGTAACGTTGAGGCGGGAACTGGACCTGTTTGCAAATGTCCGCCCCGTGAAGATACCGGAAGAGGGTATAGATTGGGTCTTCTTCAGAGAGAATACCGAGGGCGCGTATGCACTCGGAAGCAGGGGCATAAACATAACAGAGGACCTGGCAATTGATTTCAAGGTCACCACCACCATAGGTGCCGAGCGGATAATACGCATGGCATTTGAGTATGCGAAGCGAAACGGAATCAACAGGGTGACAGTGGTAACGAAAGCGAATATAATAAAAACGACGGATGGTAAGTTCCTCAAGGAAGCGGAACGCGTTGCCCGTGACTATCACGAAGTCGTATGGGACCACTGGTTTGTGGACATATTCGCAGCGAAGCTGCTGGATGCGAACCGCAGGCGTGACTTCCGCGTTATCGTGCTCCCCAATCTCTATGGCGATATAATCACAGATGAAGCTGCGGAGCTCCAGGGCGGTGTGGGCACCGCGGGTAGTGCCAACATAGGTGACCGATACGCAATGTTCGAGGCTGTTCATGGCTCCGCATTGCGAATGGTGGAGGAGGGGCGTGCTATATATGCGAATCCTACAAGTATCTTGCGTGCGGCTGCAATGCTGCTCAGGCATATAGGATTCATAGCAGAGGCACAAAGCCTGGACACGGCTCTCGATGTCTGCACAAAGCAATATACCATCACGGGGCGTTCTGATGGTCTCACATGCACTGCATTCACCGACCATCTGTTAGAAACCATCAAGAATCAGAAATAAGGGCACTTCGCATACCCCGCCGCCCGCGTAAACTATGCCCAGTAATCCAGCTGGACCTGGAACTACTGTTTTTTCTGTTTTTTATAGATAACTTTATATTATCGTTGAAATAGCAAAATGGGAACCTTTATAGGAGCCACAAAGAGCATCTGCCCGGTCTGCCATCGTGTCATAGATGCGCGCCTGTATGAAGAAGGAGGAGCCGTGTACATCGCCAAGAACTGTCCAGAACATGGTCATTTCAAAGACCTCTACTGGTCTGATTATCAGTTATACAGGCGATTTGAAGCGCAGGACATACGGATACGGAATGTGAGTGTAGCGAGTGCCAAACCCGAACCCAAACCCGAACCAGATGCCAGTTGCCCTTTTGCATGTGGTCTGTGCCCGGGTCATGAATCCCCCACTGTGCTTGGTATCATAGATGTGACCAATCGCTGCAACCTGAGATGCCCGGTATGTTTCGCAGGTAGCAATGGATATGGTAAAGACCCAACGGCAGATGAGATAAAAGCCATTATAGACAACTTCGCAACCAATACAAACGCGGCGGGAATCCAATTCAGTGGTGGCGAACCCACACTCAGAGCAGACCTGCCGGAACTGATAGCGTATGCGAGACAGCGATTCGAGCATGTAGAGGTGGATACGAACGGCATAAAGATGGCACAGAGCGCGGAATACTGCCGCGAGATAGAATCCGCAGGTACAAGTGTTATTTATCTCCAGTTTGATGGTGTGACGGATTTGCCCTACGAGAAGTTGCGTGGTCGGAAACTGCTTGCAATAAAGAAGAAAGCGATAGAGAACCATCGAAAAGCAGGTCCTAAACCCGCAATCGTACTCGTACCCACACTTGTTAAGGGCGTTAACGATGACCAGATCGGTGCTATCATAAAGTTCGCGATAGAGAACAGGGATATCATACGGGGTGTGAATTTCCAGCCGGTCTCATTCTGTGGTAGAACCCCCTATCGGGCGAGCGAGCGTATAACGGTATCAGATGTTGTGAGAGCGATAGAAGAGCAAACGGGCTTCATACATAAGAACGATTTCTTCCCCCCCTCTTTGATGAGCATGCTGCTCACATCCATCGGTAAATCGGGAGTCGGATGCCATTTCGCATGTGGTGCCTTCTCCTACCTCATCTTCGTAGATGATAAACCTAAACCGGAGCCGATAACGAGATATGTAGATATGGAGAGGCTGGCAGCGATATATAAAGAGCGGGGTAAGATATCGCTTATTGCGGCATTGAGGAATATCAGGCTGGAATTGCTGAAGAAGCTATTTGTGAGTGTAATAAAAAGCCACGATTATCATGACCTGAGCGCTCTGCACTTCAAACTCCTATTCATAGGTACTATGCACTTTATGGACTCTTATAACTTCGATCTCGAGCGTTTAAGGCGGTGCGTAATTCATTATGGCCTGCCGGACGGCAGAATTGTACCTTTCTGCTCTTATAACAATATACACCGGCGTGTCTGAAGCGACAGCGACAGTGAGGTTTATCGAGGTTTTATTTTATTTTTATAGCATACAATATAGGGAGATAGAAGATAGGAAGATAGGAAGAGAAGCAATGGAGAGGAACAAAGATAAGAGATTTGGGAGGGGCGCGAACGCATGCAGGCGATGTGGCAGACGGCGGGGTTTGATCCGCAGATACGGGATATATCTATGTCGGCAGTGCTTCAGGGAGATAGCGAGGGATATAGGATTTAAGAAATACAACTGATTGAGGATAATGGAGAAGAGAGAAAGGAGAGAGGAGAAGAATGTCATTAAATGACCCACTTGCAGATGCGTTATCGCATATAAAGAATACGGAACGTGTAGGGAAGATGGAATGCAGTATAAAGCCTGCTTCTAAGCTGATAGGGAACGTGCTGGGGGTAATGAAGGAAGGTGGCTATATAGAAGAGTTCGAGTACATAGAAGATGGTAAAGGCGGCGTATTCAAAGTGAAGCTGAGGGGCAGGATAAACAACTGCAATGCGATAAAGCCCAGGTTCTTCGTTCGTGTGCGGGAATATGAGAAATGGGAGAAGAGGTTCTTACCTGCACGAGATTTCGGTATGCTCATAGTCACCACATCAAAGGGCGTGATGTCACATAATAAAGCGATAGAAGAGGGGTTGGGCGGGCAATTGCTGGCTTTTGTTTATTAATGTCCAAATCCAATGTCTGGATTGCCTTTTTGAGCTCTTCATCCGAGAAGTTGTGCGGCACAATATAAAATACCCATTCGTGGTCTGCCCAGAAGTAATGGTAAGTTATGCCATCAGGAGAGGTGATGTAAACCCGCTTACCGGCAATTGTGGTCTCATTCAGGTTGGATGTCCAGCCACCACCCCAGTTGCGCATCCCTGCTGCCATCTTCCCCGCTTCGGTATATGCTATCCTATCGCTGGGGTACAGGGTTGTCCATAGGGTTAAGAACTTACTGCCGTTCGTATTCATGTAGTGCATGATTGCCATGTCACGAACATGCTCGATCTTACCCCTGTGGGATTGCTTTACGAGCTTAAGAGCATCTTTACCACTGGCAACGGTCATCTTCTCCATCCCGAGAAGCTCTTTCGGTGCAATTGCCACCGCAGTTGCAGCTTCCGCTTCCGCTCCCGCTTCTTCAGCCTCATGTTGATAATGGCAATATCCCAGATAGCCAATGATAGCGAGAGCGATGGCGATAATACCGACGCTGACGACAATCAGTGCGATTCTCGAACGATTATTTCCGTATCCGGTACGTCTGGTGTTCATTTCAATTTCATTCTACGGTCACACTCTTTGCCAGATTCCTCGGCTTGTCTATCTCGCAGCCACGTGTCCTCGCTGTCCAGTAAGCAAGCAGGTGGAGTGCAACAGTAGTGGGGATAGGCGAGAATATATCCCTGGTATCCGGTACATGTATCACCGCATCCACATACTTCTCCACCTCGTCATCACTTTTAACCGTAATCACGATCACCGGTGCACCACGCGCTTTTATCTCCTTTATATTACCAAGTGTCTTCTCGTATATACTACTATCACCGTCACTACCTCCACTCAGAATCGCAACCACAGGTGTATCCTGCGTGAGTAAAGCGAAAGGTCCGTGTTTGAGCTCACCTGCGGCATAACCCTCTGCATGTATATAGGATATCTCTTTCAGCTTCAGTGCACCCTCAAATGCCACTGGCAGGTTCACACCGCGTCCAACGAAGAATACATCCTCAAAACCGGCAAGATAGCGCGCATATTGCCTGATTTCGGCATCTGCATCGTCAAGTACCATCTGAGCGAGCTGTGGCATTCGCTTCAATTCCTCTATCCACTCCTCAAATTCATGCTCTGGTTTCATAGCGAGGTAGAACCCGAGCAGATAGAGGATAATAAGCTGTGCGATGAAGCTCTTAGTGGCTGCCACGCCTATCTCGGGTCCCGCCCTGATATATATTGTATCATCTGCGATTCGCGTTGCTGAACTGCCCAGGACATTCGTTATCGCTACTGTCCGGCATCCAAATCGTTTCGCCTTCTTCAATGCCGTCAGTGTATCAGCAGTCTCGCCGGATTGCGTTATCGCTATCACTGTCACATCATCACCGAGCACAAAGTCCGAATAGTTGAATTCGGATGCGAGCTCAACACGTACTGGAATCCCTGCCAGATGCTCTATTATATATTTACCACACAATGCGGCATAATAAGAGGTACCGCAGGCAACCATCAGGATTTTGATGTTACTTCTGATCTCAATTCCCAGATTTATGCCATCTTCTGTTAAATAGCCTCTGAGCGTATCTATAATCGCCTTTGGCTCCTCGTGTATCTCCTTCAGCATGAAGTGCTCGTAGCCGCCCTTCTCCGCGTCTTCTATCGTCCAGGGAATCATACTCGCCCCTCTTCTTCCGGTCACTTCTACCGCGCCATTTTCTATGTATATACGGTCTTTCTTCACCACTGCGAGGTCGCCTTCCTCAAGATATATCACCCGGTTCGTCTGTTCCAGCACAGCAGGTACATCTGATGCTATGAAGTTCTCTCTATCCCCGAGCCCGATGATGAGTGGAGATTCTTTACGCGCTGCTATAAGTCCATCAAAACCCTTTACTGCTACTATTATCGCATAAGAGCCCGCAAGGTATGACAATGATTCTCTTATTGCTTCTTTCAGTAACCATTCATCTGCGGTGAGTGATTGAGAGTGAGAATGAGAATAAGAATAAGAGAGGGGGCTGAAATCTTTATGATGCGTGTGTGCCTTCATCGCCTTCATCAGTGCCTTCTCTATCAGATGCGGTATCACCTCTGTATCCGTCTCAGACCTGAACTGGCAACTGCTCAAGAATCTATCCTTCAAGCTCTGGAAGTTCTCTATTATGCCATTATGAACAACCGCGATCTCACCTTTACAGTCCATGTGTGGATGTGCATTTCGTTTTGATGGTATACCATGCGTTGCCCATCTTGTATGCCCGATCCCGATGGTGCCGGGGAACTGAGAGACATCCAGATTCTGTATCAAGCTCGCTATGGGCTCCAGCCCTTTATATAGATGCACCTCTCCACTTGCATTATCCTGCACCAGAATGCCACAGGAGTCATAACCGCGGTATTCAATCCGTTGTAGTGAGCCAAGAAGAATCGGTAGTGCAGCCCGCTCACCTACATAACCCACTATCCCGCACATCTTCACACCACAAGACTCCCATCCGGGATCCTCCCACTCAGTTCTTTCATTGGCTTTATCGCTACATGATTCCCTATTATGGTTCCTGCTGTGGCTATTACATTACTACCAATCTCACAATATTCGCCCACCATTGCTCCTACCTTCACTCTGTGGTGTTCGCCTCCGATTTCTATATCGCCCTCTCCGCTTCGTGCCACAAATCCGCCCTCCAGATGCGACCCGGTATCAAATATGGAGTCATGGATGGAGCAGAAAGAGCCTATGTTGACCATATCCATCAGCACAGAGTTCCTGAGCTCAGTAAAAGCGCCTATTTCGACATCGTTACCTATGCTTGTGGACGGGAAGATACAGACATTGGGACCTATATCGCAATTCTCACCTATGAGCACAGGTCCCTTCAGATATGAATTCGCCCTTATCACCGTGTTCTTACCCACTGAGACCTTACCTCTAATTGTGACACCGCGTTCCACCTTACCCTCTATCTTGCTCCCGGTGCTCTTCAATACTATATCGTTCAGACGGAGGATATCCCATGGATAAACGGCATCGAGCCATGCGCCATGAGTTTCATAAGCTTTTACCTGGTAGCCTGCATGAATCATCTTCATCAAGCCCGCTGGCAGTTCATCCTCTATAAAATCGAATATCGTACTATCAAAGGCGTATATACCGGTATTTACAAGATTGCTTATCTCCGCCTCCGGCTTCGGTTTCTCCACTATATCCCTTACTTGCGTGTCCTCCAGTACTACGACCCCATATCTGCTCACATCATCATGCGCTTTTATCAGTATCGCATTTTCATCTGCAGCCAGCAGTTCCGCGATTGTAGCTGCGTCTATCACGTTATCGCCAGGGAGAACGAGGAATCGAGCATTAGCATCTACCTTTTCTGATGCATGCTTCAATGCATTGCCGGTTCCAAGCAGGTGCTCCTGCACCACATATTCTATATCCACACCAAAATGGGTTCCATCAGCGAAATAATCCATTATCTTCTCTTTCTTATACCCCACCACAAATATAATTCGTCTTATACCATTGCTCGCCAGCGCTTCCACCACGTACTGGAGAACCGGCTTATTTGCCACTTTTATCATTACCTTCGGCTTTGAAGCCGTGAACGGTCTCAACCTCTCACCCTCACCCGCCGCAAGTACCACCGCCTGTTTAATCTTCATCTCTATAATTTTTATTTTTAGAAATCTTGTCTATTTATCTATCCATATCTATCCATATCCATCCATAACCATGTATCTATTTCCATTTCTATTCAGTTATTCTGTATTTGAGGTTTTTCTTACGGCAAGCTTCACCAGTGCGGGTCTCAAGACTTTATCATGGAACACATAGCCCTTCCTGACCACCTCAGTGATGGTATTCTCCTGTTGCATATCCCTCTCCTCCCTTGTGACCACTTCGTGCCTGAATGGATCGAATTTCTCGCCCTCTGCCTTTATCTCCTCGAGCCCTGCTCGTTTCAGAAGCTCTTCAAATTGCTTTATTGTCATTTCCACACCCTTCACCAGCCCTTCGGGCTTGTTATTCGTCTTTGCATGCATTATAGCTGCTTCCAGCGAGTCTTTGATTGGCAGTAACTCAGTAATAAAGCACTCAAGAGCATAGTCAGCAGCTTCACGCTTCTCCTTTGCCATCCGGCGCTTATAATTCTCGAAGTCCGCTTTCAAATACTTCAATTCGGTTAGATATTGCTCACCCTTGAATATACCCTCTGCCTCCTTCTTTTTCGATTCCAGCTCTTCGCTCAGTATAGCAATAGCATCCTCTATCTTCTCTATCTTCTCTTTTTCTTTATCCCTACTCTTATTCTCATTCTCACTCTCCAAATCCGATTTTATTCGAGCCAGCTCATTTGTTATACCGCTCAATTCGCCCTTCAACCCGCTCAACTTGCTCAACTCCTTCTCCACTGCCGCTGAATAATCCTTAGCTTCGGTCTCCAATTCTTCTATCCTCGCCTTTATCCTCGCACTGTCATCCTCCATATATAAAACATTCTTCTATCTGGATATGATAAACATAAACCTACCTACTTTAAAGAAGGAGGAAGGAAAGGAGAAGAAGGAAGAAAGAAGAAGGAAGATGTTCCTGGGTATAGATGTAGGAGGCGCGAACACGAAGATAGCCACTTCTGATAGCTCTCTTGTAGATTCTATTTACGCACCTCTGTGGCATGACCGGGCAATTTTATATGATGTGTTGCGCCGTGTGTATACTCGCTTAGAAGATACCGGTATTGATATCGAAGGTGTGGGTGTGGTGATGACCGGTGAGTTGTGCGACTGTTTCAGGACGAGGAGAGAGGGAGTGCTCAAGATTCGGGATATAGTATCCACGATATTTGAAGGTATGGAAGTGGAAGTGGAATACTTCGATAGAAGTGGCATCTTCAGGCATGGTGAAGCGATAGAGGAAGACCCTCTTGCATTCGCTTCTACAAACTGGCTTGCATCTGCAAAACTCGTATCCATGATGCACAGGGATGTGATATTTGTGGATTGTGGGAGTACCACAACCGATGTAATTCCAATAGTGGGAGGGGAGATAAAAGCGAAGCGAAGCGATATTGAGCGACTGCACTCGCATGCGCATGAACTGCTCTATTCCGGGGTGTTAAGGACCAATGTGGCGGCATTACTGAGAAAAGTCAAATTGAGAGGGGAGGAATATGCAACTTCTTCAGAATTGTTCGCGATAACTGCTGATGCCTATCTTGTACTCGGTGATATAACCCGTGCGGATTATAAATGTGAAAGCCCGAACAGCTATGCATTCGCTACTGAGAGAGAAGCGAAGAGCAGAGAGAGTGCAATGAGAAGGCTTGCGCGGATGTTATGCTGCGACCTCGAGGAGATAGGGGAGGAGGGTGCACACAGCATCGCAGTTCAGGTGAAGGATGCCCAGGTTAATGAATTAATTACAGCATTGCGCGAGATGAGGGAGCGGTACAGCCTGAACGAAGTAATATCAGCCGGTATCGGCGATTTCATCGTTAAAGATGCGGTAAAAGCATTGGATATGAAATTACTAACCCCCTCATGGGATAGGCGATTATCGGCAGTATTACCCGCATATGCGGTGGCGAAGCTATTAGAAATAGAGATAGCCAATGACAATGCCGGTAGTGCCGGTAGCAATGATTGTTAGAGCCTTCCAGCGTGCTTTTTCGTCTATCGTCCCAAACCCAGTTCACCAAGAACGAGCAGGTCTATCTCATCAGCCAGTTCAGCGAATCGCTGCTTGAATTCAAACATCTTCTGCTTCTTATCCTCGTCTATTTGCGCACGTTCCAGTTTATCCTCAAATTCGACTTCCTTGTGATAGAGATCATCAATCAAAGCGAAGATACCCGGTCGTTTGCTTCTGAACTGCTTCAAGTCATTCATCACATCTTCTCCCTTCTCATACTTCTCCTTTATCGCTTCAAATTCGTTGAATATCGCCTCACTCTCGCGGTTAAAATCATCTACCCGCATCATAAAGGCTCTTGGTATCTTCTCCTCGCTCTCTTCTTCATTCATTGCCTGCACCAAGATAGGATAGAAATATAAATATATAAAATACTTTTCGATTTTTACTTTTATTTTTATCAAATCAATTATCAATTAACGTCATTGAATTTAGTTGCGAGGTCCATTGCATTCCTCACGCAAGCATCCATATTGAGGTATCGGAATTCAGCGAACCTGCCAGCGGTATATATCCCTGCTTTATTGAGAAAAGTCCTTATCTGGTACATATTCCGTTCATAATCGAGATCGCATATCACATACGCCGGGTTCGTTCGCTTCACCCTCGCAAAACACACACTATCCTTTTCTATAATACCTCTGCGGTGGAGGTCCCTTATCGTGCGCGTTATAAGCTCTTTATCCGTCATCGCATCAATTGCATCACCACTATTATAAGTTATCTCCGCGATGAGGGAACTCTTTCCCGGTGGTGCCACTTCTTTACTGTAATTAGATGGGAATGCAACTCTGTGCGGAAGACAATCGCTATCAGGTATATACAGCCATGAGAGGTCGTTCAAATACTCAACATCCAGACCCAGCATAACAGTGATGAGTGAGTTGTACTTCAATCTGCGAACAGCCTCATGGACATGAGCGGGTATATGCATGTGCGCATGGTTCAATGCGCGAAATAGCGAGAATAGAGGTTGTGTGGCTATAATCGTATCATACTCACGCCTCTCCTCTCCGTTGGACACAACCCATTTATTATTCTCACGTGATATTGTTCTCACATCAAAACCTTTCAGTATTTTACTACTGCATTTGCGCTCCATAGCCCTTATCAGGGCGTTAATGCCGCCCGCCTTAGGATAATAGAAGTTCAACTGATGCTTATATCCCTCTGTGGTGATACCAAGTGCGGATTTTAGAACATCCCTTATCGGCGGTCTTGGCACTCGCCCATCCACCCATGAAGTGCTCATCTCTGCTATATCATACTTCCAGATCTTCTCATTATACGGTATCAGATATCTCTCCGCAATCCCCCGCCCGAAGGTGTTATACAGCCACTCTTTAAAGTTCTCAGCATTACTCTTGCTCTTACTCTTACTCCTTTTATGGCTGACCGAAGCGGCGATGAAGGATGTGAGACAATCGAGCTTATCATATAACGGCAGCTCGGAGAGACCATTCTCAAACGGGTACTTCACATAATTGCCTTTATACAGAATCTTTGTGTTCCTGCGGCATCGCACGACGTTAGTGCCGAGTTGCCCGAGCAAGAAGTTCAGAACCTCCTTATCCCTTGAGAATATGATATGCGAGCCCGAATAGTCGAAAGTGAAGCCGTCCTCGCTCAGTGAGCGGCATAATCCACCACACTCATCGCTCTTCTCCAGCAATTCGCAATCCTCTATGAGATTCCCGAGTGTCAATCCGGTTAGACCTGCACCTATGATCCCAATAGTCATCTCTTGAGCTTGAGCTTGACCCCGAACATCCGCTCGAAATTGGCATCTATCGCATTCTCAACGCTATGGAAATCGCTCTTCTTCTGCCGCGCTATCTCTTCATAAACCACCTTGACATGCTGTGGCACGTTCCTCTTATGCTGCTCATCCGGTTCTGGCGACAGGTAGGGCGCATCAGTCTCTGCGTGCAGCGATGATAGCGGTATCCTCTTTGCCACCTTCTTCATCGTCTTGCTCCTCGATATTGAAGCAGGCAGAGAGATGTGATAGCCCTCATTCTCATTGCAGATCTCCGCTGCGAGTTGCGGCTTACCGGTGAAGCAGTGGAATACCGCTTTCCGTATATCTGCGTCAGAGATGAACTTCAAACCCTCCTCTATCGCACCCTCACCTCGTAGATGAAGCACAACAGGCAGATCAAGCTCCTTCGCCAGTTCAAGTAGCTCTTTAAAAACTTCTTTCGTCCTCTTTATCTTCAAAGGGTCCCGAATCCAGTGATAATCCAGTCCTATCTCGCCTATTCCCACTATTCTCGCCCTGTTATCACTTATAAACTCCTCATAATCGCTTATCTCACGGTCGCTCTTCTCCACTACATGTATCGGATGCAGTCCGAGAGAGACGAATATAAAATCAGGGTACGATTCCGCGAGCTCTAAAGCCTTACTCGCATCCTCTGGCTCCACTCCACTCGTCACTACTCCTTTCAATATCGCCTGCGCTTCCTCTATCACATCCGCTCTATCCGCTTCGTATTCCTTGAATGTCAAATGGCAGTGTATATCTATGATTTCAACCACCCACCTACCTACCTCTGCTCTGTTATTCTTTTATTTTTATTTCATTTCATTCATGCTTAATTAAATAAAAGGTAAAGATAAAGGTAAAGAGATGGAGAGTGGGTATATAAAGGAGTTATTCAGTTCTTTCCAGGGCGAAGGACCCTATACAGGCAGGCGGCAGATATTCATCCGTTTCGCTGGCTGCCCACTCTCTTGCTTCTATTGTGATACCACCTATGCAAGAACTCCGGAGCCTGCTTATTGCTCGTTCATCAATAAAAATAAGAATAGAGCAGTGGCGCTGATTGAGAATCCAATTGGTTCACATTCGGTTCTCGAGCTCGTTAATGAACTGCGCACACCTGATGTGCATAGCATCTGTTACACGGGCGGTGAGCCTCTTCTTAGTGCTGCATTCGTGAACGAGATAGCGAAGGAGGCACGGGATATGGATTACAAGAATTTCATCGAGACCAGTGGATACTCAGCCACATCGTTCAAATCAATAGTCATGAACTTCGATTTCGCATCCATAGATATCAAATTGAGGAGTCACAGGGCGGTGGAAGATGGGGATTACAGCCGATTGTACAGCAATGAACTCGATAGTGTGCGAATATCAGTTGATAATGGACTCGAGACGATAGTGAAGGTGGTGGTAACGAGGGGCACATCGGTAAATGAGATAGAAAGGGTATGCAGAGACCTCTCGGATTTAGAGATAAAGTTCGTATTACAGCCCGTTACCGGTGCAGATATCAAGCCAGATATAGAAAAACTCTTCACACTTTCCGAATTGGCTGGCTCGTTCCTCGATGATGTCATGGTCATACCCCAGGTGCATAAATGCATGGGGATATTGTAAATGTAAATGAAATATTTTACCAGAAATTACACATACAATAAATATGATTATGATATGAGCATGAGTAGAGAGGAGCTGGAGCATCTGCTGGCGGAGAAGAAGCGTAGAGACCTATCTTATAGCCGCATTCTGAGTTCCATGTGCACATATCCACATGAGGTAGCGGTGTATGCGCATAAGCTATTTATAGAGTCGAATTTAGGCGATTCCGGGCTATTTCAGGGCACAAAGGAGATGGAGGATGAGGTAATCCGGACGATAGGAGGACTGCTGGGCGATGAGAATGCTTATGGATATATAACAACCGGGGGCACGGAATCGAATATACAGGCAATAAGGGCGGTGAGGAACAGGAAGAGGAAGGAGGGACTAAGGGTCAGCGATATGAACATAATCGTACCCGAGACAGCCCATTTCTCGTTCGATAAAATCGCTGATATACTGGGTATAGAGGTGAGGAAAGCGGGTTTGGACCAGCAATTGCGGGTGAACCCTGATTCTGTGCAGGAATTCATGGATGATGGCACGATATGCCTGGTCGGAATCGCGGGAACGACCGAATTTGGGCAGGTGGACCCTATAAGGGAGCTTGCTGAGATAGCGAAGGAGAAGAATGTATTCCTGCATGTTGATGCCGCATTTGGTGGCTTTGTGATTCCTTTCTTGCCTGATAGAGCGCGGTATGAGTTCGATTTCTCACTCGAGGGTGTGTCTTCCATATCAATAGACCCGCACAAGATGGGAATGAGCACGATACCTGCTGGCTGTCTCCTCTTCCGTGAAGAATCTTATTTAGAGGAGCTGGCAGTACCTACGCCTTATCTCACCACTAAAGAGCAGTATTCGCTGACAGGAACGAGGAGTGGCGCATCAGCAGCAGCTACATTCGCTGTGCTCAAATATCTCGGTAGCGAAGGCATGAAGTCGATTGTGGATGAGTGCATGAGGCTAACGAGGTTTTTAGTAGATGGTGCGAGGGAAATGGGTATTGAGCCTGTGATAGAGCCGGTTATGAATGTTGTAACATTACAATTAGGCGATGCGGATAGAATAGCGAGTGCGTTAAGAGCTAAAGGTTGGGAAGTCTCTACCACACGCAGCCCGAAGTCGCTTCGATTGGTGATTATGCCGCATGTTACCGAGGATATGTTGAGGCGGTTCATGGAGGACCTGAGTGAAGTCGTAAATTGATTGTTTGTATGAATATGAACACCGAGAATGCGCTGAAACACAAAGGCAAATTATGGTGCGAGGAGGAGGTATGCGGATTCGACCACAACTAAAGGACCTGGAGGAATACAAACCTGGAGAATTGATAAAGGGAGCGATAAAGCTGAGCTCGAATGAGAATCCTCTGGGTACCAGTGAGCAGGTGATAAGTGAGATAATAGAGGGGATAGAGAGCGGGGAATTGGACCTTAGCCTGTATCCATGGAGTGGTAACGAAGCGGAACTTAAGAGAGCGATTGCGGCGTATCTTGAAGTAGAAGAGGATAGAATAGTCATAGGTGCAGGTATAGATGGTGTTCTTGACACACTGGTGAGGATATTCATGGGAGAAGGTGATGAAGCGATAATACCAATTCCTACTTTCTCGCTCTATGAATCGCTTATAAAGATAGCAGGGGGTACGCCAAGATATGTAAAAAGAGAGAAAGACTTCAGTATATCGCTGGATGAGCTAATCTCAGCATGTAACGATAGAACGAGGATGATATTCCTCGCTTCTCCGAACAATCCAACCGGTAACAGTATTAAGGAGGAGGATGTGCGTGCAATTGCAGCAGCAGTTCCTGAAACAATGGTCATTATAGATGAGGCGTATGCGGAATTTGCACCTTCTTCATTCTCATTGGTGAGGCATCTGCGTGAGGAGGGGGATGAGAATATGAAAGCGAATATAGTGGTATTACGAACTTTCTCAAAGGCTTTTGCACTTGCAGGTCTCAGAATTGGCTATGCTGTGGTTCCAAAATGGCTCACTGGTATCTATAAACGTGTCGCAATGCCATTCTCAGTCAATAGCATTGCAATTGCAGCCGCGATTGCTGCACTGCGTGATAAAGAGCACCTGCGCAACACTGTTGAACTGGTACGAAAAGGCAGGGAGTTCCTGATCGAGCACCTGCAGCCATTCTTCAATGTCTTTCCCTCTGATGCGAATTTCGTGCTCGTTGATGTCTCTCCTGCGAAATCACATGCTGTTTATGATGCTCTGCTACGGGAAGGGATAGTGGTCAGGGATTGCTCCTCCTTCCGCGGCGCTGGCGACTCTCTCATCAGGATTACAGTGGGTACAGAGGAGCAGAATATGAGGGTGGTTAATGCAATGAAGCACATCCATAAGCTTTTCAAGATGCAATAAATAAATAACCGCAGAGTGGGAATAAGGAACATTGAAGGTTAATAATTAATAAATAATAAAGAGATACGATAGAAAGTAATATAGTATAGAAAAAGATAAAGAGGAGACGTGTGGGGTGTTTTCTGAGAATGGACAATCAAGATCAAGGGATGGATGTAGCTCGTGAACATGGAGATGAAGGTGAATATGATGTTGGATACTTTAAAGAGAACGGATTTGTAAGGAAGAAATGCAAGAAGTGTGGTTCCCGGTTCTGGACACGGGACAGAGATAGGGATACATGTGGTGATGCACCATGTGAAATCTACTCGTTCATTGGTGCACCTCTATTTAAAGAGCATAGTCCAGAAGAGATACGCGAATCTTTCTTATCGTTCTTCGAATTGAGGAACCATACGCGAATGAAGAGATATCCGGTAGTAGCACGCTGGCGAGATGATATTTACCTCAATATCGCTTCCATTGCCAACTTCCAGCCGTTAATCACCTCCGGCAGCGTTCCACCACCAGCAAATCCACTTGTCATCTCACAGCCATGTATCAGGCTTGAGGACCTGCACTCGATAGGTAAGAGTGGACGGCATCTAACGATGTTCGAGATGATGGGGCATCATGCATTCAATAAACGCGGTGAGAAGGAGATATACTGGAAGAACGAGACTGTGCAGTACTGTGATGAGTTCTTGAAGCAACTGGGAGTAGCAGAGGAGGGAATAACGTATAAGGAAGCGCCGTGGGTGGGCGGAGGAAATGCAGGACCCTGTCTTGAGGTCATAGCAGGAGGTCTGGAACTCGCCACACTGGTATTCATGGACCTTGAAGCTGTTCATCATCGTAGTAACAGTAATAATAACAGTAACGGTGATACCTTTATAGGAGGGCAGTGGTACAGGAAGATGGAGACGTACATAGTAGACACGGGCTATGGACTGGAGCGATTTGTATGGGCATCAAAAGGTACACCCACAGTGTATGATGCGATATTCCCGGAAGTGATAGAAGAATTGCTGGGTTCTGTCGGGATGGAACACCCAAAGGAGAGATATTACAACGAGTTGATAGAAATAGCGCGATTATCCGGTGTAATGAATAAGCGAGAGATAGCCATGAAGCTGCAGCTATCTGATGATTTCTTTGATAATATCCTCGAGCCACTGGAGACGGTCTATGCAGTTGCAGACCATACGCGGTGCCTGGCTTTTATGCTCGCTGATGGTGTAGTGCCATCGAATGCGAAGGAGGGTTATCTTGCGAGATTGGTTATAAGACGGGCATTGAGAATGCTGAAATCGTTAGAGTGCGATATGCCATTGGAAGAGCTTGTTGCACTCCATATAAAGCTGTTAAGGAAGTCATTTCCGGAGTTGATGGAATCTGTGGATTTGATAAATGAGATACTGGAATTGGAGAGGAGGAGATACGAAGAGACCTTATCGAAGGGTGAGCGGATAATAAGACAGATGGTGATGGAGCGCAAAAAAGGGATATCTGTTGATACACTCATCAATTTGTATGATACATACGGTATACCACCGGAATTCACAAGAGAGGTTGCTTCCAGGATTAAGAATGCGAATGCAAATGTAAATGTAGATATAGATATACCGGAGGATTTCTATTCCCGGGTTGCGAAGATGCATGGCGAGGCGAAGAGACAGGAAGAGGACATGGCGCTGGTGAGTTTGAAGGAACGAACGAAAACAATCCCGAAGACCAGGCGATTGTACTATGAAGAGCCAGAATCAACGGTTTTCAGTGCCACTGTGCTGGATTATTTTGATAGGTTCATTGTGCTGGACAAAACGCTATTCTATCCTGAAGGTGGCGGTCAGCCTGCTGATACGGGTGTCATCCGTCTCGATACCGATACGGATACTGGTACAGGCAATGAATTAAAGGTTGTGGATGTACGAGATGTAGAGGGAGTGATATTGCATGAGATAGATACAGGTACGGATACGGATATGGATGCGGTCGGGATAGAAATAGAAAGAGGGAAGCAGGTAAGTGGCAGTATAGATTACAGGCGTAGAATGGCGCATACAAGACATCATTCTGCCACTCATATAGTAATATGGGCAGCGAGGAAGGTATTGGGGAGGCATGTATGGCAGGCGGGAGCGCAGAAGGGTGAATTGAGGTCCAGACTTGATATAACTCATTTCAAACGCATTTCAGATGCAGAGAAGCGGGAGATAGAGAAGCTCGCTAATGAGATGGTCATGCGTGATGAGGATATAAGCGCCTCTTTTGTGGAACGTAACGAAGCGGAGAGGAGATACGGTTTCCGTATCTATCAGGGCGGTGTGCCTCCGGGTAAGGAACTGCGAATCGTGCGTATAGGAGCGGATGAGGATGTGCAGGCATGTGCAGGTACTCATTGCTCGAAGACCGGTGAGGTGGGTCCAATAAAGATATTGCGTACCGAACGAATACAGGATGGAATAGAGCGGTTATGGTACTCTGCGGGCGAAGCGGCAGTGATGGAGATGCAGGCACGGGATGAGTTGATAAAGAGATCGGCATCGGTGCTCAGGATACCGGAGGATAGGCTGCCGGAGACGGTGGAGCGGTTCTTTAGTGAGTGGAAGCAGTTGAGGAAAGAGAATGAGCGCTTGAGGGCAGAGATAGCGGAATTGCATGTCAGTGTTCTGAAAGCCAAGGCACAGGAGATAGAAGGTATAAAGGTAATTGCAGAAGTTATACCAGATGCAGATGAGAAGGAGCTGATGAGAATCGCATCGCGTTTATCAACCGAGGGGTTTGTGGCATTGCTACTCTCGAGGATAGAGATAGATAATCGCGTAGCTGTTGTATCCTCTGTGCCCGATAGTCTTGAACTGGATGCAGCAATGATAGTGAAGCGAGTTTGTCATGTGCTGGGAGGCGGCGGCGGAGGAACTGCGAAGCTGGCAAGAGGAGGTGGCGAGAGGATAGAGCGGATGGGTGATGGTATAGCAGCAGGTCTGGAGCTGGTGAGTGAGCAATTGAAGGCTAAGGGCTAAGGAGAAGTAGATTCGAGATAATGTATCTGATAATAGTGGGATTAGGGGGAATAGGTAAGAATCTGGTGGATATAGCGACGAGGGAGAAGAACGATGTTGTGGTGATAGACCAGGATGAGAAGCGATGCCGCGAGATAGCAGCGAAATATGATGTTCTTACGATTCTGGGCGATGCAACGGAGAGATCAACCCTGGAGCAGGCAGATGCGGGCAGGGCAGATGCGCTGATAGCTACCACTTCCGATGACGCTGCAAACCTGATGATGGCATTAACGGCGAAGGGAATGGGAACAAAGAAGACGGTCGCGGTGGTGAATCAGGAGGAGCATGTGGAGATGTTCAAGGAGGCAGGCATCTTCATGTATGAGAATCCTGATATGACCGTTGCCAGTCATCTATATTTCTCGGTGAAGCGCCCCCGGATAAAGGATTTCCTGCCTGTGAGTGGTGGCAAGGCTGAGATCTTTGAGGTTATCGTCTCTGATAAATCGAAGGTAGTGGGGAAGAAGATATCGAAATTGCGTATAAAAGAGGGTATAATAGTGGCAATAGAGCGTGATGGAGATATTATATTACCAAAAGGCGATACTGTGATAAAAGCTCATGACCTCGTGACGATATTCGCGAAGACGAAGAACGTAGAGAGGATCAGTTCTATCTTTGCACCCTGAGCTTTCGGCTGACTGGGTAGATGGGTAAAATGAGTTGCAATTGCAACAAGAAAATTATTTTTATGGGAGTTAAATCTTAACGGAAGATGAAACACAAATACCGCCGATGGTTACATGTACATAACATAACCGGGATAGTAGTGCTTGCGTTGCTGGTGGGTAAATCAGACAACGGTTCATCTGAGTCTGAGGACTGGAAGTCCAAATACGATAAATTGAAGGATGAATTCAGGGACTATATCGAAAGAAGCAGGCGAAACGAAGAGAATAAGAGAGAGGAACTAAGAATAGAGCTTGTAAAGAAGCTGCTGGGCATCGCTGATTCATTGACACGTGTAAGTGCGATATACGAAAGTAGCAGTAGCAATAGCAATACCTGTGATGTAATAAAGAGTTATTCGGAGAATATCAAGAAGAATATAGACATAATCTACGACCAATTGCTTTCAGCGATGGGTGTTATCCCAATAGAGCCAGCGGCTGGAGATAAGTTCGATGATAGAATGCATACCGCTGTTGGATTGGAGTATGGAACCACGTATCCTGCGAATTCGGTTTTTCGGGTGATAAGAAAAGGATACCGTGTGGGAGACAAGATTGTAAGACCAGCCGAAGTGATTGTATCAAAACGCCCATTTGAGGTACCAGAGGAAGAGGTAGAGGTGAAAGAGGTGAGAAGAAAGGGCTTACTGCGCCGCATCTCCAGGTGGATTCGCCCCACAAAACACAGACTTGCAGAGCTAAACCAGCGGATGAGCGAGTTTGAGCACTCACAGGAAGAGAAACTCGAGAAGCTTGTACAGGATATAAGCACACTAAAAACGAAACTGGAAGCAGGGAATCAAAGGCTAAATGAACTTGGGAGCTCAAGAGAAGAAGAACTCGAGAGACTAAGAGAGGAGATAGCTTTTTTAAGAGAGAGAATAAAAGAGCTGGAATTGCAGGCTGAGAAAGTAGAAGGGCTTACACGGGATATAAGTTCTCTAAGAGAGATATTAAACGAGCTTGAAGGGAGGTTAGCGCCACAGCTACAGGGTGAGGTGCAGAGCAAGTATCAGGTATCAGGTATCAGGTATCAGGGGACGGGGGTATTTAAAGAGCGAATAATAAATAGCAAATAGCAAATAGAGAGCTATAAAAGATACGAGGGGGAAGGAGAAGGAGAGGAATGGCAATAGCAATAGATAGAGATATATTGGGTATAGACTTCGGAACCACGAACACAAAGATGGCGTATATGCTGCTTGAAGAGCCGACGATAATAGAGAACAGCGAAGGTGAGAAGTTTACACCTTCCGTAGTTTATTTCAAGAGCGAGAATGAGTATATAGTGGGAGAAATAGCCAAGCGGAACATGCTTGTGCATCCTGATAGAACAGTATATTCAATAAAGAGGGAAATGGGTACGGGCTTTAAGAAGAAGATTGGAAGGTACAAATTCCCGGCAGAGTATATAGGAGCATGTATATTCAAGAAGATTAAGGATGATGCAGAGAAACAGACTGGTAAAAGGTTCATTGATGCCGTGGTATCAGTCCCTGCAAATTACTCCGATGCGCAGAGGCAATCAATAAAGGATGCTGCGGAAATTGCAGGACTGAATGTCTTGAAGATGATAAATGAGCCCACTGCTGCCGCGTTGGCGTATGGCATAAGGGAAGACGGAGGCGGAGATAGGGACAGGGATAGGGACAGGAGAGTGCTGGTTTATGACTTTGGTGGTGGGACATTCGATGTGTCCATCCTTTCCATCTCTTCTGGCTTCTTTGATGTGGATGCGAGTGGAGGCGAGCACAGACTTGGTGGTGATGACATAGATGCTCGTATTGAGGAGCGTGTAATTAAGAAGCTGGAGGATGAATTTGGAGTGGATGTGAAGAATGATTTAGCGCTCAGGGCAACGATTTGCGAAGCGTCAGAGGCGGCAAAGATTGCACTATCCTCCACAGAGCGCACTACAATCAATATCCCTTTCGTGGCTCCGGACAAACCTCCTTTCAGTATGGTGCTGACACGAGCAGAACTTAACGGTATGATATCGGACATTATTGAACGAACAAGGAAGCCGATTGAACGCGCATTAAACGATGCATCACTGGAAAAAGACGAGATAGATGATATATTGCTCGTAGGTGGTACAACCCTGATACCTGCGGTTCGTGAATTTGTAACGGAATATTTTGGTAAAGAGCCCTTAAAAGGCGACCCATACGAAGCGGTTGCGCTCGGCACTGCTATTGCAAGTACGGAGTTCGTAAAAGAGAAATCGCGATTTGCGAAGAATATAGAGATAAGCGATGTGATTTCAAGTTCACTGGGTGTAGAGACAGCAGATGGTACGATCTCAAGGGTAATTGAGCGGAATACAAAGATCCCTATTTCACGTACACGTATTTATACAAATGCTACGGGTTACATAGATAAGGTGGTTATTCCGGTGTATCAGGGGGAGGAGCTGTATCCGGAGGATAATGAGTTTCTTGGAGAATTCTGGGTCTCAATCGAGCCTATGCCTATCCATCAGAACAAGATAGATATCACGTTTGAGGTGGGTAAGGAGTTCGGGATATTGAATGTCACGGCAAAGGATGCCGATTCGGGTAATCAGCGTACAGTGAAATTAGAGGCGAGGAGCAGGTTATCGAAGAAGGATAAGAACAAATGGATGAAGAAACTGCTCGGGGTGGAGGGTGTACATGTAAGCATAGTAAATACAACAAAAGAGATTACACTGGACTTCTATCTCAATCCTTCGAGCATGATATCAGACCTCAAGCGAGAGTTGAAGGAGAAGGGCATCATGGACGATAATGAGGGCTTATTTCATGATGATGGGGAGCTTGAGGATGATCAGAGAGTATCTGAGCTTAATTTGGGGAGTGGAAGTGTGATAGAGGTAATGCCGAGGGAGGGGAATGAGTAAGAAGAAAAAGGTGAAAGGACTAAGAACGGAGACTATGGGGGTAAAGAGGCGAGATGTACCTATTGAGGATGACCCATACTGGAATATCGCCAGTGATGATTATGGTTATGTGGATGTACATCGGATTGGGAGGTACGCCAGCAAGTTCGAGCGATTGGAAGAGCTGCATCCAGAATGGGTATACGCACTAATGGATGGCTTCCCTACATTTTACTGTGTTCTTGGTGTAGAGCATGATGCGTCTGATGAGCAAATAGAGGCGGCTTATGAGAGGAAATTGAAGTTTTCAAGCTATCCAGATGAGCTAATTGAGGATGCTTTCGATGTACTGAGCAGCCCCCGACTACGGAAACAGTATGATGAACTGCTTGTTGCATTTGAGTATATCACAAAGAGCATGCTCCCTTCCGAAAGAAAAGAACTGGTTAAGAAGCACCATGCATCTATCAGTACCGAGAAGGAGTACCTTAGAATGGGTGAGATAATGGACAGATACAGGGATTACATCCTTCTTTATATGCGCGGGATGCCTGACCTGTACGAGATTGCAGGGCTTGCAAAGAACGCTAAAGCCGGTGATATCAAGAGAAAATGCAGGGCAGGCACCGAATTATTGAAAAGAATCGGCACAATACTCAGCGATACTGCATCACGAGAAGAGTACGACTTCGTACTGAGTTTTATAGCGAAATACACGGAGAGGGACATTCTTAAAGGGAGGAACAAGCACAGGAAGAAATGGAAGCGTATGGACAGGCGCATTTTCGAGAAGATTATACTTACTGCTCTTAATGAACCGGGTGCAATTATGGAATATCTACAACGGCGGGATGAGATACTTAATAACAATCAGGACTGGGTACAATACCTACCGCCCGGTAATGATACTTTCCTATCAGTGCTCGGATTGGATGAAGGTTCGCTTCAGCTTCACCACAATACAGACAAGAGGGAGGTTGAGAGGGTTATACGTGAGCGATATAGACAGCTTGAAAAGACTCCTCAGGTCAATCTGGCATACAGCGTGCTCAAGAATAGCTCGCTCAGGGAGGATTACCTCTGGCTTCTTGAGAATCATGAGATGCTGAATTCTTTACAGGAAGTGCTTTCTGCGGATGCGGATAATGGTCATAGAGGGTTTGGATTTGGAGAAGGGGGAGCGGAGATGCCGAGCTTAGAAGAGATTAGAGAGGCGTTAAACCAGCTAATTAATGAGGGAGAGAGCCGAGGGGAGAGGGGGGTGCCACCGGAGATAAGAGAGTTTTTGGACAATATATTAGCATTGAAAGAGGAAGCAATGGAGGCTCAGAGAAGAATTAAAGGCAGAAGTAAGAAGTAAGAGGCAGTAGTTCCGAGCGCAGCCCTCTCCTGAAGGTCCAAATCCTTCTTCGCTTCCTTAACACTTTTTCACACTTCGGTAATTTCAGCGCTATTTGATGAAAGGAATCCAGAGAGGAAATCACTCACAGAAGCTTTTTTCGCGGAAATAGGAAACTTTGAGACTTTCATCTCCGAAATTACGGTTGCTGAGATTGAACGCACTCCCGACATGGAACTCCGAAGCAAAATGAAGGATGCAGTATCGCGATTTTCAGTGCTCTCTTTAACCGATGACGTTGAATGGGTAGCGCGCGAGTATATCCCAGTTCCAGAGAGTTACTCAGAGGATGCCTACCATATTGCCATCGCTGTTATAAACGAGGTAGACTATCTTTTGAGTTGGAACTTCAAGCACATAGTGAGGAAAACGAGAGACATAGTGAGGATGGTAAATACTTTAAATAACTTCCGACAAATAGAAATTATGGCACCTGCAGAATTGCTATAGGAGGCAGATATGAGCAAGATTAAGGAAGAAGATATTGAGAACATAAGAAAAGCCGTAGAAAAGGAGTTTCTAGGAGTTTCTAGAAGACCCTGCTTTACAACAGGTTCACATCGCGAGGAAAATCATTGCTAAAGAAGCGCAACTTGGATTAAGTTTCTTTGAATACGTCAAATTGTTGGGGAAGCGGGTCAAGAATGTCCAATGAAGGCACGGCGTATAACAGAGCGTATCTGACTTCGGCTATAGCCTTTGCCAAAATTCCCCCTGCGGGGAACTTCAGATACGCCCGCCCGGAACGTTAAATGAAATCGGGGGCAAAGTTTTCGAGATGGTAAGAATGAATGTTGGTGAGAAAGATGGCTATAAGAAGAATTCACATTGAGAACTTTAGATCAATCAGGGAATTGGATTTTGAACCCACTGTGCTTACTGCGTTAAGAGGCTGTCCAACAATTATCTAAACCACATAAGAATTGCCTTTGCCCATATAAAAAGCGATTCTTCTCGTATCCAGCACTTTGATAGCTCGACCTAAAACGAAATATAAAAATACAACCTAAAAATTAATGAAATCCAGTTCCAGCCGAAAAATAACCGGAAAGCTTTTATTGTGGGTTGCACAATTGTTCTTTGGTTATAATAACAAGGTGAAGCTGACAAATGACGATAAAAAGTGATAAGATTGGGCAGTCATGGCTATTACCCCTAGATATCAGAGATCTCATACCGGTAGACCACATCTGCTACCTGGCAGTTGCCATCGTGAATAGTATAGACATGAGTGCAGTGGAGAAGAAGTACCGGTTTACACCCGGCAATCCCGCATATTCACGCCGGATGCTGCTCAGACTGGTGATCATGGCGTCAGTTGATGCTATATGGTCTTCGCGAAAGATAGCAAGGCTGGCTCATGAGAACGTGGTCTACATGTATCTTACCGGAAATGAGAAGCCCGATTTCAGGACGATCTGCAATTTTAAAAGAGAGTGCAAGGAGCTGATTGAAGAAGCGTTTAAGAAGACCGTCACTGTTGCCAGATCGTTGGGGATGGTGAACCTGGGGCATATCTCCACCGATGGAACTAAGATCAAAGCCAATGCCTCAAACAACTATACGCTGAGCAAAGAAGAGATAGAAGAGATAAGGAAGATGATAGAGAGGGGGATTGCGATAGATGAAGAGGAGGACAGGCTCTATGGTGATAAGAGGGGTGACGAGCTCCCTCCAGAACTCGACACACAGGAGAAGATTCGCAAGAAGATAGAGGAGCTTGAAAAAGCCTCTGGTAAGGTATTGAATAGCGCTGCGATGAATATTATAGAGCAATATGCGCTTGGCGATGAGCGAGGTAAGAAGGAGGTCATGGAGAAGCTCGATAAGGCAGAGAAGGAGCTAAATAGAAGTGGACAGAGCGCTGTAAGTATAACTGACCCTGAAGCAAGGTTCATGAAGAACAAGAAGGAGCGAATTGAACTGGCATACAACTCGCAAATCACCGTAGACCACGATTCGGGAATAATTCTTGCTAACGACGTTACTCAGGAATGCACCGACCA